>DAOUBU010000059.1:0-32020 GCA_034432395.1 Anaerolineae bacterium
ACGTTCATGGGTTTGTGTTTTTGGAGGATCATTCACGGGCGCAGCTCGCTGCGCCCCTACGATCGTTCACGGGCACGGCGCGGGCGAAAAATAAACGCGCCTCTCCGACCGGGGAGAGGCGCGCGCATCGATCCTCACTGTTCAAATCGCGCGCATCTTCCCACCGGCCTGCGCAGATGGGCGGACTTGGCACCTTCCCGACGCTTCGGGGGCTGCCGCGAGATCATCGAGCCGTGTCTCTCCCTCGCTCTGGATGCGTATCGTATTACCCGTGCATGTTATCATGAGCGGGCACGGGCGTCAATGACCCCGCGGCGCAATCGGTCGCGCTCCGTGATCGTCCCGATCCGACGAAAATCGATCAAGTCATGATATGATCGCCACAAAGGCAGGAGCACAGGACGATGGTTGAACGGCTGAACGATCCCACGGAAATGCTGAACGACGGCGATGCCGTCCTGGACGACGCCCATGCGCCGACGCGGCTGGCCGTCCCGCGCATGACGGCGGAGCAGTTCGACGCTTTCGCCCGCCGCCCGGAAAATGCCGACCGCATCCTCCAGTGGATCGACGGGGAGATCTACGAAATGCCGTCCAACGCTTACGCATCCAAAATCAGCCAGATTATTGCTGGAGAGATCTATCTGTATCTCAAGCAGAATCCGATCGGGCATCTGACCGGTGAAGCGGGCGGGTATCAGGTCAGCGGGAACCGCTATGCCCCCGACGTCGCTTTCATCTCGTTCGCCCGTTCCCCCGAACTGGCGGCGGAAGGATATCACCCGGTCGCCCCCGATCTGGCCGTCGAGGTCGATCATCCCCCGTCGATGACCTCCGCCCAACTGCTGACGATCAAAGTGACCGGTTATCTGCTGGCCGGCACGACTGTGTGGATCATCCGCCCGGCCCTGCGCACTGTGGAAGTCTACACCCCCGGCGCGCCGGCGCGCCTGCTCGGCCTGGAGGACACGCTGGATGGCGGCGCGGTGCTCCCCGGTTTCACACTCCCCGTCCGCGCCATTTTCGCCGCCCCGCCCCGACCCTGATCGGTTCGGGCCGCGTTCGCGGTACAATCTCCGCTGTTGAATCGATTTTTAAAACGCGCTTTTCGCTGTCCCTACGGAGAAACCAAGATGAGCGACTCACCTGAAATCCGCGATGCGGTCGATCGCGCACTGCGCAGCCGGACGCTGCTGGAAGGCACCGATCGCGCTGCGGCGCGCGCCATGCTCAAGGCCATCGGCCTGACCGATGACGACCTGGCCAAACCGCTGATCGGCATCGCCAACACATGGACGGAGATCGGCCCGTGCAATTTCCACCTGCGCCGCCTTTCCGCCAAACTGAAGGAAGGCATCCGCCGGGCGGGCGGCACGCCGCTGGAATTCAACACCGTCAGCATCAGCGACGGCATCACGATGGGCACGGAAGGCATGAAGACCTCGCTGATCAGCCGCGAGGTGATCGCCGACTCGATCGAGCTGGTGGCGCGGGGCAATTTCTTCGACGGCATCATCGCCCTGGCCGCCTGCGACAAGACCATGCCCGGCACGATCATGGCGCTGATCCGGATGGATATCCCCGGCGTCATGCTCTACGGCGGTTCGATCGCGGCGGGCGTCTACAAAGGCAAAGAGATCACGGTGCAGGAAGTTTTCGAGGCCATCGGCGCGTACACCGCCGGCAAGATCACGCTGGATGAACTGCACGAGATCGAAAGCGTCGCCTGCCCCGGCCCCGGCGCGTGCGGCGGCCAGTTCACCGCCAACACGATGGGCATGGCGGCGGAATTCCTCGGCATCTGCCCGATGGGTTACGCCGACATCCCGGCCATGGATGCAGCCAAAGACAGCGCTTCCGTCGATGTCGGCGCGCTGATCATGCAGATGGTGCGGGATGATCTGCGCCCGTCGAAGCTGATCACGCGCACCGCGCTGGAGAACGCGATCGCGGCTGTGGCGGCGTCCGGCGGTTCGACCAATGCCGTGCTGCACACGCTGGCGTTCGCCCGCGAGGCCGGGATCGACTTCACCATCGATGACATCGAGGCGATCAGCAAGCGCACGCCGCTGCTGTGCGACCTCAAGCCGACCGGGCGCTTCGTGGCCGTCGATATGCACAAGGCAGGTGGCAACCGGCTGCTGGCGCAGCGCCTGCTCGAAGGCGGTTACATCGATGGGAACGCGCTGACGTGCAAAGGCACGACGCTGGCGCACGAGGCGGCCAGCGCGCGCGAGACGCCGGGGCAGGAGGTCGTGCGCCCGCTGAACAACCCGATCAACACCAACGGCGGCCTGCACATCCTCAAGGGCAACCTCGCCCCGGATGGCGGCGTCGTCAAGCTCAAGGGGACGGAACCGCGGACGTTCCGCGGGCCGGCGCGCGTCTTCGAAAGCGAGATCGCCGCGTTCGACGCGGTCAAGCACGGGCAGATCAAAGCGGGCGACGTCGTTGTCATCCGCCACGAGGGGCCGGTCGGCGGGCCGGGGATGCAGGAGATGCTCCAGGTGACGGCGGCGCTGGTCGGCCAGGGGCTGGGCGGCGATGTCATGCTGATCACCGACGGGCGCTTCAGCGGGGCGACGCGCGGCCTGATGATCGGGCACGTCGCGCCGGAAGCGGCGGTCGGCGGGCCGATCGGCCTGCTGCGCGAAGGCGACATCATCACCGTCGATATCGAGGCGCGGGCGCTGAACGTCGAATTGAGCGAGGATGAACTGGCCGCCCGGCGCGCCGCGTGGACGCCGCCGACGCCGCATTATCACAACGGGGTGATGGCCAAATACGCCCGGCTGGTCGCCCAGGCCAACGACGGCGCGGTCACCAACAGCAAACACGGCCTGGTGCGCTAGGCCAGCTCCGTCAGTCAACCTGTTGCAGCGCGCCCTCCGTCCGGTCATACGCCGGGCGGAGGTGTTTTTATAGATCGGGCTGCCGGACAAAAGTGGAGCGACGATTCAGGCAAAATCACCAGAGCTTATTGCCAAACACTTTTGATTTAATTTAAAATCGACATAGCACAAAAGTTTGTGCCTACAGAGGACACACCGATGACGATCGACCTGCAGCCGATCCGGGAGGCCCTCAAAGCCGGAGACAAAGCCCGGGCACGCCAACTGCTGACCCCGATCCTGACGTCGCAGCCCTCCGCCGATGCCTGGGCGCTGGCGGCCCGGGCCTGCGATACCGACGAGGCGGCCATCAAGTGTCTGCGCAAGGCCCTGGCGCTCGATCCGTTCCACGGAGAAGCCAACCGGCTGCTGCTCAGGATCGAGGGCGCAGTGCCGCCGGAAGCCCTGCGGCGCGAACGGGAAGAGCGCATCGCCGCCTTCGCCACCGGCGAACTGCTGCAGCAGATGCTCAAGCCGGAGGCTAACCCGCTGGTGACTGAGAAACGCCCGCGTCGCGCGCACAAACCCGCTTCGCCGTGGCGCGCGGTCGGCTGTCTGGGCTTCATCCTGCTCGGCCTGTCGGTCGGGCTGCTGACGCTCAACCTGATCGGCATCGTCTCCGGCGTCTTCGGGACGATCGCGCGCGCCACCGGCGGGCCGACACCGGTCATGGAATGGCAGGGCGTGCCGCTGTCCGCCGTGGAAAATGCTGCTTATGTGCTGCCGGCGGCCCAGAGCGAGCCGGCGCTCGTCCGCGATGCCGACGTGCTCGATGACGGCTACGTGCACGAGTACACGTTCGCGGGCACGGCGGGCCAGGAAGTGGCCGTTTATGTGCAGTTTCTCTCGCTGGGGGCCGACCGGGTCAGCCGCAACGTTGCTATCCTGCGGCCCGACGGATCGGACGGACGCGGATCGTGCACGCGCGATCAGATCATCCAGGGCGATAACAACATCGTCTACATCTGCACCCTGAACCAGAGCGGAACCTGGCGGGTGCGCATCCTCGGACGCGCGGGAGAGAGCGTCGGAGCCTATTTCGTCGGGGTGGAGGAGTTCACAGGCGGTTGAGCGATGTCACGTCCTTCAGAAGAAGTCCGCGCTGACCTGGTCGAGTTCGTGCGGTACAACCGGCTTGACGCTTACGAGCTGACCGATGCTGAACTGGCGCGGATGCTGGAGGTATGGCGCTGGCACGCCTGGACGCGCGATCGCGATGTGCCCGCCGCCGATCGCGCTGTGATCGCCTGCGTGCGCGACCTTCAGCGCCGCCTGGCCTATACATACGACATCGAGACCGAGTACAACACCGCGCTGCTGCTGCGCCAGGAGATCGAGCCGCTGATGCATTTGCGCGCGCTGAGCGAGGCCGTCGCTTCGCTGCGCTACTGCCTCAACCCGGCCCGCTGGATCGCCGTGCTGCGGGCGCTGCTGCACATCCGCCGCTACCGTCGCATCGATCCCGTGATCGATGCCGAGGGGAGGCGGGCGGGCTACCCCCGACGGCGGCTGGAGCGCTTCCGAGGCCGCGCGCCCGACCTGATGCGGCGCAAGTACTGGCGCCCGCTCGGCGGGGAAAGCTACGCGGAACGCAAACGCAGCGACGTCTGGTGGTGACCGCCAGACGCCGCTGCGTTCAGCCCGTATGCCGATCGGGAAGGATCACTGGATGAAGTAGATGTTGAAGACCAGATTGCCCAGCCGCAGTTCGTCACCGTGGCGCAGCGTGCGGATCTCCTGCGGGTAGAGGCGCTGCCCATTGATGTACGAGCCGTTGGCGCTGCCCATGTCCGTCGCAGCGATCGTGTTGGTGATCTTGTTGTGGCGGATGCTCAGGTGCATCCGCGAGATACTGAGCTTATCCCCCACCGCCGCCGAGAGATCGATATCCGGGGCAACTGTGTGATCGGCGCGCCCGATGACGATATCATGCGCCACATCGGCCGGGCGGATCTTGAACTGTAAGTTGCTGCCGCGCTGCACCAGCATGATCGTGCCGTTGGGGGGGAAATAATCGCCCGCCGGCGCATTCGGATCGCTGAGCCGCACGGTATCGAACGCACTGCCATCCTGACGCAGCACGTAACCGCAGGCGAGGCAGAACAGCTCGCCATCGCGGTTGCGTCTGCCGCAGTTGGGGCAGGCGACCGTCGCCGGCGCTGGCGCGCTGTTCGGCGCAAACATCGGGGCCGGGTTGGTATCCGTCGGCGACGGTGAGGCCGACGCTGTCCGCAGCGGTTTGATGCGCCCCGCCGCCGGCGCCGTGGCCTGGACATTCGTCATCGCCGCAACCGCTTCCGGGTTCAGGAAGGTCGTCGCGCCGCGGGCGGGTTTGGGCGTGGCCGTGCCCGCGCCGGAACGCTGTTCTTCAAATTCCCGGATCTCGCGCACCAGTTCGGCGCGTTCGGAACCGTTCAGCGTCTCCACTTTCGGTCGCAGAAAATCGACCGCCTGCGACGCCGAAATCCCACGGTGACGAAGTTCCAGGTATTCGCGTAGAATTCCCATGGCCTGGTTCATGATCGCACCGCATACATCCTGTTCAATACAGAGAGAAATGCTACACTGTCATTGTGATAGATATCGGTTAGAAATGTCAACAGACGAGTCTTCAGATATTGTAAGATTTATCTTGCAAAGTGGTATGATTTTCGTTTATAGCAGGTTATCGCCTCTGTAATACCAGTTGAAAGGATATCCGGTGTACGCTCAGCGCACGCTCAACCTGTCCCTGACTTACTGCGCGGCCTGAAACTATACCCCGCGCGCCGTCAGGTTGACGGACGAACTGCTCAACGACAAAGGGATCGAGATGCACGTCGCCAGTTTCAAGTTGATCCCCGGCAAAGGCGGCGTGTACGAATTTGAAGTCAACGGGACGCTCCTGTTCTCGAAGAAGCAGCTCGGTCGGCACGCCGAACCGGGCGAGATCCGCCAGCTTCTGCTCGACCATTTCCCGGCGCTGGGGCTGGTCTACAGCATCCCGCCGGAAGACGAGTGAAATCCGCCGCACATTCGAGGGCGGGCCGCCGGCTCGCCCTCTTCATCTGCGCGGGCGCAGCCCCACCGCCGACGCGACGCTGATGCAGCGTTTACATCCTTCTTATGTCCCCTCGCTATGCTGTAGACAGCATATCCCGGAGGGGGCACAATGGCCTTCGATTTGAACAAATACACCAACAAAGCACAGGAAGCGATTCTCAGGGCGCAGTCGCTGGCCAACGAATACGGCCACCCGGCGATCGAACCGCTGCACCTGCTGACCGCGCTGCTGGGGCAGAAGGAAGGCGTCGCGCCGGAAGTCGCCGCCAAGATCGGCGCGCGCCCGGCGGCGCTGCTGGCCGAACTGGAGACGCAGTTGAAAGCCCGCCCGCGCGCTTACGGCGGCAACCTCAAGGCGGGCCTCAGCCGTCAGACGGTCGATGTGCTGACGCGCGCCGAGCAGGAAGCCGAGGCGATGACGGATGAATACGTCAGCACCGAGCATATCCTGATCGGGCTGACGGACGACCAGGCGATGGGCGATTTCCTCGCCCGGCACGGCATCACCCGCGACTCGATCCTGCAGGCGCTGACGGCCATCCGCGGCGGCCAGCGCATCACCTCGCAGGATCCGGAGGGGACGTACAAGAGCCTGGAGAAGTACGGGCGCGATCTGACCGCGCTGGCCCGGCGCGGCGCGCTCGACCCGGTGATCGGGCGCGAGGATGAGATCCGCCGCGTCATCCAGGTGCTCAGCCGGCGCACCAAGAACAACCCGGTGCTGATCGGCGAGGCCGGCGTCGGCAAGACCGCGATCGTCGAAGGGCTGGCGCAGCGCATCGTCAACGGCGACGTGCCGGAGAGCCTGCGCGATAAGCAGATCGTGGCGCTGGACATGGGCGCGCTGCTGGCCGGGGCCAAATTCCGCGGCGAATTCGAGGAACGGCTCAAGGCGGTGCTCAAGGAAGTGAGCGACAGCGATGGGCGGATCATCCTGTTTCTGGATGAGCTGCACACGATCGTCGGCGCGGGCGCAGCCGAAGGCGCGATCGACGCCGCCAACATGCTCAAGCCGATGCTGGCGCGCGGCGAACTGCACGCCATCGGCGCGACCACGCTCAACGAATACCGCAAGTACATCGAGAAAGATGCCGCGCTCGAACGGCGCTTCCAGCCCGTGTTCGTCGATGAACCGTCGGTGGAAGACACGATCTCGATCCTGCGCGGCCTGAAGGAACGTTACGAGATCCATCACGGCGTGCGCATCCAGGATGCCGCGGTGATCGCGGCGGCCACGCTCAGCCACCGCTATCTGCCCGATCGCCAGCTTCCCGACAAGGCGATCGACCTGATCGACGAAGCGGCCGCCCGGCTCAAGATGGAGATCGACAGCAAACCGTCGCAGTTGGACAGCGTCGAACGCCAGATCATGCAGCTTGAGATCGAGCGCGAGGCGCTCAAGAAAGAGCGCGACCGCGCCTCGCAGGAGCGGCTGGCCGATCTGGAGAACGAACTGGCCAATCTGCGCGAGCAGGCCACCGCGCTGACGGCCCGCTGGCAGGCGGAGAAGAACGCGATCACCGCCATCCGCGAGGCCAAAGCGCGCATCGACGAGACCAAACTCCAGCTTGAGCAGGCCGAACGCCGCGCCGACCTGGAAAATGCCGCGCGTCTGCGTTACGGCACGCTGCGCGAACTGGAGGCTCAGCTCGCCCAGGCCGAGGCCGCGCTCAACCAGATGCGCGCCGACGGCGGCACGATGCTGCGCGAGGAAGTCGATGCCGACAGCGTGGCCGAGGTCGTCAGCAAGTGGACGGGCATCCCGGTGGCGCGCCTGATGGAAGGCGAAATCGAGAAGCTGCTGCGCATGGAGCAGCGCCTGGCCGAGCGCGTGGTCGGGCAGGATGATGCGCTCAAGGCGGTTTCGGCGGCGGTGCGGCGCTCGCGCGCGGGTCTGCAGGATCCCAACCGCCCGATCGGCGTCTTCCTCTTCCTGGGGCCGACCGGCGTCGGCAAGACCGAGACGGCCAAAGCGCTGGCCGAATTCCTCTTCGACGACGAGAACGCGATGGTGCGCCTGGACATGTCGGAATTCAGCGAGAAGCACACCGTCGCCCGGCTGATCGGCGCGCCGCCCGGCTACGTCGGCTACGATGAAGGCGGCCAGCTCACCGAAGCTGTGCGCCGCCGCCCGTACTGCGTCGTGCTGCTCGACGAGATCGAGAAAGCGCATCTCGATGTCTTCAACACGTTCCTGCAGGTCTTCGATGATGGCCGCCTGACCGATGGCCAGGGGCACACGGTCGATTTCACCAACACCGTCATCATCATGACCAGCAACATCGGCAGCGCGCTGATCAAAGAGCTGGGGCCGTCCGCCGATGTGCGGACGCTGCGCAGCGCGCTCATGGCCGAACTGGACAACTACCTGCGCCCGGAATTCCTCAACCGGCTGGATGATATCATCATCTTCCACAGCCTGACGGCGGACAATCTGGCGCGCATCGTCGATATCCAGCTCCGGCGGCTGCAAAGCCTGCTGGCCGAGCGCCGCGTGACCCTCGAACTGACCGCCGACGCCCGGCACTACCTGGCCCAGCGCGGCTGGGATCCGGTGTTCGGCGCCCGCCCGCTCAAGCGCGCCATTCAGCGCGACCTGCAAGATCCGCTGGCGCTGGCCCTGCTCGAAGGGCGCGTGCGCGAAGGCGATCATGTCGTCGTCGATGTCGGCGCGGATGGCGAGAGCCTGACCTTCACCACCGTGCCGCTGGAAGAGACGGCCTGAGCGCCGTCCGTCCCCCGGCTGCGCCCGATCAAAGCGCCCTCATCCCGCTCGAACACAACACAACGAACGGGATGAGGGCGCGGCGTTTTATGGCAGCGGCGCTCTGGGCGCGGTCACTTGCGGCGGGTGCGCGCGCGCAGGCTCAGCATCGCCCACAGGAAGAGCACCCCGCCCAGCGCCAGGCACGACGCCAGCCCGCGGATGATGAGGTCGCCTTCCCAGCCGGTGTTGAGGATGCCGCGCATCGCCTCGAGGATATAGGTGATCGGGTTCCACTCGGCGGCGGTGCGCAGCCAACCGGAGAGCAGTTCGATGGGCACGAAGGTGGCCGTCAGGAACGACATCGGGAAGAAGAGGAAGCTGCTGCCCTGCGTGGCCGCGCCATTGCCCGTGCGCAGCGCGATGCCGACGGTGAAGCCGCTGAAGCCGACGCCGAGCAGCGCCGCGAAGCCGAGCACCGCCAGCACGCCGGGCAGGCCGGTCGCCGGCTGGAGGCCCATCAGCAGCGCCAGCGTCATGACGATGAGCGTCTGGGCGCTGAGCAGCACGCCGCCCGCGATCATCGGGCCGAGCACCAGCGCCGACCGGCTGACCGGCGTCAGCATGAGCTTGTCGAAGTAGCCGCGCTCGATATCGCGGACGATGCTCTGCCCGGCGATGCTGGCCCCGCTCAACGCCGAACTGATGATCGACAGCGGCAGGATGAAACCGAGGTAGCTTTCGCCGCGCAGGAAGAACTGCGCCGCCCCGCCCAGCGTGGCGTTGTAGATGAACAGGAAAAAGACCGAGATGATGATGCCGGGCAGCACCGAGGCCGGCACACGGAGATTGGTGGACAGCGTGCGCCAGGCCAGCATCGTCACCTGATGCAGGAAGGGCATCTGGCGTTCGCTGCGGCTGCTTTCGTGGGTCAGAACCGCGCCGCGCGGCGCGCTCATCGTCGTCATGATGGGGTCGTCTCCTTCAGCGTATCCGGTCGTATCGATAAAACAGAGCTTAGCGGCGGCCGCGCCCGCGTGAGGCGGGGGCCGGGGCGGCGGTCTCGGCGGCGGGCGCTTCTTCATACGCCTGCCCGGTGACCTGCAGGAAAACATCGTCGAGCGTCGGCTGCGTCAGCGTCAACGCGACCGGATCCAGACCGTGCTCGTTCAGCCGGTTGACGACGGCGGGCACGACCTCGGCGGCCTTATTGCGATACAGGCGCACCGTCTTGCGGTCGATCTGGACGCGGTCGAACAGATCGGCCACCGCCTCCCGCGCGCTTTCGGTCTGCTCCGCCTCGCGGAAGGTCACGTTGATCGACTCCGCGCCCAGTCCGGCCTTGAGTTCCTCCGGCTGGCCTTCGACGACGATCCGGCCCCGATTGATGATGGCGATCCGATCGGCCAGTTCGTCGGCCTCTTCCAGATACTGGGTGGTCAGGAAGATCGTCATGCCGTACTCGCGGTTCAGACGGCGCACTTCCGCCCACACTTCGCGGCGGCTGGCCGGGTCGAGGCCGGTGGTCGGCTCGTCGAGGAAGAGCACATCCGGGTGGTGCACCAGCGCCAGCGCCAGATCGAGGCGGCGGCGCGTTCCGCCGGAATACTTGCCCACCGGGCGCTTCATCAGATCCGGATCGTCCAGCTTGACCAGCGTCAGCAGCTCATGGGCGCGCGCCTGCGCCTCCTTGCGCGTTTGACCGAACAACTGCCCCTGAATGGTGAGCAGTTCCATCGATTTCATCAGCGGATCGAGGCCGATATCCTGCAGCGCCACCCCGGCGACGCGGCGCACCTCAGCCGCCTGCGTGACGACATCGAACCCGCCGACGCTGGCGCGGCCTTCGCCGGGCAGGGCCAGCGTGGTCAGCATGGCGACCGTCGTACTCTTGCCCGACCCGTTCGGGCCGAGGAAGCCGTAGATCTCGCCCGCTTTGACGTGGAACGAAATCCCGTTGACCGCGGTGAATTCCCCGTAGCGCTTGACCAATCCCTCGGCGACAATTTCCCGGTTGGAACCTGGCATGAACCTATCCTCCCCGCATCCTCGGACTGCGTAACAACCCATCCCTGTCTGAACGATTAGTGCGTGTGCGGCCTCACTGCCCGTGCAGCTCCGGATCGGCCTCCAGGCCGGCGGCGAACGCTTCGCGCAGCGCCTTCAACCCGGAGACGACGCTCTGCTGCTGCTCGTGATCGAGGCTGGTGAGCAGATGCGCGATCCGCTGGGCGACCTGTCGATTGATCTCGTCCACGGCGCGCAGGCCGTCCGGCGTGATCGCGATCCAGACCACGCGCCGGTCGGCCTGATCGCGCTGCCGCTGCACCCAGCCGCGCTCTTCCAGCGTGTTGACGGTGCTGGACATCGTCGGCGCGCTGACGGAGTTGCGCTCCGCCAGCTCGCTGAGGGTGTACGGGCGCGCTGTCAACATGCCGAGCACGGCCACGTGCGAGTAGGCCGCGGCATGTTCGGAGGCGCGGATCGCCGCCGCCATGACCCGCATGACATACGGGATGATCGCCATCGTCTGCATGGCGATCTCATATGTCGCCGGGTGTATACGCAGCGGATCCATCGCACTCCAAATCATTCGAAGGTCTAATCAATCGACATGCTCATCATATGAGGATTGAAAGAGGCGGTCAAGGGCGCTGGATGAGGAGTCGCTGAGCAGGCACTGAAGACCTGCTGAGCGCGGCGCTGGCGCGCGCACTCCCCGGCGTCATTGAAGCGAACGGGGACCGGGCGATCGCCCAGTCCCCGGATGCGACGTGAAGCGGAATGGAGCCGGCTTTACGGCTTGCCGCCCAGCGCGGCGTGGGCCGCCGCCAGACGCGCCACCGGCACGCGGAACGGCGAGCAGCTCACGTAGTTCAGGCCGGCTTTGTGGCAGAAGTGGATGCTCTTCGGCTCGCCGCCGTGTTCGCCGCAGATGCCGACTTCCAGATCGGGCCGGACGCCGCGCCCCTTCTGCACCGCGATCTCGATCAGCGCGCCCACGCCTTTGGGATCGAGCACCTGGAACGGATTCTCCGGCAGCACACCGTGTTCGACGTAATGGAGCAGGAACTTGCCCTCGGCGTCGTCGCGGCTGATGCCGAACGTCGTCTGGGTCAGGTCGTTGGTACCGAACGAGAAGAACTCGGAGTACTGCGCCATCTCATCGGCGGTCAGCGCCGCGCGCGGCAGCTCGATCATCGTGCCGATCTTGTAATCGACCGTGACGCCGTACTTGCCCATCACCTCGGCGGCGATCTTCTCGATCAGCTCGCGCATGAATTTGACTTCATTGGCGTCGGAAGTCACCGCGACCATGATCTCCGGGTGGACTTCCACGCCTTCCTGGGTGAGCTGGCAGGCCGCCTCGAACAGGGCGCGCACCTGCATCGCGTTGATCGCCGGGCGGACGATGCCCAGGCGCACGCCGCGCAGGCCGAGCATCGGGTTGAACTCGCGCAGGCCCTCGACCGCGCTCATCAACTGCTCGACGCGGGCCAGTTCGTTCGGGCGATCGCCGACGATGCGCAGACCGGCGGCGCGCAGCGCGAGCTGTTCGTGATCGGGCATGAATTCATGCAGCGGCGGGTCGAGCAGGCGGATGATGACCGGGTAGCCTTCCATCGCCTTGAGGATGCCGTAGAAGTCGTCGTGCTGGAAGACTTCGAGTTTGGCCAGGTGTTCGGCCTCTTCCTCGCTGCCCGGCTCGGAGAGGATCATCGCCTGGACGATCGGCAGGCGCTCTTCCTGGAAGAACATGTGCTCGGTGCGGCACAGGCCGATGCCGTGCGCGCCGTAGTCGCGGGCGCGCCGCGCATCCACCGGGTAGTCGGCGTTGGCGTACACGCCCAGCTTGCGGAACTCATCCGCCCAGCCGAGCAGTTTGCGCAGGTAGGTTTCGCGGTTGAAATCCGGTTCGATGCGCTCGATCTCGCCGACGAAGACCTCACCGGTCGAGCCGTCAATCGAGATCGTCTCGCCTTCATGGATGACGACACTGCCCACCGTGAGCCGGCGGTTGCGCACGTCGATTTCGAGCGCTTCCGCGCCGCTGACGCACGGCACGCCGAACTGCCGGGCGACCACCGCCGCGTGGCTGGTCGCGCCGCCGCGGCTGGTCAGGATGCCTTTGGAAGCGAGCATGCCGTGGACGTCGTCGGGCTTGGTCTCCGGGCGCACCATGATCACGGAGCGCTTGGCCTTGCCCCACTTCTCGGCGATATCGGCGTCAAAGGCGGCGATGCCGACCGCCGCGCCCGGCGAGGCGTTGACGCCGGTGGCGATCATGCGCCCGGCCTTCTTGGCAGCGGCTTTGGCGTTCTCGTCGAACTGCGGGTGCAGCAGTTGGATGACGTTCTGCGGGCTGACGCGCAGCACCGCTTCCTCACGGGTGATCAGGCCCTCTTCCGCCATCTCCACCGCGATGCGGACGGCGGCGCGCGCCGTGCGCTTGCCGTCGCGCGTCTGGAGCATCCACAGTTTGCCGCGTTCGATCGTGAACTCGACGTCCTGCATGTTGCGGTAGTGCTTCTCCAGCTTGCTGGCGATCTCGACGAACTGGGCGTAGATCTCCGGGTTTTCCTTCTCCAGTTGCGCGATCGGCATCGGCGTGCGGATGCCGGCGACCACGTCCTCGCCCTGCGCGTTCATCAGATAGTCGCCGAAGAGCTTGCGTTCGCCCGTGGACGGGTTGCGCGTGAAGGCCACGCCCGTGCCCGACTGGCCGCCCATGTTGCCGAAGACCATCGTCTGCACGTTGACGGCCGTGCCCAGGTCATGCGGGATGTTGGCGGCGTTGCGGTAATCGACCGCGCGCTTGCCGTTCCACGACTTGAACACCGCCTCGATCGCCAGTTCGAGCTGGCGGTACGGATCCTGCGGGAAGTCGTCCCCGGTCTCCTGCCGGTAGATCCGCTTGAATTCCGCCGTGACCCGCTTCCAGTCGTCGGCGTTCAGCTCCACGTCGGATTTGACGCCGCGTTCTTTTTTGACCTCGGTCAGGTAATCCTCGAACGGTTCATCGGCGATGCCCATGACGACCGAGCCGAACATCTGCACCAGGCGGCGGTAGGCATCGTAGACGAAGCGCTCATCCCCGGTCAGTCTGACCATGCTCTCGGCGATGGCGTCGTTCATGCCCAGGTTGAGGACGGTGTCCATCATGCCGGGCATGGAGAACTTGGCGCCCGACCGCACCGAGACGAGCAGCGGGTTTTCCGGATCGCCGAAGCGCTTGCCCGCCTGCTTCTCGACTTCCGCCAGGGCCTCTTTGACCTGATCGAACATCCCCTCCGGGAATTTGCCGCCCGCCGCCAGATAGGCGTTGCAGGCTTCCGTCGTCACCGTCAGCCCGGGCGGGACGGGGACGCCGGCGCGCGTCATATCGCCCAGCCCTGCGCCCTTGCCGCCCAGCAGCGCGCGCACCTTATCCCACGAGCCGCCCAGCATCTCCTGAACGGTATCGATTTCGTCGAAGCGGTACACCCAGCGTTTGGCAACTTTCGTTTGAGACTCACGCTTCTTCGGAGGCGTGACAGCAACAGCCATGATTCTTTCTCCTGATGTCCTGCAAACACATTCACTCTGGATTGTGCGTCTTTCGATCTGACGGCTGCAATGTCAATAGACCGTGATGCATGTGATGATTGTCACATTCGATCATCAGGCCCAAACGGCAGGGCGCGGTTCATCGGCGCGCCCTGTCATCCAGCCGCCCGCTCAGCTCTGCACCGGGCGGTAGTAGGTCAGCGCCTTCATGTACTGCGCGCGCTCGTAGGCTTCCGGATCCTCGGCGTTGCGCTGGCTGAGCGCGCCGCGCATCTGCGCGACCGACTCGTATTCATGCTCGGCCATCCAGGCGCGCAGCTCGCTTTCGACGGTGCGCAGGTGATCGATGCCGCCGCGCAGCAGGGCCGAGGCCATCATCGTCACCGTGGCGCCGGCCAGCAGCATCTTGACGGCATCCGTCCCGCTGTGGATGCCGCCCGTGGCGGCGAAATCGACGTTGATGCGCCCGTACAGGATGGCGATCCAGCGCATCGGCAGGCGCTGGGCCTGCGGCGTGCTCAGCAGGATGTGCGGGCGCACCTCCAGCGTCTCCAGATCGATATCGGGCTGGTAGAACCGGTTGAAGAGCACCAGGGCGTTGGCCCCGGCATCGGCGAAGCGTTTGGCCATGTTGGCCACACTGCTGAAATACGGGCCGATCTTGACCGCCACCGGGATGCGCACCGCGCTGCGCACGATGCTCACCACCTCGAGGTCGTTCTCCTCCACCTGCGCGCCGGTCAGGTGAACATCGGTGGGGATGCTGTACAGGTTGAGTTCCAGGCCGTCCGCCCCGGCCTGTTCGATCTCACGGGCGAACCGGGCCCAGTTGCCCGGCGTGGTCCCGTTCAGGCTGGCGATGATCGGGATGCCGACGCGCTCTTTGGCCTTGCGGATCAGCTCCAGATACGTCACCGAGGAGGCCTTGAATTCCTGCGGCTGCGGGAAATAGGACAGCGCCTCGGCGTAGCTTTCGGTTCCGTAGGTGGTGTGGTGGTGCAGGGCGAGCTGTTCCAGCCGGAACTGTTCCTCGAACAGCGAGAACATCACGATCGCGCCCGCGCCTGCATCCTCCAGTTTGAGCATGCTCTCCACCGTCTGCGACAGCGGCGAGGCCGATGCCACCAGCGGCGAACGCAGCGGCAGCCCCATGTATGTCGTCGTCAAGTCCATGTCAACCTTCCTTTTTCGGGTTGGGATGTGTGCTGCACTGGAATGCCGGGGCGGGGCCGGTGCCGCCGCCCCGGCTCATCGATCAGGCGTGACCGCCGCCACCGCTGATGCCGCCGTTGCCGAACGGGCGCGACGCCAGGTATTCGTACAGCGCCCAGCGCATCATCACGTCGCCCTGCGCCTCTTCGAACAGCGCCGCCGCCACCTCTGGCTTGCTCAGCTCGAGCATCTTGAAGCGGTTCTCCATGTTCAGGTATTCGCGCAGCGGCATCTTCGGCGCGCGCGAGTCGAGCACGAGCGGGTTTTCGCCGTGTTCGGCGCGCTCCGGGTTGTAGCGGTAGAGCAGCCATTGGCCGGTTTCAACCGCCGCCTTGTGATTCTTGAGCGCGGTGCGCATGTCGATGCCGTGGGCGATGCAGTGGCTGTAGGCGATGATCAGCGACGGCCCGTCGTAGGCTTCCGCCTCGATGAAGGTGCGCAGCGTCTGCTCATCGCGCGCGCCCATGGCGACGCGGCCCACGTAGACGTTGCCGTAGCTCATGGCGATCATGCCCAGATCCTTCTTCGCAGCGGGTTTGCCGCCCGCGGCGAATTTGGCGACCGCCGCGCGCGGCGTCGATTTGGACATCTGGCCGCCAGTGTTCGAGTAGACCTCGGTATCGAGCACCAGCACGTTGACGTTGCGCCCGCTGGCCAGCACGTGATCGAGGCCGCCGAAGCCGATATCGTAGGCCCAGCCGTCCCCGCCGACGATCCAGACGTCGCGCTTGACCAGCGCGTCGGCCAGTTCGAGCAGGCGTTTCGCATCCGGCGTGCCCAGATCGTTGAGGCGGCGTTTGAGCGCGGCGACGCGCTTGCGCTGTTCGTAAATGCCGGCCTCATCGCGCTGATCGGCCTCCAGCAGCCCCCTGACGAGCGCGCTGTCGATATCCGCCGCCAGCTTCATCAGCAGCTCGCGCGCCTGTTCCGTCTGCTTATCGAGCGCGATGCGGATGCCGAAGCCGAATTCGGCGTTGTCCTCAAACAGCGAGTTCGACCAGGCCGGGCCGCGCCCTTCGGCGTTGTAGGTGTACGGCGTGGTCGGCAGGTTGCCGCCGTAGATCGACGAGCAGCCGGTGGCGTTGGCGATGATCGTGCGATCGCCGAACAACTGGGTGATCAGCTTGATGTACGGCGTCTCGCCACAGCCCGCGCAGGCGCCGGAGAATTCGAACAGCGGCTGCTGCGCCTGCTGCTGGCGGATGCTGGTCACCTTGATCTTGCTGCGGTCGGTCTCCGGGATGTTGAGGAAGAATTCCCAGTTGAGCCGCTCCTGCTCGCGGATCGGGGCCTGCGGCTGCATGTTGAGGGCCTTCAGGTTGAGGGCGGATTTGTTCTTGGCCGGGCAGACATCGACGCAGATGCCGCAGCCGGTGCAGTCCTCCGGCGCGACCTGGATCGTGTACTGCATGCCGGCCCACTCGGTATCGCGGGCGGCGGTGTGTTTGAACGTCTCCGGCTTATCGGCCAGCACCGCCGGATCATAGGCTTTGATCCGGATGACCGCGTGCGGGCAGACCATGGCGCATTTGCCGCACTGGATGCAGACGTCCGGATCCCAGACCGGGATCTCCTGCGCCAGGTTGCGCTTCTCGTACTGCGCTGTGCCCGATGGATACGTGCCATCGACCGGCAGCGCGCTGACCGGGATCAGATCGCCCTGACGCGCGATCATCATGCCCAGCACATCGCGCACGAACGGCGGCGCGCTGTCCGGGACGGGTTTGATCATCGGCAGGCTGCTGGTCACCGCCTGCGGGACGGGCACTTCGAACAGGTTGTCCAGCGTGTCATCGACCGCTTTCAGGTTCATGGCCACGACGGCCTCGCCCTTGCGCCCGTAGGTCTTCTCGATCGAGTGCTTGATGGCGGCGATCGCCTCGTCACGCGGGAGCACGCCGGAGATGGCGAAGAAGCACACCTGCATCACCGTGTTGATGCGCCCGCCCATGCCGCTGGCTTTGGCGACTTTGTAGGCATCGATGATGTAGAAGCGCAGCTTCTTCTCGATGATCTGCTCCTGCACTTTGCGCGGCAGCCGATCCCAGACCTCGTCCACGCCGTAGGGCGTGTTGAGCAGGAAGACGCCGCCGGGCACGGCATCGCGCAGCATGTCGTAGCGTTCGAGGAACGTCGGCTGATGGCAGGCGATGAAATTGGCTTGCGTGATCAGGTACGGCGCGCGGATCGGGTTGGGGCCGAAGCGCAGATGCGAGACCGTCATCGAGCCGGATTTCTTCGAGTCGTAGACGAAGTACCCCTGCGCGTAGTTGGGGGTGTTCTCGCCGATGATCTTGATCGAGTTCTTGTTCGCGCCGACCGTGCCATCCGACCCCAGCCCGTAGAATAGGGCGCGTACCACGCTGTCCGGTTCGATCGAGAAGTCGGGGTCGAAATCGAGGCTGGAATGCGTGACGTCGTCGATGATGCCGACGGTGAAGTGATTTTTGGGTTGCTCGGCGTTCAGGTTGTCGAACACGGCCTTGACCATGGCCGGCGTGAATTCCTTCGACGACAGGCCGTAGCGCCCGCCGACGACCAGCGGCAGCGCCCCCGTCCAGGTCTCGTGCAGCGCGGCGATCGTGTCCAGGTAGAGCGGCTCGCCCGCCGATCCCGGCTCTTTGCAGCGGTCGAGCACGGCGATGCGTTTGACCGAGGCGGGCAGCGCGGCGGTGAACTTGCTGGCATCGAACGGACGGAACAGCCGCACCTTGAGCACGCCGATCTTTTCGCCCTGCGCGTTCAGGTAATCGACCGTCTCGTGGGCCACGTCCGCGCCCGATCCCATAATGACGAGGACGCGCTCGGCATCGGGCGCGCCGTGGTATTCGTAGATCTGGTACTGGCGGCCCGTGATCCGGGCGAAGCGATCCATCGCCTCCTGCACGATGACGGGCGCGGCGGCGTAGAACGGGTTGACCGTCTCGCGCCCCTGGAAGTAGACATCCGGGTTCTGGGCCGTACCGCGGATGAACGGATGATCGGGCGAGAGCGCGCGGCGGCGGTGTTCGAAGATCAGCTCGTCGTCGATCAGCGCGCGCAGGTCGTCATCGCTGAGCAGATCGATCTTGGCGACTTCGTGCGAGGTACGGAAGCCGTCGAAGAAATGGATGAACGGGATGCGCGCCCGCAGCGCGGCGGCCTGGGCGATGGCGGCGAAGTCCTGCGCCTCCTGCACCGAGGCCGAACTGAGCAGGCCCCAGCCGGTGGCCCGCGTCGCCATGACGTCGCTGTGATCGCCGAAGATCGACAGACCCTGGGCTGCGATCGCGCGGGCGGCAACGTGGAAGACGGCGGCGGTCAGCTCGCCCGCGATCTTGTACATATTCGGGATCATCAGCAGCAGGCCCTGCGATGCGGTGAACGTGGTCGTCAGCGAGCCGGCCTGCAGCGCGCCGTGAACGGCCCCGGCGGCCCCGCCTTCGCTCTGCATTTCGACCACGCGCGGGACTGTGCCCCACAGATTGGGTTGATCATTGGCTGCCCATTCATCCGCCCACTCCCCCATCGCCGACGACGGGGTGATCGGATAAATGGCGATCACTTCGTTCAGTTTGTACGCTACCCGGGCGACGGCCTCGTTGCCGTCCAGGGTCATCACTTCAGCCGCCATGAAAGTCTCCTGGTGCTCCCAACAGATCTCAATCGATGCCGCCCGGCGGACGCCGCGGGGGCGCAGTCAGCGGCATGCGACACATTCCTTTCGATGATGCACCCGTCCGCCGGGATCGATTAGTGACAGGTATAATCTCTGATCGGTAGCATTTGTCGGGATCTGGGGCCGCATCCGCCGCGCCCCCGCCATCCCCCCTCAGGCAGGGCAGATCCCGATCACGCCAGCGTGTAGATGCGCGGCAGATAGCGCATCTCGTAGGCCTTCTGCTCCAGTTCAGCGCGGAAATTGGGATGGGCGATGTCGATCAGCGCGCGGGCGCGCTCGCGCACGGTCTTGCCGTGCAGGTAAGCCACGCCGTATTCGGTGACGACGTAGTGCACATCGTTGCGCGTCGTCACCACGCCCGCGCCCGGCTTCAACTCCCAGACGATGCGGCTGATGCTGTCGTTTTTGGCCGTCGAGGCCAGCGCGATGATCGGCTTGCCCCCCTTCGAACGCGCCGCGCCGCGGATGAAATCGACCTGCCCGCCGACGCCGCTGTAGAACTGATGGCCGATGCTGTCCGCGCAGACCTGCCCGGTCAGATCGACTTCCAGCGCCGAGTTGATCGCCACCATCTTGTCGTTCTGGGCAATGCGGAACGGATCGTTGACGTACTCCGTCGGGTGCAGCTCGACGACCGGGTTGTCGTTGATGAAGTCGTACAGGCGCTGCGTGCCCAGCACGAAACCGGCGATGATCTTGCCGGGGTGCAGCGTTTTGGCGGCGTTGGTGATCACCCCGGCTTCCACCAGATCGACCACGCCGTCCGAAAACAGTTCGGTATGCACGCCCAGATGCCGGCGGTCGGTCAGGTAGCTGAGTACGGCATCGGGAATGCCGCCGATGCCGGTTTGCAGCGTGCTGCCATCCTCGATCAGCCCGGCCACGTGGCGCGCGATCGCTTCCTGCGTCGGGCTGGACTGGGCGCGCGGCACTTCCGGCAGCGGCAGATCGACTTTGACCGCGTAATCGATCTGGCTGACGTGGATGAAGCTGTCGCCCAGTGTGCGCGGCATGTGCGGGTTGATCTGCGCGATCACGATCCGGGCCGCCTCCGCCGCCGCTTTGGTCACCCCGACCTCGACGCCGAACGAGCAGTAGCCGTGCTCATCGGGCGGCGAGACATGGATGAAGGCGACATCGATCGGGAGCTGGGTGCGGTACAGGCCTGCGATCTCGGAGAGAAAGACCGGCGTGAAGTCCGCGCGTCCTTCGTTGACCGCCTGGCGCACATCGGCGGAGATGAACATGCTGTTGACGCGCAGATGCCCTTCCATCTCCGGGCGGGCGTAGTCGTTGCTGCCCAGCGTCAGCACCTGCAGGATCTCGACATCGCGCAGTTCATGGGCGCGTTCCACCAGCGCTTTGACCAGCACCGTGGGCACCGAGCAGTTGCCCGTCAGGAAGATCCGCTGGCCGGACTGCACGACCTGCACAGCGGTTTCGGGAGAACAGTAGTTCAGTGGGCGCATACCTGGCAATCCTTTCGACCGCTATCAGCGTGGCATAAAACCGCCCGCTTCGACAGTGAAAAAGCGCGCGCAGCGGGCATGACATTCCTAACCTTAAACTGGCGATATTCGCCACATTGACCGCGCGCGCAGACGGGATATGCTGGGGGATGTGGGGCATTTGTGAAAAAAGGAGCAAACGGATGCCAGCAAAAGCGGCAGCGCCGCCCTCCGACGATAAACGCTGGCGCATCGTCACGGCGACCATGCGCAAGCACGATTATTCCCCCGATGCGCTGATCGAAACGCTGCACAGCGCGCAGGATGCCTTCGGCTATCTGGATGACATCACCCTGCGCTACGTCGGCCAGAGCCTGGGCGTGCCGTTGAGCAAGGTCTACGGCGTGGCGACGTTTTACAACCTGTTCACGCTCAAACCGCAGGGAGAACACACCTGCGTCGTCTGCCTGGGGACGGCCTGTTACATCAAAGGCGGCCCGCAGCTTCTGGCCGCGCTGGAGGCCGAGCTGGGCATCCGCAGCGGCGAGACCACGCCAGACCGGCGGGTTTCGCTGATGGTGGCGCGCTGCCTGGGGGCCTGCGGTCTGGCCCCGGCGGCGGTGTTCGACGGCGAAGTGGCGGGGAAATTGCAGCCCGCTGAGGCCCTGGATCATCTGCGCAAATGGCACAACGGAGCGGAAACGCGATGAACGGGGACGATCTGCTCCAGGTAGCGGAACAGGAACGCCAGGCGAAAGCCGGTTACGAACATCAGATTTTCGTCTGTTCGGAGACGGGCTGCGAGTCGCTGCACAGCCAGCAGGTCATGGCCAGCCTGGAAGCTGAGATCAAACAGCGCGGCCTGCAAAAACGCTGCGCGATCTCCGGCGGCGGCTGCCGGGGGCTGTGCGCGCAGGGGCCGCTGGTCACCGTGCAGAGCGTCACCCCGAATGGCGACACGCAGGAAGTGCTGTACCAGAAGGTCGCGCCGGAAGACGCCAGCGCGATCATCAACAGCCTGAACACCCGCCCGGTCGAACGTCTGCGCGTCGATATGTCGATGCCGTTCTTCGCCCGTCAGCACAAAGTCGTGCTGGAGCACAACGGCAAGGTCGATCCGGAATCGATCGAGGCCTACATCGCGCGCGGCGGCTTTCAGACGTTCATCACCGTGCTGACCGAGATGACCCCGTCGGAGGTCATCGACGAAGTGACGCGCAGCGGGCTGCGCGGGCGCGGCGGCGCGGGCTACCCGACCGGGTTGAAGTGGCGCACCGTGGCCAAATCGGTCAACGCGCACAAATACGTGATCTGCAATGGCGACGAAGGCGACCCCGGCGCGTTCATGGATCGCAGCGTCATGGAAGGCGCGCCCTACCAGTTGATCGAAGGGATGCTGATCGCCGCTTACGCCGTCGGCGCGGACGCGGGCTACATCTACGTGCGCGCAGAGTACGGCCTGGCCGTCAAGCGGCTGCGCCACGCCATCCGCCAGGCGGAGAAATACGGGCTGCTCGGCCAGGGGATCTGCGGCACGCGCTTCAGCTTCCGCCTGGAAGTCCGGCTGGGCGCGGGCGCGTTCGTGTGCGGCGAGGAGACCGCTCTGATCGCGTCGATCGAAGGCAAACGCGGCCAGCCCCGCCCGCGCCCGCCGTATCCGGCTGAGGATGGGCTGTGGGGCTACCCGACGCTGATCAACAACGTCGAAACGTATGCCAACATCATGCCGATCCTGCGCGACGGCGGTGAGGCTTTCGCCCGCGTGGGAACCGAACGCAGCAAAGGGACGAAAGTCTTCGCGCTCACCGGCGCGGTCATCCGCAGCGGGCTGATCGAGGTGCCGATGGGCATCACCCTGCGCGAGATCGTCTACGACATCGGCGGCGTGCCAGAGGGCAAGCGGATCAAAGCGGTGCAGACCGGCGGGCCGTCCGGCGGCTGCATCCCGGAGCCGCTGCTCGATATCCCGGTCGATTACGAGTCGCTGATCGAATACGGCTCGTTCATGGGATCGGGCGGGATGATCGTCATGGACGAAAGCGCCTGCATGGTCGATGTCGCCAAATTCTTCGTCGAATTCTGCATGGTCGAATCGTGCGGCAAATGCATCCCGTGCCGCGTCGGCACGGCGCAGATGCACCACCTGCTGGAGAAGATCACGCAGGGCGAGGCGACGCTGGACGATCTGGCGCTGCTGGAAGAACTGTGCGACATGGTCAAGCACACCAGCCTGTGCGGGCTGGGGCAGGGCGCGCCCAACCCGGTCATCAGCACGCTGCGTTACTTCCGCGATGAGTACATCGCCCACATCGTTGACAAAGTCTGCCCTGCCGGCGTGTGCACGGCTCTGAAAGCGAAGGTGACCGCATGAGCAAGGTTGTCACGCTCAAGATCAACGATCAGGACGTCAGCGGGCGCGATGACGAGAGCATCCTCGCCATCGCCCGCGAGAACCGCATCCCCATCCCCACGCTGTGCCAGGTCGAAGGGTTGAGCAGCATCGGCGCGTGCCGGCTGTGCCTGGTCGAAGTCAAAGGCAGCGCCAAACTGCTGCCCGCCTGCACGACGATGGTGGCCGAGGGCATGGAGGTCTACACCGACTCCGAGCGGCTGCGCGCCTACCGACGGATGATCGTCGAGATGCTGTTCGCCGAGGGCAACCATGTCTGCTCGGTGTGCGTCGTCAACGGGCGCTGCGAACTGCAAAACCTGGCCGTGCGGATGGGGATCGAGCACATCCGCCTGCCTTACTTCTACCCGAAGCGCGAGGTGGACGCCTCGCACCCCCGTTTCGCCATCGATCACAACCGCTGCGTGCTGTGCACGCGCTGCGTGCGGGTGTGCGATGAGGTCGAAGCCGCGCACACCTGGGACGTCATGGGGCGCGGCATCCAGTCGAAAGTGATCACCGACCTCAACCAGCCCTGGGGCACCTCGGAGACGTGCACGAGCTGCGGCAAATGCGTGCAGGTCTGCCCAACCGGGGCGCTGTTCGAAAAAGGCAAATCCGTCGGTGAGATGAGCAAGCGCTACAGCTTCCTGACGTATCTGGCGCAGATGCGCGAGGGGAAAACACGATGAGCGACGGCGTGGAGCGCAAAAAACTGGCGACGGTCTGGCTGGACGGCTGCTCCGGCTGCCATATGTCGTTTCTCGATATCGATGAGCGGCTGCTCGATCTGGCCGGGCAGATCGAACTGGTGTACAGCCCGCTGGTCGATCGCAAGACCTTCCCGGAACACGTTGATATCACCCTGGTCGAAGGCGCGGTCAGCAGCGAAGAGGATCTGGAGAAGATCCGGCATATCCGCGCGCATACCGACGTGCTGATCTCGCTGGGCGACTGCGCGGTGACCGGCAACGTGCCCGCGCTGCGCAACACGATCGGGGCCGAGCCGGTGCTGCGCCGGGCTTACCTGGAGCCGGATCTCATCAACCCCGGCGTGCCCGATCTCGTCGTGCCGCGCCTGCTGCCGATCGTGCGGCCCGTCCATTCGGTCGTGCCGGTCGATGTCTACGTGCCCGGCTGCCCGCCGCACCGCGACACGATCTTTTACGTCCTGACGGAACTGCTGGCCGGTCGCAAGCCCGATCTGACCGGCAAGACGCGCTTTGGAGCATAGGAGCACACCGGGCATGACGCAAACCATCACCATCGACCCCGTGACCCGCATCGAAGGCCACTCCAGGATCACGATCCGGCTCAACGACGCTGGCGAAGTTGAGAACGCGCACTTCCACGTCACCCAGGTGCGCGGCTTCGAGAAGTTCGTCGAAGGCCGCCCGTTCCACGAAATGCCGTCGCTGATGGCGCGCATCTGCGGCATCTGCCCGGTCAGCCACCTGATCGCCTCGGCCAAAGCGTGCGATCGGCTGCTGGCGGTGCGCACCCCGCCGACGGCGATCAACCTGCGCCGCATTCTCAACATGGCGCAGATCCTGCAGTCGCACGCGCTCAGCTTCTTCCACCTGTCCTCGCCCGATCTGCTGCTGGGCATGGACGCCGACCCGGCAAAACGCAATCTGTTCGGCGTGGCGGCGGAACAGCCGCAGATCGCCCGCGACGGCGTGCGCCTGCGCCAGATCGGGCAGACGATCATCGAGATCCTGGGCGGCAAGCGCATCCACCCGGCGTGGGTCGTCCCCGGCGGCGTCAGCGAACCGCTGACGGCGGAAAAGCGCGAGGCCATCCTGGCCATGATCCCGGAGGGGCTGGCGATCCTGGAGCGCACGCTGGTCTGGTTCCGCGTGCTGCTGGCCCGTTTCGAGGACGAGATCGCGACGTTCAGCACCTTCAAGACCAAATTCATGGGCCTGGTCACGGCGGATGGCAAGCTCGAGCTGTACCACGGCAAACTGCGCCTCGCCGATGAGAACCGGCGCATCATCGCCGATCAGCTCGATCCCTACGTCTTCTACGAGTACATCGGCGAGGCGGTGGAGCCGTTCTCGTACCTCAAATCGCCGTATTACAAGCCGATGGGCTACCCGGACGGGGTGTACCGCGTCGGGCCGCTGGCGCGCCTGAACATCATCACCGCCTGCGGCACGCCGCGCGCCGACGAGGAGCTGGAGCGCTTCCGCCAGCTCGATCATCAGAGCAGTTTCCACTACCACTACGCCCGGCTGATCGAGATGATCTACTGCCTGGAGAAGACCGAGGAACTGCTGCACGACGAGGACATCCTCAGCGATCGCGTGCGCGCCTTCGCCGCGCCCAACAACGAAGAGGGCGTTGGCGTCAGCGAAGCGCCGCGCGGCACGCTGATGCACCATTACAAGATCGATGAGAACGGCCTGATCACCTACGCCAACCTGATCATCGCCACCGGACACAACAATCTGGCGATGGATCGCGGCGTTTACGAGGTCGCCCGGCGCTACGTCAAAGGGACGTCGATCAACGACGGGATGCTCAACCGCGTCGAAGCGCTGATCCGCGCGTTCGACCCGTGCCTGAGCTGCTCGACGCACGCCGTCGGCCATCTGGCGCTCAAGGTGGAGCTGCGCGCGCCCGATGGCAGTCTGCTCGACGAGGTCGTCCAGTCGTGAACCTGATCATCGGCATCGGCAGCACGCTGCGCCGCGATGACGGCCTGGGGCCGGATCTGGCGCGATCGGCTGCCGACGCGCTGCCCGCCGATCTGATCGTGGTGACGCAGCTCACGCCGGAACTGGCCGAGCCGATCAGCCGGGCCGGGCGCGTCGTCTTCATCGATGCGGCGGAGACGCCAGACGCCCGACCGGGGACGATCACGACGCAGATCATCGCCCCCGATCCCACCGCGCCGGGCGCGATCTTCACCCACCAGATCGCGCCCGACGGTCTGCTGGCCGCTGCGCATCACTGGTACGGTCGCGCGCCCGCCGCGCTGCTGATCACCGTGCAGGGGGCGGATTTCGGCCTGGGGGACGGGCTGTCGGCGGCGATCGCGGCGCAGATCGAGGCGCTGCGCGCCGCCGTCCGCGCGCAGGCAGCGGGGTTCCTGAGCGCGCCTGCGCCCTGAGCGCTGGCGTCGTTCAGTCGCCGATGGCGGGCACGATCTCGCTGACCGGGCGCGCGCGGCCCAGCAGCAGGCCGGCGGGGATGAGCGTCGCCAGCAGCACCAGCCCGGCAGCGATGAAGGGCATCTGCGGGGTGATGGCGAACAGATGGCCGCCGGCATACGTCCCGGCGATGATGCCCAGGCTGACCGCCGCGTTGTACACGCCGAGCACGCCGCCGCTGACCTCTTCGCTGACCGAGGTCGTCGCCAGCGCTTGCAGCGACGGCATCATCACCCCGGACGCGATCGCCACCAGCATCAGACTGAAGCCCCCCACCAGCACCGGCGAAGTGAACGCGGCGATCGACAGCATGCCGATGGCGCGGAAGAACGCGCCGATCACCACCAGCCGCCGCTCGCCGAAATAAGTCACCAGCGGGCGGATCAGCACGAGCTGGGTGATGAACTGGCCGACGCCGAACCCGGTCAGCATCAGGCCGATGCCGAGGTTGACCGCGCGCTCGCCCTGGCCGACGAAGAGGACATGATCGCCGTACAGCGTGATCGTCGCCTGCATCACGGCGATGCTGAACTGCGCGGCGAACCCCGTGATCAGGATCAGCAGCAGCGCGCTGCTCCCCAGCACGACGCGCGGGTTGAGGTGGATGGGCGAATGCGCGCGGCGGCGGCGCTCGTCCGCAGGGAGCGACTCGTCCAGAAAGAGCCAGGTGAGCACGACGGTGAGCAGCGAGACGGCGGCCCCGGCCCAGAACGGCGCGGTATCGCCGAAGGCCGAACCGATCAGCCCGCCGACCCCCGGGCCGACGATGTAGCCCAGCCCGAAAGCGGCGAAGATCAGGCCCAGGCCGCGGGTGCGTTCCTTGCGCGGCGTGATATCGGTCACGTAGGCCTGCGCGACGATGACATTGCCGCCGGTGATGCCGTCGAGGATGCGGGCGGCGAACAGCATCGCCAGGCTGGTAGCGCCGGCCAGCATGACGAAACTGAGGCATGTGCCGACCTGGCTGACGAGCAGCACGGGCAGACGCCCGAACCGGTCGGACGCGCGCCCCAGCACCGGCGCGGCCAGAAACTGGGCGACGAAGAACGACGCCAGCAGCAGCGAGATCGTCTCCGGCGGGGCGTCGAAGTGCCGCTGCGCGAACAGCGGCAGCGTCGGCAGCACGATCGTCGCGCCGAGGAAGTTGCAGAAGACGATCAGGAACAGAAGCGACAGGCGGCGGCGCTGGAAAGCGAAAGCCGGCGCGCGCCCGGTGGAGGCAGGCGGCTCGATCACGGGGCTGCTCAGGTGGGCTGTGGACTCAATCTGAAGGCATTGTATGCCCGGCCCGTGCAGTCCATCTAGATCCAGTGCGCGCGGGCGCTGGCCCTCACCCACTTCGACACAGTCGCAGCGCCCTCTCCCCTGGGAGAGGGCCAGGCTGGCCGCAGGCCAGACGGGGTGAGGGCTGAAGCAGGTGCTTCACCACACCGTGAGACGCGCCCTCGATCCAGTGCGCGCGCAGGCGCAGGCGCGGCGAGCCTACAACACCTGCCCCATGTAGGTCAGATTTTCGCCGTGAGCGCGCAGGAAATCGGCGTCGAGCACGTCGATGTGCTGGCGCGCGCAGCGGATCACGCGGCGCTGCTCCCAGGTTTTCAGGATGCGGTTGACCGTCTCCGGGGTCGTGCCGATGAAATCGGCCAGGTCTTTCTGGGTCAGCGGCACGTCGATGACGATCACTTCATCGACGGCGCTGCCGAACTTGTCGGCGTAGTGCATGATGGCGCGCGCCAGCCGGCGCTCGACGCGCTCCGCCGCGAGCTGGCGGATGCGCGCATGGGCGTGCTGCACATGGTTGACCAGATGGTCGATCAGGAACAGGCCGATCTCGCTGCTGCTGGCGATCAGGGCGCGCAGGGTCGGCCCCGGCAGGACGGCCACCCGCGCCGCGCCGACCGCCTGCGCCCCGGTCGGGTGCGGGGACGCATCCGCGATGGCCAGCGCCCCGAACAGATCGCCGCGCCCGTACACCTTGAGGTGGACGCACTGGCCCTCCGGCGTCGTCTCGACCAGGCGCACGCCGCCCTCGATCACGATGTAGACGCCAGTGGCCGGATCGCCCTGATGATAGAGAAATTCGCCCGGCTCCAGCGTGACGCAGGACGCCGCATCCTCCAGCAGATCGATCGCACGGGGGGAGAGCGCATTCAGCAGCGGCAGATGGCGCAGCGCCGTGTGTGTGTGAATTCGTTTCATCCTCTCCTCCCGCGGTCACCCTCAGTTAGCGCGATTGTAGGGCAGTCCGTCATCCTTCCCCAGTGATGAACATCACCCCGCGGACTTGATCTAGATCAAGGTTGCGCCCGTGCCGGGGTGCTACGCTGAAACTGAACTCAGGCATCCCCGGAAGGCATCATGATGAATCGGATCCGCCCGCGTCTGTTCCCTGTGCTGCCCGCGCTGTGCGGCGCGCTCCTGCTGCTGACATCGGGCTGCGGCCTGCCCGGCGAGCCGCGCATCGTCGGGGCGGGCGCACCGGTGGTCGTTCCGGCTGAAACGGCCGCGGCCCGCGCCGCCGCCGCCGATCGCGCGCTGGGCGCGCGGATCTTCGCCGAACGCTGCACCGCCTGCCACGGCGAACAGGGCCGCGGCGACGGCCCGTCGGTGGTGAGCGGGGCCATCCCGTCGATCGTCGATCTGACCGATCCGGCGACGCTCGGCGTCTCCAGCCCGCTGGATTACTTCCAGATCATCAGCCTGGGGCGGCTGGAACGCTACATGCCGCCGTGGGACGGCCTGCTGAGCGAGGACGAACGCTGGGCGGTCGCCATGTACGTCTACGGGCTGCGCGCCGCGCCGCCCGCGTCAAACGAGTGAGAGGCCTCCGGATCGATCGTGATGGATGACCTGCCAGACGGTGATCGATCTCACCCCGCCAACTTGATCTGGATCAAGGAAGGCCGGCCCGATCCGGTCTACGCTGAAGGCAGGATCAACCGCCGCGTACAGCGCCGGCACAGCAGAAAGGAGCAGCGGGGTCGTTATGAAAAAATGGTTTGCCGACATCCGGGCGCACCCGGCCATCTGGGGTTTGAGCCTGGCGGGGGTCTTCGGCATCCTGATCGGGCTGAGCCTGTTCACCTTCAGCTACGCCCGTGGGATGTCGTATTTCTCCGACGACCCCCAGGCGTGCATGAACTGCCACGTGATGCGCGATCAGTACCTGGCGTGGGAACGTTCCAGCCATGCGCGGGTCGCCACCTGCAACGACTGCCACACGCCGCACACGTTCTTCGAGAAGTGGATCGTCAAAGGGCTGAACGGCTTCAACCACAGCGTCGCGTTCACGCTGGACAACTTCGCCGAGCCGATCCGCATCCACGAGATGAACGCGCAGGTGGCGCAGGAGAACTGCCTGTACTGCCACCAGTCACCGGTGGCCCAGCCGTTCGACACGCACCGTGACCCGCAGACGCCGTGCGTCTCCTGTCATGGCAGCGTGGGCCACCGCACCCGCGATTGAGCGGGCCGCCAGCCGTGAAACAAGCGATAGTGATGAAGGGGGAATCCATGAAACAGACTCGTTTTCCGAAGCGCGCGCTGCTGTACGTGCTCGTCTTCAGCGGCGCTGTCATCCTGACGATCGGCGTGATGCTGCTGTTCCTCAGCATCAACCAGCGCCAGCAGGAAGCGCGGCAGTACCCGCTGCAGGTCGTCAGCATCCCGGAAGGGGAGATCGACCCGGCGGTGTGGGGGCTGAATTTCCCGGTGCACTATGACCGGTTCATGATGACGCAGACCGATTACGGCGAAACGCCCTACGGCGGATCCACCGCGTACAGCAAACTGGAACGCTACCCGGCCATGGTGACGCTGTGGGCGGGCATGCCCTTCAGCGTCGATCACAACGAGGATCGCGGGCATTTCTACGCTGCGATCGACCAGCAGCAGACGCAGCGCGTGGTAGTGGCCAACCAGCCGGGCGCGTGCATCAACTGCCACGCCGCCGAAGCCCCGCAGTTGATCGCCGAACTGGGCTGGGAGACGTTCAACCGCACGCCGTACAACGACCTGCGCGACGATCTGCACTTCGGCACCTCGTGCGCCGACTGCCACGACCCGGAGACGATGCAGCTCCGGATCACGCGCCCGGCGTTGATCAACGCGCTGGCCGAACGCGGCATCGACGTCACCCAGGCCACGCGCCAGGAGATGCGCTCGTATGTCTGCGCGCAGTGCCACGTCGAATACTACTTCCTGGGCGAAAACCGCCTGCTCACCTTCCCGTGGAGCCAGGGCTACACGATCGACGATATCGAAACGCACTACGACACCTACGGCTTCCGCGACTGGGTGCACGCCGAAACCGGGGCGCAGATGATCAAGATCCAGCACCCCGAATTCGAGCTGTGGTCAACCGGCATCCACGCGCGCTCCGGCGTCTCGTGCGCGGACTGCCACATGCCGTTCATGCGCGAGGGCGGCCTGCGCATCTCGGATCACTGGATCCGCAGCCCGCTGAACAACATCAGCAACGCCTGCCAGACCTGCCACAATCTGCCGGAAGCTGAACTGCAAAATCGGGTGGTGACGATCCAGAGCACGACCGCCGGCCTGCTGCGCGACACTGAAGACGCGCTGCTCGACGCGATCGAGGCGATCGCCGCCGCGCGCGCCGCGGGCGCGACCGATGCCGACCTGGCCGAAGCGCAGGGGCTGCACCGATCGGCGCAGATGCGCTGGGACTTCATCTCGTCCGAGAACAGCACCGGCTTCCACAGCCCGCAGGAAGCGGCGCGCGTGCTGGCCAACGCCGTCGATCTGGCGCGGCAGGCGCAGCTCGCAGCGCAGGTCGTCCTCTTCCGCCTGCAAGGGACAGGGGAGCAGAACGTGCGCACCGCGCTCAGCCAATGAGCGGCGCGCACAGTCAATGAGCGGCGCGCGGTGTGCGGGCCGGGGTTTACAGCACTCCCCCGGCCCGCTAGACTGAACTGACACGTCCGCTGTCTGAGAAACTGCCGCAGCCTGTCGATGAGCGAACTGCATCCCCCTGCCCCCCCTTCGACCGGCGTCAGCGTCCGCGCCATCGCGCTGCCCGCGCAGCACGGCGGCTGGGGTTTCTGGCTGGAACCGACGCTGCTGGGCGCGCTGGTGGCCCCGTCGCTCCCCGGTCTGCTGCTGAGCGCGGCGGCGCTGCTGGTGTTTTTGTTCCATCATCCCTTCGTAATCGCCTTCAAGGACTGGCGCAGAGGCCGGCATTACGCGCGCACGCGCCTGGCGGCGCGCTTCGCCCTGATCTTCGGCGGCGGGGCGCTGCTGCTGGCCGGGGCCGCCGCGCTGATCGCCCGGATGCAGACCGGGGAGATCCGGTTTCTGCTGCCGATCGCGCTCAGCGCGCCCCTGGCCGGGATCCAGCTCGCTGCGGAGGCGCGCGGCCAGGGCCGGGGATTGATCGCCGAGATCGCCGGGGCGGCGCTGTTCGCTGCGCTGGCCCCGGCCAGCGCCCTTCAGGCCGGCTGGACGGATGCGGCGGCCTTCGGCCTGTGGGCGATCCTGATCGCGCGCGCTGTGCCGTCGATCGGGTATGTGCGCACCCGCCTCCGGCTGGAAAAAGGCCGCCCGGCCCCCGCCCTGCCGGTCATCGGCCTGCACGGCGGTGCGCTGATCGCGCTGGGGGCGCTGGCGCTGAGCGGCATCGCCCCGTTCACCACGCTGATCGGCGGCGCGATCCTGTTCGGGCGCGCCGCGCTCGGCACGTCGGCCCGCCGCCAGCCCGTCCCGGCCCGGATCATCGGTTTCCGGGAGATCGCCTACGGGGTGATCGTCGTCCTGCTGGCCGCGGTGGGATACGGTCTGGCCGGCGCGGGGTGACGGGCGGGCGGGGGCGGGGCGTGTGGATTTATGTGGGGCGGGCGCAGGGGGCGGGCGCAGCGTGCTGCGCCCCTGGACTTTGGCTATTTGAAAAAAGGATGAAACTGGGTCAAGGTTGAATCGCAACAGACAGCCGAGGCCCAGATCATCCTAT
>DAOUBU010000060.1:0-78372 GCA_034432395.1 Anaerolineae bacterium
CCCGTTATGACAAACGGGCAACGACTTATCTGGCGACCGTATTGCTCGCCTCTATCGTTCTATGTTTATAGTTTGCAGACAGACCCTAGTACTGCACTTTAACAACTGCATCTGCACGGCGATCCAGCAGCATAAAGTGAGGACTGACAGATCACACGCATGAGAACTGGATGTCCCTCGCCAACGGCAAAATCCTGCTTTTCTCCGATCACGCACATCAACGCCTGCCGGAGTGCCAGCGCGATTACCCGATCACCGCCCGTGCTGTACTCAGGGGCGTGCAATTACCGACAGGCAAGAGACATATGCGGTTTGAGTACGGCAATGCAACAGTGGTTATTGAGAAAGTGTCGCATCTCCAGTATCGTGCGATCACGGTCTGGGCAAAATCCAAGCGTATCGCCTGATCGTATTCCTTTTGTAGGCTTGTGCCGTAAAGTCGGGGCCGTGCAGATGCAGCTTGTTATCATGCCCGCCCGGATATTGCCTCACTGATCATTTTTCATTCAGCGGATACGAAGCCGTCACAGGACGTTGTGACGTAAATCGAACCAGACGTTCCCAATCGATCGAGCCGTCTCGGTGGCAGTACGTTTGCGCGAATTCCAGCGTCATGAGATTGACGATCTGTGCGTAAGCTTCCATGAATTGTTCGTTTCGCTGCTTTGCCTGGTGACCGATTGGCTGCACGATTGCAGTGTAGAACTCGTCGTCAGATGAGATAAACCGCCAGAAATCCTGTCCGCACAGCTTCAGATACTTCCCTTTTTTCTGAACTGGATTGGCCTCTCTTCCATAGCAGCAGCCGTTGACTGCAATAAATTCATGCTCCGGGTAAAGCGGCAAAAGCTCATCGCGTGCGCGAGCAAAATTCTGAATCATCTTCTGGATCTGGCTGGAATTTCCCCAGAATGGTCCGGATTTGATCTCGATAACATACAATTTCTTCTCGTCAGCGAAAACCAGATCGATCCCCTCCAGCGTAGAAGGATCGGGCTTATATCCGTTGTGGACATATCGCCCCACAAATACAGCCATTTCCTCCAGAAACAAGCCGAAAAGAGTTTCTTCTTGCGAGGAAAGAAAGGCATCGAGCACGTTACGAACAAATGACTCCGCCGTCATGATGTTCTTGGCTCGAAACAGATAAGGATTCTTGCGCTTGAGAACCGTGTTCAGGTTCAAACCGCGCAGTTTGGCCAGTCGACTCTCGTGAAATGTAATAATATGCTCTTCAACATAATCGGTAATTAAGTCCAGCGGGATCGGGGTAGAGGTCATAACAGCCGTTCCTGAAACTGCGCCAGGCGCTGCTCGACCATGGCGACGTATTCGGGAACAATATCGATTCCGATCGCCCGGCGTCCGAGATCGAGTGCGGCGATGATCGTCGTGCCGCTGCCCATGAATGGATCGAGGACGGTATCCCCCGGCTGCGTGAAAAGCTTGATGAACCAGGCCGGTAAATCATACGGGAAGGCCGCGCTGTGACCTTTATTGCCGGTCTCTGTGGCCATGTGCAGCACGTTGGTCGGATAGACCTTCTCCCGCCCGACCCAGTTGGACACATTTTTACCGAAGCCGCTCCCCACTCGCGAGGGATCGCGCACCCTGTCTGTTTCGCTGAGGTTGCTCAGGCGCGATTTGGCCCAGGCTCCCATCGGGATCATCACTGCATCCTGATACATGGCGAATGCGCGTGATTTGTTAAACTGCAAGAGTCGCTCCCAGGCATCGCGGAAACGATTAGGCCATTTGCCGGGGTACGAGTTTTTTTTGTGCCAGATGAATTCTTCCGTCCAGAGCCAGCCCTGAGCGCGCAGCGCCAGGATCAGCTCAAGGACATAGGTATGGCGTTCCCCATCAACAACCCGTTCCTTGATGTTCAGGATGAACGTTCCACTCGGCTTCAGGACGCGCAGCAGTTGAGCGGAGATCGGCAAAAACCAGGCGACATAGGCATCCGGAGCAATCCCCCCGTAGCTGTGTTTGCGCTGATCGGCATAAGGTGGCGATGTGACGATCAGATCGACCGACTCATCAGGCAGGTCGGCCAGCTTCTCCCTGCAATCGCCCGTGATCAGTTGAAAGGCGTTCATCGGCGCAGTCCATTAGCGAATCTGGTTATGTTTATCAATACAGATCGGGCCGGCGATCGTCGAACACCGGGATGCGACTGCGCACGACGTTGACCAGATCGGTATCGATCTCAACCGTGAGCAGCGCGGGCGTCTCGCCGGCCTCGACGACGATCTTGCCCCAGGGATCGACGATCATCGAATGCCCGCCGAACACGGTATCGCCGGTGCGCCCGCAGGCATTGACCGCGACCATGTAACACTGGTTCTCGATCGCGCGCGCGATCACCAGCGCGCGCCAGTGATCGATGCGTTCCTGCGGCCACTCCGCCGGTACGATCATCATTTTTGCGTCCTGCACAGCGTACTTGCGGAACAGCTCCGGGAAGCGCAGGTCATAGCAGATCCCGATCCCGGTCAGCCCCCAGGGGAATTCCTGCAGCAGCGGCGCATTGCCCGGCTGGAGCCAGCGATCCTCTTCCATCAGCCGGAACAGGTGGATCTTGCGGTACACGCCGGCGATCTTGCCGTTGGGGAAGATCACCGCCGCCGTATTCGCCACGTGGACGCCGCGCTTCTCCAGCATCGAGCCGACGAACGCCAGCTTGTTCTGCACCATCAACGCGGTCACATGGGCGAAGATGCCGACGTTCAGTTCACTGGCCAGTTCTTTGCCGCGCTCCAGGGCATACCCGGTTGACCACAGTTCCGGGAACACGATCAGGTGGGATCCCCGGCGCGCCGCTTCGGCGACCCATTCTTCCGCCACTTTGACGTTCTTGCGCACATCGCCCAGGGCGATGTTCATCTGTGCCAGGCTGATCATGACGCGGGGCATCGCAACTCCTCCTTGATGGTCAGGTCAGGTGCATCAGATGCGCAGATCGACCGCCGCGCTCCGCTCACGCCAGAGCTGCACGATCGCATCGACGATCTGGGTGTCGTTCAGGGCTGACGTATCGAGTTCGAGCAGATCGGGACGCCCCCGGATCATCCATTCCCGCCGCAGCATCCCCACCGCCTGATCGCGCTCGCGCGGGTCATGGTAGCGCGCGCCCAGCGCCAGGTGCAGCCGGGAGAGCGCCGCATCCAGCGTGGAAACCAGCGCGATCACCAGCCCGGTCGCCGCGATCCGCTCCAGATAATTGGCCTGCGCCAGCGTCCCCCCGGTGATATGGAGCACGTGACCGCGGTGCAGCGCGAATTCATCGATCACCTGGCTTTCCAGCGTTTTGAGCCGGGTCTCGCCGAAAATGGCGCGCACCTCCGCGGCGGTCATTTCAGCCACCGCTTCCAGGCGCAGATCGAAATCGGCGAACGGCAGCCGCAGCCGCTCGGCGGTCTGGCGCGCGATCGCAAGCTGCCCCGGGCCGATATAGCCGGTCAGGATGAGGTTCTGATCGATGCCGGACGGATGGACGAGCATACCAGTGCCTCCGGCGATCACCTGCGCCAGCCGGGGAACCAGTGATCGAGCAGCGGCGGGAGATCGCGCAGCGTGTCGATCACGCCGTCCGGGATCGCCCCACTGTTGAACGTGCCGAAACCGCGGCGGTTGATGCGCCGCAGCACCGCCTTGATCCCCAGGCTCTGCGCGCCGACGATATCGGCATCCAGATCGTCGCCGACGAAGACGGCGGTCTGCGGCGCAGCGCCCAGGCAGTCCAGCGCGGCCCGGAAGATCTCCGGGTGCGGCTTGAGCATACCGAAATCCGCCGCCGAGATGCGGCAGTCCGGGAACAGGTCGAGCAGGTCATGCATCTCCAGCTCGCGATCGCGCATCCACATCGGTTGGAACGCATTGGTGACGATGCCGACGCGAATGCCGTGATCGTGCAGCAGCTTCATCACCTCGCGCACTTCAGGGAACGGCGTCGTGCCATCCACTGCCCCCCAGCGGTAGGCTTCCAGAATGGCGCGCAGATCGATATCGCGCTGATCGACGCCCAGCCCGATCGCCGTCTCCAGCAGCACCGCCCCCACGTTCGGGGCCTTGAGCGATGTCCGCGCGCTGCGCCAGGCGTCCATCGTCCGCTGCTGAAATTCCTGCCCGAAGCGCTCCGGATCGAGGTCATGGCCGCGCTCGTGCAGATACTCGATGACTCCCTGAATGTGCCGCCGTTCCAGCGTGGCCCAGTCGCTCTGAAAGCCCGACCAGTCGAGCAGCGTGTCGTCGAGGTCGAAAATGACTGCCTGCAGCCGTGTGCTCATCCTGCGCTCACGCCTCCGGCTGAGGGAAGCGCAGGCTGGCCCGCCAGGCCAGCAGCACTTCATCGATCCCCTGACGGTAATCGGCATAGCGCGGCGTCCACCCCAGCGCCTCGACGGCGTTCGGCGTGACATCGGCGGCGTCCAGCTTCATCAGGGCCTGATGCGTCGGCTTGATCGTCCGGCTGAGGAAGGGCAGCGGCAGGCCGCCGCCGAGGCTCAACCCCTGGGCGCTGGCAAAATACTGCATGAACTCCGCCGGTGCAGCCGGGTGTCCATCGCTGACGACCAGCGTCTGACCGACGGGGCGTCTGGCGATCGTCAGGGCGACGGCGCGCGCGGCATCCGCATGATGCAGCCAGGCGGCACGCGCGTGGGCTTCTCCCGCCGGAACCGACCCCGCCCCCTTGAGCGCCGCCGCCAGCCGTTTCAGTTCATCGCTGTCCGCGCCGTAAAGGTAACCGAAGCGCAGCACACAGGCCGGAATGGAACTGCTCAGCGCGACCGTTTCCGCCGCGCGCGCCGCATCGAGCACTGCGCTGACCGGCTCCAGGACGTCGTCGGCATCCGCCCCGTGAACGTGACCGCTGAGGAAAGCGTAGCTGGTGTGGATGAAAAACTCGCAGCCGGCATCCACAGCGGCGCTCACGATCGTGCGCGTGTGAGCAGCCAGATCCGGGTCAAAAGCGGCGTTGAGCTGCGGCGGCAGATTGCTGCTCTGCGGGGCCAGGTTGACGATCACGCGGGACTGCGTGCCCTGGATCGCGCTGCGCAGTTCCCCCGCATGATGGATATCCGGGAATACCGGCAGCACGCCATCCGCGCGCAGGGCCGCCGCCCCTCTGGCCGTGGTGCAGGTCGCGCTCACGCGGTGGCCCGCCCCGACCAGCGCACGCGCCAGCTCACGGCCCAGGCCCGCCATGCCGCCGACGATGAAAACGCTCGTTTGACCGCTATCCGACGTCGTGATTGGACTTTCCATGGGGTTCACTCGCTTCACAGTGTACGGGACTGGCGGAAATTATGCCATTTGTGCCGGGAAGTGCAAAGCGCGAACTCCGCCTTCACAGAGCGGTTCGCCGGATGCGCGCACACCCTGTTGCACTTCTGCCCGAATATGATTACAGTTCATAAGGATGAGGCTGATTACTGAATACGCTGTGCGTATACAGTCTTCACAATTAGCATTCATGAGGCTTGATAGAATGGCGGACGAACCCAAACCCCTGCTCAACCGGCTGCGCGACCTGGCCAATAACTGGGCGATGCGCGCGCGCGATTACGCCCGCGACAGCAAGGCGGCTGGCGCACCGGCGGACAAGGCGGCTTATGAACGCGGTCTCGCTGAGGGATTTTACAAGGCCGCGACCGAACTGGCCGAGCTGATCAAAGCGCTGCCGAGCGATGCGACGGTCACCGCATCGGTGCCGCGATCGAGTCCGGCTGCACCCGCCCCCGCCCCGGCCACACCCGCCAGCAAACCCGCCGCCGATCCGGCCCCGGCCCCGGCGTATCTGAAGCTGTCGCTGCGGGAGGCGCTCGACGTCCTGACGTTCGCCGGGACGACGCCGCGCGATGTCCAGCCGCGACCGGACAACAGCTTCATGGCGGTGTTCTCCAAATGGGAGAACGTTCAGCCGCACGAGCGCATCGAAAAGATCAAGAAGGCCGATCTGCGCCTGGTGATCCTGCAGAGCGGCACGATCAAAGATACGCACGATCCGTTCGTCGTGTTCGCCTTCAAAGACCAGACCTGAAATCCGGCGCGGCTGGCCGGGCCGCCGTTCACAGCAGACGCTGCGCGCGCAGGTGGTCGATCACGAGACGATCAGCCCGGCCAAAAGCGTATTCATCCAACTGATCCGGGGTCACCCAGGCCACAGCCTGCGCGCCGATCAACTGCGGTTCACCGCTCACGTGGCGGCAGGTGAAGGCATGCAGCGTGATGCGAAAATGGGTGAAGGCGTGCCTGACCACGCAGAAGCGATCGCCAACAGCGACCTCGATCGCCAGTTCTTCGCGCAGCTCGCGGCGCAGGCAGTCCACCAGCGACTCGCCGTCCTCACGTTTGCCGCCGGGGAACTCCCACAGGCCGCCGAGCAGCCCTTCCGGCGGGCGCTGCGCGATCAGCAGCCGCCCGCGATCATCCCAGATCAGACCCGCCGCCACGTCGTAATGCGGGGTCGGCGCGCGCTTCGGTTTGACCGGGCGCTGCGCCTGCGTGCCCCGGGCGCTGGCCCGGCAGTGCGATCGCACCGGACATTCAGCGCAGCGCGGCGCGCGCGGTTTGCAGATCAGCCGCCCCAGATCCATCAGGGCCTGGTTGTAATCCCCCGGTCGGGCATCGGGAAGCAGGGCCGCCGCCCGCGCCCAGAGCTGCTCGCGCCCCGCGGCGCTGTTCACATCCCCATCGTAATCATCGAGCCGGCTGAGGACGCGGATGACATTGCCATCGAGCACTGGCACACGCTGATCGAACGCGATGCTGGCGATCGCGCCCGCGCTGTAGCGCCCGACGCCTGGCAGTTCCAGCAGCCTGGCGGCATCGCGCGGCCAGATGCCGCCCCACTCGAACGCCACTTTCTGCGCCGCTCGGTGTAGGTTGCGCGCCCGGCTGTAGTACCCCAGCCCCTCCCACAGCTTGAGCACGTCGTCCAGCGGGGCCTGCGCCAGATCGACCACTGTCGGATAAGCGGCCAGGAAACGGGCGAAGTACGGCCTGACCGTCTCGATCTGCGTCTGCTGAAGCATGATCTCCGACAGCCAGACGTGATACGGATCGCCCGTCCCGCGCCAGGGCAGCGTCACCCCGGCCCGGTCATACCAGGCGAGCAGGTCAGCGGCGAAAGCGGTCTCGTTCATCGCAGGTTTCTCGTTCAAACCGGGCCGCCAGCCCGCACTGGCGGCATCGGACGATCGCGGGTATTGTAACGGCTGTACGCAGGTGGAACAGATCGGGGGTGATCATGGATCCGGCTCACCGTGTTGACGATCCGTCCGGGGAAACGGACATGAGCGGCCAGTCAGCGCCGGCTTCCCCGCATGCGCTGCCCCTGAACTTCCCTGGCGGCGTGCAGCGCTCCGCCGTGCGGGTCGCACATGCCGCCGCGCCGACGGCGATCCTGGAGGTGCTGGGCATCACGCCGTCCGGCCCGGCGCTGGCTGTGATGGGCGGGGCCGGTCTGATGACCGACGAGTCGCTGGAAGCCGTCCGCCGGCTGATCGAGGAAGGGCTGTGCACCTTCGCTGAAGCGCACCGGGCGCTGATCGTCGATGGTGGCACGACGTCCGGCGTCATGGGGCTGTTGGGGGCCGTCCACCGCCGCCGGGGTTACACGTTCCCGCTGATCGGCGTCGTCCCGGAAAGCAAGGTCGAACTGCCGGGCGCCACCAACCCCGACAAAGAGGCCGAACTGGATGCCGATCACACCCATTTCGTGCTGGTTGAAGGTGACGACTGGGGCGACGAGTCGGACGTGCTGGCGGCCCTCGCGCTCGCGGGCGGCATCCCCCACGACGGACGACCGGCGGCCCTCGGCGTGATCATCAACGGCGGGGCGATCGTCGCCGCTGAGGCGCACGCCCGCGCCACCGGCGCGCTCCGTTTTCCGCTGCTCGTCCTCGATGGCAGCGGACGCTTCGCCGATGCGCTGGCCGCCGCCTATCACGCAGGCACGAGCGACGACGCCCGCATCCGCGCCATCCTGGAACAGGGCACAGTTTTCGTGCGCTCAGTTTACGAGGATCCGGCGGCGCTGCGCCGCTGGCTGGAGGAGTTCTTCGGCTTGCCCCGGTAACGCAGGGCGGCGCCTGCGGCTGAAAAAAAACGGGACGTGTCCCTATCCGGGCACGTCCCGATCACATGGCGCTGTGCTGCCGCCGATACCTCAGGCCAGCGCAAACTCATCCATGAGCTGATCGACCCACCGAGCCAGACGGGCGCTGGTCATATCCTGCTGCCCTTCCTCGTCGATCGCCAGCCCCATGAAGAGGTCTTCGAACTGGGCTTTGGATTCTTCAAACTGATAGCTGGCGGTCTTCCACATGCCCCACAGTTCCGCCCCGCTCTCCAGCGCGGCATCCGCCAGCATGCCGATGGCGTCGATGAAATTGAAGCCGTAGCCGTTCTGATCGCCCAGGCCGAACAGCGCCAGCTTTTTCCCTTTCAGGTTCATCGTCTTGATCTTGGGCAGGAAGATCTCCCAGTCGTCCTGAAGCTGACCGGTATTCCATGTCGGGCAGCCCCAGATCAGATAGTCGTACTGCATCATCTGTTCCGGCGTCGCGCTGCCGATGTTGAAGACATCGACCAGCCCGGGCTGGCGCTTGTCAAATTCATCCTTGATCTGATAGGCGACCGCCTCTGTCTTGCCGGTGCTGCTGCCGAAGAACAGTCCGATTTTGCCCATAGTCCACCCACTCTACCCCGTTTCAATCCTCTGCGCTCAAGTGTAAGTGAAGTATTTCACAGGATCAAGCGATCAGCGCACAACTCTCATCAGCTTAATACCTGTGCTCAATCGCTGGCGATCTCCGACCGGTGAAACCACTGCGCGCTGAGTTCGGGCGCGCTGATGCGGGCCGTCCACGGGCGGGCATACTGGGCGACGATCGCAGCCAGTTCACGCAGCCGCTGCACGGCGGTGACGCGCAGGAAGCTATCGCGCGCCTCGCCATGCAGTTCGACCGCCTCATTCCACACCGCGCGCCCGGCGATGATGCCGGATGCCCCCGCGCGGCACGCCAGTTCCACCTGACGCTTGAACACGCTGTAGCTGACCCCGGCGCTCAGCAGCGTCCACGGGACAGTGCAGGCCGCGTCCAGCGCCTGAAGCGCGTCCATCCACATCGTCTCATCGGTCACCTGGCGGATATCGACCGGGAATTCCGCCTTGAGGACGTCGATCCCCAGCGCCGAAAACGTGCGCGCCGACTCGATGACGACCTGCTGATGCTCGATCGCGCTCAGCGGCCGATCGGGATCGGGCGAGAAGGCGATCGGTTCCAGGTACAGCGGGAGATCCCAGCGCTTGCACTCGTCCACCGTCCACTCGACCACCGCGCGTTGATCGGCGGCATTCGGCGCATCCGGGTGATAGTAGAGCAGCAGCTTGACCCCATCGCCGCCGGCCCGCTTGATCTGCTCGACGCCCCAGTCCGGGATCGGGCGGAAGCCGCGCTGCGACGGATGCAGGCTGTAATCGGTGACTTCCAGCGGGCACAGCAGGCCACCGCGCACGGTCAGACCGCCGTTGGGCAGGCCGTAGGCCGGATCGGTCAGCACAGCGGACGCCTCACCGGCCAGCGCGGCGATCGCATGGCGTTTGAACGCGGCGAACAGCGCCGGCGTCACCGGGGCATCGCTGTGCGCCTGCAGCGCATCCCACAGATTGCGCCGATGATCGATCGCGAGCACGACGAAATGCCCGGCGGGGGTGGCGGCTCGCGTCAGATGCCGGTATTTACCCGGCGTAGTCGAATGGACGGTGTTCACGTCAGACGGCTTCCAGTTCTCCGATCACGCGCTCAGTCAGGCTGACCGCCGCCCCCAGCGTCTCGGCGTCCATGGCGAACTTCGCCCCCGCGGTCTCGAACAACTGCGGCAGCCCGACTGTGCCTCCGAGGGCCAACGCGCGGCGGTAATCCGCAACCGCCTTCGCTGGATCGGACAGCGAGTTGGCCCATACCTGTGTTGCCCCTAGCTGCGCCAGCCCGTATTCCACATAGTAGAACGGGATCTGGAAGATGTGCAGCTTGCGATGCCAGCCCGTCGCCAGGACGTCATCCAGACCGGTGAAATCGACCGACGGCAGGAAGCGCCGCCACTCGCGCGCCCACACCTCGTCGCAGTTATCCGGGTTGAGGGCGTCATCGGCGTGGGTGTACACCCAGTGCTGGAAGGCATCCACCACTGCCATGTACGGCCAGAAGAGGATGTTGTGCTCCAGGTGCTGGATGCGCGCGCGGGCGGTGTCTCGATCGCTGTAGAAGCCGCCGTAGCGGCTGGCCAGATACGGCGCGGCCAGCAGTTCCATCGACATCGACGCGACTTCGGCGAACTCGATCGGCACTTCGCCATCCTGGTAATCGGGCAGGCGCGAGGCCTCGAAACTGTGAAATGCATGGCCGCCTTCATGCAGCAGCGTCTGCACGTCATCGTGCAGGCCGACCGCATTCATGAAGATGAACGGCACTTTGCTGAACGGGAAGTAGGTGCAGTAGCCGCCCGGGCCTTTGCCCTCGTAATTGGCCAGATCGAGCAGCTTCTGCTGCTGCATGGTGCGGTAGAACGCGCCGAGCGCAGGATCGACCTGGTCGAAGATGCGACCGGTCACGCTGTCGAGCACGGCGACATCGGCGAACGGTTTGAGCGGCGGATGATGCAGCGCGAACACATCGGCATCCAGATCCCACGGGCGGACGCGGTCGATGCCCATGCGCGCGGCCATCCGCTCGTAGATGCGCTGCGCCGCCGGGACGACGGTCTGTTCGATGGCGCGGTGGAAATTCAGGCAGTCATCCGGCGTGTAGTCGAAGCGCAGCCGCGCCTTCCAGACGAACGACCGGTAATCCGGCTCATCGGCATTGGCGGCGATCTCGCGGCGCAGCTTGAGCAGCTCCACCCACAGATCGTTGAGCTGGCCGCGATCGTCGAGCTGGCGCGCGCGCACCAGCCGCCACGCCCGCTCGCGGACGGCGCGATCCTCATCCATCATGATCGGGCGCATCTGCGCGACCGTGCGCTTTTCGCCCTCCCACTCCACCGTCTGCCCGCCGATGATGGCGCTGTACTGCTGGTTGAGGGTCTCTTCCTTCGTGAACAGCGGCACATTCGCCTCGCGGAACAGCGCCGCCTGCGCGCGCAGATTGCGCAGTTGAATGGCATAGCCTTCCGGCTCCAGCCCGGAGGCCAGCAGCTTTTGCTTCATCGCCTGATCGACGATCTGGGCCTTCTCCATCGTCCCGCTCAGAAAATCGAGGAAGCGCTTCTGCGCCGCTTCATCTTTCGTGTTCAGCGTCGTGGCCACATACAGCCGGTTGGCGATCTCCCCGATCATCTGCCCCAGGCGCGCGCGGTCGGTCAGCCAGTCGATGACGTTGTCCGCCGTCAGTTCACGGGCGAGCAGTTCATCGGCATAGGGCTGGAACTGCTCCCACGTCCAGTCCATGAACTCGTCGGGCTTGGTGGGGATCTGGGCGAACAACGACATCCGTTTGACCTTTCTCCAATGTCAAAAAGCGCTCAAATTCATCACCGTAATCATACCGCAGATCGGGGCCTGTGGGGCGTCGCGGCGATCGTTTTTGAGCGCGTCAATCCGTCTCGCGCTGGGCGAAAGCGTCCTGCGCCTCGTGCTGTTCGGCGAACAGGATCTCCGCCCGACGGCGCTTGTACCCGGCGGGCGGCGGCGGCGCCGTCTCGATGTAATGGCGCACCGTGCGCTCCAGATAAACATCGAGCGGGGTATAGGTCATCCCCAGTTCAGTTTTGCTCAGGCTGTTGTCGAGTTCGCTCATCCAGCGCTCGCTGAAAGGTGAGCAGTCGGGGATGAAACCGTTGGCCTCCAGCAGATCGCGGCGCACGCGCATCAGTTGAGGGACGGGCACGTCGAGGATGGCGGCGATCCGGGCGATGTAATCATCCAGCGTCACCGTTTCCTCCTGGCTGATGTTGTAAGCCCTGCCCGTGCCCGGCTCGCCATCGGCCAGGCGCAGGATCGCGCGGACGACATCGCCGCTGTAGATATGCCGCAGCGGGAAGTTGGGGGTTGACGGGATCAGGATCGGGCCGCCGTCGTTGACGCGCAGGACGTAGGCGTACAGCCGCCCGAAGTGATCGCGCTCGCCGATCACCATCGGCAGGCGCAGCGCTGTGTACGGGAACTGGTGCGCCTCCCAGGCGGCGCGCATGACATCTTCTACCTCGCGCTTGTCCATGCCGTAGCGCCATTCTTCGTAGGCATACGTGTTGAGCATGGGAGCCGGCATCAGCATGCCGTCATAATCCCGCTCCGAAAATGGCCGCGCGATCCCTTCCCGCACCAGGTACACCTGACCGCTGCTGAGAAAGATATAATGCCCGACGCGCCGCCGCAGCAGTTCGACGATCTCCTCCGCTTCTTCCTTTTTATACAGGGCATTGTCAACCACCACATCGAACGATCGGTCTTTCAGCGCGCGCGCCAGAGCGGTCTTGTCCGTCCGATCGACGCGCATCCGTTCGACCGATGCGGGCAGTTCATCCCGGGTCAGGCCCCGGTTGAGCACGACGACATGATCGCCGCGCTCGACCAGCGCATGGACGAGGAAATGCCCGATGTTGCGAGTTCCGCCGATCACCAGCACATTCATAAAGTGTTTCCCTGTTCACAAACAAGTTTCTGTTGAGCGATACGATCACCGGTCACCCTGACCAGCGGCATTGTAACCCGTCCGGGGCGGGATCAGACAGGGCGCATTTGCACCGCCGCAGGGCGCAGCTTGATCGTTAACCGGCGCATCGTATAATCAGCATGCTGAGTTCATCAGTCATGCGTAAGAGAGGATTTGCATGGGCGCGAATAAGCGCATTCTCACCGGCGACCGACCGACCGGCAAGCTGCATCTCGGTCACTACGTCGGCTCGCTGAAAAACCGGGTTCGTTTGCAGGATCAATACGAGTGTTTCTTCATCGTCGCAGACCTGCACACGCTGACGACGCGGCCCGAAAAAGATCACATCCTGGCCCTGAATGACAACATCCGCGAAGTCGTGCTCGATTATCTGAGCGTCGGCATCGACCCGGAGAAAAGTGCGATCTACCTGCAGTCCGCCGTGCCGGAGGTCTACGAACTCAACCTGATCTTCGAGATGCTCATCACCGTGGCACGGCTGGAGCGCGTCCCCAGCATCAAGGACATGGCCGCCGCGGCCAACCTGGGCGACTCGCTGCCGTTCGGCCTGCTCGGTTACCCGGTGCTTCAGGCGGTCGATATCCTGCTGCCGCGCGCGCACCTCGTCCCCGTGGGCAAAGACAACGAATCGCATCTGGAGGTCACGCGGGAGATCGCCCGCCGCTTCAACGGGCTGTACGATGAAGTGTTCCCGATCCCGGAGACGCTGATCGGCGATGTCCCCTCGTTGATCGGCACGGATGGCCAGGCCAAGATGAGCAAGTCGCTCAACAATGCCATCTTCCTGAGCGATGATGCGGAAACGGTCGCCCAGAAAGTCCGCGGCATGTACACCGATCCCGCCCGCATCCGGGCCGATATCCCCGGCACGGTTGAGGGCAATCCCGTCTTCATCTACCACGATGCGTTCAACCCGAACATCGACGAAGTCGAAGATCTGAAGGCGCGCTACCGTCAGGGCAAAGTGGGCGATGTCGAAGTCAAGAAGAAGCTGACCATCGCCATCAACAACTTCCTCGATCCGATCCGCGAGCGGCGCGCGCAGTACAGCGCCCGTCCGGAGATCGTCGATGAGATCCTGGCGGCGGGCACGGCGCGCTACCGCGCGGAAGCGCGAGAGACGATGCGCCTGGTGCGCGATGCCATGGGCCTGAAGCAGCTTCCCTGATCAGCCAGCCGATTCCACGTCAGCCCGTCAGCAAGAATTGAGGCAGTCAGCCGGATCATGTGCGGCATTTTTGGGCAGTATACGCTGGCGGGCGCGGATCGAACGCTGGTCGAACGAATGGGCGCGCTGCTGCGGCATCGCGGCCCGGATGGCATAGGCATTCACGCTGCCGGGCCGATCGCCTTCGGGGCGAGCCGGCTCGCGATCATCGATCTGGGTGCGCCGGCGGGTGCGATCTTCAACGAGGATGGCAGCGCCGGCGTCGCTTTCAACGGGGAGATCTACAATCACCGCACCCTGCGCACGGAACTGGAACGCGCCGGGCACGTCTTCGCCACGCGCACCGATACCGAAGTCATCATCCACGGGTACGAGGAATGGGGTGATGCCGTCGTCGAACGCCTGCGCGGCATGTTCGCCCTGGCGATCTGGGATGCCCGACGGGGACGTCTGCTGCTGGCCCGCGATCGGCTGGGCGAGAAGCCGCTGTACTTCACCACCGCACACGATGGCTCGTTCCTCTTCGCCTCGGAGATCAAAGCGCTGTTCGCTCATCCGGGGGTGCGCCGCGCCGTCGATGAGGATGGCATCCAGCCCTTCCTCATCCTCGGCTATGTGCCGCCGCCGGGCACGCTGTTCGCCGGGATCGAAAAGCTTGCGCCGGGCGAACGGCTGATCGTGGAACGCGGCGCGCCACCCCGCCGCGAGGTGTACTGGCGCCCGGTGATGGATGCCAGCGCCGCGCCATCGTATGACGAAGCGGTGCAGCAGGTGCGCGCCGCGGTCTGGGAAGCGGTCGAGATGCAGATGATGGCCGATGTCCCGATCGGCGTATTCTTGAGCGGCGGCATCGACTCGACAGCGGTGACCGCGATCATGCAGCGGCTGGCCGATCGGCCCGTCCACACCTTCACCGTCGGCTTCGATCTGCCCCCTGACAGCCCCGACGACGTCAAGTTCAATGTCGATCTGCGCTACGCCGGGCAGGTGGCGGCGGCGCTGGGCACCGATCATCGCGCGATCCGGGTGCGCGCCGATGAGTCGATCGCCGATCTGCTGCCGTACCTGATTTACGCGCTGGACGAACCGATCAACGTGCCGACGATCATCCAGACCGCCTACGTGGCCGCGCTGGCGCGCCGCAGCGGCGTCCCGGTGCTGCTCAACGGCGAGGCCGGGGATGAACTGTTCCTCGGTTACAACCACTACCGGCTCGATCGGCTGCTCGACCGGTATCTGCGTCTGCCGGGGCTGCTGCGCCGCGGCCTGCTGACGCCGCTCTTCGAGCGCATGCCCGGCCCGCGCTTCGCCGATCTGCGCACGCTGAGCGCGAAATCGCGCGTGACCGACCCGGCAGCGCGCTACCTGGAGTGGCTGCGCATTCTGGATGCGCGCAAGACCTTCACCCTGCTGCGCCGCGGCCCCTCCTACGAGTGGACGCTGCGCCGTCTGCGCCCGCTGCTGAACGAACCGGCCACACGCCATTTCGCCGATCGCATCGCCTTCACCAGTCTGAAGCTGGTGGTGGCCGAAAATCACAACATGCGCGTTGACAAGATGGCGATGGCCTTCTCCACCGAGTCGCGCGCGCCGCTGGAGGATTACCGCCTGGTCGAGCTGGCGCTGCGCCTGCCGCTGCCGTACAAGCTGCGCGCGGGCGATGTCAAGCGCGTCTTCAAGGATGCCGTGCGCGATCTCGTCCCGGATTTCGTCATGACGCGGCCCAAGTGGGGCTTCAACCCGCCGGCGTCGAACTGGCTGCGCGGCCCGCTGCGCCCGCTGCTCGATCGCTGGCTGTCGCGCGAGTACGTCAATGCGGTGCGCATCTTCGACGCGGACGCCATCGCCAATGTGGTCAATGCCCATCTGGGCGGTCAGTATGAACTGTTCCCGGTCTGGTCGTCGCTGATCTTCCACCTCTGGCACGCCATCTACATCGATGGTTCGCTGCAGGTCGATACGGTCATGACGCCCGATCGGCTGTTTGCCCCGTAGGCGACCTGTCCAGCATCAATCGACCAGCCGGAGCCGGATACCCAGCCACACGCCAGCGAACACCGCCGCCCCGAACACCCAGCCGGACAGCGCGAACGCCGAAATGCCGCTCAGCAGCGTGCCGACGGTGCAGCCGAGCGCCGTCATCGCCCCCCAGCCCATCAGGACGCCGCCGAGCAGCGCGGTCGTCCCGTTTTTCAGCGTCAGGCGCGAAGGCTGGAACTGCTGCGCCAGCAGCGCCGCCGCCAGCGATCCCAGCACCAGCCCGATCACCAGCAGGCCGTTATCCGTGATCGTATCGGTGACGACGGTGGCGCACCCGGCAAAGGCATCGAGACCGGGCAGCCGCCCGTCGAGCAGGTTGGCGCTGCGCAGCAGCGTCCGGCTGAAACTGCCGAGCTGCGACGTCACCCCCAGCGGTTCGATGCGCAGGTAGGCGATCACGCCGATCGCGCCGACCAACGCGCCGGTCACGAGCGGGTTCCAGCGCCGGTTCAACAGCGCATCGCGGATGCGGCTGGCCGTGATGCGTCCGCCGGGTTGAGCCGGCAGTTCCGGCAGCCGCCGCAGCAGGATGATGGCCAGGATCGTCAGGATGGCCAGATGCACGGCCAGCGCCCCGCCGTAACCGAGCGTCGCTGGCAGCCAGGCGACCGGCGCGCCGGCGATCAGGCTGAGGTACATCCCTTCCCAGGTCAGGAAGCCGATGCCGAAGCCGATCAGCGCGCCGACCAGGGCCAGCGGCGCGCGGCTGTAGCCCTCTCCCAGGCGATATAGATGCCCGCTGATGCACGCGCCGGACAGTGCCATCCCCAGGCCGAACGCCAGACCGGCCAGCGCCGTCGCCGGGCTGACCGGCCCGATGTGCGCGTTGGGCGGCAGCCGTCCGGCGAAGGCGTTGGGCAGGAAGACGCCGAACACCAGCGCGTAGCCCACCCCGCCGACGGCCAGCGCCGTCAGCAGGGCGAACAGGCCGGCGCTGTTCTTATGTTCGATGAAGTCGCGCAGGATGCAGAAGAAGCAGAAGCGCCCGCGCTCGAACACCACACCCAGCGCCGCCCCGATCAGCAGGGAAAGCGAGTGGGCCGGGCCGCGACCGGGCGCATCGTGCAGCCAGAAAGCCGCCGCCACCAGTCCGAGGCCGATCGCAGCCGCGATGCCGAACCGGACTCCGTCGCCCCGGATGAGCCTGTGAGGGGAGGCCGCCCCGATCGGGCGACCTCCTGACAGCGATGTGCCGGTCAACTCACTGCGCTCCCCAGATCGTGCCGGCGGGATTGGCGATCGGCACGCCGACCGTGTTGCCCCACTCCGTCCACGAGCCATCGTAGAGCGCGACGTCGTAGCCCAGGATCTGGCTCAGCACGAACCAGGTGTGGCTGGCGCGCTCGCCGATCCGGCAGTAGACGACGATCGGCTCGCTGCCATCGACGCCGTGGGAAGCGTACAGTTCAGCGAGCTGTTCCGGGGTTTTGAACGTGCCGTCCTCGTTGAGCGCCCGCGACCAGGGGATGTTGATCGCGCCAGGGATGTGACCGGCGCGCACCGCCAGTTCCTGGAAGCCCTCCGGCGCGAAGATCGTCCCCTCGTATTCAGCGGTCGAGCGGATGTCGATCAGATCGGTCGGCTCCGTCTGGCCGTTGACGATCGCCAGCACATCCGGCAGGAAGACGCGCAGCGCCGGATTCACGGTCACCGCGAAATTCCCCGGCGCGAACGTCGGCGGGGTGATGCTCAGCTCCCGTCCCTCGCGCTCCCATTTGGCGCGCCCGCCATCGAGCAGGCGGACATCCTGTGCGCCGTACTGCTTGAACACCCACGCGCCCCAGGCCGCAAACCAGTTGTTGTTATCGCCGTACAGGACGATGGTCGTGTCCTGATTGATGCCGGCGGCGCGCGCTAACGCCTCGAACCGCTCCGGCTGGACGATATCGCGGCGGATGGTATCGACCAGGTCGGTATGCCAGACGAGATTGACCGCGCCGGGGATGTGACCGCGCTCGTACAGGCCGGGCACGACGCTCACTTCGATGATGCGCACGGCGGGATCGGTGAGGTGTTCAGCCAGCCACTCGGTGCTGACCACAGCGCGCGCGAAATTGACGGATAGATCGCGCTCCTGCGCGCTGATCGGGGCGAGGATGGCCAGGCAGAGCGCGGCCACGACGACGACAAAGAGCGGGATGAGCGAGCGAAGTTTCATCAGTTTGTCTCCTGTGATCATCCTGTATCGGTGATTGAATGGATTGGCGGAAACGACATCATCGGCGAACAACAGCCATCGATACAGCCATCACAACAGATTTCCATGGCCGACCTCCTCTCTCATACTGCTCCGGCGCAGAGAAAAAGAAACGCCCCGGCTGGTTCAGCGGGGCGTGTGATCGAACATCCGACGGATGCAGACAGCACAGCGCCCCGACATGGCCGGGGCGCTCTTTTTTCCTCACTCACAACATCAGGAAAACCAGCACGTCTGCCCCGGTCATGTGACCTGACACATCGCACAACACATGGGGCAGCAGCACTGCGTAAAGAACACGTGACCTTCTCCTGATGAAGATGATACTTGAAAAAGTACTGTGTTTTCCCATGTCTGTCAAGCAGTTTTTTGCGCCCAGGCCGTGCGCCGGATGATCCAATCCTCGGAGGCGGACGCCGCCCTGCACCGCCGATCCCGGTACACAGCCGGCTTCCCCCTATCCGGTTCGCACGCTATTTCTCACCAATCGCCCGGCGTTGTGGTATCATTGCGTCACTGTGTTTGCCCACCAGCATCCGGTCAAGTGGCATGCCCGAACGCACCAATGAGCAGTGGATCGCCGATCTCCAATCCGAAGGTGAGCGCCAGACCGCGGCGATCGCTGACCTGAAAGAACGCCTGCGACGCGGTATCTATTATTATCTGAGCCGCGAGCGCAGCGATCTCGCCGACCTCTCCCTCGGTGAACTGGAACAGATGGCTGAAGACATGGCCCAGGACGCCATCCTGCGCGTGCTGGCCAACCTGGACAGCTTCCGCGGGGACAGCCTGTTCACCACCTGGGCGACGCGCATCGCGGTGCGCGTCGCCATCAGCGATCTGCGCCGCGCCCGTTACAAAGACTTCAGCCTCGACGATCTCACCGCCAACGGCGATTTTCTCTCGGCCAGCGCCAACCCGGTCGCCGGTGACAAACCCCCCGCGCCAGAGCGCGCCGCCGAACAGACCGACGTCCTGGGTCTGCTCGAGCGCACGCTCAAAGAGGCGTTGACCGAACGCCAGTACCGCGCCCTGATGGCCGTGGCGGTGCAGGATGTCCCGCTGGAGATCGTCGCCGAGCAGATGGGGACGAACCGCAACGCGCTGTACAAACTCATCCATGACGCCCGGCGCAAACTGCGCACCGTCATCGAGCAGCAGGGGCTGTCGATGGAATACATCCTCGATCTGTTCCAGGATTGACCCCGCATCCGACAGCCCGATGCGTAAGACGATCTGGATCGCCTTCGTCCATAGTGTGTATCCAGTGGTGGGATGGTAGGCCGTGAACGAACGTCTGAGCAAATTGATCGCGTTCATCTTTGAAGAACACGAAGATCACAGCGGTCTCGACTGCGAAACCTGCGTCAATCAGTTCACGCACTTGAGCGAACTGGTCGCCCGTGGGGCCAGCCTGCATGACCTGATGCCCGCAGTGGAAGAGCATCTGGCCTGCTGTTCGGAGTGCCGCGAGCACTACGAAGGTCTGCTCAGCATCATCCAGGCCGATTTCCAGGGGCTGCTGCCCCATCAAGACACAGAAGAAGGGTGAAACATCGTATGGCACAGAAGGTACGAGTCGTCGTCATCGGTTCCGGGCCGGCGGGGTTGACCGCCGCCCTGTACACCGCGCGCGCGCAGTTGAGCACGGTCGTCATCACCGGGCCGCAGTTCGGCGGCCAGATCGCGACCACGCACGAAGTTGAGAACTATCCCGGCTTTCCCGAAGGCATCCTGGGGCCAGACCTGACCGAACGCATGCGCCAGCAGGCTGAAAAGTTCGGCGCAGTCATGGATTACGACCTCGTCACGTCGGTGGATTTCTCCAGCGGATCGCCGTTCCTGGTGCGCACGCAGAACACCGACTATCTGGCGGACTCGGTCATCGTCACGATCGGGGCCAGCCCGCGCAAGCTGGATGTGCCCGGCGAAAAAGAATTCACCGGCCACGGCGTCAGCTACTGCGCTACCTGCGACGGTTTCTTCTTCCGCGGCAAGCACATCATCGTCGTCGGCGGGGGCGATTCGGCCCTGCAGGAAGCGATCTTCCTGACCAAATTCGCCGAAACGGTGACGGTCGTCCATCGGCGCGACACGCTGCGCGCCAGCATCGCGCTGCAGAACCGGGCGTTCACCCACCCCAAGATCAAGTTCATCTACGATACCGTGATCGACCGGATCAACGGCGATACCGGCGTCAAATCGGTGACGCTGCGCAACGTCAAAACCGGTGAGGTGACGGAGAAGCCGATCGACGGCGTGTTCATCTTCATCGGCTACGACCCCAACAGCGCGGTCTTCAACGGCCAGCTCAAGACTGACGAGAAGGGCTACGTCATCGTCGATGATCACATGCGCACGAACATCGAGGGTGTGTTCGCCGGTGGCGAGATCCACGATGATATCTTCCGCCAGGCGATCACCGCTTCCGGCCAGGGCTGCGCCGCCGCGCTGATGGCGATCAACTGGCTGGGCGAGCGCGAAGGCCAGGGCAAGCTCCAGGCGCTGGACGATGCGCAGACCGCCAGCGCGCCGGCGGCGATCCCGGCATCATAACCGATCACGAGCGCCAGTTCCTGTCCCCTGCGGCGCGGCCCGGTGAGCAGATTCACCGGGCCGCGCTGTTTTTTTAAACCCGGCGGTGTTTACGTCTGGCGCAGTTTGCGCTATCGTCTGGCTATGCGATCACGACGACTGCGCTTCCTGCTCATCCTATCGCTGATGGCGATCGCCATCGCAGCGCGCGCCCTCCCCGGCCCGCGCACCATCGACGACGCCTTCATCACCTTCCGCTACAGCGCCAACCTGCTGGACGGTCTCGGCTTCGTCTACAACCCCGGCGTGCAGACGCTGGGCACGACGACCCCGCTGTGGGCGCTGCTGATGGCGGCGATCGCCGGCCTGACGGGCGGGCGCGATTTCCCCTGGTACGCGCTGACCCTGAGCGCGCTCATCGATGCCCTGAACACCGCCTGCATCTTTCTGATCGTCCATCGGCTGACCGGTCGCGACCGGGTGGCGGTCATCCCGGCGCTGGCATGGGCGATCTCGCCGATGTCGGTCACGTTCGCCGTCGGCGGCATGGAGACCAGCCTGGCCATCCTGTGGGGGCTGGCCGGCTTCACGCTCTATCTCTACCGCGACCCGGCGCGTCCCGGGTTCGATCTCGCGCTGGGCGCGTGCATCGGGCTGGGCCTGCTGACGCGCGTCGATACCGTGCTCTGGATCGGCCCGCTGGTGCTGGCGCACTGGATCGCGATCCTGCGCGAGCGAGCCGATCAACCGCTCTGGCGGCGCATCCCGTGGCAGACATGGCTGACGGCGGCCCTGATCGTGCTGCCGTTCATGATCGCGGCCTGGGCCTACTTCGGCAGCCCGATCCCCAACAGCGTGACCGCCAAACGCAACGCTTACATCGTCGAGCCGAACGCCGCGCTGATCCGCCTGATCCAGACTTACGCGACGCCCTTCTTCGAGTTCGATACCTTCGGCCCGGTCGGGGCGATGATCGCCGCTTTCGTCTATCCGGCGCTGTTCGTCATCGCGGTCGTCAGCGTGGCCCGGCGCGATGCGCGCGCGCTCGCTCTGTTCGCCTATCCGATCCTGTACTTCATCGTCTTCAGCCTGCTCGTCGGGCTGATCTTCCGCTGGTACATGGCCCCGCCCCTGCCCGCCTGGATGATCGCGCTGACGGTCGGACTGTGGGCGCTGCTGCGTCCGCTGGCCGAAAGCCCGCGCCCGGCGCTGCGCCCGCTGGGGACGGTCATCCTGGCCGCGGTCGGCGGGCTGTGGCTGTTCATGTCGCTCAACGCCTGGACGCTGACGCCCGATCACGGCGCGCTGGCGGGCCGCCCGGCCCCGATCATGGCCTGGCATCGCATCGAGCTGCTCTACGCCGACATGGCCCGCTACCTGCGCGACGAACTGGGCATCTCCCCGACGACGCGGGTGGCGGCGGGCGATATCGGCGCGATCGGCTTCTACAGCGGTGCGGTCATCGTCGATACCGTCGGCCTGGTCACCCCGGAAAACACCCGCTACTACCCGGTCGATCCGGCGTTGATCATCCCCGGCGGCAATTACGCCATCCCACCGCAGTTGATCCACGATGCGCAACCCGACTACCTGGTGACGATGGAGGGCTTCGTCCGGCTGGGGCTGGCGCGCGATCCGTGGTTCATCGCCAATTACCGCCTGCTCCTGGAATACCCGACCGATTTCTACGGCACGGGGATGCAGCTCTGGGCGCGCCAGCCGTCGTGACGACCGCCGGCGCGAATTTGTTCAGGCTTTCACTAGAAGCCGGACTGGATTTCAGGTACACTAAGCGCGACTATTTCGGACACCCCATCCACCCGACGGCGGAGGCTTGTTTCATGGCAACGGATGCTCGTTCGTGGTTCTACACCACGCCTCAACCGCGCCCGTATTTCATCGAGGAGCGTGTCAATCACACCCTGTGGCGCAATCGTCTGACCAATCTGCACATGACCTGCGTCAAGGCCGATGTGCCGATCCGGATGGAAGGGTTGTGGCAGAACGAAGTCCCCGTCTCGTTCGAGTGGGAGCCGGGCAAGTGGTTCCGCCTGCGCCTGGGCGTGGAGAGCAAAGAGTTCATCGGCGTGGTGCGCCAGATGCTGATGATGCGCCCGGCCCTCATGTACCAGGATCGCGATGGCATGACGGTGGTCGAATGGCACACCGACGGCGGTGAGGCGCGCTGGCGGCAGATCCAGGGCAACCCGCAGTTCCAGGGGCTGAAGCGCCTGCGCCGCGCCTGACGGGCGGCCTGGCCGCTGTAAGTCCAGACCGGCCCGTCGCGTCAGTAGTGCACTGAAGATCGTTACAGCAGCCGAAAACGGCGTGTTGATACCTGCCAGACGGTAGAAGGGGAAAGCATCGATGGCGACCACAGCCAGAGCGATCCTGAATGAAAGCCTGACCACGCGCATCCAGATCCGCCAGTTCACGATCACATCCGACGAACCCCCGGAAGATGGCGGCAGCGATCAGGGGCCGCGGCCAACGGAACTACTGCTGGCCTCACTCGGCGCGTGCAGCGCGATCACCAGCATGCTCTATGCCCGGCGCAAAGGCTGGCCGCTGGAGGGCGTCGAGGTCGATCTCAGCCTGGAACGGTTCAAAGCCGCTGACTACCCCGCCTACACCGGCGACTCGGACACGGTCAACGAGTTCGTGCAGGCCCTGTCGTTCAAGGGCGATCTGACCGAGGAACAGCGCAAACGCCTGCTGGAGATCGCTGGGCGCTGCCCGGTGCACCGCATCCTGACGCAGCCGAACTTCATCATCGAGAAGTTCATCGACGACGTGATCGCGGCGGAGACCGCCGAGGACGAAAACGCTTAACCGGCGGCGTCGCCGGACGGAGCCGCTCAGTTGAACGATGCGACGAGATCGACCCGCCCGCGATAGCCGCCGTCCGAATGCGTCAGCAGCACCAGATAGACCCCGGAAGTCGGCAGGGTGACCTGATCGATGCGCGCGGTGTAATCGCCGATGACGATGTCGTCACTGGCGGACACCGGCGTCCCGGACGGATCGAGCAGCAGCAGCAGCGGATCGGCCAGATCATTGGGCGACTCCGCGGTGATCGTGATCACCTGACCGGCGGCGGCCTGAAGCGGCAGTCGGTACAGGATGCCATCCTCCATCGTCAGCGTGACCGGCAGATCGGGGAACAGCGGCTCCCCGTTGACCTGTCGCAGGGTGTTCAGATCGATGTAGCGGCTGTAATCCGCCAGCGCGGCCTGTTCATCCCCCATCAGCTCGTGAATGCGCCCGCGCGCCACCACCGCCAGCCGGAACCCCGGCTCGAGCGCCAGCGCGCGATCGAGATCGCTCAGCGCAGCGGGGTAATTCTGCTGCCGACCGTAAGCCAGCGCGCGATCGTAGTACGGATCGGGCTGGGTGCTGTCAAGCTCGATCGCGCGCGTCAGGCTGGCGATGGCCGCATCGAGCTGATTGCGCTGGAGCAGCACATAGCCGATGAAGTAGTGGGCGCGCGCGTGACCGGGATCGCGGCGCAGCGCCTGATCGAGGTACTGCAGCGCCCGGTCGTACTCGCCGGTCTGGGCGTAGGTTGACCCGATGACGGAGTACACATGGGGGTTATCCGCATCGCGTTCGACAGCGTCGGCGAAGTCGTCGCTCGCCAGCAGGACATCGCCCAGATACTGGCTTGAGGATCCGCGGAAGAGCAGGGCGAAGCCGTTGTTCGGCTCAAGCTGGAGGATGCTGTTCGCGTCGGCCTGAGCCTGCGCGTCATCGGCGCTGGCCCAGTACAGAAACGTCCGCAGCATCAGCGCCGGGATGCTGTGCGGATTGAAGTTCGCTTCCTGCACCGCCGCCGCCATGAAAGCGTCGAAATCGGCGGGCGCATTGTCCATCAGGTAATTGACATCGGCGATCGCCAGCCCATACTGCCGGGTGAACAGCGCCGCGCTGATGCGCCCCTGATGCGCGGCGGCGTTGGCCGGATCGACCTGCAGCGCGCAGGTGAACTGTTCGACCGCCGCCGTGTAATTCTGCGCCGCCAGCGCCGTCTGGCCGCTCCCCAGACTGTCCGCCGCGCAGCTCGCCTGCGCACGTCCACCGATCCCGCCAGCGAGGATCAGCAGCAGGACGACTGCCACCGTTTTCACGCTCTGTTGTTTCATCGCCTTCAATGACGTCCACTCGCTTCAACCGCTTCCAGTGTACGGCGTATCCGGGGCGAAAAAGCCTTGACCTTCTCGCTCCGGGTCTCAATAAACTTTGCCACCGAGCGGGGCATCGCGTGTGATCGTCAGCAGGCTGACGCGCCCATCCGCGCCGGGGACGCCGCACACCAGGCATTCCGACTGGAACCCGGCGATGTTCTTGGGCGGGAAGTTGAGCACGCAGATCACGCGCAGGCCGAGCAGTTCGGCCCGATCGTAATGGGCTACCTGGGCCGACGACCAGCGCAGGCCGATCTCCGGCCCGAAATCGATCTGCAGCTTGTACGACGGATTGCGCGCGCGGGGGAAATCCTCCACCGCCACGATCTGGCCGACGCGCAGATCGACGCGCGCAAAATCATCCCATGCGATCAGATTGAGAGGTTCATTCATGAGGAGTGACGTCCCTGGTCTGCAAGCTGTACCGCCCCGGCGGCGGCCAGCGCCGCGATCTCCGCTTCATCGCAGCCGATCTCGCTCAGGATCTGCCGGGTATGCTCTCCGTATCCGGGAACCGGGCCGCTGTTCCGCTCGATGCCGTCGAGCCGGATCGGGCTGTGGATGACCGGGCCGCCCCGCCCATCGAGCGCCAGGATCTCGCGCTGGCGAACGCCCGCATCGTCGAGCAGGTCTTCCGGCGGCAGGACGCGGCTGTAGCAGCAGTCAGCATCCAGCAGCAGCGCGTCCCATTCCGCGGCGCTGCGCAGGGCGAAAATCTGCTCCAGCTCGACCAGCAGATAGCGCTGTCGGTCGGGGACGAGATAATCCGCGATCAGATCGGGCCGGCTGACCGCGGCGCAGAAATTGGCCCAGAACTTCGGTTCCAGCGCGGCCAGCGCCACCGCCTGACCGTCGGCTGCGCGGTAGACATTGTAGCAGGCATAGCGCCCAGTGAGCACCCCGCGCGCCGCGTCGGGATCCAGCCTGCGCGCCACGGTCTCCACCCACGGGTAGCCGCTCACCAGCAGCGCCGCATCGGCCAGCGCCGCATCGACCACGCAGCCCTCCCCGATGCGCTCACGGCGCAGTAGAGCGGCCAGGATCCCGCTCACCGCGATCAGCGCCCCGCCGACATCGGCCACCTGACCGCCGGGCGGCTGGGGCGTGCCCATCTCGCCGATCAGACCGGAGAGCGCGGCGTAGTTGAGATCGTGGCCGCTGACGGGCGCGCGCGGGCCGGCCTGGCCGTAGCCGCTGATCGAACAGTAGATCAGGCGCGGGTTGAGGGCGCGCAGGGTGTCCGCATCGGCCTGAAAGCGGGCCAGCACGCCGGGCCGGAACCCCTCGACCAGCACATCCGCCGTGTTGACCAGCCGATGGAGCACCCGCTGTCCCTCCGGGTGTTTCAGGTTGAGGATGATGCTGCGCTTGCTGTGGTTGCTGGCGCGGAAGTACAGCCCTTCCCCGTCGATCTGCGGGGCCAGCCAGCGGGCGTAATCCCCGCCATCGGGGCTTTCCACCTTGATGACCTCCGCGCCCAGTTCGGCCAGCATCAGCGTGCACAGCGCGCCGGGCAGCAGCCGGGTCAGATCGAGAACGCGCATACCGGTGAGCGGGTGTGTCATGATCAAGCCTGCCTCGCAGCTTCAGCGGAGATGATCGCGGGATGTAGTGTGCCACTCACCGGGCGCGCGCGCAACAGCGGGCGCATTTTCCACCAGCCGCGCACTCCCATAGATCGCCCCGGCGGCGTATAATGCCGGCGTGATCTGACGCTGCATCTCATCGATTACCCACCGGCCTGGTTGAAGGCAGAGACGCCATGTTTGACAAACTCGCCGCGATTGAAGCGCGCTACGATGAATTGGAACAGTTGATGGCCGATCCGGCGATCATGACCGACTACGCCCGGCTGGCCGAGATCAGCAAAGAACGCGCCGGGCTGACCGAAATCGTCGAGACGCTGCGCCAGTACCGCCGCGCGCAGGAACAGCTCGAAGGCGCGCGCGAGCTGATTGCAGCCGAGAGCGACCCCGAACTGCGCGCCCTGGCTGAAGAGGAAGCGGCGGCGCTGGAGACCACCTGCGCCGATCTGGAAAACCGGCTGCGCGTGCTGCTGGTGCCGAAAGACCCGCGCGACGACAAGAACGTGATCATGGAGATCCGCGCCGGGGCGGGCGGTGATGAAGCGGCGCTGTTCGCCGCCGATCTGTTCCGCATGTACAGCTACTACGCCACGCGGCACGGTTTCAAGCTGGAGGTCATCGACCAGAACGAGACCGGCATCGGCGGCTTCAAAGAGATCAAGTTCGAGATCAAGGGCCACGGGGCCTACAGCCGCCTGAAGTACGAGAGCGGCGTCCACCGCGTGCAGCGCGTCCCGGAGACGGAGGCGCAGGGCCGCGTCCACACCTCCACGGTGACGGTGGCCGTGCTGGCCGAGATGGATGAAGTCGATGTCCAACTGGATATGAACGATGTCCGCGTCGATGTCTACCGTTCGGGCGGCGCGGGCGGCCAGTCCGTCAACACGACCGATTCCGCCGTGCGCATGACGCACATCCCGACCGGCATCGTCGTGGCGGTGCAGGACGAACGCAGCCAGCTCCAGAACCGCATCCGCGCCAAGCAGATCCTGATCGCCCGGCTGTACGAGCTGGAGCTGGAACGCCAGCGCTCCGCGCAGGAGAGCGAGCGGCGCACCCAGGTCGGGACGGGGGAACGCGCGGAGAAGATCCGCACTTACAACTACCCGCAGAACCGCGTCACCGATCACCGCATCAACAAGACCAGTTACAACCTGCCCGCGATCATGGACGGCGATCTCGACGAATTCATCGATGAACTGGCTGCGCAGGATCAGGCGGCCAGGCTAGCCGGCGGTGAGACCGTCGGGGCCGCCCTGTCCGGCGCGGTGGATGAGGACTGAACCGGTTCCGCAGCGATGAGACCATCCCTGGGCGAGCTGCGCCGGGCGGCGATCGCGCGGCTGCGCGCAGCCGGATCGCCGACGCCGGCGCTCGACGTCGATACCCTGCTGATGCACGGTCTGGGGCGCGATCGCGCCTTCATCCTCGCCCATCCCGAATATCGTCTGACCGATCAGGCAGCGGCGCGCTGCGAAGCCCTGCTAGCGCGAGCGGCTGCGGGCGAACCGATCGCCTATCTGACCGGCGAACGCGGCTTTTACGATCTGGTCTTCCGGGTGACGCCGGATGTGCTGATCCCGCGCCCGGAGACCGAACTACTGCTCGAAGCCGCGCTTCAGTGGGCGCGGATGCGCCTGGAAGCGCGCCCGCATACCCCGCTGACGATCGTCGATGTCGGCACAGGGAGCGGGGCGCTGGCCGTCACGCTGGCCCGGCATCTGCCGCCGGATCGCGTCTGCATCACCGGGATCGACAGCAGCCCGGCGGCGCTGGCCGTCGCACGGGAGAACGCCGCCGCCCTGCTCGACGCCGCCCGCGCGGTGACCTGGCTGGAGAGCGATCTGCTGACGGCCTGGCCGGGGACGCCCATCGATCTGCTGGTGGCCAATTTGCCGTATATCCCGTCGGCGGTCGTGCCGACGCTGGCCGTGAGTCGCTTCGAGCCGGCCAGCGCGCTCGACGGCGGGCCGGATGGGCTGGATCTGATCCGCCGGCTGCTCGATCAGGTTCAACGCTGCATCGCGCCGGACGGCCTGATCGCGCTGGAGATCGGGGCCGATCAGGGGGTGCAGTGCGCGGCGGAAGCGCGCGTCCGCTTCCCCGGCGCGCGCATCGAGCTTCGCCGCGATTACGCCGGACACGACCGCGTCGTGCTCGTGGAAATGTAAACAGACAGTTTACAAAGCTCGGACTGACTGTTTACTGATATCTCAGCTTCCTCTCACGATGCCGTCTATACTGTCCGGATGAAATGTGGCTTAAAAAGGAGTGAACAGCCATGCGTATTCGCACGTCACTTGCAGCACTGATCGCCGTCGCCCTGCTGGTCGTCGGCGCGTTCTATCTGGGCACAGCCGTGACTTCGAGCAGCGCGGCGGCCAACCACGCCCCGCTGACTGCGTTGAACCCGGCACAGCAGGCCCAGCCGGTGTACACGACGGAGAGCGAACAGGTCTTCAATCAGGTTTACGAGCGCGTCAGCCCGTCGGTCGTCTCGATCACGGTGCTGCGTCAGGCTCGCATGTCGAGCGCGTTCGGCGGCGTGGCCGTCGGGCGCGGTACGGGCTTCGTCTATGACACAGACGGCCACATCGTCACCAACTACCACGTCATCGATGGCGCGGTGCGCATCGAGGTCAATTTCGTCGATGGCACGATCGCCCTGGCTGATCTCGTCGGCGGTGACCCGGACAGCGATCTGGCCATCATCCGGGTGAACGACGTGCCGTCCGAGCGGCTCGTGCCGGTCACCTTCGCCAACAGTGGCAATCTGTTCGTCGGCCAGGAAGTTGTGGCCATCGGCAGCCCCTTCAACCAGCGCTGGACGATGACCACCGGCATCATCAGCGGCCTGGGGCGCAGCATCCTCGGCGTCAACAACTACCGCATCGGCTCGGTGATCCAGACCGACGCGGCCATCAACCCCGGCAACAGCGGTGGCCCGCTGCTCAACCTGCAGGGGCAGGTGATCGGCGTCAATTCGCAGATCATCAGCACCGGCCAGCAGAATTCCGGCATCGGCTTCGCCATCCCGTCCAATCTGGTGCAGCGCGTCGCGCGCGAGCTGATCGATCACGGCGATGTGCAGTACGGTTTCCTGGGCATCGGCGGTGAAGATGTCAACCTGTACTACATTCAGGCCCTTGACCTGCCCAACAACACCCGCGGTGCGGTGGTGACGAACGTCGAGCCGGGTCTGGCGGCGGCGCGGGCCGGGGTGCGCGCGCCGGAAGGCGGCGTCGAGATCGACGGCGTGCTCGTCCCGACGCAGTTGGATATCATCATCGCGGTGGATGGCAACCGCATCACCGGCATGGCTGACCTGGTCGGCTATCTGGCTGAGAACACCGCCCCCGGCCAGACGGTCACCCTGACGATCCTGCGCAATGGGCGCGAGACGATCGATCTGCCGGTCACGCTGGATGCCCGCCCGTGACACAGCCCTGAGACACAGCCCTGAATTCAGCGGTCAGCGGCGCCGTCGTTCGCGAGGACGACGGCGCTGTTGCTTGAGCGCCGCCCTGTCTCTGCTATACTGAATCGATGAGCAATCAGGGGGGTGTGCACGATTATGACCGAGTCCACAGAATGGGTGAGCCTGCGCCAGGCAGCCGACATGCTCGGCGTCCATCCAGCGACCGTGCGCAACTGGGCTGACCGGGGCGACCTGCCATCGCGGCGGACGCCGGGCGGCCACCGCCGGTTCCGCAAGTCCGACCTGCTGCACTACGCTCAGACGCAGGGCGAGCTTCAACCGTTGGAAGTGCAGGTGATCATTCAGAATGCGCTGGGGCAAACCCGTCAGCAGGTCGGGGAAGGCAGCCTGAACCAGGAACCGTGGTACGCAGCGATGAGCGCCGGCACGCGCGACGCGCTGCGCGCCCAGGGCCGCCGGGTGCTGGAAGAGCTGCGGGCCTACATCGCCGCCGGCGCGCCGGATGCCCGGCTGGCCAATGCGATCACGCTGGGCAAACATTACGCGCAGATCCTGGAGGCCGATCGCCTGACGCTGCCCCAGGCGGTGCGCGGATTTCTCTATTTCAGCGATTTCGTCATCAACGCGATCCTGACCTGGACGGAGCTGGCTTTACCGCGCAGCCCGTCGGACTGGGCGCAGCTTCTGCGTCAGGTAAACAGTTTCATCAACACCATGCTGCTCTCGATCATCGAGTACTATCAGGCCGATCAATGACCCTCGATCCGGCCTGGATTGCGCTCAGTCTGGTCGATCATCTGGGATCGCGCAAACTGCTGACGCTGTACGAACGCTACCGGGGCGATCTGCGGGCGGCGATCGCCGCGCCCGAAGCGGAACTGCGCCAGATCCGCGGGATCGGCCCGCGCATTGCGGCGGGCATTCGCGCCGCCAACATCCCCCGGATCGCCGCCGCCCTGCCCGCCTGGGAGCGGGCCGGCGTCCGCCCCGTACCGCTGACCGATCCGGCTTACCCGGCGGCGCTGGCGCGCATCAGCGATCCACCGGCCACGCTGTTCCTGCGCGGCAGCGGGACATTCGCCCCGCGCGCAGCGGCGATCGTCGGGACGCGCACGCCGTCGGAGGCGGCGCGCGAAGCCGCCGGGATGCTGGCGATGCGGCTGGCCGAACGCGGCTGGCAGATCGTCAGCGGTCTGGCTGTGGGGGTGGATACGGCGGCGCATCTGGGCGCGCTGGCCGTGCCGGTCGGATCCACGATCGCCGTGCTGGGCGGCGGCGTGCTCAACGTGTATCCGCCGGGCAACCGATCGCTGGCGCAGGCGGTCGGCCTGCGCGGGCTGCTGGTCAGCGAGACCCATCCGCAGGCGGACGTCAGCCCGTCGGCGTTGGTGGCGCGCAACCGCATCATCACCGGTCTGACGGCAGTCCTCATCGTCGTCGAAACCACCGCGGAAGGCGGGGCGATGCACGCCGCCCGCCGCGCGCTCGAACAGGGACGCACCGTGCTGACGGTCGATCCGGCCCACCTGACCGGTCAGACGTCCGGCAATCAGGCCCTGATCGACGCCGGGGCGCGCGCTGTCCCCCCCGATGGCGGCGATCTGGCGGCCCTGCTGCCGCTGCTGTAAAAAAAAGTCCCCACTTCGCAGTGGGGATTGAAAAAGCTGCGCGTGGGAAAGGAGGCAAACCACGCACATGCCTGTAATCATATTCGATGAGGATCGCAAAGTCAAAAAAGCGCCCTCTGTCCCGCAGCATCCGCGCGATCGCCCGGCGCATCGCCCTCCGCCATCCCCGCTTCATTTTTTCTTTACGCTGTCCCCTGGAGATTTCAAGATATACTGCTGACAACGCACTTTCGGACGACGACTTTTCTCCGCGTTCGCACCGTCACCCAGTCCGTCCCGACAGCCCCTGAGGCAGTCATTACGGGAAACGCTCATCGACTGATCCGATGCTCCCGATCGGTCTGGATCTTGCACGCTGTGCTTAAATGACCTATTCTTTCATCGACCGCAGCCTATCATCCGCAGGGGTCAGCCCGAAAACCATCCATGAGCGCATCCCCGTCGTCTCCTCCCCCCCGTCGGCGCAGTCTGGGACGCGCACTGCCCGTGCTGGCGGCGCTTGTGCTGTTCGGCATCATCGGCGCGATCCTGCTCATCCGCCGTCCGTGGGAAGCGGTCATGCAGCCCGCCGCTGTCCCTGGCGAGAGCGGCGATATCGTCTTCATGTCCAACCGCGACGGGGACTGGGATCTTTACCGGCTCACGCTGGCGACCGGCGAACTCCTCAATCTGACCGGCGCTGGTGATGATGGCGACGGATACGACGACGATGCCTTCCCGGCCTTTTCCGCCGATGGCGGCGCGCTCACCTTTCTCTCCAACCGCACGCGCAGCGCCGATGGGCGGCTGGACGCTTTCCTCATCAATGCCGACGGGACGGACGTGCGCCCGCTGCAGAACGATCTGCCGACGATCCTGAACATCGTCGGGTCCGGGCGGTTCAACTGGGAGCTGACGTTCGCCGTCAGCCAGGTGATGGCGTTCGTCACGCTGCGCGATCTCAACCTTGAGATCTACACCCAGGTGCAGGATCCCGCTTCCGGCACGCCGATCGAGCGCAACCTGACGCAAAACCGCGCGATCGACTGGTTCCCCGCCTGGTCGTATGACGGCATGTGGCTGGCCTTCGCATCCGACCGCGACGGCCAGGGCACAGAGGATCAGGAGATCTACCGCATTGAGGCGGCGGGCGGCACCCCGACGCGCCTGACGAACCACCCCGCCGACGATCTGTATCCCGCCTGGACGGAAGATAACCGGGTGCTGTTCTACTCGGAACGCGAGCGCACGCTGCGCGGCGGGGCGCTCCCCCTGTACATCCTCGATCCGTTCGCCCCGACCGGCGATCCGCTCCCGATTACAGACGGCGTTTTCCGCGCCGATCCGCAGTATACGCCAGATGGCCGCGCCCGGCTGTACATGTCCAACCTCGATGGCGACTGGGACATCTACTACGAATCGCTGACCGGTGGCGGCGTCGTCAATCTCACCGGCCCAGCGGACAGCGCCGATGATGTGTTCGCGCTCTGGCGCACCGGCTAGGCGGCGGCTGTGCTCAATCTGCTGCTCACCCTGATCACGGTGCTCGCCCTGGGCGCGCTGGCGCTGTACGCCCATGCGGTGATGCATCGCTATGGCATCGTCCCGCTGGTGACGCTGGTGGGCGCGCTGACCGTGCTGCTCCAGCTCGATTTGGGCATCGCGTTCGCCCCGCTGGCAGGGCTGCAGATGCGCGTGACGGCCACCTCGATCGTGCCCGTGCTGATCATGATCGTCATGGTCGTCTACATCAGCAGCGGCGGCGCGACCACCCGACTGCTCATCATCGCCATTTTTGGCGTCAGCCTCGTCGCGCTCGGCTTCGGCTTCATCAACGCCCTGCACATGCTGTTACCGGACAGCATCATCCGCCCGCTGTTCGACACAAGCGATCTGTACGGCCTCAACCCGATCACCCTGATCGCCTCGCTGATCGCGTTCACTCTGGACTTTGCGCTCTGCACAGTCGGCTATCAGGCGCTGCGCAACCGACTGCCGCGCCTGCCCGGCGACCTGCTGGTCGCTGCGATCTTTCTGGCCGCGCTGGCAGTCGATGCTCTGTTCTTCCGCACGATCTACGATGTCGGCTCCCCGGCGTTCTGGCCGCGGTTGCTCGGCGATCTGTTCGGTAAATGGCTCGGCGCGCTGCCGCTGATCCCGCTGATGCTCATCTATCTGCGCCGGGTTGCGCCGAAGCTGCCGGGATATGTCGGGGCAGGCCCCCGCCCCCCGCTGGATCTCTTTGCCGGCTCTTTCACAGCGATCCGGGACAGGCTGATCCAGACTGAGCGCGAGCTGCACATCGCTGAAACGGAACGTCAGCAGCAGGCCACCTACCTGGAACAGGTCGTCGAGACCGCCAACGAAGCCCTGTGGCTGGGCGATCCGCATACCAATCTGCCGCTGTACGTCAATGCAGCGTATCTGCGCATCTGGGGCCGCTCGCGCGATGAATTCCTCGCCAGCGATCAGACGTTCATCAACACCGTGATCGAAGAAGATCGCCCGCGCATGCCCAATTTCCAGCGCATCGCCGAGCGCGGTTTCATCGAGACGGAATTTCGCATCCGCCGGCCCGATGGCGAGATCCGCTGGCTGCGCGAGCGCGCCTTCGCCATCAAAGACCCGTCAGGCCGGATCTACCGGGTCGGCGGGGTGACCGAAGACATCACCGATCGGCATGCGGCGCAGGAGCGTCAGCGCGAGCTGGTGGTCGAACGGGAAAAACTCCGCGTGCTGCGCGATGTGATCGCCGATGCCACGCATGACCTGAAAGCACCGCTGTCCTCGATCAACCTGAAGATCCACGCGCTTCAGCGCGCCGCCAGCCCAGACAGGCAGCGCCAGATCCTCATCGAACTGGAACAGATCACGCAGCGCATGGCCGGCCTGATCGACGACGTGCTGACGCTGGCGCGGCTGGAGAATACCGAGGGGTCGGATCGGAAACCGCACGATCTGAATGTTATCGTCGCCGAAGTGGCGCAGATGATGCGCCCGCTGGCCGAAGCGCGCGGGATCCGGCTGCGCGTTGAACAGCCCTCCGCTCCACGCATCCAGACCGTGGATCGCGCCGACCTGGAGCGCGCACTCAGCAACCTGATCGACAACGCTATCCACTATTCCCGCCCGGAAGACGGGCGGGTCACGATCCGCGCGGGCACGGACGATGAGGCGCACTGGATCGAGGTGGAGGACAACGGCATCGGCATCCCGGACGAGGCGATAGCGCACATCTTTGAACGCTTCTACCGGGCCGACAATGCGCGCAGCGTCGATCCCGGCGGCACCGGGCTGGGCCTGGCGATCGTGCACAAGATCGTCGAACAGCACGGCGGTCAGATCACGGTGACCAGCCGGGTGAACGAGGGGACGACGTTCCGCATCCGCCTGCCGCAACATCATCTGGACAAACACAACGGGGCAGGATGAGCTTCCCTGCCCCGTCACGTCCGTGCGTCAGCAGCGGACTCAGTGTTTCAAGACTGCCGGGTTGACGACATTCTGATATTCCCCGCGCAGCAGCGCCGCGACGACCAGCCTGGCCGCATCGACAGCGACCACGATCTGCGCATCTTCCGTGCTGGCCGCCAGATGCGGCGTATGGACGACGCCCGGCAGGCCGATCAGCGGGTTATCCGGCTTCGGCGGCTCTTCAGCGAACACATCGAGCGCCGCCCCGGCCACCTGACCGGACTTGATCGCCTCGGCCAGATCGGCCTCGTTGATGAGCGCGCCGCGCGCCGCATCGATGATGCGCACGCCGCGCTTCATCTGCGCCAGCGTGTCTTTGTTGATCATCTCGCGCGTTTCGTCGGTCAGCAGGGTGTGCAGGGTGATGAAATCCGAACGCGCGAACAGCTCAGCCAGGCTGACCAGTTCGACGCCGAGATCAGCGGCCAGGTCGGCGGTGATGTACGGATCGTAAGCGATCACGTGCATCTCGAAGGCCAGCGCGCGTTTGGCGACGGCGCGCCCGATCCGCCCGAAGCCGACGATACCGAGGGTCTTGCCGCGCAGTTCGACGCCGCTGTACGTCTTGCGATCCCACTTCCCCTCGCGCAGCGACTGGTGGGCCTGCGGGATGTGCCGGGCCAGCGCCAGCATCAGCCCGAACGTGTGCTCGGCGGTGGAGACGGTGTTGCCATCTGGCGTGTTGACGACAACGATGCCGCGCCGCGTCGCCTCCGGGATATCCACATTGTCAACGCCGACGCCGGCGCGCGCGATGATCCTGAGGCACGGCGCGGCGGCCAGCACTTCGGCATCGATCTTACTGGCCGAGCGGATGATCAGGGCGTCGGCGTCGGGCACAGCGGCCAGCAGTTCGGCGCGGCTCATCTGCCCCGGCGCGGTGATCGTCAGCCGATCCCCGGCTGCGGTGAGCACGTCGAGCGCGGAGGGATGGACGGCGTCCGGAACCAGGACATGAAAACGCTGCTCGCTCATCGATCAGCTCCTTTCGTCAGTTCAGCCCGGCCAGAAATTCATCCAGGCCGGACAGCACCGCTTCCAGCGTGCTGACCGACATGTCGCCCATGTGGGCGATGCGGAACGTCTTGCCTTTGATCTTGCCGTAGCCCTTGTCCATCGAGAAGCCCCGGCCCCCCATGAACTTGGCCATCGCATCGACGTCGAAGCCGCGCGTATTGGCCACCGTCGTCACCGTGGGCGACCGGTAGCCTTCCTGGGCGAACGCACCCAGACCGGCGTTCTGCGTCCACGCCAGCGTCAGGTCGCGCATCTGCAGATGCCGTGCCCAGCGGTTTTCCAGCCCTTCAGCGAGGATGTCATCGAGCTGTTTGTCAGCGGCATACATGAGCGAGATCGGCGGCGTGGCCGGCGTGTTGTTCTTCTTGAGCGACTCGTTGATCTCGATGAAATCGAAGTAGTAGCCGCGATTGCCGACCTGCGCGGCGCGTTCGAGCACGCGATCGCTGATCGACGCGAACGCCAGCCCCGGCGGCAGCGCGAACGCCTTCTGCGACGAGGTCAGCGCGATATCGATGCCCCAGTCGTCGGGCCGCAGTTCGATGCCGAGGAAGCCGCTCACGGTATCGACCAGCACCAGCGTCTCGTCATCCATCTCGCGCACGACCTGCGCGATCTCGCGGATCGGGTTGGTGACGCCGGTGCTCGTCTCGTTGTGGACGACGCAGACGGCGTCATAGTGGTGGCCCAGACGCCTGGCCGCGGCCATCTGTTCGCGTACCATCTCCGGCGTGTGCGCGCGCCCCCACTCGACCTCGATGACATCGACATCCTTGCCGTTGAGGCGGCTGACATCGGCCCAGCGCTCGCTGAACGCACCCCCGACCAGGTGCAGTGCGCGGTGGCCGTCGCGGATACAGTTGCGCGATGCCCCCTCCCACAGTCCCGTCCCCGATGAGCCGTGGACGAAGACGCGGTGCTGCGTCAGAAAGACCTGCTTGAGTTTTTCCTGCAGCCGCGCGAACAGCTCGGCAAACGCGGTCGAGCGGTGGCCGATCATCCACTCGGTCTGCGCGTCAAGGATCTCGGGACGGACTTCCACCGGGCCAGGGATGACGAGATGTTTGTGTTTGTCGCTGCGCATCGAGACCTCTTTCGTGCTGGCAGAACGTCTTTGTGAGAAACAGAACAAAGGTCATTGTAGCCAGCACAGGCCGAAAACACAATCTGAATCGGCTAGTGAGCGCGATGTTGCAGGGCGCACAAACCGCGTCCGTCAACCGGACGGGTCTCAGAAATAGCCGTACGTGATCGGCTGGTATTCCGGATGTTTGCGCACGTAGCCGGCGATGAACGAGCAATCCGGGCGTACTTTGAACCCGTTCTGCTGCGCGTAATCCAGGGCGAACCGGGCCAGTTTGCTGGCGATCCCCATGCCCTCGAACGCGGGCGGCACTTCCGTGTGGTAATACACCAGGGTATCCCCGACCTGGTCATACTCGATCATGGCCAGATGTTCCCCCAGCCGCACTTCGAAGCGCCGGGCTTCGGCATTGTGCGTCACTTGCAGCTTGCTGACATCGATATCATTCATGAGCGTCCAATCCAGTTCAGTACAATCCGGGATATCGGAGATGACATGATCATGGACGCTGACATGCACGTCGATCCTACGCGGGTTGAACCGCTCTTTCCCGATCTGGATGGCGCGGACTGGCGCTGGCTGATCGGGGCGAACCTGGCGGCGCTGCTGCCGCTGGGCTGCGCGGCGCTCGTCATCTGGCTGCCGTACCAGTTCTATCTGGCGCTGGGCGCGCCGCTGGCCGCTTCCAGCGCTGCGATCCCGATCGGCTGGGTGATCGCGCTCGGCGCGCTGATCGTACTCGGATCGTTCATCCTGCATGAGGGCCTGCACGCGGCGGCCCTGCGCCTGCAGGGATATCGCGCGCGCATCCACTGGGCGAGAGGTTACTTCTTCGCCACGACCGGCCCGGGCGAGGTGATCAGCCGGCGGGCCTATGCGATCATGGCGCTGACGCCGCTGCTGGCGATGACAGCGCTGGGCGGGCTGAGCCTGATCTTCCTGCCGGTCGTCTGGGGGCAGATCGGGGTCATCGCCCTGCTGCTCAATGCGGCGGCTTCGATCGGCGATCTGGCCGTCACCGCGCGCGTGCTGGCCTGTCCGCCGGGGAGCGGCTTCCTCGACGGCGGGCCGCGCGGCATTCTGGTGCTGCGCCCCGCCGCGGCAGGCACTGGTGCATCAAAAAAGCCGTCGTGTGACGGCTTTTCGGAGAGCGGGCGATGAGATTCGAACTCACGACATCCTCCTTGGCAAGGAGGCATTCTACCACTGAATTACGCCCGCGCTTTAACTGCATATAATATACCAGTCTCGCCGCGGTCTGACAAGGGGGTTTTGCAGCATTTTTGCCCTTTTTCTTCCGCGGCTTCTTCGTCAGCATCCGGGGCAGTTCCGGTTTCTCGACACAGCGCGTTTTCGCCGATCGCTGGCGGCTTCTGGCCGTTCGGGCTACTATCTTCCCATCATCGCTGATTGCTCCGGGAAATTCATCATGTACTGTCGTCTTGAGTGCCTCCAACCTGAGGGGTCGCGTTCTCCGATCGTTTTCATCCACGGCTTCCCCGACTCCCCGTTGATGTTTCGCGCCTATTACAGCGTCGATGAGCGTCAGCGGGAGTGGCTGCGCGATCGGCAGATTTACACCATCGCCTTCCCCAACCGGTTTACCAATCCCAATTATCCGCCGCTGGGCGCCCTGCTGAAGGAAACGCTGCAGGCCGAGATCGACGCCCTGCTGAAGGAACGGATCGCCGCCAGCCCGACCGGGCAGATCATCCCGATCGTGCATGACTGGGGCGCGACGACCACCTGGAAGTTCATCCGCCACCACCCCGATCAGCGCGCCGGCATCGAGAAGCTGGTGGCGCTGTCGGTTCCATCCACCTTTCGCTACGATATCTGGGCCAAAGGCCTGCTGGCCTTCGGCTGGCTGTATTCGACGCTGTTCGGCGCGCCCTACTGGCTGCCGTTCGGCCCGGTGCGCCGCGCCGTCACCGGCTTGATCACGCGCAGCGGCGGCTACCGGTCAGATCGGGACGACACGCTCTACCAAGATACCTACCATTACTGGTACGGGATCCTGCGTCCGCTGCTGCTGCCGTTCGATCTGCTGGGACTGCGCATCCGCCCGGCCTTCCTCGATTTCGCTTTTCCGGTGCTGTTCATGCGCAGCCCGCAGGATCAACTGCCCGCCAATCCGGACTTCGAGCGCGCCATGCAGACGCGCCAGGACTGCCGCTTCGTGCTGGTCGAGGGGGCCAACCACTGGTTCCCGGAACAGCACGCCGAGCGTGTGCTGGCCGAAATCCGCACATTCATCTGAGCGAGGCGGGCGTCAGTCGAACAGGATCGTGCCGCGCATCTCCATCGGCTGGCTGAACAACCACAGCCCGGCCAGCATCATCGCCAGCAGCAGCAGCGCCCACGGCAGCAGACCGAGGGTCGCCTGACGCCGGTACAGGCGCAGCGCGATCCGCTGCGCCACCCACAGCGATCCGGCGAACCCGGCCAGCAGCGCGATCGTCTGGATCAGACCGACGACGGTCAGATCGCTGATCCCGGCCAGCGACCAGTCCGGCTGACCGAGGATGGCGATCCCGTGATCGAGCAGGAACTGCTGAAAGGCGGGGATGATGGCAAGAAACCCGATCAGGAAGTGGAACCCGTAGTGCGCCCCCCACAACCCCAGCCCGATCGGGACGAACGCCGGGGCGAAACTGGTCAGCGCCACGCGCAGCGAGTCGCGTTTGACCGTGCCGGTCAGCCGGCGCGCCAGGGCCGCTGCGAGCAGCGTGAGCAGCATCGGGGCGATCAGCGCGCCGATGATGAAGATCAGCCCCAGAGCCACCGCTTCGATGGCGGCATCCGTCCAGCCGAGGGCGGTCAGTCCGAGCGCATCGGCGATCCCGGCCATGAGATCGTACACTGGCGGAACCATGCCGAACGCATTGACCAGCCCCATGAAGGCCAGGCCGACGACCAGAAACGCCACGTCGTAGCGGCGCGGCCAGGCATCCGGGCGCGTCAGCTCGGCCCCCAGCGGGCGCGTCTGCCAGGCGACGTTGTCATGCGGGCAGGCGCGCGCGCAGTCCAGGCAGGCGATACAGTCGAGATTGGACTGCATCTGCGGGGGGAAGAGCAGCGTCCCACAGCCGGGCGTGCCCTGCGGCCCGTTGACGTGCGAGCGCTCCGGCTGGCCATTGATGCCGATCGAGTCGATGACGATCACCGGCTGCGGGCTGTAGCTGCCATTGACGCATTCTTTGCCGACGCACGTCTTGCACACGCCGCCGTCGCGCACGGTGATCTGCAGCGGCGAAACGGTCGAGTAGACGAAGTTGAACGTCCCCAGCGGGCAGACGTACTTGCAGAACGGCGATTCGCTGAAGAGCGCCTCCAGCGCGAACGCGGTGACGAAGTAGGCCACGATCAGCCAGGCGGTCAGCGCCGGGCTGGCCCACAGATCGAGGTATTCGTAGAGGAAGAACAGCGCGAACAGACTGGCGATCGCCAGCCATTTGCTCCGCAGCGCGCGCGGCCAGCGCCTGCCGCGCAGGGACAGGCGTTTCGCCAGCGTCCGCGGCAGCGTGAACGGGCAGCCCATGCAGAAGAGATTGCCGACCAGCAGCAGAGCGATCACCACGACACCCCGGTAATGCACCCAGGGGACGATCGTCGCCAGATTCTGCGCCGCGATCGGGCTTCCAGTGAATCCGTCATAGACCAGCAGCGCCGCCGCGATCAGAAACGGGATCTGAAAGACGAGCCGCCCGTAACGCCAGCGCAGCAGACGGCCCAGCAGCGGCAGGCGCAGCACATCGAGCGCGCCAGCAGAGCGTTCCAGACCGGTCATGATCCCACGGTCAGGTCAAAGCGCCGGGTCGCGCTCGTGCCGTCGGGCAGCGTAGCCGTGATCGTGACGAACCAGTCACCGGCCATCGTCCAGGTGAAGGGGACGCGGTACAGCCCATCGCTGAACCGCTCGCCCGTGCCATCGACGGGCTGCATCCCGGCATGGCTCATATCGCCGCGCGCGGTGATGGTCGCGTCGTTGACGGGCGTCCCGTCCGTGCGCATGACGCGCACCATCAGCATCGCCCCGCCGACGACGGCGGGCATCGGCTCATAAGCCAGATCGATGCGCAGATCGCTGGTCTGCGTCTCCACCGGCACCCCGCCCGCGGCCTGACGGCAGCCTGCGAGTGCCAGCGCCCCCAACGCGAGCACCAGCATGCTCAGGAAGAGTTTGATGTTCATACGAGTTGATCCCGTGTCTTTGTGATTGCCTGCACAATCATAGCACAGAGCGCGCGATCAGGCAGGTAAATTGACGATGAAAATCCCGATCACGACCCACAGCGCCAGGCTGATGATCAGCGCCGCGCGGGGCCAGCGGATGGCGATCAGCGTGAAGTGGAGCAGCAGGGTGTAGAAGGCAATATACGGGAAGAAGAACGCGCCCGCCAGAATGGCCAGGATCGGATCGCGGCGGCGCGCGGCGAACCACCCTAGCACCAGGCCGATCGGGATCGACAGGTACGGCGTGATCACGCTCCACGGGGCGAAATTGACGTTCAGGACGACGATCTTGCTGTTGGCATCCGGGATCCAGTCGAGCGGCCACGGCCCCCAGATGGCCAGCGACAGCAGGAACACGACCAGCACCACGGTCAGCCAGCGCACGCGCTGTCGGTGCGTCAGCGCGAAAACGTAGCCCAGCGCATTCTGCGGTTTGACCAGCAGCAGCGGCCCGCTGTAAGCGGCGGGCAGCAGCAGCCCGTACACCACGATCCAGTCGATATTCAGGTTGAGCGCGGCGTCCAGCGCGAACGGCGAGGTCATGGCGATCAGGTAGGCGCGCAGGCCGCGGCGCGGCTCGCCCGCCAATTTGCGCACCAGCAGCGCCAGCCCGAGCCAGTAGAGGAAGAGCTGCGCCAGCACGGCCAGCGCCGTTGAGGAGCGGGCGATCAGACCAAAGGGAGCCAGCAGCAGGGCCGCCCAGGGTGGATTTTTGAACACATCGACCCGATTGGGCGCCGCCAGATGATCGACCATGCGCAGAAACAGGCTGGTCTGATCGTCCCATACGGTCACCCGCCCGGTTGCGGATAGAGTCAGCCCGACGCCGTACCACAGCGCGGTGAAGCTGCCGATCAGGACGAACCAGAGAAGCCAGCGGCGCGGGTAGGTCAGGTAGGTCATGATCGCCACAACGGCGCGTCCTTTCCTGTTCCGGTCAGGTTGAAGGCCAGACAGCCGGCATCGATGCAGCCGCCAGAGCGCACGGATTTCCAGTTTATAATAAGATTGAATTTCATTTCAAATTCGAGGAGGTGCAGCATGACATCGCACGACCAGTCCCCTCGCGCTTTCGCCGCCGCTGTCGTCCTGCTGGCCGCCCTGCTGCTGATCAGCCGTCTGATCATTGAGCGCGCCCCGGCCCGTGAGTGGGGCATCGCCCTGCTGCTGCTGGCCCTCGGCATAGGCCTGCTGCTCTGGGATGCATACGCGCGCCGTCCGCTGACTTACCCGATCGACCGAGGCCCCGCCCCTCAGTCCGATCCTGTCATCCGTGAGTATCTGCCGCCCGCCCCGCCGAGCGCGCTCATCCCCCCCGTCCCGACAGGGGCGGCACAGGCGGAACCGGCTGCACCGCAAACCACCAGTCCATCCCCCGCGGACGCCCCACCTTCGGCTGCGAACGCCCCGGAAATGCCGGAGACCGAGACGCCGGTTGACGCATCCCCGGAAGCGGCGGGCGGGGCAGAGGATGCCCCCGCTGCGGCTGACGCCGTCGAAGTGGCAGCCGCATCCGCCCCACCGCCGGCTGAGGCTGAGCCAGCGGCATCGTCAGAGCCGACCTCCAGCCCTGCCAGCGCCCCCGCTGATGATGACCTGACGATCATCGAAGGCATCGGCCCGAAGATCAGCGCTGCACTGGCCGCCGCCGGCATTCGCACCTACGCCGATCTCGCCGCCGCGCCCGAACCCCGAATCCGGGAGATCCTGACACAGGCCCACCTGCGCATCGTCGGCAGCGTGTCCGCCTCGATCCCGACCTGGGCGGAACAGGCCGCGCTGGCCGCCGCCGGTCGCTTCGATGCGCTCAAGGCCTGGCAGGCCGAGCACAAATCGGGCAGGCAGTAAAAAGAAAAACCGGGCCGCCCATCTCTTCGGGCCGCCCGGTTTCCAGCAGCGATGTTCGATATCAGTTCAGCGGCGCGGACAGCTCGCCGGGCGCGGACATCATCGTATCCGCGTCATCCGGGCCGGACGCGGCGGGCGCTTCCTCGTCGATGGTCATCAAGACCAGTTCGCCATCGCGCACATCGACGCGCACGATGCTGGCGATCTTGAATTCGCCGGTCAGGATGCCGTCGCTCAGCCGATCCTCGATCTCGTTCTGGATCAGGCGGCGCAGCGGGCGCGCCCCGAATTCCGGATCGTAGCCCTTGTCGGCCAGCCAGCCGCGCGCCTCATCGGTGACCTCCAGCGTGATCGCGTGCTCGATCAGGCGCGTGCGCACCTTGTTGAGTTCCAGCTCGACGATCTGCTTGATCTCGTCTTTGGTGAGCGCGCGGAAGAAGATGGTCGCATCGACGCGGTTGAGGAATTCGGGCCGGAAGGCGCGGCGGAGCTGATCGGTGACGACCTTCTTCATCTCATCGTAGGCCAGCCGCTCGTCGAGGACTTCATCGCGCGGGGTGTTGAAGCCCAGCGTGTTGCCGCGCTTGATCGTGTCCGCGCCGATGTTGCTGGTCATGACGATGATGGCGTTGCGGAAATCGACGCGGCGTCCGCGCGCATCGGTCAGCGTCCCCTCTTCCATCACCTGGAGCAGCATGTTGAACGCTTCGGGGTGCGCCTTCTCGATCTCATCGAACACGACGATGCTGTAGGGGCGGCGGCGGATGGCCTCGGTGAGCTGGCCGGCGTCCTCATAACCGACGTAGCCGGGCGGCGCGCCGACCAGACGGGCGACCGAATGGCGCTCCATGAATTCGGACATGTCGAGCTGGATCAGCGCATCCTCACTGCCGAATAGGAATTCGGCCAGGGCTTTGGTCAGCTCGGTCTTGCCGACGCCGGTCGGGCCGAGGAACATGAACGAGCCGATCGGACGGCGCGGATCCTTCAGGCCGGCGCGCGCGCGGCGCACCGCGCGGGCGATCGCGACGATGGCTTCGTGCTGGCCGATGATGCGCTTGTGCAGCGCCTCTTCCATGTGCAGCAGACGAGCGCTCTCCTCCCCGGCGATGCGCATGATCGGGATGCCCGTCCACATGGCGATCACTTCGGCGATATCCTCGGCGCTCAGGCGCGGCATGTTGGTCTGCGAGTTCCAGTTGGCCTTGACCGCGTTCAACTGCTCCTGCAAAGCGTCGCGCTGCATCTTCAGCCGTTCGATCTCCGCCGCGCTGACGCCCTCTTCTTCCGAAAGCGTCAGATCCTCTTCGATCTGGCGCAGCTCCTGCTCCATGCGCCGCACCTGCGCCGCCTCCGGCGATTTGTACATGCGCAGACGGGCGGCGGCCTCATCGATCAGGTCGATGGCCTTGTCCGGCAGGAAGCGATCGGGCACGTAGCGGGCGGACAGATTCGCCGCCGCGTCGATGGCCTCATCGGTGATCTCGACACTGTGATGTTCCTGATACGGGACTTTGATCCCCTGTAGGATCTCGATCGTCTCTTCGATCGTCGGTTCTTCGACCAGGATCGGCTGGAAGCGGCGCTCCAGCGCGGCGTCGCTTTCGATATGCTTGCGGTACTCATCGAGCGTGGTCGCACCGATGCACTGCAGTTCACCGCGGGCCAGCGCCGGTTTGAGGATGTTGGCCGCATCGACGCTGCTGCCCGCCGACCCCGCCCCGACCAGCATGTGGACTTCGTCGATGAACAGGATCGAGTCCGACGATTTCAATTCTTCGATGACGCGCTTGAGCCGTTCCTCGAACTGGCCGCGGTACATCGTCCCCGCCACCAGCGATCCGACATCGAGCTGGAGCACGCGCTTGTTGAGCAGCGGACGCGGCGTCTCGCCGTTGACGATGCGCTGGGCCAGCCCTTCGACGATCGCCGTCTTGCCGACGCCGGGTTCGCCGATCAGGGCCGGGTTGTTCTTCCGCCGACGGCTGAGCACCTGAATGACGCGCTCGATCTCGGTTTCCCGCCCGACGACCGGATCCAGCTTGCCTTCCGCCGCCAGCGCGGTCAGATCCGTCGCCAGTTGATCGACCAGCGGGGTCTTGCCGCTGGACTGCGTGCTGGACTTGGGCCGGGATGGGCGGGAGGTCTGCTCTTCCTGAGAGGGCTGCTGCGGCTGCACCGGGCTTTCCTGAAGCACGCGCCGGGTCTGGCGGCGCACCTCTTCCGGGCTGATGTTGAGCTTCTTCAGAATGTCGATGGCGACGCCCTCGGTCAGGCGCACCAGGCCGAGCAGCAGATGTTCCGTGCCGATATAGTGATGCCCCATGCGCCGCGCTTCATCGACCGCCAGTTCCAGCACGCGCTTGGTTCCTGGGGACAGCTCGGGCTGGCCGGTGCCAGAGCGCGGCGTGGCACGGGTCATCCGTTCGACCTGTTCTTCAACGCTGCGCTGGGTCAGGCCCAGTTCGCGCAGCACGCGCCCGGCCACGCCGCCTTCCTCGCGGATCAGGCCGAGCAGCAGATGTTCCGTGCCAATGTAATTGTGCTGAAAGCGTTCGGCTTCTTCCTGGGCGAGGCTCAAAACGCGCCGCGCACGCTGGGTGAAGCGTTCCATTTTGTTCGCCACGCTGTGCCTACCTCCGTTGCCGGTGAAGGATACCCTCTCCGCCGGCAGCTCTATTGTGATTTGAGTGCGAACTGACGATGCAGCCGAACACCACCCGGTCGGAACGGGGGTAGATCGACCTGTACAGCAGATTATAGCACAGCAGAGCGGGTCATGGTGGACATGAAGTCTTGGAAATGCCTATACGAAAGATGAGGGTTTAGCAGAGTCCGCTGCGCAGCACATCGTGCAGTGCAACAGCATGCCGGCCCCGATGACCGCCCGGGCCAAAAAGCGAAGAAGCCCGCAGCGGGCTTCTTCACAGTGTATTCGGGTACAGCGGTTTCCCGGCGATCACAGCGCCGGAAACGGCCTCAACTGCCCCAGTCGAGATCGAGATATTCGGACGAGTTGACGCGCTTCAGGCTCAAGCCCAGGCGGCGCTCTTTGACATCGATCTTGACCACGCGCAGCGTCAGCCGGTCGCCTTCATTGACGACCTCGCGCGGGTGCATCACCTTCTTGTCACTCAATTCGGAAATGTGGATCAGCCCTTCAATCTCCGGGAACTGATCCAACTGGGCGAACGCGCCGAATTTGGTCAGCTTGGTCACCGTGCCCTGCACCAGTTGACCGACAAACGACTCCGTCGCCACGCGATCCCACGGATCCTGCATCATCCGTTTCATCGACAGGCCGATCCGCTTGGCAACCGGATCGACGCTGATGACCTCGACATCGACTTCCTGCCCGACCTTGAGAACGTCGCGCGGGTGGTTGATATGCTGATAGCTCATCTCCGTCAGGTGGATCAGGCCTTCCGCCCCGCCGATATCGACGAAAGCGCCGAAGTCCTCCAGGCTGACGACGCGCCCTTTACGCACTTCGCCCACGGTCAGCCGTTCGATCAGTTCGGCCTTGCGCTTCTCGCGGTTTTCGCGGCTGGCCATCCGCTCCGACAGGATCAGGCGGTTGCGGCCGCGATCCACTTCCATCACCTTGACCAGGATCGACTGGTTGACCATCGTTGACCAGGCGTCCTGCTCATTTTCAGTCAGGGCGCGGCGGCGTTCTGCGCTCATCTGGCTCTGCGGCACGAACCCGCGCAGACGGCCAAAACGCACGATCAGACCGCCCTTGTTGTACCCGGCGATCTGGGTCTCGTAAGTCTGCTGGCTCTGGCGATATTCTTCCGCCGTGCGCCAGTCCAGTTCCTCCATCGCCCGCAGTATGGACAGGATCATGCGATCGGTCTTGGGATCGTGCGGGTTGACCACATACGCCGTGATCGAATCGCCGACTTTGAGCGACTGGAGCATCTGCCGGCTCATCTTCTCCAGTTCGCTGCTGGTGATGATCCCCTCGCCCTTGCCGCCGACATCGACGATGATCTGCGTCGGCGATGTCGCGATGATGATGCCCTCCACCAGCTCGCCGCGGCTGAAGGGTTTGGGCTGGTTCGCCTCCTGCGCCATCGCTTCGACGAACGACACGTCGGCTGTTCCAGCGGGTTGTTCGCCTGGTGCAGTGTCAGCCGCGCCTGCTTGCCCCGGCGAAGGCGGAGCAGGGTCTGAATGCGCCATCGCTTGGTCAAAATCGTAGGCAGCGGCAGGACTTTGAGCAGGCGCAGCGGCTGCCGCTGCGGCACCCGACGGAACGGGTGCATCTTCGCCGGCAGCAGCGGTGGGCTGCTCGGCAGGCAGGGCTGCTTCCTGAGCAGATGCCTGCGAAGTGGAAGCGGACTCAGCGATCGACTCAGGCTGCGGCTGCTGGCTTGCGGCGACCTCCGGGTTCGGCTCAACCCCGTTGGTCGTTTCCAGCCCTGGCTCATTGGCGAACATCACGGTAACTTCTCCACGCGACAATGGGTACGCGAATGCATTATACACACATTGCAGACTATATGACAAATTCCTGTACGCGATGAATGGACTCAAGTTTCGGGGCCGATCTGAGATGATGTGCGGGTACAGGGTGCTGCGCCCCTACGTGCGCATTCATGCCGGGATACCGTATAATTCCCGGTGCAACCGTCAGGCCGATCTGGCGTACACTGAAACGGGTTCATCGTCCTGTCGGTGAAGGGATGATCGTGATTCGCACACGCAGTGATATTCGCAGTCGCAGACCCAGTTCGATCCTGTTCGCGGCGCTGGCCGCCCTGTTGATGACCGTGTTCTTTTCCGGCTGTGCCGGTTCACCGCCCGCCGCTCCTACCCCGACCGTTGCCCCGATCGCGCTGGTGCGCGCCGCCGCCGACGCCATCCGCTCGGCGCAGACGTTTCGCATGATCGTCGATCAGACCGGGCCAGACTACGCCATCGAGACCGATTTCGGCAGCGTCAACTTTCGCCGGGCCGATGCGTATTACGTCGCCCCCGATACCATGCAGGCCAGCATCAGCGTGACGGCGCTGGGCGGGCTGCGCATCGACGTCGAGGTGTTCGCCCGCGCCGCTGAGCAGTGGTTCCGGTCGCGCGTCTGGACGGCGGACAACTGGATCAACGCCGCCTTCGCGCCCGGTTTCAACCCGGCCACGCTGATCGCTGAAGAGACCGGCTTCAACGCTGCGTTGAGCGCGGTCATCGATCTGGTGTACGCGGGCGAAGTCACGCTGGAGGATGGTCAGCGCGTCCGCCATCTCAGCGGGCGTGCCGATGCCGCCGGGGTCAATGCGCTGTTGATCGGCCTGATCGAAATGACCGGAGAGGTCGCCGTGGATGTCTTCATCAACGCCGATACCGGCTTCCCCGCCCGCTTCGTGCTGACGGAGCCGCTGCCTGAAGGCGAACCGCGCATCTGGACGATGGACATCCTGGGCATCAACCAGGACGTGCCGCTCGATCCGCCGCCGGAGCCGACCGCAGAAGCCACCGCCCCCGCCGAGGGCCAGCCGTTCATCGGCGCGCCAGGGAGTTGATCGATTCATGACCGATACACTGGTACACACCGCCGCGCCCGTCGAAACCGAACGGGCGCAGCCGCATCGACGTGCCTGGTGGGTGCTGGCGCTGGTCAGCATCCCGGTTTTCGTCGGCGCGCTCGATCTGACCATCGTCTCGGCTTTTCTGCCGGAGATCATCGTCAGCCTGGAACTGCCGATCGAGAACATCATCGATGACGCCGCCTGGGTGGTGACCGGTTACCTGGTCGCCTACACCATCAGCATGACCTTCATGGGCCGGGTGAGCGACCTGATCGGACGGCGGACGGCGTTCGTCATCTGCCTGATCATCTTCATGATCGGCTCGTTCGTCGTCGCTGAAGTCGATCCGGATGCGCGGACGGGGCTGGCCGGCGTCTTTTACAATGCCGCCTTCCGTTTGCAGGGTGAACGCCCCGATCCGGGGAACATCGCGCTGTTCACGATCATCGTGGGGCGGGTGATCCAGGCGCTGGGCGCGGGCGCGATCGTCCCGGTCAGCCTGGCGCTGGTGGGCGACCTGTTCCCACCGGCGCGCCGGGCCGGGCCGCTGGGCATCATCGGCGCGGTCGATACGCTCGGCTGGGTGCTCGGCCACCTGTACGGCGGCATCATGGTGCGCTGGTTCGCCGCCAGCGCCGACGGTTTCGTCAGCTTCTTCCGCGCGCTGGGGTTGAACTGGCCCGCCCCGGACTGGCGGGCGCTGTTCTGGATCAACCTGCCGATCGGCGCGCTCGCGCTGGTGCTGACGTTCATCGCCCTGCGGGGTGCGCCGCAGCAGCGCGCCACCGGACGTTTCGACCTGGCCGGCACGCTGCTCATCAGCGGCGCGCTGATCACGCTGGTGCTGGGGCTGGGGGCCAATATCGAGATCGCAGCCAGCACCAGCAGCTTCGATCAGCTCGGCGGCCTGCCGCCGTATGCGCTGCCCGCGCTGGCTCTTTCAGCGGCGCTGTTCGCGGCGTTCATCTTCGTCGAGCGGCGCGCGCGTTTCCCCCTCATCCCGATCGCGATGTTCCGCCGGCGCGGGCTGGCCGCCGGGTCGCTGACCAATCTGGTCGTCGGCTTCTGCCTGATGATCGGCCTGGTGAGCGTGCCGATCCTGGTCAACGTGCGCATCGCCGATGCCTCGCTGCTGAGCGAGGCGGCCCTCCAGGTCGGCATCCTGCTCTCAAGCCTGACCGTGCCGATGGCGCTGGCCGCTGTCGTCGGCGGGTGGCTGGCGCAGCGCTTCGGCGGGGCGATCACCGCCGCCGCCGGTCTGATCAGCGCCGCCGTCAGCTTCCTGCTCGTATGGCGGATGTGGACGCTCGATATCCCGGACAGCCTGATCGCCCTGCACATGCTCCTCATCGGCATCGGGCTGGGCCTGACCTTCAGCCCGATCAGCGCGGCGGTCATCAACGCCGCCGATCGCGATCGGCTCGGCACGGCTTCGGCCCTGGTCATCATCATGCGCCTGCTCGGCATGACGCTGGGCGTCTCGCTGCTGACGGCGCTGGCGTCCGCCCGGCTGGCCTACCTGGCGGGCCTTGAACTGGGGCCGACGATCATCGATCCGATGCAGGCGGTCAATGTCTACGCGCGCCTGACCGTGCAGGTGCTGGCCGAAATGGGCCTGGGCGGCGCGCTGCTCAGCGCCGTCGGGGTCATCCCGGCGCTGCTGCTGCGACGCGAACCCGGCGCGGACGGGGATGCAGCCGCGCCCCGACCCTGATCGGCGGCGCATGAACATCCTGTATCTGCTCGATGCGCATGGTGACGGGCTGGAGGGCATCTGCGCGCTGCGCCGCGAGCAGATCGCGCGGGCGACCGACCGGACGGCCCGCCTGACGATCACAGCTTACGCAGTCAGCCCGCAGCCGCTGCCGCCCGCAGCGCAGGCTCTATTCGAGGATGTGCTGGTGCTGCCGCTGCCCCCGTGGGGCGATCCGCCGGCTGGCCCGCTGCACCGGCTGACGCACCGACTGGGCCGGGCCGGGCGGGCGCGTCGCGAGGCCGATGCCGTCGAGGTGCTGGCCGATCGGATCCGCAGCCGACAGATCGATCTCGTGCACAGCGCCACCGCCCGGTTTCAAACCGGCGCGCTGGCCGCAGCGCTGACGCGCCGCCCGCACCTCTGGCACGTTCGGGAATGGATCGGCGCGATCGGACGCCTGCGCTTCCCCCTGCCCGACCGCGCCCTGGTCGATGCCATCGCCGATCGTTCCGCCGCTGTCGTCGTGCCCGGCGCGTTCGCCGGGGCGATCTTCCGGCTCTACCGCGCGCCCCATGTGCAGGTCGTGCCGGAAGGCGTCGATCCCGCGCCGTTCGAGCGCGTCGCTCAGCCCGATCCCGCCCATCCACCGGTCATCGGCATGCGCGGCGGCCTGATCGGGCCGTGGCAGCGGCACGATCTCTTCATCGCCGCGGCGGCCCACATGCGCCGCATCCGCCCGTGGACGCGCTTCGTCATCAGCGGCGGCCCGGACGACGATCCGCTGTACGCCCGGCGCATCGTCCGGCTGGCGCACCGGCTCGTCCCCCCGACGAAGGATCATCCGGGCATCGTGTTCGTCCGGGGCGATGTCGCCCCGCTCACCGTCCTGGTGCACCCCTGCCCGACGGAGACCGTCGCCCGCCCCGTCCTGCTGGCGCAGGCGGCGCGTCTTCCGGTGGTTGGGCCGCACTCAGGGGCGCTGGCCGAGATCGTGCGCGACGGCGTCACCGGGCTGCTGACCGCCCCGGACGACGCGGACGAGCTGGCGCGCGCGGTCATCGCGCTGATCGACGACCCGGGCCTGCGCGCCCGTCTGGGCGAGGCGGGCCGCGCCCACGTCCTGGAACGGCATCACATCGGCCAGCACACCGATCGAATCGAAGCGCTCTATCAAACGCTGATCGATCGACGCTGATCGCGATCGGCTCACAAGGGACGCTGAGACGGGATGCCGGGCTTGCGCGGGTACGATGGCGGGGTGGGCGCGACCTTTTCGACCACGACCAGATAGTGCGGTTCATCGACGCCGGGCAGATCGACGCGCGCGATCGACGTCAGCCGCCCGCCCAGCCGGGCCAGCGCGCGAGCGGAGTCCGCCGCCTCGGCTTCGGCGGTCGTCCCTTTCAGGGCGACGCAGCGCCCGCCGACGCGCGCCAGCGGCAGCAGATATTCCAGCAGGATCGGCAGCCGGGCCACAGCCCGGGCCAGCACCAGATCGTAGGCCTCGCGCTGGCCGGGCGTCTGCCCGGCTTCCTCGGCCCGCTGGTGGATGAACTCGACGCCGGTATCGATCCCCATCTGCGCGCAGACGTGGCGCAGGAAGGTCAGCTTTTTGCCGGTCGCCTCAAGTAAGGCCATGTGCAGATGCGGAAAGGCGATCCGGAGCGCCAGGCCGGGGAACCCCGCGCCCGTCCCGACATCGATGACGCGCAGCGGCGCGCTCAGATCGACGACCCGCGCCACCGTCAGCGAGTCGAGGAAATGGCGGACGCGCACTCCCTCATCCGACGTGATCGCCGTCAGATTGGTGTGCGCGTTCCAGGCGGCCAGTTCGCGCTGGTAGATGGCGAACTGGCCGAGCTGATGATCGCTGAGCGGGATGCCGAACGCGGCGGCTTCGGTGCGCAGCGCGGCCAGGCTGTCGGACATCGCGTCCCGGCTTAATCGTTGATGATGTTGTGCACCGGGCCGCTGGTCGGCGTGTACATCTCGGTGTGATCGACCGCGATCCCCTGCGGGTTGGGCAGCACGTCGAAATTGCACAGGCCGGTATCGACCTCGTTCTCCGTCCCCGGCCCGTAGCGGTCAACGCCATCGAAGTGCTCATCCGTCCACGTGACCCGATATTCGACTTCATAATGACCGGGGCGCAGATAGCCGACCGGGGCGCTGTAGAACACATAGTAACGCCCGCCGCGCCGGGTGATCTCGCTGCGCTGGACGTTGACGAACGGGGCCGTGTTCAGCCGCACTGAATACTGCGCCGTGGCCAGATGATCCTCCATCTGGGCGAGCGTGCGCGTCCACCACGACCAGTACACCGTGATCGCGTCGGTATCGTAGATGATGCCGGGCAGCGCCAGCGGGGCCTCGGCGCATTCGGCGAAGATCAGACCGGGCGTGGCCGACCGGAAATTGTCGCTGGGGCGCGCGCCGATGACGACCGGCTGTTCCGGGGCCAGGTTCGGGTTGAGGATCTGGCCGTCGGGCGCGAACAGGTTGACGCCGCGCGCGCCGGGAGTGACCTGCCCGGCCTCGCCGCTGGCGTTGGCGCCGGTGTTGGTCTGCGGCGTCGCAGCGGAGCCGCAGCCGTCCTGGATGTCATTCAGGGCGAACTCGAAGTCGATGGTGGACGGGTTGCTCTCGCGGGCGATGAAGACGCGCGCGCCCAGCGCCGAGCCGGGCGTCAGGGTCGTCCCGGACGGATACGGCACGCTCTCACCGAACGTGAACGCGCCATCCGCGCTGACCTGGCGCACGGACGTCACCGGTGTGCCGCCGCTGACCAGTTGAAAGAAGACGTCCCAGCCCGTCAGCAGCGTGCCGCTCAGGTTGAGGACGGCATTGTTCGCACAGGCGAACAGCGTCCCCTGCACGCTGTTCGATGGGCCGGTCGGGGTCGGGGCTGTCGGGGTCTGCGCGCTGACGGCGGCCCCGCTCAGCAGCAGGCCGAAGCCGACGATCAGCGCGGCGATCAGGGAGCGTGTGTTCATGATCTCGTCCCTCATGTACTCCATAGCAGGCGCAGATTATAGCACGATGCGCTGTTCCCGCTCAGGCGGGGATAACCGACGATTGGGGTACGCCGCCCCTGGCAGGCGGAGGCCGCGCTCAGGGGCGCAGCCCCAGCCGGGCGACCAGGCTGTCGAGCGCGGTCAGCAGCTCGGCCTCCGTGCCATCGTTGACGATGAAGTAATCGGCCAGCGCGATCGGGCCGCCCTTCTCGATCACCTCGATTTCCTGATAATCGCGCAGCTCGGCCTCCTCCGGCGTCAGCGGGCGTTCCGGGCGCGCCGCCAGCCGGCTGTACCGGATCGCGCGCGCGCTGAGGATCGCGACGACGACCAGCATCCCGCCCAGTTCAGCGTGCAGCGTTTTGTACTCCGACCAGCTATACAGCCCATCGATGATCACGCTGGGGCGCGTCTCCAGCGCCCCGCGCAGGATCGGCAGCGCCCGGCGCGCCATGACGTCCATGCCTTCGCTGCGGCGCAGCTCCTCGCGCACGATGCGCTCGTTCTCCGGCGTCAGCGGCCAGCCGCGCCGCGCCACCTCATCGACCACGATCCCGCCGAAGCGGAACTGAAAAAATCCCTGCTCTTCCAGATGCCGGGCGCAGCGCGATTTGCCCGCGCCGGGCATGCCCACCAGCGCCAGCGCGCGGGGTTGTTCCACCATTTTCCTCAGTGACCTCTGCCTCGGTACGCAATTCACATCGCGCCCAATCATACCACAGGCGCAGACGGGTGGAATGCCGCTCAGTCAGGCCGGATCCGACCGCCGCGATCGAGCGGCGTCAATCGCGCCCGCGCATGCGCGGATCGAGCGCATCGCGCAGACCGTCGCCGAGGAAGTTGAACGAAAACATGATCAGGAACAGCGCCAGCGCCGGGAAGATCGCCTGATTCGGGTAGGTCGAGATGCGGTTGGCCGCATCGGCGATCATCCCGCCCCAGCTCGGCGTCGGCGGGACGACGCCCAGACCGATGAAGCTGAGGAAGGCCTCGAACGAGATATAGCGCGGGATCGTCAGCGTGAGCGAGACGATCACCGGGCCGATGATGTTGGGCATGATGTGGCGGAACATGATCGCGATCGTCGGCGTGCCGATGGCGCGCGCCGCTTCGATGTACTCTTTCTCGCGCACGCTCAGCACCTGCCCGCGTACCAGCCGCGCCAGATCCATCCACGACGTCAGGCCGATGCCGATGAAGATGAACAGCATCCCCCCGGCGGCCTGATCCAGCCGCGCCAGCGTGTAACTGAACGAGCCGACTTCCGCCTGGGCGAACGACGCCCGGAAGAAGGCCATCAGCAGGATGATGAACAGCAGCGTCGGGAAGGCGTACATGATATCGACAAAGCGCATCATCAGGTTGTCGGCACTGCCGCCGGCGTAGCCGCTGATCAGCCCGTAAGGCAGCCCGACGGCCAGCGCCGCCAGCGGGCCGATGAACGCCACCAGCAGCGAGACCTGCGCGCCGTAGATGATCCGGCTGAGCAGATCGCGCCCCAGATCATCCGCCCCCAGTGGATAGGTATTGTTAATACGGACATAGCCGCCCGCCTCCACCGGAACCATGTTGACGAAGATGCGGGTCACCCAGTACGGCGTGGCATCGCGATCGGGCAGCACCTGAGTGCGGTAGTCTTTCGGGGCCAGCGCCGGCGCGAACAAAGCAGCGGCGGTCATGAGGAGGATGATCACCAGGCCGAGCACCGCCATCCGGTTGCGCAGCAGCCGCCGCCAGGCATCGGCCCACAGCCCCGCGCTCTGACGCGCTTCGTCGATCTGAACGACCGCGCCGGCTGGCGGCATCACAGCTTTTTTGGGAACAACAGCCATGATCGCACTCCCTCGCCCTAATTGTAACGGATGCGCGGGTCGAGCCACGCATAGACGATATCGACGAACAGATTGGCCAGCACCAGGAAGGCCGCGTACAGCAGGATCGTCCCCATGATGACCGTGTAATCGCGGTTGGTGACCGAGGTGACGAAATAGCGGCCCATGCCGGGAATGCCGAAGATCGTCTCGGTGACGAATGTCCCCGTCACCAGCGCGGCGAACAGCGGCCCCAGCACGGTGACCACCGGGATGAGCGAATTCTTGAGCGCATGCAGCAGCACCACGCGCCGCTCATGCAGACCTTTGGCGCGCGCCGTGCGGATGAAGTCCTCGCCCAGAATCTGAAGCAGCGAAGCGCGCGTCAGGCGGGCCAGAAGCGCCGATTCGGTGAAGCCGAGGGCGAATGCCGGCAGGATGACGTACTGAATCCCCCCCCAACCGGAAGGCGGCAGGATGCGCAGTTGAACCCCGAACAGATATTGCAGGATCGGCCCGCTGATGATCACGGGGACGGAGACGCCGACGATGGCGATCCCCATGCCCGCGTAATCCCATGCGGTGTTGCGGCGCAGCGCGGCGATGATCCCGGCGGGAATGCCGATCGCCATGCCGACGGCCAGCGCGGCCACGCCGAGCTGGATCGAATTCGGCAGGTTCTCGATGAAGATCTGGTTGACGGTGCGGCTGCGTGTCTTCAGCGACGGGCCGAAGTTCATCCAGCGCAGCGCGGCGCGCTCACCCAGGAACGGCAGCGGGATGTTGATGATGTAATCATCCGTCAGGCTGCGGCGGAAGTCATCGCCGGTGATCCGCGGCACGATGATATTCGAGATGTAGATCAAGTACTGTTCCAGCAGCGGGCGATCCAGCCCGAAGCGCCGTTCCAACGCCTCTTGAACCGGGCGCGGCGTCCCTCGCTCGGTATTGAACGGGCCGCCGGGCACGGCGCGCATGAGCACGAACGTGATGATCGACACCACCAGCAGCACAAACAACATGTAAAACAGGCGTCGCAGAATAAACCGCAGCATGGTTTTCAGTTACCTCAAGATGCGCCGCAGCTTCCGGCGGTACTGGCCGAACGCAGCACCGGTCAATGAAAAAGGACGGGTAGACGGCTTGCGCCGATCCGCCCGTCCCACAGTGAACTGATGCGCGATCCTGGACTACTGGAGATCCCAGTTCTCGTAGTATTCGCGCGTGATGATCGAGTGCGTGCGCACGACGTTGGGCGCGGTCAGGTCATTGCTGACGTAGTAGTAGATCGGCGCGATCGCCGCATCCTGATTGACCAGGATATCTTCCGCCTGGGCGTACAGGGCAACGCGCTCTTCCGTCGTGGCCACTTCCAGCCCCTGATCGATCAGCGCATCATATTCCGGATTCGACCAGTGCGTATCGTTCTCCTCCAGCAGATCGCTGTGGAAGCCGGCATCGTAGTAGAAGTTGTGCGCATCCGGATAGTCGAAGCACCAGCCGGCGCGGTAGACATCGTAGTTGCCACGGGTGTCCAGGTAGGTGGCGAAATCCGCTGTCTGAATGGTCACATTGACACCCAGCGTGTTGGCCCACATCTCCTGCACTGCCTGCGCGATGGCCGAATGCAGCGAACTTTCATTGTGGAAGAGCACCGGCGCGAAATCTGCCGCAGTCTTGCCAACTTCCGTCAGGTACTCGTTCCAGAGCTGCTGCGCCATCTCCGGATCGCTGTAGATGCCCAGTTCCGGGAAGTCATCCTGCTGCGGGGCCGCATTCAGGCTGGGCAGGGCGAAGAAGCGCGCCGGGATTTCGCCCGACTGGGTCACGTTGTCAACGATCGCCTGGCGGTCGATGGCCATCGAGAAAGCGCGGCGGACGCGGGCATCATCGAACGGCGGACGCTCGACGTTGAAGCCGTAGTAGTAGGTGCAGCTCCCCGGTACGACGGCGTAAGCGGCGCTCAGGGCCGGATCGGACATGATGCGGTCAATGGCGCTGGACGGCGCTTCCGACACCTGAAGGTTGCCCGCTTCGAATTCGGTGAGCTGCTGCTCTTCATCGAGGAAGCGGAAGACAACTTCATCGAGCTTGGGCTGCGGGATGTTGTCGGTTCCAGGCCAGAAGGGGTTGGCGATCATCGTCAGGCTGCCGCCGTCGCCACGCACCCATTCCTTGAGGGCGAACGGCCCGTAGGTGTTGATGTTCTCCGGGTCGATCCAGAACTCGGCCTGCTCATCGATCACCCACGCCGGCTGGGCCATCATCGGCCACATGGCCACGATCGACGGAATGGTCGAGGACGCGCGCGCCACAGTCAGCTCGAGCGTGTAATCGTCGATCGCACGCACACCGACATCCTCAGCCGCGCCCTCGCCGCTGTTGTAGGCCGAAGCGCCGGCGATCCACGGGGCGATGACGTAGCTGTACGGCGCGCCCAGGTTCGGATCGAGCGAGCGCAGGATACCGTAGACGAAATCACCGGCGGTCACGTAGCGCGGATTCCCGTTCTCGTCCAGCACCTGCTCGACCGCGCCGCTGGCGGCGTTGTAGCGCACCCACGGCACTTCCGGCAGGATCGAAAACGTGTAGACCAGGCCATCATCGCTGACGGTGTACGAGGCCATGCCATTTTCGACAACGGCGGTTTCTTCATCGAGGCGGAGCAGTTCAACGAACAACTGCGAGATCACCTGTACCGAGGGGACGTCTTCAGCCAGCGAGGGATCGATGGTCGGGATATCGCTGGCCCCCATCTGCCGCCCGGTAACCAGCACCTTCAATTCATCCTGAGCGATCACCCCGCCGACCAGCGCGAGCGCCAGAGCGACGACGATCAGCAGAGAGAGTACACGAAAACGGTTCTTCATGCTGTCCTCCAAACAATAGTCAACAACCTGACGGGGCCACAAGCCGGCCTCTATCAGTCAGTTCACAAGCCTATCATGTTGGCTTAATGTGCGCAAGCAGCGAAAGACAACGAAAGCGGCCCACCGCCCCCTCAGGCGCGGCAGATCGGCCGCTACGGCGCACTGGTCGGCTCCGCCGTGGGCTGCGTAGGGGCGGCGCCGAAGGCGGGCACGAAGCTGGCCTGGCAGTCCGTCAGCAGGCGTTCGAGCCGCGCCAGCGTATCGGCATTGGTATCGATGGCGGCGATCGCCAGTTCGTACCCCTGCTGGAGCAGTGGAACCGCGGATTGACAGTCGCCCACGTTGACGTAAGCACGCCCGGCGTTCAGGTAATCCGATGGGCGATCCGTCCCGGCGGCGATCAGGGCCTGATAGGTCTGCAGGGCGGCCTGCGTATTGCCCAGCCCGGTCTGGACTGTGCCCATATAGCGCAGACAGGCCCGGTTCTGGGGGTCGGCGGTGATGCAGCGCTGTAGATAATCGAGCGACTGGTTCGGATCGCCGTAAGCCTGATAGAACAGATAGCCGGTGGCGAACAGCGCATCGAGGTTCTGGGGGTTCTGATCCAGCACCTCCAGCAGGATCGACCGGGCGCGATCGTAGTTCTGCAGATACCATTCCGACCACGCCAGTTCGACCGCAATATACGGCAGATTGGGGGCCAGTTCATGGGCGCGCTGAAATTCCTCCCGCGCGCCGCTGAAGTCGTAGTCGGCATCGCGTCGGATCAGGCCGGAGACGTACAGCGCTTCGACGCTGTCCGGGTTGAGTTCCAGCGCACGGGCGATGGCCTCGCGCGCCTGCGCGATCTGGTTGGCATCCAGATAGGCCTCCGCCATGAAGGCGTAGGCGCGGGCGTTGTTCGGGTTGATGCTCAGCGCCTGCCGGGCCGAAGCGACAGCCTCCGCCGGGCGATCGCTGCGATCCAGCGCCAGCGCCCGGATCGCCCACGAGTCGGACGAGAACGGGTTGGCGGTGACGGCGCGCTCGGCGGCGCGCAGGGCCTCCTCCCCCCGCCCTTCCATGATCAGCGCGAGCGCGTAGCGGTAATGGGCCGTGACATCGTTGGGCGCGCCGTCGAGCGCGGCGGCGTACAGCCCCATCGCGTCCTCGATCGCGCCGCGCCGCCAGGCGCTGTCCGCCTGGGCGAGCGTCTCACTGGGATCGGCAGTTGGAGGCGGTGTGGGCGCGGTGATCGTCGCCACCTGTTCCTGCGCCCCGGCGATCAGACCATCCACGACATCGCGCACCACCGGCGCGACCTGCTCGCGCTGGTCGTGGATCCACAGCCCGCCGATCACGACGACGGGGGTGATCAGCCACAGCCACAGCCAGCGCAGCGAAATGATGCGCTGGCGGCGGGCGCGCTGGTAGCGTTTCGGCGTTCGCAGGTACATCGTGCTCCTGTCTGCCCGGCCTCAACCGCCGATCGGCGTCGGCGGGATCGGCGTCGGCGGGATCGGTGTCGGCAGCGGGCGACCCTGATACCCGGTGCACGAGACGGTGACCAGCCGGATCCCCTCGCGGGCCGCCAGCAGCACCGGATTGTTCGGGTCGTTGTTGACAGCGCTGATGCGCTGCACCGACTCGTTCAGGATCGTCCATGCTTCGTCGCACTGGCCGAGATAGTAATGGGCCAGGCCGCGCAGGTAATAGCAGCGGATATCGGCATCCTCGCCGCTGTAGGCGATGCAGTTCTCGAACGAGTCGATCGCGCCTTCGTAATTGCGCCGGCTGTACTGGGTTTGCCCCAGACTGGCCCAGGCCGCGCCGTATTCCGGGTTGATGCGCAGCGCCTCGGCGCAGTAATCGCTGGCGCGGATATTCTCGCGCGCTTCAAAGTAGGCATCGCACAGGCGCAGATAGGCGCGGGCATTTTCGGGCTGCATGGCCAGGATCTGCTCGTAGGTGGCGATCGACAGGGCGTACAGTTCGCGCGCGCGCGTCGGATTCTCGGATTGGCCCGCTTCCGCCCGGTACAGCCCGGCCAGTTCGAAGTACGGGCCGGCCAGGTTCGGGTTGAGCGCGATCGCCTGCTCCAGTTGATCGATGGCTTCCGCGCGCCGCCCGACCCAGATCAGCGCGTAGGCGTAGATGCGCCGCGAGTTCGGGTCGTTCGGATCGAGTTCGATGGCGCGTTCCGCATTTTGCAGCGCGACGTCGTAACGGTCGATCGCCCGGTAAGCGCTGCTGAGCGCGGCGTACAGCGGGGCAAAACTGCGATCGACGTTCAGTCCCGCCTGCCCCACCGGGATCGCGTTGGCCGGCTGGCCGGACAGATCGAGCGCGCGCGTCTGCAGCGCGTAGCCGCGCGGATCGTTCGGGTTGGCGCGGATGGCGCGCTCGCCGATCTCGACGGCCTCCCGGTAGAAACGCTCATCTTCCGCGCCGCGCTCCAGCAGGATGCGCCCGTATTCATACAGGTAATCGACGTTGTTCGGCTGCTGGGCCACGGCCTGCGCCATCAGATCGGCGGCTTCGCGCAGGTTGCCGCGCAGAAACCGTTCCATCGCCTGGGTGGCCAGCTCGCTGGCGAACGGCGTCGGCGGGGGCGCCTGCCCGATCGCCTGCAGCACCGACGTCTGGATCGAGGTGAAGTTGCTGTCGATGATGAACAGGCCGCCAGCCAGGAAAACAAAGTACAGGACGATCCACTTCCAGCGCCCGCGCGCCCGTCTGCGCCCGAAGAACGGCTGGGTGTAATCGCGGTGGATCTGCATATGCGCAAACCCCCAGTATGGACGGACGATACCGCCATTATAAAGGGGGTCGGGAAGGGTGAACAGTGCCGACGCGGGCTGCGCCTGACCGGCGTTATCCGATCCGATGCCTGTGGAGACGAGACAGCACCCTGGCTGCGCAGTCCCGATCGCGCATTTCACAGGCCGCTGTATGTCGTGCCCGGTCACAGCGGCCTGTGAACACACAGCGCGTTACGGCCGTTTTTCCAGATAGCTGTTGAGCTTATCGATCGCGGCCAGCAGCTTCTCATCGGTGGTCGGTTCAGCCGGGGCGGGCGGCGGCTGCGGTTTGCGCTGAAGCTGGTTGATGAAACGCACCACCTGGAAGAGCACAAACGCCGTCAGCAGGAAGCTGATCACGGCATTCAGGAACAGACCGATCCGCACCGTGGCCGATCCGACCTGGATGACGATGCCGGAAAAATCGATCTGACCGAGGATGATCCCCAGCAGCGGGGTGATGATATCGCTCACCAGTGAGTTGACGATGGCCGTGAACGCCGCGCCGATGATCACACCGACGGCCAGATCGATCACATTGCCGCGCGCGATGAAATCCCGAAATTCCTTAAGCATTCGCTTACCCCCTGTATTTTGCACCCGGTCTGTTGCAGATTATACCCTCGAATCGAAATTACAGGGTCTCCGATATCATGCGGGCGCAAAGGCGGATCATCACCGGGCTGTGATGCAGGAAATCAGCCAGCAATAGATAACGGATAATCCACCAGTCCGGTGAGCTTCATTTCGTGATATAATCAAAAAACGTAAATTTGATGTATATCCGTGCGCGTCATGATGAAGTCTGTAACAAACAGAAGTTGAGACTTCAACATCATCAAGGAGGACTGCACGTGGGATTGGTGGACTGTCCCTGTGGGCGGCATAAAATCGATGAACGTGAGAAAATCTGCCCCTACTGCGGCATTCTCATCGAAAATTTCACACAGACGCGTGCACTGCCTAAAGATGAGGAGGAAGATGCCAGCATTCCTCGCTGGGGCACGGCGCGCTTCAACGCCCGGATGAACCTGGTGCTGACGCTGGTCGAAGCGCAGCAGAGCTTCGTCTTTGATGCCGCCGAGATCACCGAAATCGGGATCGGTCGGCGCGATCCGGATACAGGCGTGCGCCCGACCCTTGACCTGGAACCGTTCGGTGCGATCGAGAAGGGGGTTTCCCGGCGTCATGCCGTGATCGTGCGGCGCGATACCGGTTCGCTCCAGATCGTCGATCGCGGCTCTCCCAACGGCACCTTCCTCAACGGTCAGCGGCTGGTTCCGCATCAGCCGCGCATCCTGCGCGATGGGGATGAACTCCGTATCGGCATGATGGTCATGATGGTGCGCTTCGAGCGTCCGAGCCAGTGAGCGCCCGCGGCCCTCAGGTCCCGGCGCGCGGATCGCCGGGCGCAACCTGATAGATCGCCCCCCACGGCTGGTACTGGCTGGCGATGATCTCGCGATCGATCTCGGCGCCGGTCGCCGCATCGCGGATGATGCGCGTCACTTCCACATAAGCGCCCTGCGCCGCCACATCGACCTGGCGGATCTCGCCCGGTCGCAGATCCGGATTGACCTCATACCGCGCCGGCAGCGGCTCGACCCGATCGCGCAGCATCGGCCCCTGTCGCTCGACGATCCGCCCGACGCTGGTGCTGTACAGACGAAAACGCACCGTGGCCGTCTCAGGGAGCACGGCGGCGTCGATCAGGATGTGATACGGCGTGTCGTTGATGAATTTGAAGTCCAGCTCGCCGACGTAGATCGCGGCGTCCATCCCCACTCCCAGCGGATCGTTGTTCTCGTAGTAGCCGACGCGGTAGCCGTGCGCCCAGCGCTCCGCGATCGGATATCCCCCGAAGAACACGGCGCGGAACAGCGTCGTGCTCACCTGGCAGACGCCGCCGCCATCGCCGAGGATCGTCCGCCCACCGAAGATGACCCCGCTCTGCACAAAACCGGCTTCCGGCGTGATCGGGCCGAGTGTCTCGTTGAAGGAAAACAGCGCGCCGGGCGGGACGATCACGCCGTTGAAGCGGTTGACCGCCACCTGAATGTTGGTGATGCGCGCCTGGCTCGACCCGGCATAGCTGCTGACACCCTCGGCGACCAGCTCGCGGATGCCCAGTTCGGCGGCGGTGATGCCGTTGTGGTAGGTCGGGAGCGCTTCGACATAGGCCAGCGGCACGCGGCGCGCATCGCCCTCCGCGAAGACAGCGGCCTGCAGCGCGGCCAGCGTCGCCTCGATATCCAGCCGCCGCCCATGGACAGCCGGTTCCAGCGGGATGAGCTGCCCACTCGCCGGGTCGAAGCGAAAACGCCCATCGCGTTCCGGGATGATCAGGCCGGGTGCGAGGCGTTCCAATTCGGCGCGGTATGGGCTGATATCGGCGCGCACATCGTAATGCGTCACGCCATCGGCTGCGGGGGTGGTCACGACCTCGAGCAGACCGGCGATCTGCTCCGGCGGGATCGTCCACGTCAGCGTCGATCCATCGGCAGCCGTCGTGACCAGATACAGCGGGCCGCTCAGCGCCGCCCGCGCGCGCGCCGCCGCCGCGCTGACGCCGACCGTGGTGACGCCGGTCTCGCGCACCACCAGCGGGATCTCCCCGCCCGGGCTGAGCGTCAGCAGCGCCGCCTCAAGGTTCGCCAGCGTCGTCTCCGTATCGAGCGCGCGCCCTGGCACGGGTGGACTTTCGATCACCGTCGTGCCCTCGATGCGCAGCGCCCCCTGCGCTGGGGGGCGATCGATTTCAGCGGCAATGGCGCGCAGTCGTTCCAGCGCCGCCGCCCGGTCATAGTGGATGATCGGGGCGATGCCCCGCCCGTTGAGCCAGATCAGGGCCTGCTGGATCAAATCGGGGGCGCTGCCCTCCCGCCCCTGGGCATAAGCGGCGGCGGCGGTCGCCTGCGCATCGAAACGCAGACCGAGATCGCGCACCGGGATCTGCCAGCGGCGATCTTCGCCCGCCAGATAGAGCGTGAAGACTGCGGTATCGTCATAGGTGAATGCAGCATCCAGCGCCGCCGCGGCGGCCTGCGGCGTCATGCCCGCCAGATCGACGCCGAGCGCCCGCACACCGGGAAAAATGCCAGCGCGGAAGGTCTGCTGGTAGACGACGACGGCCCCCAGCAGGATGATCGCCAGCAGCATCGCCCCCATTACGCCGAGCAGCAGCAGGCGGAACACCCAGACGCCGACCGGGGCCTCGTCTTCTACCGGGTATCTGTCATCGTATGGATAGGTCGTCACACGATCTGCGCCTCATCCCGTCCGGATCATACGGCACACCACAGGGTGTCTTCTGATTGTAGCATGGTCTGCCGCCTCGTCACGGCTGACTGGTGGGCATCTCGACTGTCGATCGACGCGACGGGGTCGAGAAGACGAACCGCTGCGTCAGCAGGAAGGGGACGGGCGAGGGCAGATCGACCACGCTTGAGCGCGATCCGCCTTCCAGGCGCGCGCTGTCATCGCGCGTCGGGAAGCGGAGGGGCGCTGGCAGTTGATCGAGTTCCTCCCCATCCAGCGCGACATCGTTGATCTGCACGCCGTCCATGAGCAGCGGCAGCAGCGGGCGGATCCGCTCGGCCTGGCTGCCGGGCGCGCTGATGTTGATCACCAGCAGCCGCCCATTGGCGACGGTCTCCACCGCCAGCACCAGCGTCTTGATCTCATCGGCGCTGTTGAGCAGATAGTACGCTGCGTCGTGCCCGCCCCAGATGAACGCTTCCGGCGCGGTCGCCACCACGTCGGAACCGATCTCGGTGGGCATGCGCACCACCTGATTGAGGACATGGTAGGCGACATTGGCGCTGTCGTGGGCCGGGACTTCGAACCGTTCGAGCGGGGGGACAAAAGCGTAGACCAGCAGCCCCGGAGCGGGCGCGCCGCCGTTCATTGGGCTGAGATGTTCAGCCACGATCAGGCCATCGATGTTATCAGCGGCCCAGCCGGGGGGGACGGGCAGGCCGACGCGCACGCCGTTCATTTCGGCATTGATGAACTGGGGCGCGCCGCTTTCACCCGTGTTGATGAAACCGCGTCTCAGCGGTTCAGCCGCGGACTCATCGGCGGCGCTGTTCGGCAGGCAGGCGGTGGCACACAGCAGCAGGCAAACGATCAGTATCAGCAGGATCGGGGATGGCATCGGTCGGTGTCATCCAGCAGCTACTCTCACCGCGCAGCGGCTGCGCTGCGCTGGTCATGGCGATCGGGATCGGGTTGTTTTTTGTTACCGACGTCGATGAAATCGTATCATGATCCCCACTGAAGTATGACGAATGCTAAATATCTTCTCATGCGCGGCGACTCACACTCTGCCCCTCACAGCAGCGCGATCACCTCGATCTCGACGCGGGCATCGCGCGGCAGACGGGCCACCTGCACCGTCGAGCGGGCCGGGTATGGGGCGGGCATCAGCTCCTCGTAGACAGCGTTCATCGCGGCGAATTCATCCATCGACGCCAGAAAGACCGTGGTCTTGACGACTTTGTCGAGCGAAGTTCCGGCGGCGGCCAGCACGGCCTGAAGGTTGGCGAACACCTGGCGCGTCTGTTCGGCGATGCCGCCCGCGACGATCTGGCCGGTGGCCGGATCGAGCGGAATCTGGCCGGAGGCGAACACCATCCCCCCGGCGATCACGGCATGGGAATACGGGCCAACCGCAGCCGGGGCCTGGCTGGCAGTGACGATCTGTCGGGTCATGATCGAGTCCTCCCTGTGCAGCCGCTGCGTCGGCAGCGGCGTGGCTGATCTGGTCACGGGATTATCGTCAGCCATCCAAAGAAGCGCAAGTGAGGTACAATGGTGGGGCGCAGCGCCCTGCGCCCTTGAAGACCGAATGCCCGCACGATAATCCTGTGACCGGGTGCAGCTTTTTCTGTTCGTTCCGGGAGGCGGACTGTGAAACTTATTCGCGGCCTGATCATCGGGATCGGCGTCGGCGCGCTGATCGGCGCGGCGCTGGTGATCGCGTTTTCCCCGTCCACCGGTAAGCAGTTCCGGACTGCGCTTCAGCACGAGTACCGGCAGACTCTGGCCGATGCCCGCGCCGCGGCGGCCCGCAGGCGGAGCGAACTGGAAGCGCAGTACAAACGCCTGACCGCGCTGTGATCGTCAGTCCAGCGGCAGATCGACGACCGGCGAACCCTCGAACAGCAGGTTGATCCCCGCGCCGCCGTCGTACTGGCCGACGCGGATCGCCGCCAGATCAGGCGGAGGGACGAACGTCAGACGGTGCAGGTGCAGATCGCCCGTCCGCCAGACGTAACCTGGCACGGGGGCCGCATCGACGATCGCCGCGCGCTCCCCGCTGGCGGTGAACAGGTGCGCGAATGGCGCGAACAGCCGCCCGGCTGTCTGTTCATCGGCCTCGACCACCTGCCACGCCAAGTGCAGCGCAATCCGATCGCCCGCCTGTGCCAGCGCCCAGCCGCGCAGTGCCAGCGCCGCTCGTCCATCCAGCAGGCCGACGGCCTCCAGCGGATCGAAACCGGCGGGCAGCGCCGGATCGGGCGCGAGCGCGTCCAGGCGCACCGCCGTCCCATCGGCCAGATCGAGGATCGTCATCTGCGCGCCGGGGATCGGCGTCAGCCCCGCTGCATCGAGGCGGATGTACGCCCCGCCCGCCCGTGGCAGGATGATGAGCCGGGCCGGGTCGATCTCGCGCCAGAACGAGGCAAACGTCCGCCCGCTGAAGCTGGCCAGCGTCCACTCATCGATATCGGCGTAGACCGCGCCATCTTCAGGCAGCGCAGCGTCCAGCGCCGCGCCGAGGCGCAGTCCAACACTCAGCGGCAGCGCCCCCAGACCGTGCGCACCCGGCGTCGCCGCCGTGGCCTGGGCGAAGCGCGCGCTGCTGAGCGCCATGAGCGCTCCGAACGCGAGCAGCAGACCGACAGCGGCGATCGCCGCTGCCCGCCGCCATGCACGCGGCCCGCGATCGAGCAGCCAGACCGCCCCGCTCCCGGCCAGCGCCGCGCCGGACGGCACGCCGAGCAGTTGATAGAACGGATGCACCACCTGCGTCGTGACCGTCATGATCGCTACCGGGGCGAGGAAGCCGATCGGAAGCAGCAGCGCCCGTCGATCCCGCCGCGCCCGCCAGAGCGCGATCCCGATCCCGGTCAGGGTGAGCGCGCTGATCGCGACATGCGCGCCGTCGGTCAGCGTCTGGCGCAGCGCCCCGTCCTGAGTCGGCGCTTCCGCCCCGCGCGCCGCCGGGTAATCGCGCCCGCTGATCAGGCGCAGCGCATGGTCCCACGCCTCGGCGCTGAAGCGCACGCCGCTTCCGGTGAAGGTCTCCAACCCGGAGCGCCCGTCCGGGGCGCTCAGCAGCGCCCCGACGTAAACCATGCCGGATATCAGCGGGATCAGCAGGCCGATGATCAGACTGCGACGCGGCACAACGGCGAGGCGCTGACGGTACAGCAGCAGCCACAGCCCGATCGGGATGAGCAGCGCATAGGCGAGCAGATACGATCCCGCCGCCAGGGCGAAGACCACGCACGCGGCGATCCAGCGCGCCCCCGGATGCCTGCCACGCCCGATCAGGAGCGGCCACAGCAGCCACGCCAGCGCCGGGACGTAAAACGGCAGCAGCGCCTGCACCCAGGTCGTCCGGCTGTACTCGATCAGCCACGGGTTGACGGCCAGCAGCCAGCCGCCGATCCAGGCGGCGCGCGCACCGGCTGCGGCGCGGATCGCCGCCCAGCCGAGCAGCACGCCGGCGCTGTTGAGGAGGATGACGACGATCTGAACAACCAGCGCCGAGCGCGTCAGCGCCACGATCGGCAGGTACAGATATCCCGCCAGCGGGGGGTTGGGGATCTGCGCGCTGGTGCGCTGCCCCAGCAGCGGCAGATCCCCGCGATCCAGCGTGCGCAGCGCCTGCCCGATCGGGTACGCCTGATCGACATTGTGCTCGATCTGGCCGAGGTGATGCAGGCGCAGCGCCAGCGCGGCGATCAGCAGCAGCAGCGGCGCAAACCGGGCAGCGCGGCGGGCCAGTGGGAAATTGGCGGTCACCGGGCGGACTCCTGATACAATGGACGCATAACTCGACTCATCTGTGCAGACGGGACGCGATCATGAGCGCTTATCGGCCCGGCATGCCGCCTGCGCAGGCGGCCGCCCTTCAGTTTATCACCGACCGCCTCCGCGACATACCGATGTTCGAACGGCTGACGCCGGATCAGCTCGCCCGGGTGGCGTCGATCGTACAGGTGATGCGTTACGAGCCGGGGGCGATCATCTTCCAGCAGGGGACGCCGGCACAGGGTCTGATCGTCTACGCTCAGGGCACGGGTGTGCTGACGCGCATCAACGCGCAGGGGTATGAAGAGCGCGTCAGCATCGTCGAACCGGGCGTCTACCTGGGCGAGTCGGCGCTGGCCTTTGAAGAGACCCACACCGTCACCCTGCGGGCGATGCAGCCATCGACGATCCTGCTGCTGGCGCAGCGCGACCTGACCGCTCTGCTCATCCACGCCCCGGAGATCCGCACCAACCTGCGCATCCCGCTCGCGCCGGGCACGGCCAGCGCCGCGCTGTACGGCTCCGGCAGCCGCGGGACGGGACAGCGCCTGTTCACCGGTCAGCGCAGCGATGAGACCGTGCTGGAGATCCACCGGCGGCATCCGTGGGCCTTCCTGCGCGGCCTGTGGCTGCCCTTCCTGCTGACGGCGGGCGCGCTGGCCGGCATCGTGGTGCTGGGCGGTCAATCGCCGGTGTGGATCGCCCTCTTCGGTCTGTTCGGGCTGATCATCCCCGGTCTGATCGTGGTGTATCTGTATCTGGAATGGCGCAACGATTTCCTGATCATCACCGACCAGCGCGTCATCCGGATCTGGCGGCATCTGCTGCGCTTCGAAAACCAGATCAACGAGATCCCGCTGGAGCGCATCCTGGAGGTGAGCGTCGAGATCCCGCCGGCGGATCCGATGGCGCAGATCTTCAACTACGGCACGATCACCCTGCGTACAGCGGGCGAGGCCAATCACATCAGCCTGTCGATCATGCCCAACCCGAAAGCGATCCAGCAGCGCGTCTTCGCCCAGCGCGATCGCTTCCAGGAGGTGAATGAACGGAATCGTCGGCAGGCGATCCAGCAGAACATCGAGCAGGCGCTGGGGCTGCGCCCCGCGCAGACCGCCACGGCGGTTGACAATGGCAACGCGGCGATCGTGCAGATCGATACGGTCGGGCTGCCGTTCCTGCGCACGCGCTTCCTCAATGACGAGGGCGATGTCATCTACCGACGGCATGTCACGGTCTGGCTCGAACATACCATCCTGCCGCTGCTGCTGCTGGCCAGCAGTCTGATGCTGCCCTTTTTGGCCGGGCTGCTGCAGCTTCCGGTCGGTGTGATGCTGGGCGCAGCCGGGCTGGCCGGGATCATCGGCCTGATCTGGCTGTACCTGGCCGACTGGGACTGGCGCAACGACATGATGATCCTGGGCCGCGATCGCATCACGCTGGTGCACCGCCGCCCGATGTTTTTGCAGAACGAGGAACAGATCGTGCGCCTGGCTCAGGTCGATAACGTCATGTCCGAGGTGACCGGCCCGCTGAATACGCTGCTCAATCGGGGGACGATCCGCATCTCCCTGCTCGGCTCGAACGAGGCCAAAATCTTCGACAAGGTCTATGACCCGGCCTCGATCCAGGCGGAGCTGTCGCACCGGCAGACGCAGTACAAAGCACGTGAGCAGCAGGCCGAAACGCGCGATCAGCAGCAGCAGATGGCGGAGTATATCGCGGTCTATCATCAGACGATGATGGCGGCACAGCAGGGCGGCCTGAACGGCCAGCCGGCCCAACCCACCGCACAGCCGCAGGCCACCCCTGCGCCGCACTTCCAGCCGACGCAGCCCGTCCAGCCCGTTCAGCCGACCCGATCGGCCCCGCCGGCTCAACCGGCGGTAGCGCCTGCGGCCTACGCGCCGGAACCGACCTCACCCCGCCCGCGTTTCGAACCGCCCGCCGGCCCGCCGGTGACCAATGCTCCCAGCGCGCGCCCCCATCTGCCGCAGCGCGATCAGCCGTTCAACACCCAGCCGCACCTGCCGCCGATCGCGCCGGCCACGCCGCCCGATCTGCCGGAGGCCGGGCCGCGCCCCGGCGCGCCGCCGCCCCCGCCCGATCTGCCGGAACTGCCGCCTCTGAGCGAGTCGATCCGCCCGCCGAAGATCCCGCGCCGCCGCGCGGACGATCTGCCCACCTGACGCGGAGAACGCCGATGCGCTACCGCCTGTTCATCGCGCTGGAGCTGCCCGAACCGGTCAAAAAGCGGCTGGCCGCCCTGCGCGCGCCCATCCCTGGCGCGGTCTGGGTCGGCGCGCACGCCTTCCATGTGACGCTGCGCTTCGTCGGTGACGACATCGACGAAGGGAGGATGATCGCCCTGCGCGACGGGCTGGCAGCCGTGAACGGCGCGCCGTTCACGCTCAGCCTGCGCGGAGCGGGGCGCTTCCCGCCCGGCGATCGCCGCCCGCCGCGCGTGCTCTGGATCGGGATCAGCGCGCCGCCCGCCCTGCTGACGCTGCAAGCCGCGGTCGAGCGCGCCGTGGTCGCGGCGGGTTTCCCGCCGGAAGATCGGCCCTTCAGCCCTCATCTGACGTTGGCCCGGCTGAAACAGCCGGACTGCGGCGCGGCGGTCGAGGCGTTCATCCGCCAGCACGCCGATTTCCGCACCGATCCACTTCCGATCGACGCTTTCCATCTGATCGCCAGCACCCTGACGCCATCAGGGGCGCAGTATTGCACGCTGCGCAGCTACCCGCTGACGGAACAGCGTCCGCCGCAGACCGGGCGATCTCAGCCCGGCTAGAGTGTGCTATGCTTAGCGTCTGTCAACCGTTCAGTAAGGACGACGATCTTGGCCAACGCCAAGCCAGAAACCGCCGCCGCGCTGCTCACCGACGCCGACCGCCCTGATCGACCGACCGCCGAACCCGCCGAAGAAGCCGCGCACGTCGCGCGCGCCACCGGCATCCTGACGCTGGGCAACATCGGCAGCCGGGTGCTGGGCATGGCCCGCGAGATCGCGCTGACCAATCTCTTCGGGGCGTCCGCCGCCGTCGATGCCTTCTACGTCGCCACCATCATCCCGAAAACGCTGTACGACCTGCTGATCGCCGGGCATGTCAACAGCGCCATCATCCCGGTCTTGAGCGAGATCACCGCGCGCGACGGTCAGGCGGCGCTGTGGCGCGTCGTCTCCTCGCTGGCCAGCCTGATGACGGCGCTCCTGGCCGCGCTGACGCTGGGGCTGGTCGCCTTCGCGCCGCAGATCGTGGCGCTGGTGGGCAGCGGCTATGCCGCACCGACTCTGGCGCTGGCCGCCGATCTGCTGCGCCTGACCGCGCCCGCCCTGCTGCTGCTCGGGTTGTTCGCCATCTTCAGCGGGGCGCTGTACGCGCTGCGCGCCTTCGCCTGGCCCGCGCTGGCGGGGGTGGTCTTCAACGCGGCCATCGTCATCGTCATGCTGACGCTGACGCCGCCGCTGACCGTGATCATCGAGCGCAGCGGCCCGCTGATCCTCCTCGTCCCCGGTCGCCCGCTCTCCGCGGTGACGGCGGCGGCGCTGGGCTGGCTGATCGGCGCGCTGGCCCAGCTTCTGCTTCAGCTCCCCGGCATGCGCGGCGCGCGGCTGCGCCCGCGCTTCGACTGGGGCAGCCCGGCCATCCGGCAGATCGCCCTGCTCTACCTGCCGGTCATGGGGTCGCTGATCCTGGATACGCTGGTGGTGCGCACCTTCAGCTACAACCTGGCCAGCCAGACGATCGAGGGCGCGCTCGGCTACATGAACTGGGCGACGACGCTGATCCAGTTTCCGCAGGGGCTGGTCGCCACGGCCATCAGCATCGCCATTCTGCCGACGCTGTCGCGTCAGGTGGCGCTGGCCCGCGCTGCCGATACCGCCGCGGGCGGTGAAGCGGAATACAAGAATATCCTGGGGCTGGGGCTGCGCCTGGCGATCACGCTGATCATCCCGGCGGCGATCGGCCTGTTCGTGCTGGCCGTGCCGATCGTGCGCCTGCTGTTCGAACACGGGGAATTCACCGCGGCGGACACCGTCATCACGGTCGATGCGCTGCGCCTGTATCTGATCGGCCTGCCGTTCGCCGCGGTCGATCTGCTGCTGGTGTATGCCTTCTACGCCCGGCAGGATACGCTGACGCCGGCGCTGATCGGCGTGGCCAGTCTGGTCGTCTACATGATCGCGGCGCTGGCCCTGCTGCCCGTCATCGGCCTGTTCAGCCTGATGGTGGCCGACAGCGTCAAGCATATCGTCCATGCGCTGCTCTCGGCGGCCATCCTGGGGCGGCGCATCGGCGGGTACGGCTCGCAGCGCATCCTTTTGACGCTGGTCAAAACCGGCGTCGCCGCCGGCCTGATGGGCGCGGCGGCGCTGCTGCTGGAGCCGGTGTTCGAACGCATCTTCGCCGGGGGCGGCACGATCCGCGAGGGGCTGCTGGTGCTCGCTGCCGGCGGATCCAGCGCGCTGATCTTTTTCGCCGGAGCGTACCTGCTGCGCATCGAGGAATTCGGTTGGTTCATCCGCTCGCTGCGCCAGCGCTTGAACCGGTGAGAGCGGTCAGACCGGCGGGGTGTAGCGCTCGGATTCGCCGGTGCTGAGCTGGACGGCGGGCAGCGATCCGGTGGTGTAGCGGGCGCGCAGGGCGGCCATTTCGCGGCGATATTTGCGCCGCAGCAGACCGGCGTAGATGATCATCCCGCCGAAGAACATCACCCCGGCCACGATGACTGCGCCCAGCGCCGCCAGGGCGATGCGCCCGATCTCGAAGCGCTGCTCCTCGGTCAGCGCGACCGGCAGGCCGAGCAGGCTGCGCGTCGCGACAGCGCTGTCGGCGGCTGCATTCGCAGGCGCATCGAGTGGGATACGCTGCGCACCGAATTCGACCAGCATCGGGATCGTCCCGGCGGCGATCGTCCGCGTGAACGAGGACTCCGTGGTGGCCCGGAACTCTGGCGCGGCGATCACCAGCGTGTATTCGCCGGGCGTCAGGAACTGAAAGCCGATCTGCCCCTGCGCCGCATACGGCGACTCGTCGAGCAGGCCGGTGGCGATGACGATCCCGTTCCCGGTCAGCAGGCTGACGCCGATGCCGCCGGTGATCAGCGGTTCGCCGGGATCGCGCGTCCCATTGCCATCGCGATCCTCGAAGGCGCGCACCCAGAACTGACCGGTGGCCGCGTCCTGGGCGCGCAGCGGCGCGCTGGCCGTGAAAGCCACGACCAGCAGCAGCGTGAGAACAACCGCCCGGCGGTACATGCTGCCCCTCGCTCAGCGACGGTTGATCAGGATCGAGAACGCCAGGCCGACGACCGCGACCGCCACCCCGGCCCCGAAGACGAGCATGCCCACATTCTCCATGCCGACGGCTGGGACGCCCGCGGTCTCGACCGCAGCATCCGGGGCCGCGCCCGGATCGACCGGGGGCGGGCTGCCCGGCACGAAGCCTTCCGCTGCGCCGAAGCCGAGGATGACGCGCTCGCCCGCGGCGACGCGCACCCGCAGTTGATTGGCCGTGGTCAGCCCGTAATTCTGCGGCGGCGCGGCGGCCAGCAGATAATCCCCTGGTGAGAGATCGTCGAAGCAGACCGGCTCGCCGGTGGCCCGCGTCACACTCTGGGCGATGACCGCCGAAGCATCCTGCGTCAGCAGTTGGACGATGCCATCGCCGACGGCGGCAGCTTCATCCGGATCCTGGACGCGGTTGGCGTTGGCATCCGGGAACATCAGCGCGCACACGCTGCCCGTCAGCGCGGACGGATCGAGCGGCGGCAGGACGATGCCGGAGGCCACCGAAAGCACCGGCGCGGGCGCGTTCGGGTCGAAACCGAACGGCGTCGCCGTCGGCGTCGGGTTGGTCGGCCCGAAATTGGTGCTGCCATCCGGGTTGGTGACGCCGGGCGCGATCGTCGCCGGGCGGGCGATCGTCGGCGGCAGCGCCGTCGGCTGGCTGGTCGGCACGCGGGTCGGCTGGATCAGCGATCCCGTCCCGGTGATCGAGCTGCCGGCGACACCGCTGCCCGGCGCGAGCGTCGGCGTCGGCGGGATCGGCGTCGCGGTGGGCGGCAGCGTGGGCGCTTCAGTCGGAACCTGCGTCGCCGTCGGCGCGGGCTGGATCAGAAGCTGCTGACCGACGAAGATGAACGTCGCGCTGCGCAGTTGATTCAGGTCGATGATGTGCTGGCGCGTCACGCCGTAGGCGAACGCGATGCTGTCCACCGTGTCCCCCGGCTGGACGGTGTGCACGATCGAGCCGTCGGGCTGCGGCGGCTGCGGGCGGACGAACGCGACGAACGGCACAGGGGTGGCCGTCGGCGGGGGCGGCGGCGCGCCGGGCTGTTCGCCGCCGGTCACCACGCCACCGGCGGGCACGCCGCCCGCGCCGGTCACCGCGGCGTCATCCCAGTAGGCGTTGTTGATCTGGCGCGGCCACTGCTGCGAGGTGAACAGGAACACCGTGATCGTCGTGCCGGTCGCGGTCGTGCTGACGCTCATCTGCTGCCAGGTTTCATGCGGCGCAGCATTCGGCGACCAGACGACATCGCCATCGAACGGGTTCGTCCCGCCGTTGGGATCGATGCCGACGCGCATATAGGCACCGCTGCCCGGTTCCGAGGCGCAGCGATCGCTCCCTTGCGGGATGTCACAGGTGCGCAGGAACCCCCACGCACTGGCCGAGACCGGCGTCCCGACCGTGGTGGCGGCCTGCTGGTAGACGGCGGCGGTGAAGGTGGCGTAACCGCGGTTGAAGTTCAGCGCCAGCGCCCCGCTGTGCGGGTTGGGATCGGGGCCGCGATGCGGAAACGCGACCGGGATCAGGTTCATCCAGGCTTCGGTGCGCGGGCTTTCGGTGACCCACAAGCCCCAGTCGGCGGGGATATTGAGATCGGGGCGACCGCGGCTGGTGTAAGTCCCCTCGAAGCCGCCGTCAAGCAAACCGCCCTGTGCGGAGATCGGCGTTAGACCGATGAACAGCCAGATGAGAAACAGCGGGCTGGAAAAACGCATCCATCGACGCATATGGCTTGCCTTCATCACTGCGCACGTTCAGAAACAGGTGCGATTATAAGGAAGTCAGCAGATTGTGGAAAGTCGCAACCCGAAAACGGCGGGAAGCCGTCGATCAGCGCGGACGCCACGACGGGTAGAAAAAGTCGCCCCGCCCCGATGAGATCTGCCGGGCGGGCGCGCTGGCATCGCCCAGATCGACCAGGAACAGGTGAGCATCGCCGCTGACATCCATCGGGATGATGGCATGTCCGCCGTCCGGGCTGAGCGCGGCGCTGTACGTGCGCTGCACGACGGCGCGAGCGGCGTAAAACGCCGATCCTTCATCCCGCTGTGGATCGAGCGGGCGAAGCTGACCGTCAGGCAGCCCTTCGACCAGCGCCGACGACCCGAATTCCGTATCGTGCGCCTCAAAGAACAGCCGTTCCCGGCCCTGATCGGCGATCCACACCGGGTGATCGTACCAGCCGCCCGCCGGGGCGAAACAGCGATCCGGCCCGGCCAGATCGATCAGGCAGATGCGCCGCAGCCCGCCGCGCAGGGCGTACGCGACGTATGCCAGCCGCAGGCCATCGGACGACCAGACCGGCTCCAGCTCGATCTGGTCGGGGGTGCGCGTCAGGTTGAGCACCCGATCGCGATCGAGATCGTGCAGGTAGATATCGGGCAGATCGACGTACTGGCCGCTGCGGATCAGCTCGCGAGTATACGTGATCGCGCCGATGCCATCGGCGAAACGCCCCAGCAGCACGGCCAGCGCGGTGACCGGTGCGAACAGGACGAGCAGACGCGCCGCCGCCAGCGCCATCCCCATCATGCGAACGCTCCGCGCGTCAGAACCCGCCCATCAGCGCGCGCCAGGATCCGGCACTGGCGCCGGGCGCGTCGTCGATCAGGACGTAAGTCGCACCGCGCATCGGTACGTACACGGCCCGTCCGCGGGTGAACTCGACGAGCGCGGTCGTGTCGCCCTGTTCCGGGGCCAGCGCATAGCCCAGGCCAGCGCGCACGTCCGGGTTGAGCCGCCAGACCTTGCCGAAACCGCGGACGGGTTCGAACAGGCCGGGCGGGACGCTTTCCCCCACCAGTTCCGGATCGACGCCGGGCAGGAACGTATCATCGAAGCGGAGGAAGCGCTGATCGGGCGTCAGCACGTAGATCGAACCGCTGCCGCCCACCGCCGGGGCGATGTAGATCATCGTGCCGCGCTCGAACACCTGCGAAGCGCCGGGCAGCAGGCTGACGGCTGGCGGCGCCCCGACTGGGCAGCCCAGACTGGCCGCGAGCGCGGCGTCGGCGGCCAGCAGGGTCGGCAGCGCGCCGGGCGGCGGATACTGACAGATCAACGGCGGCGGGAGCGGGGTCGCCCCGCTGATGAGCGGCGGGCCGACGATCTGCCCGGCGACGTTACTCACAGCGGACGGGGTCGGCAGCGCCGCGCCGGGCGGCAGCGTCGCCTGCACCAGCCCCGGCCCGGCGGCGATGATGACGAGCGCCCCCGGCGGCGTCTGGCTGGCGAGCTGCGCGCGCGCAGCGGCCAGTGCGGTCAGCGTCGGCGGGTTATAGCGCGTTTCCAGCGGCAGCACTGTCACCCGCGCCGCCAGATCGACCAGCGCGCCGAACGCGCCGATCTCCGGCGAAGCGGTGAACGTCGGCGTCAGCGACGGGGTGATCGTGTCGGTGATCGTCGCGCTCGGCGTCCGGGTGACCGTCGGCGCGGCGCTGGGGACGGGTGTGGGCGTGGCGGATGGAGAGGCGGTCGGCGTCGGAACCGACGGGCTGGCGGTCTGGATTGGCGCGATCGTAGGGATGTCCGTGCCGGTCGGCGTCGCCGACGGGGTCAGGGTGTGCGTTTCGGTATCGGGCACTGTGGGCGGGACGGTGTCGGTCAGCGTTGGCAGTTCAACCAGCGTGGGGATCGTCACGACCTGCTGCCGGGGCGCGCAGGCCGCGCTCCCCCCGATCACAGCTAGGCCGAACCCAATCAGTGTAATCTGTTGAAACGCGCTAAAATATCGGTTCTTCATCAAGATCGAACTTCACCCTGACTCGCGCCGCTGACTCGCGCCGCATCATACTTATGGATGAGACAATGACCGACAACCGCTTCGATACCCTGGGAACCAGACAGCCCGATCTGCTCGCCGCGCTGCGCACCCGCCAGTCGGAGGCGCTGGTTCGTTTCATCCATATCTCGGATACGCACATCAGCCCCGACCCGGCCTACATCCTCCCCGAAGCGGCATACCCCCCCGGTGACGGCGCGCGCGAACTGGTGCGGCAGATCAACGCGCTGCCGTTCAAACCCGATTTCATCCTGCATACGGGCGATGTCGCCTTCGACCCGGTTGACGAGGCCTACACAGCCGCGCGCGCGGTCTTCAGCGAGCTGGCCTACCCGATCTACTACCTGGCGGGCAACCATGACAGCCGGGAACTGCTGCAGCGCACCCTGCTCGGCCTGCCGCAGGCGCGCCCGACGTTCGATTACGAGTTCGAGGTCAATGGCGTGCAGATCATCTGCCTGGACAGCAGCACCCCGGCGCAGTTCGCTGGCGGCACGCTGACCGTGGAGCAGCTCGACTGGCTCGATCGGCTGCTGCATCAACCCGATACCCGACCGCTGGTCGTCGCCATTCATCATAATATACTGCCGATCGGCGCGCCGTTCTGGGATGAATTCATGCGTTTGACCAACGGTGAAGATCTGCATCGGCTGCTGCTGCAGGCGCGCGGACGGCTGCGCGGGGTGTTCTTCGGTCACGTCCACATGGCGACCGATACCTACCGCGACGGCATCTACTACCACAGCGTACCATCAAGCTGGTATCAACTGGAGTGCTACCCGGAACAGGAAAACATTCAGGGCGATCTGGGGGCAGAACCCGGTTTCAGCGTCGTCACGATCTCGCGCAGCGGGATGTTCATCCGCCGGCATCGCTTTCATGTCCCCCCGACCCAGATCCCGCGCATCGGCTGAGGGCGTCGTGCGTTCATCCACCGCTGATCAGGTGCAGATGCTCCACAATTTCGGCCAGGATGCCGGTGACCACCGCCTGCCGCTCCGGCGTGGCCAGCGTCGGCAGCAGCGGGATGGTGGGCCGGCGGTCAGCGCGATCATCGGCCAGCCCCTGCCCCGGCGGAAACAGGGTATTCAGGGTATGGATGATCTGCAGGCGCATCTCGGGCTGGTCGTAAGGTGGGAAATCGGCCAGATAGGCCAGCGGCAGCTCCAGCGCCGGGTTGACGCGAAAGGCGCGCAGCGACGCGATCAGGACGCCGCCCGGCCCGACGTAGACGTGCCCGTGTACGGCGGGTTCGCGCCGCCCGCTGAAACTGATGTTGTCGCAGTGGGCGCGCATCCAGTCGTACAGGCTGCGCGCAACCTGAGCCGTGGCGCTCGAATAGGTCTTTTCCAGGTATTTGAAATAGTTAACCCGATGTGCAGGTTTTTCTAAACAGGGGAGACTTCGGTAGGATTTGGGTGTCTGAAATCCAAAACCGAGCCGAGGTCTCCTG
>DAOUBU010000061.1:0-54469 GCA_034432395.1 Anaerolineae bacterium
GGCTGCATTTCCTGGCTTTTGCCATGATTATGCTGCATCGCTTTGTCCATACGTTCGCTTTTTGTCTTTAAAGTGCCTAACACGCTCTAGATTGGATGCAGAGATCGCCACAATGTGCGTTCAGCAGCTATGTGAAAGGTCAAACCGATGACCAGCGCAGACAATCCGTCAGCCATCATACCGCCGGCGTCCGATCCGAGCGAGAGCGCGATGCGCCAGCCCACCTCACAGGGGAAGCCGCCTTCTCGTCGCGTCGCCGCATGGCTTCGCGATCTGCCGCAGTGGGGGCGCTTCCGGCCTGAAGCGCCGGATCCCGCCTACCAACTGCTCAACCGTGAGCGGCTGGAGGCCATCCTCAGCAAATACCCCCCGGCAGTCCAGCAGCGCATCCGCGATGATCTGGCGCATCTGGAGCGCGATCTGCTGCCGCTGTTTCGCGAGCGCGATCACGCGGCCAAGTTCAATCAGAACCGCTATCGCAAGTTTCAGATCCTCTACATCCTGCTGGCCGCGCTGGCGACGATGGTCGGGTCGTTCCAGGCGCTGGCCCTGTTCAGCAGCACGTCAGCCGCGCCGGTATGGGGGTTCATCGAAACCTGCATCGCCCTGCTGGTCACCTTTATGGCGACGCTGATCAGCCGCGAGTCGCCGATGCAGTTGTGGATGGACAACCGTCGCCGGGCCGAACATCTGCGCCGCGAGTACTTCCGCTTCCTCGTCAACCTGGAGCCGTATGCCAACCTCCAGCGCGACGATCGCCGCCGGGCGCTGTCCCGCCGCGCCGCTGACATCAACCGGGGCATGGATCCCGATCAGCAGCGCACAACCGACTGAATTCGACTGCGAGGGAGATGACCCATCATGACTGCACCACGTCTGTACTCGGAACCGTCCCCCAACCCACAGGACAGCTTCCAGCGCAATTACGACCGCGCCCTGTACGAGATCTTCCGGGAGTTCGCGCTAGAGGATCAGCGTCTGTACTACACTGTGCGCACGCGCGACAATCGGGAGGCCGCTCGCGGCGTCAATACCTGGCGGGCGGTTTTCTCGCTGGCGGCCGGTCTGTCATCCGCCGCGCTGACGCTGTTGATCTCGACCAATCAGGTGGACTGCACGGCCAATCCACACGGGTTGTGCGGCCCGCTGGCGCTGCTGGCGATCGTCAGCGTGGTCGCCCCCGCGATCGCGGCGGCGTTCGGCACGCTGGCCGATCTGTACCAGTGGGATCGCGCCAGCGCGATCTACGAAGCGGCGGTCGAGAATCTCGTCGTCGCCGATGCCGAGTCGCCCGATGAGCAGATGGACAACGGCAAATATCACCAGGCCCTGCGCGCCTACAGCAGCGGGACGCTCCAGGTGATGCGCGATGAAACCGCCCAGTGGGGGTCGCTCATCCGCACGCCCACCCAGATCGAAGAGTTTATCGCCAGCGCGCGCACCCAGGCGGAACTGACCGAACAGCGGCGGATCGAAGCGGAGGAGCGCGCCCGCGCCGAGTACCGCGCGGCCAACCCGGATACCACGCTGCCGCCGCTGCGCCCACTGCGCGATGATTCGGATGCCGGGGAAGCCGATCCGGACGGAGGCCCACCGACAGCACCGGACGAGCCGCCGCTTCAGCCGGGCGGCAATTGAACGATCAGCGGGCCGAGGCCGGTCAAAAAACACCCCCGGACTGAGTATGTCCGGGGGCGTTCACTCAGATGAGCAGCAGGAATGGCCGTCTCAGGTCAATTCCCGATCAGCCGGGATCAGCGGGATGGGCGGGTGATTGGGCGGCAGCAGCCCCCCCAGACCGCCCCGCTCGCCATCCGGCTGGCCGAAGTTGAACGGTGGCATGCCTTCAAACGGCAGCATGTCCATCGCGGGCTGCAGCGGCTGGCCGAGCGTGACAGCGATCTCGCGGGTCTCGCCTGCGCGCACCACAGTCAGCGTGACCGTATCCTCCGGCTCATAGGCGATCAGCCGGTCGCGCAGCGTGATCTCCTGGTTGACCGGTTCGCCGTTCACCGCGGTGACCACGTCGCCGACTTCAAGACCGGCCTGCGCAGCGGGCGAGTCGGCATCGACCTCGACGATCAGCGCGCCCTCGGTCAGGTCAACGCCGCGCTCCGCCGCGACCTGCGCATCCAGCGTGACGAAAACCACCCCGAGGCGGCCGTTCTGCGGGAACATCCCCATGCCCGGCTGCATGAAGAAGCGGAACATCTCAGGGAGCTGCTCCGGGTCGATCGGGATCACACCGCCCGGCTCCCCGCGGCCATTCCCGCGCGGGCCAGGGCCGAAGCGCAGCGTGACAGCGTCTTGAGGGAGTTCAGCCAGCACAGCTTCGACCGTCCGCGTTTCGCCATTGCGGACGATTTCGAGAGACACGGTATCGCCGATCGCCCGATCGGCGATCGCGGTGACGACGTCTTCAGGCGCAGTGACGGCGCTGCCATTCACCGCGGTGATGACATCGCCCGCTTCCAGCCCGGCTTCCGCAGCCGGTGAACGCGGATCGACGGCCAGGATCACCACGCCGGGCTGAGCGGGATCCTCACTGGCTGTGATGCGCACGCCCAGATAGGGGCGCGGGCTGGCCGCTTCCTGGGTGGCCTCCGGTTGAGGGGTCGCTTCCGGCGTCGCCTCTTGCGCGGTGACGGCGGAGATCATGAGCGCGATCGCGACGACCAGCACACCGATTCCTGTGAACAAACGGGACTTCATCCTCATCACTTCCTTTCCAATCGAGCATTCGTACCCGATCGAGCACACTACCAGAAGGATATGAACGAGAGATGGACGGAGTGTTACCGGTGTGTAAATTCTGGCCGCAGCAGATCGTCACGGGTTTTTACTGCGCCTGCCCAGCAGACCGCCAAGCAGGCTGGTGCGCGCGGTGATCTCCGCCATCGACAGATTCGCCTCGGTGGGATCCCACTCACCGCGCCGCCGCCGCGTCAGCCAGTCCTGATATTCCTCGCTGGCCCGGGCGACGGCCTCGCGCAGCCCCGCCGGATCTTCGCGCGCGGCCAGGTCACGCAGCACGGTCAGCGCCTCGATAGCGGCGTCGAGCGCGCGCGTCAACCCGGCGCGATCGGTGGACAGCAGAAGCTGGAGATCGTCCTGCTGCGTCCCGGCCAGCGCGCCGGTCAGACGGCCAAATTCAGCGTTGCCCGCGCGGCGGATGCCATCCCAGCCGGGCGACTGACGCAGCGCCAGGAAAGCGCCGATGCCGAGCGCGGTCGGCAGCGCCGTCATCCATGTCATCCAGACGTCATGCTCCGCCGGGTCGATGAACTGCGGCGCAGCGCCCAGCAGCGCGGCGAAATCAGCCGCCAGTTCCAGCGCAGCCGGTTCCGCATCGGGGGCGCCCGCGATCAGCAGATGCCCGCGATCGAACAGATCGGCTGCGGCGTGATCGGGATCGTCGATGCCGTCGAACAGATGATCCGGGTTGAACAGCGCCGTCACGCCGAGCAGATGCGCGCGCCGGTCGGGCGCGGACTGCGCCCACGTCGCCCCGATCGCCTTATACGGCGAAAAATCGAGGATGACCGCCGAGTCGCGCAGGGCCGGGGCGATCGCGCGCAGCCCACCGGCCACCTCCCCGAGCGGCAGCGCGATGACGACGATATCGCGTCCATCGGCGCACTCCGCCGGAGACGAGACGACCGCATCGAGCGCGCCCCGCTCGCGCGCGGCTTTAGCGCGGGCGGCGTCGGTATCATACCCGGATACCTGGAACTGCTGGCGCGTCTCTTTGCGGGCGGCAAAACGCCGGATCGCCAGGCCGATCGACGTCCCCAGACGCCCCATGCCCAGAATGCCGATTTGAATGGTGTTCCCCGCCATCGGTTGCTGTTCTCCAGAATGTCAGTTCATATGTCGATCAGTTGCTGTCATCGGCCTGCTGCAAACGCACCAGCAGCGGATACAGCCGATGTTCGCGCCAGCGCTCAGCCGGATCGGCGTGATGCGCGCACAACCAGATCGTATCCGGATCGCTGCCCGCCGCCGCCGCGTACTCCGCGCTCCAGGCGGGATGCTGCGCGTAAACCACGAAGGGCCGCGCCAGCCAGTGCCCCGGATCGCCGGCGGCCAGGCGCGCGTACAGCTTCGGCAGCGCGGCGCGCGTCAGCACGACCAGTGTCTTCTGCCACACCCGCAGAGGATAGCGGATCTTGCCGACGTCATGGAGCAGCGCTGCCGCGGCCAGCGCGCGCGAGGGCGTCCCTGCCCCAGAGAGGATATCGGCCAGCACTTTCAGGCTGTGGATCTGCTCACCGCGCTGAAGCCGCGTGAACAGGGCCAGTTCCGCCGCGGACAGCCACGTCCGCGCGCTGTCCCCATCGAGCGGGTACACCCAGGCGAACAGCGCGCGCAGGCCCTGGCGGACGCGGTAAACAGCGCTCATGTCATCACCTGAGCAGTATGTTCATGATCAGGCTCGCGGGCTGGCCGATGATCAGCCCCAGCGGGTTGATCCCCCCCAGATTGACGAAGCTGAGCAGGATGAGGAAGAAGAAGATGTAGTACGTCGTCATCTGATAGCGTTCCCACGCATACGCCTGGCGCGGCGGCAGCAGCGCATACACCACCTGCCAGCCGTCCAGCGGGAACAGGGGGATCAGGTTGAACAGGAACAGGATGACGTTGAAGAACACCATCTGCAGCAGGATCGTGTTCACCAGCGATGGAAGCGCGTTGATCACGCCGAAGCCGATCAGAATACGGATGACGATCGCGGTGACAATGGCCAGCAGCAGATTGGAGACCGGGCCAGCGGCCACAGCGGCCAGCCAGCGCCAGCGTCGGTTCTCGGCTGGCATGCGGAACGGCGAGATCGGCGCGCTGCCGAGGATGCCGAAGCCGATGATGGCGAACATCAACCAGCCGATCCAGTTGATGTGCACGAATGGGTTGAGGGTCAGGCGTCCCAGCCGGCGCGGCTCGGGGTCGCCCATCCGATCGGCGACGTAGTTGTGCGCAAACTCGTGGACGGTCATCGCGATCAGCAGCACGATCAACCGCGCCACCAGGGTTTCGGGGGTCAGGCCAAGCAAGATGTTCTTCTCCCAGATATGCGGTCATTATACACCGCCACGACGCCGAGTCAGGATAGACTGGCGGCGGCATTCATCAGAAACTCAACAATGGATGGGTGGGCGGTGGGCGGCAGTTCGCTCATGCAGTGTGTCCGGATCGCGGGTTCGGTGTTACTATTTGTTGGAAATCGGTTGATCAGACGGGTAGACCAATGGCCGATATGCCCGCTCGCGCATCCTCGATCCAGATCGGCGATCGAGTGGAGATGCGCAAACCGCATGCCTGCGGTGGGAGTGAGTGGACAGTGTACCGCGTCGGCGCGGATATCGGCCTGCGCTGCCTGACGTGCGGCCGGCTGACGATGCTGCCGCGCGCGACATTCAATAAGCGCCTGAAACGAATTGTACAGACAGTCGATCGGTAATCTGCAAACGGGCGCACTGACGACAGGAGGACTTCTCTGTGGCCAAACGCGTACTCTTCATCATGTCAGATACCGGCGGAGGTCACCGGGCCGCCGCCGAAGCCATCAGCGCGGCCTTGAAAGAACTGCATGGTGACCAGGTTGAGATCGAACTGGTCGATGCGTTCCGCGGCTACTCTCCGTTCCCATTCAAGTACATGCCGGAGTTCTATCCCTGGCTGATCAACAAGAGCAAATCGTCATGGGGGCTGGGGTACAAACTGAGCGACTCGCGCGCCAACGCCCGCACGCTGACCCGCGGCATGTATGTGACGATGGAAAGCGGCCTGAAACAGATGCTGCGCGATCATCCGGCGGACGTCGTCGTCTCGGTGCATTCGGTGCTGACGCGCGTCACCATGCAGGCGCTGACTTCGCTGCGCGAGCGCCCGCCATATGTCGTGGTCGTCACCGATCTCGTCTCTACCCACATGTTCTGGTATGAGCGGCGCGCCGAACGCACGCTGGTCCCAACCCGCCCCGCCTATGAGCGCGGTCTGCTGGCGGGGTTGAAGCCGGAGCAGATGCGCATCACAGGGCTGCCGGTGCATCCGCGCTTTGCGCGCGGTCTGCTGGCCAAAGATCAGGCGCGCGCTTCCCTGGGCTGGGATCCCGACCTGCCGGCGATCCTGATCGTCGGCGGCGGCGAAGGCATGGGGCCGATCTACAAGACCGCCCAGGCGATCGACAGCCTGAACCTGAACTGCCAGCTTGCGATCATCGCCGGGCGCAACAAAGGCCTGAAGGAGCGGATCGAAAGCACGCAGTGGCATCAGCCGACGCACGTGTACGGATTCGTGACCGATATGCCGCGCATGATGGCCGCTGCGGATATCCTGGTGACCAAAGCCGGCCCATCGACGATCAGCGAGGCGTGTATCGCCGGCCTGCCGATGATCCTGTACGATGCCATCCCCGGTCAGGAGACCGGAAACGTCGAGTACGTGATCGAGAATCAGGCCGGGGTATATGCGCCCGATCCGCGCGAAGTCGCCGATGCGGTCAGCCAGTGGCTGGCGGAAGGGCCGCAGGGGCTGCAGCGGCGGTCGCAAAATGCCCTGCGCATCGCCCGTCCCAATGCCGTGTTCGAGATCGCCGCCGAGGTGTGGGAATACGCCCAACACCCACGGATTCCCAACGAACGGCGTAAACTGCTGCGCCAGCTCACAGAGCGCGCAGCAAATCTGGCCGATCTGAACTATACTCTTAAACGACGTCAGTCACCTTTTCGTTCAAAGACCAATTTGTAAGGAGACTTCCGCGCATGTTTCCACGCCGACTGGTATTCGGGATCGCGCTGATCGCGATCCTGCTGCTCGTCGTCCCGGCGTTCGCTCAGGATGACACCGCCCCACCTGCTCCGATCATCAACGATGAAGGCGGGCCGGTGCTGGTCACCGGGGTCATGACCTACACCAATCCGGAATTCACCGCAGGGGCGGCGCAGCCGCTGATCATCATGGAAGATCAGGCGGGCTTCGTCGATCGCAACCAGGGCTTTTTGATGTCCCCCCAGTCGCAGACATTGGGCGCTTTCACCAGCGATTTCTACACCTCGCCGGTGACCTACGAGATCGCGCTGCCGCAGGTTCCGCGCGGTGAGTATCGCGATGTCGATTTCGACGGCGTGACCGAAGAAGGGGTGCAGATCTTCACCCCGGCCTACTGGACGAATACGTTCGGCGGGCCGTACCTGGAAGAGCGCGACCTGTACGGCGGCGGCTGGTCGAGCGCCTACGCGGGCACGCGCGTCGATCAGAATGACCCGGATGCTGAAGTCATCGGCGGCACGTATGTCGTCTACGCGCCCGATGATGCCCAGAGCTTCCCATCCAATTTCGGGCCGGATGGACGTCTGTTCACGGGCGATGAGGACATGGTCACGCTGCCCGCCGGCTACACCGTCGTCAACCTCGATACCGATCCGTTTACCTTCAGCCGTCCGCGCGTCGCGGTCATCGATCTGATCGAAGGCGAAGAGGCGCAGCTCGATGACTTCTCCAACCTGAGCTATACCGAGGCGTTCGACGCCATGATCGCACTGTACCGGGAAGAATATGCCTTCACCGAGTACAAAGGTCTGGACTGGGATGCCATCGCCGCGGAGTTCCGCCCGCGCTTTGAAGAAGCGGAAGCCAACCGCGATCGCGCCGCTTACCTGTTCGCGCTGCGCGATTTCACCTGGGCGATCCCGGACGGCCATATCTTCATGACGCCGGGCGATCCGGTGCTCGATGAAGACTTCTTCACCCAGACCCAGGGTGGGCTGGGCATGGCGATCCGCGATGTGGACGATGGGCGCACGATCGTCAATTTCATCCTGCCCGGCGGCCCGGCAGAACAGGCCGGCATCCAACTGGGCGCGGAGATCCTGTCGATCAACGGCGTCCCGATCGATGAAGTGGTCGATAACACCGTGCCGTATTCGTCACCATTCAGCACCGAGTGGAACCGCCGTCTGCAGCAGCTCCGCTACGCGATCCGCTTCCCGCTGGGCGCAGAAGTCGAACTGGAGTTCCAGAACCCCGGCGATCGCCGCCCCACCGCCGTCACGCTGCAAACGGTGGACGAGCGGGCCAGCTTCCGCTTCTCATCGTTCTCCAGCGGCCTGACCGGGCTGGAACTGCCGGTGGAGTACGAACTGCTCGACAATGGGCTGCTGCTGGTGCGCATCTACTCGTTCTTCGACAATGAAGTGCTCACCGTGCAGTTGTGGGAGCGCGTGATCAGCCTGGCCAATGACAACGGCCTGCCGGGCATCATCCTCGATGTCCGCCAGAACGGCGGCGGCAACGGTTTCCTGGCCGAACAGATGGCGGCCTACTTCTTCCAGGAGCCGCTCACGTTCGGCTTCGATGAGACGTACAACCGCAACGTGGGCGATTTCGTCATCAACGAAGAGCGCCCGGCACGTTTCTACCTGCCGCCGGAAAACCTGCGCTACGACGGGCCGGTCGCCGTGCTCGTCGGGCCGAGCTGCGCCAGCGCCTGCGAGGTGTTCGCCGATGCGATGACGGTGCAGGATCGCGCGGTCATCGTCGGCCAGTACCCGACCGCCGGTCTGGGCGGGGCGCGCCGTCTGTTCGCCATGCCGGAGAATCAGTTCGTCTCGATCACGATCACGCGCAACCTCAACGAAAACCGCGAGATCAACATCGAGGGCATCGGCGTTCAGCCGACTGTGCGCGTGCCGGTGACCGAGGAAACGCTGTTCTACAATGGCGATATCGTGCTCGACACGGCGATCCAGTACCTAAGCGAACAGCTCGGGCTGAACAGCGGCGGTGAACTGATCGTCACCGATGGCGGTGAGATCACCGTCGGGCAGACGGTTGAAGGGACGATCCAGGCGGGCGAGCGGATCCGCTACACGCTGACTGCGGATGCCGATGTCGTCGTCAATATCAGCCTGGGCGAGTCAACCGGCCAGTTCGATACTTACCTGCGCGTTTACGGCGCTGGTGATGAACTGATCGCCGAAAATGACGATCGGATCTCGGGTTCGAACTTCAACTCGCTGATCGAGGGCCTGACGCTGGCGAGCGGCGATACCGTCGTGATCGAAGTCGGCACCTATGCCGACGGCTCGTCCGGCGATTACACGCTCTCCGTAGAGGCGCAGAAGTAGGCGATACATTAGCCTGAAACCGACAGACGCAGGGCGGAAGCATCGACTTCCGCCCTGTTTTTTCCCGGCTTTGCGCGTCAGAGCGCGTACAGCTCCCCGTATTTGCGGCGCAGATAGGCGATCAGCGGCCCCGGCGTCAGCGCCCCGCCAGTGATGCGCGCGATCAACTCTGGCGCGGTGTATTTCTTGCCGTGCCGATAGATGTTCTCCTTCAACCAGGTGTGCAGCGTGGCGAATTCACCGCGCGCGATCTCCTGCGGGATCGTCGGATGGGCGGCCACCGCCGCGTCGAAACTGGCCGCAGCCAGCAGATTGCCCAGGGTGTAGCCCTGGAACATCCCGCCGATCGCCCCACCGAACCAGTGCACATCCTGGAGCACGCCATCCCGATCATCCGGCGGGGTGACGCCCAGATCGCTGGCGTAACGCGCGCGCCAGGCCTCCGGCAGATCGTCAACGGACAGCGATCCCTCCAGCAGTTCCAGCTCCAGATCGAAGCGGATCATGACGTGCAGGTTGTAGGTAACCTCGTCGGCATCCGTGCGGATCAGCGACGGAGCCACTCGGTTGACGGCGCGGTAGAACGTCTCCAGCGGCACTGCGCCGAGCTGATCGGGGAAGTACGCCTGAAGCCTGGGATAGTAGTGTTCCCAGAACGGGCGGCTGCGCCCGACCAGATTTTCCCATAGGCGCGATTGACTCTCATGCACGCCCGCCGAGGTTCCACCGAGCAGCGGCGTGCCGTCATACGCGGGATTGCAGCCCTGCTCATACAGGGCGTGACCGGTTTCGTGCAGCGTGCTGAACAGCGCCTCGGTCACATCGTCCGGCTTGACGCGGGTGGTGATGCGCACATCGCCGATCGCGAACGTGATCGAAAACGGATGCGGCGCCATGTCCTGGCGTCCCCGTGCGCTGTCGTAGCCGAACGCGCGGGCGACCTCCTGGCCGAAAGCGATCTGCTGCGCCTCCGGGAAGGTCTGATGCAGGCAGGCATCGTCCGCCGGAGGCTGGGCGGTGATCGCGCGCACCAGCGGCACGAGTTCATCGCGCAGCGCGGCGAACAGCGCCCGGATATCCGCCGCTTTCATCCCATAGTCGGCCATATCGATCAGCGGATCGGCGATATGATCGTAGGGGGCGTAAAATTCCGCGAGCTGACGGCTGTAATCGAGCGTGCGCTTCACCCCGTCACGCACGCTGGCGAAATCGTTCGCCGGACGCGCTTTCGTCCAGGCATCGAAGAGCAGCGAACAATGTTCGTTGAATCTGCCGACGAAATCAGCGGGGACTTTGAGCGCGCGCTCATATTCGCGCCGGGTGACGCGCACCAGAGCGGCATCGTCGTGATCGGGGGGCAGGCCGTCGGCATAGGCCTGCAGCGCGTCGAGCGCCCGCCCGATGGCCGAACTGGTGAATTTCTCGTGATCGAGCCGGGCCAGCGTCGCCAGGCTGCGCGCTCGCGCGGACGCACCGCCCGGCGGCATGAAACAGTTCATGTCCCAGTTGAGGACAGCCTGCGCGTGCCGCAGATCGTACACTTCAGCGAGCAGTGTTTTGAGTTCGGTCAGGCGGTGTTCGAGATCCGGTGCGCTCATCGTCAGATATCCCAGGGTTGATCGAAAATCCACCCTGAGAGTAGCGCGTCAGGCCGGGCGCTTGCAATTGGAATCTATTTTTATGATTAACTTTGGAGAGGAAAAGAATGCTTGAACAGCTCGATCGCGCTGTGTTTTACCGCACCGTCTGGCTGATCGTCCAGCAGATCCCGCCGGGCCGGGTGGCCACATACGGTCAGATCGCCTCCATGATCCCGCCACCGCCGCATATCGACCCGGAGACGTATCGACGGCTGGCCCCGCGCGTCGTGGGCGATGCCATGAACGCGGTCAGCGGACGCGACGACCCCGCCATCCCCTGGCATCGCGTGATCAACAGCCGGGGCGGGATCAGCCTGCCGGTGGAGAGCGCCGCCGCCAACATTCAGCGGCAGCGCCTGCGAGCGGAACAGGTGACGTTCGATATGAAAGAACGCGTCGATCTGCACCGTTTCGGCTGGGATGGGCCGGACAGCGCGTGGCTGCAAGCGCACGATCTGCTGCCGCCGCAGCCCATCAAAGGCGATCCGCCCGCGGAGACTTCACAGCTCAGCCTGTTCTGAGAGCGCCTGAACCCGCTGCCCGTGACCGGCGCGTCCCGTCATTCAGGCGACGGTGATGGTGATGCGGGGCTGCGCATGGTGCAGATACCCCCGGTAATTCCACTGCTCGGCATCGAATTCCGGCTGCACCGCCCCGGAAGTATCGCGGGCGCGAGCCTGGATCGTGTGCCTGCCAGGGGGCAGCGCGAGACGCCGCCACCACAATCGCCAGGCCCACTGCCCCTGCGGCGGTGACAGGTGAGCCGGCATCTCGTGGGTATCGTCTACGATCACGGTGACGTCCGCGATCTCGTGGCCGGCATGCCCGTGCGCCCAGCCCCGGATGAGCACGTCCCGACCGTCAAGGTGCGCCCCTGATGCCGGCAGCACGATCGCCGCGTTGACTGGCAGCGATCCCAGCATCATCCCCTCGTCACGATGGGCCTCGATCGCGGCCTCGCTGTCATAGGCGGCCGGGTACAGCCGGTAGGCGCGCCGCTGATAGTCATTCTCGGATGGTTCGCGCTGAACCGAAATCTCGGTCAACCACTTGACCGAACGCGCGCCGATATAACCGGGCACGACCAGGCGCAGCGGGCCGCCATGTTCGACCGGAAGCGGCCTGTTGTTCATGCCATAGACGACCAGCACTTCCGGCATCAGCGCCTTCTCGATCGGGATCGACCCGCCGAACCCGTCTGCGCCGGCAAAGGCGACATGCGCCGCCTCCGATTGAACGCCGGCGGTCTCTAACAGCAGGCTCAGCGGGACTCCAGTCCATTCAGCGTTACCGATCGCCCCGGATGACCACAGGAGTTCGTTCGGCGCAATCGGGCGGAGCGCATGCATTTCCTGCCGTCGGTTGCCCGCGCACACCAGCACCGCCGGAACGGTCAGAGCGGGCAGCGCCGTCAGATCGGCCAGTGACCAGGCGCATGGTCTGGCGACCTGTCCCGAAAGCCTGAGAATGCCAGTTTCAGCCCAGCGGGCTGGTTCATGCGTGCGCAGGAAGAACTGATTGATCGGCGTCACCCCGCGGCGCACCAGATCAACGGGAGCCGGGCTGCCGTTGAGCGCATCGATCCAGACGAAATGCTTCGATTTGCGAATTCGAGCCATGCTGAACGATCGTCACTGGTATCCGGTCGGTCAGACCGTGATGCCCAGCGCCCGCGCAATATCGCGGGCATGATCGCGCTCATGGGCGATCATCGCTTCCAGAATTTCGCGCACCGTCATGATCTTGAGCGAGGCATGCCGACCGCTGCGTTCCAGCGCCGCGCTGTCCACCGTATCGAGCCACGCCAACAGCGCCGCGCGCGACTCGGCCAGGCTGGCGCGGGCCTGTTCCGGGGTCATCTCGGCCTGCTTGTCCACGGAGCGCTTGTTGTAACGATCGATATCGAAATCCGCCGGGATGACTTCCCGCCCTTCCGCGATCCCCATGACCTGGTTGTTCAGGCCTTTATCGGAGATCGCCAGGTGGATGAGAAGCTGGCGCACGTTCCAGGCCGCCCCATCGCTGTAAACCTGAGCGTCCCAGCGATCGCCGACGCCGTCCAGAACTCGATTGAGCTGATCGCGGGCCTCGTTCAATCCCGTCTTGATCGTTTCGACTGCGCTCATGTTGTGCATCTCCTAAAGCTGGACGTAGCTGTTTTCGGCCAGGATGAAACGGTGTGTCGCCGGCACGCGATCGGCGGCGGAAGTAACCTCGGAATTGTCCGCCAGCAGGCTGGAGTCGATGCGCCCCTGAATGCCGCGCACGACGCAGCCCTTCATGACGATGCTCGCCTCGATCTCGGCGTTCTCGATCGTGCAGTGATCGCCGATCGCGGTATACGGGCCGACGAAGGCATTCCGGATCGTGACGCCGCTGCCGATGATCACCGGCCCGCGCACCACGCTGTCGATGATCTGACTATCGGAACCGACGATGACGCGGTGCGACACCTCGGACTTGCCGACGATCACAGCCGGATCTTCCGGGGCCGGGGTGTAGGGCATCTCCCCCATCACGAGCTGATTGGCGAGGATGATCGAGTTCGGCTTGCCCGCGTCGATCCACCAGCCGGCGATCGTGTAGTAGCGCACCTCGTGACCGGCGCTGATCATCCATTGAATGGCATCCGTGATCTCCAGCTCGTTGCGCTTCGACGGGGTGATGTTGCGGATGCCCTCGAAAATCGACGGTCGGAACAGATAGACGCCGGCGATCGCCAGGTTGGACGGGGGATCTTTCGGCTTTTCGACGACGCGCACGATCCGGCCATCGCTGACTTCAGCGATCCCGAAGCGCGTCGGGTCGCTGACTTCGCCCAGCGCCAGCGAAACCTGAGCGGTGCTGTTCTCAAATTCGCGCAGCCACGCCTGCATCTTATCCTGAAAGATGTTGTCGCCCAGGAAGACGCAGAACGGCTCTCCGGCCACGAAATCCTCGCATAGGCCGATAGCGTGGGCCAGGCCTTTCTGTTCCTGCTGAACGATGTAGCTGAGCCTGACGCCGAGCTGCGAGCCGTCGTTCAACTGCGAGACGATCGGCGAGTCGAGATCGTTGACGACGATGCCGATCTCGTTCAGGCCGGCATGTTTGAGCATGTCGATAGCGTAAGCGATCAGCGGCTGATTGGCGACCGGGACCAGCGGCTTCGGCATGGTGAGCGTGACCGGGCGCAGGCGTGTGCCCTGCCCCGCCGCGAGGATGACGGCTTTCATTCGGGACGTTCCTTTCCTGGTATCAGGTCATGGCTGCACATAACGCTCTTTTTTCGGGCGCGCTGCACATCGGGTGGACATCGACGGAAGCGCACCGGGATCGTTTCAGACCGATCAACAGGGATGCATTGAAACAATCAGCTTTCAATTTTGTCTCGATCCTAGTGGATCCGGCGCAGCGCTGCAAATCGATCCGTGGACAAAACGTACAAGATCGGCCTGAAGGCCGCGGTCAGCGCCCGACGAGTCTGGATTGATGCTGTGCGCCCGGTTGTGCGATAATGCCGCTAACCCGTCAGACCGACAGTTCGAACGCGAAACACGGATGAAATCGATCAAACCGGAGATCATGAGTCCAGCCGGGTACTGGCCGCAGCTTCGCGCCGCTGTGGAGGCGGGCGCGGACGCGGTCTACTTCGGGCTGCGCCATTTCACGGCGCGGGCCAAAGTCGGTTTCCTGCTCGATGAACTGCCGGAGGTCATGCGGACGCTGCACGCGCGCGGCGTGAAGGGGTACGTGACCTTCAACACGCTGGTGTTCGATCATGAACTGAAGACGGCGGTGCGCGCGCTGGAACAGATCGCTGCAGCAGGAGCCGACGCCGTGATCGTGCAGGACATCGGCATCGCGCAGCTCGTCGGTCAGATCGCCCCTCACCTGAATGTGCATGGCAGCACCCAGATGAGCATCACCAGCGCGGAGGGCGTGGCGCTGGCGCAGCGCCTCGGCGTCAGCCGGGTGGTGCTGGCGCGCGAGCTGTCGCTGAACGATATCCGCGCTATCCGCGAAGCCACCACCTGCGAGCTGGAGATCTTCGTCCACGGTGCGCTGTGTGTGTCTTATTCCGGCCAGTGCTTCTCATCGGAGGCGTGGGGCGGGCGCAGCGCCAACCGCGGCCAGTGCGCCCAGGCCTGCCGCCTGCCATACGATCTGATCGTCGATGATCGCCATCTGCCGCTGGGGGATGCGCGCTATCTGCTGTCGCCCGGCGATCTGTATGCCCTGCATCAACTTCCAGAGATCGCTGCGATCGGCATCTCCGCGCTCAAGATCGAGGGGCGCTACAAAGATGAAAACTACGTCGCGCTGACGACGGCGGCCTACCGCGCCGCCCTCGATGCCGCCTGGGAAGGACGCCCGAACCCGATCGATGCGCGTCAGGAACTGCTGCTCGAACAGGTGTACTCGCGCGGGATGGGGCCGTACTTTCTCACCGGAACCGATCATCAGGCGGTCGTGCGCGGTCGTGCGCCGCGCCACCGCGGGGTGCTGCTGGGCCGGGTCACGCGCGTGCTGGCTGACGCCGTGCTCGTCGAACCGACGGAGGCGCATGCGCTCGCCCCGCTCAAGCCCGGCGATGGTCTGGTATTCGATGCCGCGGACTGGCGCAGCCCGGAACTTCCGGAAGAGGGCGGACGGGTGTACGAAGTCCGGCCTGTCGGCGGTCAACTGGAACTGCGTTTCGGCAATCGGGCGGTGGATTTCGCGCGCATCCGACCGGGCGATCGGGTTTGGCGCACCGCTGATCCGGAGGTGGAGCGCGCGGCCCGCCGCTATACCGCCGCAGGGGCGCCGGTTCACCGCCGCCCGGTTGACGTCCATATCGAGGCGCGCACAGGCTCCCCCCTACGGCTGACCTGGACGCTGCCCGAACATGACGGCGTGCAGGTCACGGTGACCGCCGATCAGCCGCTTGTGCGCGCCAATCAGCGCGGCGCTGTGCTGGATGATCTCGCCCGCCAGCTTGACCGGCTGGGGAACACGCCCTTCCGTCTGAACCGGATCAGCGCGCAGATCGACGGTGAGCCGTTCATCCCGGCGTCGCTGCTCAACCGTCTGCGGCAGAGCGCAGTGGAGCAGCTCAGCGCCCGCCTGGTCGAGCGGTCGTCGGCGCTGCAGACGCCGGGACTGACCGTGCTCAGGCGTGCGCTGGACGCGCTGGAGCGCCCGGCGGAAACCGCAGATGCGCCGCGCCCACAGCTTCATCTGCTGGTGCGCACGCCCGAACAGCTCGACGCCGCCATCGAGGTGCAGCCGGACAGCATCACGCTGGACTATCTGGAACTGTACGGCCTGCGCCCGGCGGTGGAGCGCATTCAGCGCGCCGGGATCGCCGCGCGCGTGGCCAGCCCGCGCGTGCTCAAACCGCAGGAGCAGCGGATCGTCAATTTCCTGCTCCGGCTCGACTGCGCGCTCGTCGTCCGTTCCGCAGGCCTGTTGGAGGCGCTGCAGGGCCGCGCTCATCATCCCCTGATCGGCGATTTCAGCCTCAACGCGGCCAATCCGCTGGCGGCGGACACGTTCTTCAGGCTCGGCATCGACCGGCTGACGCCGACGCACGATCTCAACGCCGATCAGATCGCCCGTCTGGCGCGCCAGGTCGGCGGCGGACGTCTGGAGCTGATCGCCTACCACCATCTACCGGTGTTCCACACCGAGCACTGCGTCTTCTGCCGCTTCCTTTCCAGCGGCACGAGCTACCTCGACTGCGGCCACCCGTGCGAGCAACACAAACTCGCCCTGCGCGACATGCAGGGGCGCGAGCACCCCGTCATGGCCGATGTCGGCTGTCGCAATACCATCTTCAGCGCGGAAGCGCAGGTGGCCAGCCGCCACCTGGACGCGCTGGTCGCCAGCGGCATCCGGCACTTCCGTCTCGAATTCGTCCACGAGACCGGGCAGGATGTGCGCCGGATCGCTGCGGCTTTCCGGAGCTATTTCAGCGGTGAGATCGACGCGGCCCGACTGGATGACCGGCTGGCCGATCTGTGTCGTCAGGGGACGACGCAGGGATCGCTGTTCGTACCGCCGGATTATCTGCGCGTGCCCGTGCTCAACGGCGCGATCGAGGGGCGGGACTGATCCACCGCATTGCCCGAAGTTCCACCCATCACCCCTCTCCATGCAGAGCGGCGCGCAGCTCATCAGGCGCAGGTGCATAGTTCCCCACGCGGCGCACGACGATCCCGCTGGCGTAATTGGCCAGCGCGACCGCATCCGCGATCGACGCCCCGGCGCACGCCGCCAGCGCGATCACTGCGATCGCGGTATCCCCCGCGCCCACGGTATCGTAGACGTCGGTGATCGCCGGGGCCGGGCTGTGCCGCGCCGGCTGCCCCGGCTCGGCCAGCGTCGCACCATCCGCGCCGCGGGTGATGACCATCGCGCGCGTGAGCGTCAGTTCGGCGCACAACTGCTCGGCGGCGGCGGCGAAATCGGCATCGCTGCGCAGCTCGCGGCGCAGGTAGGCGCTGGCCTCATCGGCGTTGCACTTGACGATTCCCCAGCCGCGATACTTGTCCAGATCGCCCTGGGCGTCGGCGACCAGCAGCCGCGTCTGCCCCAACGGACGGGCGCAGTCGATCACGCGCGGGGTGATCAGACCGCCGCGATAATCCGAAAACAGCAGCGCATCCGCGGCGGAAGCGGCGCGCATCAGGCGGCTGCATACCTCGGCCTCGACCGCCGGATCGATCGGATCGCGCGACAGCCGGTCGATGCGCGCCACCTGCTGGGGAAAGCGCAGGCCCATCTGCGCCATGATGCGCGTCTTGAGCGTCGTCGGGCGGGCCGGATCGACGATCAGACCGCTCGGATCGACGCCGCGCGCGGTCAGCAGCGCGCGCAGGCTCTCCCCTTCGGCGTCCGCGCCGATCGCGCCGATCTGCACGGCAGCGCCGCCCAGCGCAGCGATATTGACCGCCGGATTGGCCGCGCCGCCGGGGATCTGCGCCCGCGTCTCAAACTCCAATACCGGGATCGGGGCTTCCCGACTGAGGCGGACTGCCCGCCCGATCAAATACTCATCGACGAAGACATCACCGATGACGACGATGCGGCAATCGATGAAGCGCGCGATCCATGCGCTCAAGTGCGTCTCGGACATGGCCGTTCCTTTCCACAGTGCGTCAGCCGCGCGCGCCGTGCAGCAGCACCGCCAGCACGAACCGGGGCAGGCGCAGCATGCGTTTGATGCGCCACGGCTGCAAATACAACCGATACAGCCACTCCAGCCCCAGCCGACGCATGCGTTCCGGCGCGCGCGGGACGACCCCCGCAACAAAATCGAGCGAGCCGCCCACCCCCATCGCCATTTTGACGCGCAGCCGGGGCAGGTTGCGCGCGATCCATTTGTCCTGTTCCGGCGCGCCATAGGCGACGAACAGGATGTCCGCACCGCTGGCGTTGACGCGCTCGACGATCGCATCTTCCTCGTGCGGGGCCGGCGATCCGGCATAGGTTCCGACGATCTGCACGCCGGGATAGCGCTGACGCAGCACAGCGGCGGCGCGCGCTGCCACCCCTTCTGCCGCGCCGAGCAAGAAGAGACGCCAGCCCGTTTGCGCCGCCCGCGCCGCGATCAGCGGGACGCCGTCCGACCCGGTGACGCGCTCCGGCAGCGGCGTGCCCAGCCGCCGCGCCGCCCACAGCAGACCGACTCCGTCGGGCACGGTGAGATCGGCGCGCTCCAGGATGACGCGAAAGATCGGATCGCGGCGGGCGATCATGACCATTTCCGGGTTGATCGTGCATACGTGGCGGGCCTGTCCGTCCTGCATCCACTCGGCGATCAGGTCGAGCCAGCCCGCGAACGTGATGACGCTGACCGGCAGGCCGAGGATGCGGATCGTCGGCACGGGCGGGCGCGGCCTGACGGGCGGCGCAGCAGACGGCACAGCCCCGGAGAGCAGCATCCGGGCCGCCGCCGTCACCTGAGCCGGCGTCACCAACCGCATGCAGGTGCGCGCCACGCATCCCGCCCGCTGGCCGAGGCGGTGCTCGACATAACTGCACGGCGAACATTCCGGGGCTGAGCGCAGCACGCCAACTCCCCCGCTGGGCCGCCAGGGACGCCAGGCATCCGGGTTACTGGGGCCGAAAATGGCCGCGATCGGCGTGTCCGTGGCGCTGGCGATATGCATCACGCCGCTGTCCGCGCCGATGAACAGGCTGGCGCGCTCGATCACCGCGGCGAGCTGACCGAGCGTCGTCCGCCCGCTCAGATCGATGCAGTCGGCGCGCAGATGCTGACGCACCGCCCGGGTATCGTCCCCCGGCCCGCCGACCAGGACGACGCGCAGACCGCTGGCCGCCAGATCGTCCGCGACCTGAGCGAACCCCTCCGGTGACCAACGGCGGGCGTAGCTGTCGCCCCCGCTTCCCGCATGGATGACGACATACGGCTGCGCCGACTCGCCCAACACAGCGGCGGCAAAAGCGCGATCGTCCCCGCTGATGCCGACGCGAGTCGGACGGGGAGCGGGATCGGCGCCGAGCAGCGCGACCAGATCGAGCCAGTACTGCGCCTGATGGCGCGCGCCGAAACCGGCGTCGGGCAGCCGCTCGGTGAGGAAGAAAGCGCCGCCCGCATCCAGGCCGATGCGGCGGGGCGAACCGGCGGCGTAAGCCAGCGCGGCGAATTTGATCCGTCCGGCGCGCGTGGTGAAATGGTGGAAGAACAACGTCACGTCAAAACGCCCGGCGCGCAGCCGCCCGGCCAGTGCGATGAGCCGGGGGATCTGCCTCAGCCCGGGGAAACGCCTCTGTTCGATGATGACATCGGCCAGCCCGGTGCCCGTCAGGATGGGCGCGGCGTGCGGCGGCGTCAGCACCGCGATCTGCGCATCCGGGTGCGCCTGGCGCAGGGCGGCCAGCGCCGGGGTGGAGAGCACCAGATCGCCGATATCGCCGAGCTGCACGACGAGGATGCGCATCACGCCAGCTCCGCGATCAGCGCCAGCGCGCGCTCGGCGGCGGCATCCCAGGTGAAGGCGGCGGCGCGCGCCCGCCCACGTTCCCGCAGATCGGCGCGCAGATCGGCATCCGCCGCCAGCCGCGCCATGCCCGTGCTGATCGCATCGACATCCAGCGGATCGACGGTCAGCGCGGCATCGCCCACCAGCTCCGGCAGACTGGACGTCGCACTGCACAGCACGGGCGTCCCGCAGTGCATCGCCTCCAGCACCGGGAAGCCGAATCCTTCATAGAGGGACGGAAAGACGAACGCGAGCGCTCCGGCGTACAGCGCACCTCGGTCGGCATCGTCGATATACCCGGTCTGAATGATGCCGGAGATATCGGCCGTCCAGCTTTCGTCGTACAGCCAGCCGCGCCCGCCGGCCAGCACCAGCGCGATCCCGGCCTGCGGATACTTCTGACGAAACTGCGCATAGGCTTGCGCCAGCCGGGCGATATTCTTGCGCGGCTGCAGCGTCCCCAGGAACAGGAAGTAGCGTTCAGGCAGGTTGTATCGGCGGCGGACGGCGGCCACATCCCCAACCGATGGGGCATCCACCCCCGGATAGACCACGTGCACCTTGCTCTCTGGAATGCCGTACCAGCGCGTCAGATCGGAACGGGTGGCGGCGCTGTCAGCGAAGATGAGATCGGCGCGCCGGGCGCTGAAGCGCGTGGTGAGATCGAGATAGAGGCGCTGGCGGGCCGGGTGCGCCTGCGGAAAATGCAGATAACCGAGGTCATGCACCGTGACGATCGCCTTACCGGGGAAAAAGATCGGCAGGGTGTGCGCGGTCACCCAGGTCACATCGGGGCGATCGCGCCACAGCGCCGCGGCAAAACGCACATGCGTCCACAGGCGCGGGAACGGGATGACCGCGCGGCGCACGCCCGCCGGGAACAGATCGTCGGGCGGCGGCTCGCGAAAATACAGCGTGAACGTGTGCGCTTCAGCGCCGCGCGCGATCACACTTTGCAGCAGGCGCAGCGAATACCGCTCCGTCCCCGTGACACGGGCGGCCGTCGTCCGGCTGGCGTCCAGGGCGATACGCATCATCCAACTGCGTGTCAGCGTGAGCGCCGGCGCAGCAGCAGCGGGGCCAGCCAGATGGCGGCGATCAGGACAACCGGGATCGGCCACAGGCGCGCCGCCTCAACGCTCCAATCGCCGGGGAGGAAGCCATTCGTGATGAGCAGCCCCAAGCCGCCGGCCAGCGCTGTGATCACCCCGGCGGTCAGGACGCGGCGGTCGAACGGGCGGCCCAGCAGCGCGCTCAGCGCCGCCGCAAGGCCTCCCGCTGTGATCAGGAGCGGATACGCCCGCGTCAGATCGAGGCCGCCGGGAACCAACCCCGCCGCCAGCACGCCGCCGATCCCGGCGATGAGCAGCGCGATGAACAGCAGGCCGCGGCTCCAGCGCCCCCAGGCCAGCCAGGCCGCCAGCAGAGTGACCAGCAGCCCGCCGACGCCGGCGATCACGACGAGGCGCAGATCGATCGGGGTGTCGGTCGTGGTCTGCACCATCAGCCAGATGCCGAGCGCGATCAGGCTGACGGCAGGCACGACGGATGGGAGCGATCCGCGTTTGAGCCGCTGCACCGGCGGCATCGGCAGCGCAGGCGCATACAGGATCGGCGCGGATGCGGGCGGCGCTTCCGCGGCGGTCAGCGTCGAGACATTGATGGCGGCCAGTGCCGCTTCTACATCGAGCGCGGGATCGGTGGGGACCAGCGCCTGCAGCCCCTGTGCGAACTGGTCGTAGGAGAATGCATCGACCGCGTCCGCGTCATCAACCGCATCGTCCGCCGCGGTGGGAGCATCGTCGGTTTCAGCTTCTGCTCCCACGGCAAAAGCCATACTCCCGCTGGCGAGCGGCAGGTCGTCCGCGCTTTCGTTCTCGTCGGCCTCGTCGGCAGACCGGGGATCGGCCCCGGTGGGGGTCAGGTCATGTTCATCAGTCATGACCTGTATTGTGGCGGTTTTTCCCGGTCTATGCAAGACGGGCTGTCCAACGGACTGAACCCCGCCGATCGCCTTCCCCGTTCTCAGTTGGCGCGCCAGTTCGGGTTCATTTCACTGGTTGTCTGTTCGATCGGATTCGTGCATAATAAGATTAAGCTGGTCTCCAGATCCAACCGCGCTTACCTCATCGAGTGCAGTGCGGAGTCGATCTCACGGCGGCGTTTGGGATGAACAGCACGCAGCCGCGAGCCATGGGATGTAAACGCGATCGTCCTCATCATCGGGGGACGCTGATGCAGACAATCGTTGTGCAGCACCTGGTATCTATAGAAGTGCCGCACAGTTCCAGCTCAGCCAGTCAAGGGTTGGGCTGATAACGACTCCCCTTGCGGATAAGCCCCCAATTTCGCCCCCGCGATCGGCTGCTGGCGATCGGCCATTCGCCGTCTTCGTCGCGCATAGTCCGTCTATGCTGTGCTAAATGGAGTGCACCGGGCCATGACCGGGGGGATCATCACCGCCCTGGAAGTCCAGAAACGGAACCCGAAACGGGTCAATGTCTACCTGGATGGCGTTTTCGCCTTCAGCCTGACGCTGGATGAAGCCGCGCGCCTCCACCAGGGCCAGACTCTGACCGCGGACGAGATCGCAGCGCTGCAGCAGCAGGATCAGGTTCAGCGCGCGATGGACGCGGCACTGCGCTTTCTGGCCCCACGCCCGCGCAGCATCCATGAAATGCAGCGCAAACTGGTCGAGAAGGGATTTGACCCGCAGGCGATCGCCGGCGCGCTGGATCACCTGACGCGGCTGGGCTACCTCGATGATGCCGCGTTCGCGAACTTCTGGGTGCGCGAACGTCAGATCAGCAGCCCGCTCAGCCCGCGCGCGCTCCGTTATGAACTGCGCCGCAAAGGGGTGAGCGGTGAGGTGATCGAAGCCGCCCTGGCGGAGCTTGACGCAGCGGGAGCGGCGCTGCAGGCCGCTGAAGCGTACGCCAGACGCCTGCGCGGCCTGACCCGGCGTGAATTCCATGACCGGCTGGCTGCCCACCTTCAGCGTCGGGGCTTCAGCTACAGCCAGGCGCGCCAGGCGATCCAGACCCTGATCGAGCAAACGGAGCCTGACTTCGCGCCCGAACCGGATACAGCCTCATCACGCCGTACCGGATCCGGGCTGAAACGTTCAGGGCTGACGCGGCGCGCACAGAGGGACAGATCCGACGATGAAGCCGGCGATTACGGGATGGATGAGAGCTGATTTCAGGAAATGGCAAGTTGTAACCAGTGGATCGGCGGCCCGGCAGATCGGCTTGTGCACTGCCGCTGAGCCGCCCACAGAGGGGAGCTATGGACACTGCATCAATTGTGATCGGACTGCTGGTCGGTGTGATCGTGGGCGCTCTGGTCGGGGCCTTCGGTCTGCATTCGTACCAGAACGCCCAGGGTCGCAACCGCCGGGCGCAGGCTGAAGAGGAAGCCAGAGCGATCGTTACCGAGGCGCGCTTACAGAGCCAGATCATCATCAAGGACGCTGAGGAAGAAGCGCGTAAGATCACCGATGAATCGACGGACAGCGCGCTGCGCCGCCGGCGCGAGCTGGACAAAGAGGATGAACGCCTGGTCAAACGGCGCGAAGACCTCGATGCGCGCATGGAAAAACTTGAGCAGCGCGAAAAGGAGATGAACAAGCGCCAGAGCCGGCTGGACAAACAGGAGAAGGCGCTGCAAAAACTTCAGGAAGAGCGCGAAGCGGAACTGCAGCGTATCGCCAACATGACGCTGGAAGAAGCCAGAGCGGAACTCTTGCAGCTCGCCGAGACAGAAGCGCGCAATGACATGGCGCGCGTCATCCGCCAGGTCGAGGCTGAAGCCAGAGAAGAGGCGGACAACCGCGCCCGCGAGGTGATCGCGATGGCGGTGCAGCGGCTGGCCTCGGAAAGCGTCAGCGAGATCGCCGTCAGCGTGGTCAACCTGCCCAGCGATGAGATGAAAGGCCGCATCATCGGGCGCAACGGGCGCAATATCCGCTCGTTCGAGCTGGCGACCGGCGTCGATGTCGTCGTCGATGATACGCCCGAGTCGGTCACGATCAGCAGCTTTGACCCGGTGCGCCGCGAAGTGGCCAAACGCGCCCTCGCCAAACTGGTCACTGACGGACGCATCCACCCGGCGCGGATCGAAAAACTGGTCGAGGATGCGCGCGCCGAAGTCGAGCAGATCGTGCGCACCGAAGGGGAACGCGCCGCTTTCGAGACCGGCATCCCCGGCCTGCATCCCGAAATCCTCAAGCTGTTGGGCCGCCTCAAATTCCGCTTCAGCTACGGCCAAAACATGCACGCCCATGCCATCGAGACCGCCCATATCGCCGGCATGATCGCCGCCGAGCTGGGCGCGGATGTGATGATCGCCAAAGCGGGCGGCCTGCTGCACGATATCGGCAAGGCGGTCGATCACGAGGTTGAAGGCACGCACGCGCTGATCGGCGCCGAGATCGCCAAGCGCTACGGCGTCCATCCGCGCGTCGTCAACGCGATCGCCAGCCATCACCACGAAGTGGAGCAGGAATACATCGAGTCGTACATCGTCGAAGCCGCCGATGCCATCAGCGGTGCGCGCCCCGGCGCACGCCGCGAAAGCCTGGAGTCGTATGTGCGGCGCGTGCGCGCACTGGAAGAGATCGCCAACAGCTTCAACGGCGTCGAACAGAGCTACGCGCTGCAAGCGGGGCGCGAGGTGCGTATCATCGTCAAACCGGATCAGGTCGATGATGTCACGGCCTACCGGCTGGCGAAAGAGATCTCGAAGAAGATCGAAGAGACGATGCAGTATCCGGGGATGATCAAGGTGCAGGTCATTCGCGAGACGCGCGCGATCGAGTACGCCAAGTAGCAGCGCCCGCTCGCCGATCGAATCGACAGGGGCCGTCCGCAGTGGACGGCCCCTGTTGCTTGGCGATCTGGTTTCTTTAAAGCCGATCAGTTCATCGGCGGCAGCAGGACGCCATCGATGACATGGATGACGCCGTTGCTCGCGTTGATATCGGTCGCGATCACATTGACGCTGCCATTCAGGACGACACCGCCATCCGTCACCTCAACTGTGATCGGCGCGCCCTGAGCGGTGGTCAGCTCGCTCATGCCGGTCACCAGTTCAGCCGTCAGCGCATTCGGCACGACATGGTAAAGCAGGATCTGCGTCAGCGTCTCGGTATCCGCCAGCACTTCCTCAGCCGACATGTTGAGCGCCGTCAGCGTCGCCGCGAACGCTTCATCGGTCGGGGCGAACACAGTGAACGGCCCGCCGGTGGCCAGCGTATCGACCAGCCCGGCGGCCTGAACGGCGGCCAGCAGCGTCGAGAAGCCCTCAGCGCCAGAGGCGACTTCGACCAGGTTGCCGAGCAGCGAGCCGTCGATCGGGCTGACGCCGGTCGTGATCGAGCCATCGCGCAGGCCAGCCAGCACGGCATCGACCTGAGCCGTGACTTCCGCCGGGACATTGGCATCGTGCGCGGGGGCGTAGCTGATGCCGTCATTGGCGACCGACAGGACGTACATGCCGCTGGCGGGCAGCGTGCCGCCCTCGACCAGCAGCGCGATCATGTCGTACACGCCGTTGTCAACGCGCTTCAGGGCGCTGCTGATCAGGTTCTCCGCGCCGGGGGTGGTGCCGCCGCCGAAGGTGGTGAAATACTCATCCTGATCGACGCCGATGACCAGCGCGCCGTTCTGCGCGGCGAAGGTGATGCCGCCCGACCCCGTCTGACCGCCCGCGCCGAAGATGACATCCGCGCCTTCACCGAGGAAGCTCTCGGCAGCCGCCGCGCCGCGATCCGACGCGGTGAAGCTGTCGATGTACACGCCCAGCACGTTGATATCCGGGTTGATGTAGCGCGCGCCCTGCTCGAAACCGTTGCGGAACTTGACCACCGGCGGGATCTCCATCCCGTAAACGCCGGCGACCGTGCCGGTCTGGCTCATCAGCGCGGCCAGCGCGCCGACGAGGAAGCCCGCCTGATCTTCACGGAACTGGAGGCCGACATAATTCGGCAGCGGGTTGCTGACGAACTGATCGACGCCGATGAAGAACGTATCCGGATTTTCTGCGGCGAACTGGGCCGTGGCATCGGCCAGCAGGAAGCCGACCGTCACGATGATATCGTACCCTTCATCGAGGCACGTCCGGATGTTGGCCGCGTAGTCGGTCTGCGCCTGCGTTTCGATGAACGTGCTGTCCAGGCCGAAATCTTCAACGGCGCGCATCATGCCTTCATAGGCGAACTGGTTGAACGTGCCGTCGTTGATCCGACCGATATCCGTGACCAGACATACCGACTCAACCATATCCTGAGCCAGCACCGCCGGGATGAACCCGACCCCCAGAGCCATCAACATCAGACTTGCCAGCAACAACTTACGCATCTTCATGTCTCCCTGGCCTCCACATGGAAAGCTAGATGGGTAAGAAATGTCGGTTTTACAGCCGACTTCAACGAGTCTACACGATCACCGGATAAACACAAACCAGGTCTTATCGATCTTTCATGCAGCCGGATGGAACACAGCGCCGCGCGCCACAACATGACCGTGACCCCGATACATTCGTGAATGCGGCAGCGGGGATGCCGCCGCCGCATCCTCAACGCCCGACATCGCGCCGCTGGAATAACGCGCCGCCGATCGCTGTGAACCCAACGCCCAGCCCGATCAGCAGCGCCGCGGAACCCGCGTTCAGGCCATGCTGCATGACATCGGCGGCATCATAAAAGCGCAGGAAGGAGAGCCAGCGCAGATTTTCCAGCGGCGACCCGGCAACCGCCCGCCCCAGCGTGTCGAGGAAGTAGCTGCCGACCAGAAACAGCACCAGCAGACCGACCACCGTGCCGCGCCGCCGGATCGCGCCGGCCAGCAGCACCGCCATGCCCAGCGTCAGCAGCGTCGAGGGCAGCATGTTGATCTGCGCGTTGACGATGGCCGTCATATCCACCTGCATCGATGGCGTGACGATGATGGCCACATAGGTAAAGACGTAGACGATCGCAACCAGCATGGCCGCCAGCAGCGCGTAAGCCAGCGCCCTCTCGAACACCAGCCGCCAGCGCGGAACTGGCGCGGCCAGCACCAGATCGAGGACGCCGCGTTCCTCATCGTTGGCGGTGACGTTCAGCCCGACGACCGCGGCATACGCGCAGAAAGCGAGCACGCCGATCCCGAACCAGTTGATGGCCAGATAGCCCTCCGTCGTCGCCAGAAATTCCATGTCGCTGGCCCCAAGCGCCTGCAGCAGCACCGGCGGCAGCGTCTGAAGCAGTTCCGTGATCCGGCGCAGCGACTCGACATCCGGAATGGCGACGATCTGAAGGAAGACAGCCACGCCGATGCCCAGCGCCCAGTAGAGCATCGACCGCCAGCTCCGCCGCAGGGTTTCGCTGAAAACGACTCCAGTCATGATCGGTGCGCTCCTCTCTGGTCGTCATGGGACGCCTGCGTATTCGTTATGGAATGGATGCCGTTGCGTCCATTTCGGACGCTCGGCTCATCCTGATAGAAGGTGAGAAAGATATCCTCCAGCGTCGGTTCCTGAATGCGCAGATCGGCGACGCTCGCGCCCGCCGCCGTCAGCGCGCGCAGCAGCGGATCGATCGGCCCGTGCCACTGGAACCGCAGCCGGCGATCGGGCGCGGCGGGATCGTGCTCCAGACCGCGCGCATATTCCAGGTTCAGACGCGCCAGATCGACGCCGTCAGCGAACTGGACATCGACATGGCGAAAGTTCGTCTTCGTCAGCTCGTCAACGCGCTGCACGGCTTTCAATTCCCCCCGGCGCAGGATGCCGACGCGGTCGCAGATCGTCTGCACCTCGCTAAGCACATGGGAGGACAGGAAAACCGTGCGCCCCTCGGCGCGCACCTCGCGCATCAGCTCGTAAAATGTCTGCTGGATCAGGGGATCAAGGCCGCTGGTCGGCTCATCCAGGATGAGCAGGTCGGGTTTGCCCATCAGCGCCAGGATCAGGCCGAGCTTGCGTTTGTTGCCGGTCGAATAGGTGCGCACTTTTTTCTCCGGGTCGAACTGGAGCCGTTCGGCCAGCACATCGACCTCGCGCAGATCGGTCAGGCCGCGCAGCCGAGCGAAATAGCGGATCGTCTGCCGCCCGGTCAGGCCATCCCACAGGTTCAATTCACCGGGTAGATAGCCGATCCGCCGGTGGATCGCGATCGCGTCCATCCGCACATCCAGTCCGAAGATCCGGGCGCTTCCAGCGCTGGGGCGGATCAGATCGAGCAGCAGGCGGATGGTGGTCGTCTTGCCCGCCCCATTCGGCCCCAGATAACCGAAGATCTCTCCCCGCTGGACGGACAGAGTCAGCCGGTTCAGCGCCAGGCTCCCCTTGCGATAAGATTTGCTCAGCCCATCGGTCTTGATGACCGCGGTCTCGATGCCCGCGGTCGTCGATGACAAAACCATGCTGTTTCTCCTTTCGGCGCACGTTTGCGGACAGCGATCTAGTTTTCCTCGCCGCTTCCCTGACGGTTGAGCGCATCCATGATGCGCCGGGCGTATTCCAGCAGCGCGTCCACCGCTGCGCGGGCGGTTTCATCCCGCGGCTCGTCGGCGGCGGCAAATCCTGTATCGAGCAGCTTGACCAGCCCTTCCCCGACCTGTTCGATCGGCGGCGGCTGATGCTGCGGGGCGAAATCCTGAACGACGAACAGGCCGTAGCGCAGCGACAGGAGCAGATGGGCGATCACCTCCGGCGGCATATCCCGACGAACCAGCCCGGCATCCTGAAACTGGCGCATCAGATCGGCGCTGAACGAGGTGTACTGCTGCATGATCGGGAGCTGCGCCGCCCGCCGCAGATAGTCGCCGAGCACGCGGCGATCCCAGTTCATCAGCGCGCGCATCACCGGATTGGCCGCCAGCGCCAGCGTCGAACTGCGGAACAGTTCTGCCAGCGTGATCCGCTGGACGCTGCTCAAACGCCGGGCGAAATCCGCTACCGTGCGCTCGGCCTCGCGCTGGATGAGCGCATCGATCAACGCCTGCTTGCTCTCGAAATGCAGATACAACGCCCCCTTCGAGACGTGCGCGGCCTCGGCCAGATCGTCCATCGTCATTTTGTCGTAGCCGTAATGGATGAGCAGATCGGAGGCAGCATTCAGGATCTCCGCTTCTCGTGCTGCATGGCGCCTGGCTTTTCGAGCGGCGCGCGCCTGTTCACGCTGGGATTGAGGATCGTTCGAATTCATAGCATAAGAATTTCATGAGTTTTTGACCAGATAAATCAATTCAGTCAAAACGTATCACAAAGCGCCTCCGCGCCGCCCCCCAGATCCTGGGGGACTGGCGATTGATACGCGCCCGCGTCCGTGGTTTAATCGCTCCCTGTTGGAAAGGAATGGACGGCATGCCCCTGCCAGCCCTCGAAACATTCACCACGCGCGAGCGGCGCACCATCGTGCGCATCCCGGTTGAAGCATTTCCCGGCGGTTTCATCGTCTACTGCTATCTGGTGCTCGGCGGCGAAACGCCGACGCTGATCGATGTCGGATCGGGCCTGGGCAGCAGCAGCGCCGATCTGCTGGCCGGCCTGGAACAGGCGGCGGCGCTCACCGGGCAGGCCTTTCGCATCGACGATATCGGGCGGATCGTGATCACCCACGGCCACATCGATCACTTCGGCGGCCTGGCCGAGATCAAGCGGCTGACGGGCGCACAGGTCGGCATCCACGAACTCGACCGGCGCGTCCTGACGTCGTATGAAGAGCGGGTCATCGTGGCCACCAAGGATCTTAAGGTCTTTCTGGAGCGCGCCGGGGTACGCCCTGAACGGCGGGTCGAGCTGATGGAGATGTACGGCTTCGCCAAGCGATCGTTCAGCTCAGTTCCGGTCGATTTCTCGCTCGATGATGAAGCTGTCATCGACGAGATGGTGTTCATCCATGCCCCCGGCCACTGCCCGGGCCAGGTCTGCATTCTGATCGATGACATCCTGCTCAGTGCCGATCACATCCTGTCCCGCACTTCACCGCACCAGGCCCCGGAGTCGATCACAGCCTACACCGGACTGGGACACTATCTTGAAGCGCTGACGCGCGTCGAACGCTTCGCCCGCGCCCATGACGTCCGCCTGACGCTGGGCGGGCATGAGGATCCGATCGCCGATCTGCCCGCGCGCATCCACGAGATCCGCGCCAGCCACGCGCGCAAACTGGAACGCGCTCTGGAGATCGTGCGCACAGCCCCGGAACCGCTGACCATCTACGACATCAGCAAACAGATGTACCCGGAACGACGCGGCTACGAACGCCTGTTGGCCCTGGAGGAAACCGGCGCGCACATCGAGTACCTGTATCAGCACGGGCGGCTGTCGGTGTGCAACCTGTCGGAGGTGGAACACGAGGACAACCCGGCGCTGCGCTACGCTGTATGTTAAGAAATTACAAATATTTATTAAATAAATTTTAAATTTTGACGCCATATTGATCACGATTCAGCCCATAACAGTTAAAGGAAGTCGATAAAATTCGACTCTGGATCCGTCGATGCCGCACATCATCGGTGCGATATCGATCGGACGAATGCATAAACACAGGAGGATTTACATGATGCGCCGCTTTATTCGTCTTCTGGGTGTGGCCATGCTGGTCACGCTCGGCATCGTCCCCGCCTTCGCTCAGGAACCGGCGGAGATCCCGGTCTGGATCGCGTTCACCGATGCGACCCGTCTGGGCTGGGCGCAGGATCGTGCCGCTGAATTCAACGAAATGTTCCCGCAGTACAACGTGACCGTTCAGGGCTATGCCAACTACGAAGAGCTGTTCGCCGCAACCGCCCTGGCCGCCGAGCAGAACGCGCTGCCCGCCATCGTGCAGTACTTCGAAGTCGCCACCCAGAACGCCCGTGACAGCGGCTACTTCCGCAGCATCGCCGACGCGCTGGGCGATCGCACCGAGGTCAACGGCATCCCGGTCGATCTGACTGACTTCATCGCCCCCGTGTCCGCCTACTACACCCTGGACGGCAAGTTCACGTCGATGCCGTGGAACACGTCGTCGTCGATCATGTTCAGCAACATGAACTACCTGCGCGCCGCCGGCATCGACACCCCGCCCGCCACCTGGGGCGAGATGGAAGCTGCCTGCGAGGCGATCATGGCGCTGGACAACGCCCCTGAATACTGCTTCACCTGGCCCAATCACGGCTGGTTCTTCGAGCAGTGGCTGGCCCAGCAGAACGCGCTGATGGCCAACAACGACAACGGCCGCAGCGCCCGCGCCACCGAAGTCGCCTTCAACAACGAGGCCGCTCTGGCCCTGCTGAACTGGCTCGACGCCATGCACAGCGCCGGCTACCTGTACTACAGCGGTGCGCGCAACGGCGATAGCTGGGCGACCGTCGATCAGGCGTTCGGCAGCCAGCAGGTCGCGATGGCGATCTACAGCAGCAGCGATACCGCCCTCTACACCCAGACCGGCATCGACAACGGCTTCGAAGTGGTCGCGTCGTTCCTGCCGTACAACGAAGCCACTGGCTGGACGGGCAACATCATCGGCGGCGCGAGCCTGTGGCTGGTCGATGGCCTGCCGACCGAAGTGGAAGATGGCGCGCTGACCTTCCTGCTGTGGCTGACCAACACGGAAAATGCTGCCGACTGGCACAAGGTGACCGGCTACATCGCGATTCGTCAGTCGTCGATCGACATGCTGACGGAAGAAGGCTGGTTCGAGCAGAACCCGAACTTCCGCGTGGCGGCTGACCAGCTCGCCCAGAGCCAGGTGACCCCGGCCACCAGCGGGGCGCTGATGGGCGACTTCCCCGCCATCCGCAACGTCGTCACCCAGGCCATCGATACCGTTCTGCTGACCGATCAGGATCCGGCTGAAGTGCTGGCCGCCGCGGCTGAAGAAGCCAACACGATCCTGGCCGAATACAACCTGCTCAACGCTGAGTAAGCGGACGGAGCATTTCCAGAGGCACAGGCCCAACAGCCTGTGCCTCTCCTTTGACGAAACGGGAAAAAGATCTATTTTTGGCCAGACTGAGCGAATAGATTACAACCATAGATACCGACTCGTATTTCAGCCGCGGGGTGGAGATCGATGATAGCAGCCTATCCGTTGATCACAGGGGCGGTGTGCGCGCTGGTCGGGGCCGCCATCCTGTTCTGGACGTTTCGTCGGCGCGGATCAGCGCTGCTGCTGGCCGCCGCAGGGGGCGCCGCTGGCGGGCTGGGGTCGCTGCTGTTCATGCTCCCGCTGGAATTCTGCACCTTCGCCGCCGGTGAAGACGGGGCATCCCTGCCGAAGACGATCGACGTCATCTTCGGCATCGGGCTGATGATCGTCGGCGCGGCCCTGCTGATCGCGGGCGTGCGCTGGATCAGCCTGCGCCTGCTGCGCCATCAGCCGCTGGTGATCGACTCGCAGCCGGGCGTGTTCCGCGTCAGCCCGCTGGTGCCGTATCTGCTGCTGGCCCCCACGCTGATCATCCTGATCGCTTTTCTCTACTACCCATCACTGGATACGTTCCGGCTGTCCACGCTGCTGGCCCGCCTGGGGGCGCGCCGCACCGCTTTCATCTGTGTCGATAACTTCACCTCTCTGCTGACGGACGCCTCGTACATGCGCTCGCTGCTGATCACGCTGGCGCTCACCGCAGCGATCGTCGTCATCGGCCTGACGCTGTCGCTGTTGGTGGCGACGATGGCCTACCAGCCGGTCAAAGGCGCGCGCATCTACCGCACGCTGCTGATCTGGCCGTATGCCATCTCACCGGTCGTGGCCGGCATCATCTTCCTGCTGCTCTTCAACCCCACCGGCGGCCTGCTGAACGCGGTGCTGCGCCCGATCATCGGCTACAACATCGGCTGGCTCAACGACCCGAATGTCGCCCTCTGGTCGGTCATCATCGCCAGTGTGTGGAAGTCGATGGGCTACAACATCCTGTTCTACATCGCGGGCCTGCAGAACGTCCCCGCTGACCTCAAAGAGGCAGCATCGATCGACGGGGCCAATGTGCTCCAGCGCTTCTGGCACATCGTCATCCCCCTGCTCTCGCCGATCACCTTCTTCCTGATCATCACCAACATGACGTATGCCTTCTTCGAGACCTTCGGCACGATCGACGCGCTGTTCGGCAGCGGCGGTCCGCTCAACGCTGCGGAAACGCTGATGTACCGCATCTACGACACCGGGATCGTCAACAACAACCTGGGCAAAGCGGCGGCGGAGTCGATCGTGCTGTTCCTGATGGTGATCGGTATCACCATCCTTCAGTTCCGCACGACCGCGCGCACAGTCAATTACGGAGCCTGAGCCATGACGACACTGGAACAACGCGCTGACTCGATCGCAGTGCCCGCGGTCACCAGTGCGCGGCGCAGACGCCCCGCCTGGCTGCCGGAGCGCTGGATCGTGCACATCATCCTCATCATCGCCTGTCTGCTGATCGGCTTCCCGCTGTACTATGCGATGCTGGTCAGCACGCAGAGCAACAGTGAGGTGTACGCTTACCAGTTCTACCCCGGCATGTCGTTCGAGAATAACTGGAACTTCGTCATGGGGACGGCCAAGCTCGGCAGGTACATGCTGAACTCGGTCTTCGTCGCGATCGCCGTAACCGTCGGCAAAACGGTGCTGTCGCTGCTGGCCGGGCTGGCGTTCGTCTACTTCCGCTTCCCCGGCAAATGGCTGATCTTCGGTTTCGTGCTGATCACGCTGATGATGCCGACCGAGATCCTGATCATCGCGCTCTTCCGCTTCATCACCGCGCTCGACTGGGACAATACCTATCTGGCGCTGGTCGTGCCCTTCCTGGCCAGCGCGACGGGATCGTTCCTGTTCCGCCAGCACTTCTCCAATATCCCGGCAGAACTGAGCGAGGCGGCGCAGCTTGATGGGGCCAGCCCGCTGGTCTTCCTGTTCCGCGTGCTCGTGCCGATGAGCTGGAACACGATTGGCGCGCTGGCGGTGATCCAGTTCGTCTACGTCTGGAATATGTACATCTGGCCCGCCATGATCATTCAGGGGCAGGAAAACCAGGTGGTGCAGGTCGGCCTGCGGACGCTGATGGGTGGCGACACGGCCTACTCGTTCGGCCCGATGATGATGGGCGCGGTCATCGCCAGCATTCCCCCGGTGATCATCTTCATCCTGCTGCAGAAGCAGTTCATGTCCGGCTTTGCGCTGACGCGCGACAAGTAGGCCGCGCCGATTCATTCATGCGACGGGCCGGGCGTCGAAGCGGCGCAGCCGATCGACCATGCGCGGCACATCGACGCGCATGCGCTCTGGATCGCTGCGCCAGCTAAATTTGTCCGTGATGCCGCCGTACTCGAACGTCATGATCCACGGGCTGGCGGCCCGGCGCTCGGCGAGCTGATCGAGGAACCAGTCGAGCATTTCCCAGTCCGCGTCCTGCATGTGCAGGTGATCGACCGTCGCACCCTCGACGATCCCCAGGCCGGTGACGTGGAGTTCACGGATGCGCTCCAGCGGATACTGGAGGATATAGGCGCGCGCATCCATATCGAGGTGCTCCGCCGCGATCCGCGCATGCGACAGGTCGAACAGGAAACCGACGTCGAAGGCCTCCAGCACCTGGCGGAAGATGGCCGGTTCGACGCTCAGGCGCAGGTTCTTCTCTCCGACCGCCCGGTACGGCACGTTCTCCACCAGGACGCGCTCGCGCCCGAAGTGACGCACCATGAATTCGAGATCGGCGTGCATTTGAGCGAGCACCCGTTCCGTCTGTGCCGGCGTCAGATTATCGACGTCCGTCAGCCCGAGATCGGGAAAATCGCTGATCTGGGGGTAAAGATGGGTGTTGACGTAGGGCGTCTCCGTCGTGCGCAGCAGATGTTCGATGCGCGCCAGATCGAGCGCTTGCACGCGCCCGCCGCCGATCATAATTGGAAAGTGGACATAGACGGGGGCCAGCGCCCGCGCCTCCGCGATCAGATCGTCCCAGTCCGGGCATTTGAACCGGTCGAGCGCGATCGCACCTGAGCGGAGCAGCTCCGCAGCCTGCGGGGAATAATTGAGACCATACAGCATCAGCAGTACCTCGATCCAGCCCTTCAGAAAACCGCCTCTATCATACTCCGGTTGCGCTATAATGCAGCGTGATGAATGGTCAACGAAACGATGTCGCAACGAACGCAATAAGCGCAGCGGCTGAACGGCTGGCAGCAGCCCAGCGGATCGTCATCCTGACCGGCGCGGGCGTCAGCCAGGAGAGCGGCGTCCCGACTTTCCGCGATGCGCTGACCGGTCTGTGGGCGCAGTACGACCCGACGCGGCTGGCGACGCCCCAGGCGTTCCGCGCCAACCCCCGCCTGGTCTGGAATTTCTACCAGTACCGGCGCCGGTTGATGTCCCCGGCCCAGCCGAACGCCGGCCATCTGGCGCTCGCCCGCCTGGAGGAACTCCGCCCGCATGTCACGCTGATCACGCAGAACGTCGATGATCTGCACGAACGCGCCGGGTCACGGGCGATCATCCGGCTGCACGGCAGCATCTGGCGCAGCCGATGCAGCGCCGAATGCGGCTGGTCAGCCCCGGTTCAGCGGGCGGATCTCGACGGCGAAGCGGATGAGGCCGTCCCGCTCTGCCCGGCCTGCGGAGCCTATCAGCGCCCGGACGTCGTCTGGTTCAATGAGGCGCTGCCCCGGACGGCGCTGGATCGGGCCGCGGCGGTCAGCGAGACCTGCGAGGTGCTGTTGATCGTCGGCACGTCCGGCCTCGTCATGCCCGCTGCCGCCCTGCCCGAAGTCGCCCGCAGCGCCGGAGCCTTCGTCATCGACCTCAACCCCGAAGCCAGCGTCTTCAGCCGCAGCGCCGATCTGTGGCTGGCGGGGACGGCGGCGCAGGTGCTGCCGCGCATCATTGCCGAACTGGAACGCCGTGTCTAGTCTGCGTCTGGCCGCAGCCGTCGTCGCGATATGCCTGCTGGCGATCCGGCCAGCGATCGGGGAGCCGCGACCGGAAGCCCCCCTGCTCAATCATCCACGCCAGGTGTATATCAGCCGGGGGACAGGTGGCGGCATCGACCAGATCGTGTTTGTCGATCTGATCACCGGTGAGCGCACGTCAGCGGCGGTTTCGGGCCGGGGGTACACCCTGCTGAACGATGCGCTTTTATTCGAGGATCGCGTCACCCGCCGCATCCGCCTGCTCGCCCCGGATGGCACCGCGCGCGATCACCCGTTCATCCAGCGCCCCACGGAGGCGCGCCGGATCGACTGGGTGGTCTCCGCCGACCGCCGCCAGATCGCCTGGACGATCACGACCGGCCAGCCGGACGCGCTGATGACCGCCACGTACCTCATTCCGGATCTGGCGGTTCCAGGGGTGCAGCCGCGCCTGATCCTGAACGACGGCCCGCATGATGGGATCCGCGCCTTCCCGGTCGCTTTCGTCAGCGACAGGCTGATCATGGATTACCAGCCGGATACTATCGCCGATCTGCTGCCGCTGCGCCTGTACGCAGCCCTGTTCGCCATCGATCTGGACAGCGGGACGACGCGCTCACTACCGGGGGAGGCCGGCTGCTTCTGCGGGGCCGCGATCGCGGGCGATCAGTTCGTGCGCCTCACGCTTGAAGACGATGGCGGCTTCGGGGTGCGCATCATTGACCTGACGACTCTGGTACAGCGCATCGTCCCGCCCATCGCCCGAACGCAGCCCGAATTCAGCGCGTTCACCCAGGCGGGCGATCTCCTGATCGCGCCGGACGGCGCTTCGGCTGTATATTCGCTGGTGCGCATCCGTGGAGCGGCCTCACCGGATCAAACGCTGGAGACCGCGATCGTCCTGGTCGATCTGGCCACACTGACCCAGCGCGTGCTGCTGCCGCCGACCTTCGACCGGATCCAGCCGATCGCCTGGACGGATGACAGCGCCGGGCTGCTGCTGCGCGACGCCGATCAGCCGGGCACATGGCTGCTCGATCGGCTGGAGGGCCGCCGAGTGCCGATCGCCAGCCTGGAATATCTGGGGAACCTGACCCCGTCAGGGCAGTAAGACTGGAACGAGAAGGACATGGTACTGTGGTCACCACAGCATCCGCCGACGAGATCGGGTAAACTACAAGCATTATCATTAGCATTGAGCGATCATGACGACCGATTCATTTGACCGATCCAGACGCGCATCACCCGATCCCCGTTTTGAGCTGGCTTATCTGAAGCGGAAATACGCGGCTGTAGCCGCCAGGCTGAAGGATTTCTACGGCTATCCGGAGTGGCGGCCTTCCCTGCCGCCGCTGGATGAGCTGATCGACTGCATCCTCAGCCAGAGCACCAATGACCGCAACCGCGATCTGGCCTTCAGCCGCCTGAAGACGGCCTTTCCGAACTGGGAAGCGGTGATGAACGCCCCCACTGAAGCCGTGGTCGAGGCGATCAAACCCGCCGGCCTGGCCAATCAGAAAGCGCCGCGCATCCAGCATGTGCTGCGCCGCATTTATGAAGAACGGGGGAAACTGAATATCGACTTTCTGGCCGATTTGCCGCTGGAGGATGCCCGCACCTGGCTGATGCAGCTCGATGGCGTGGGGCCGAAGACGGCGGCGATCGTGCTGTGCTTCGCGTTTGGCCGCCCTGCTTTCCCGGTAGATACCCATATTCACCGGCTGGCGGTGCGCATCGGGTTCATCCCTCCGGGCACCAGCGCTGAAAAAGCGCACCCGGCCATGGAGGCGATCGTCCCCGGTGAAGATCACTACGCTTTTCACCTCAATCTGATCCGTCTGGGGCGGGAGATCTGCCAGGCCCGCCAGCCGAAATGCGCACTGTGCCCACTGCAGGCCCAGTGTAATTACTATCTGGACTCCGTTCGTTCGTGATCGTTGACCTGATGAAACCGGCCGACATGCCCTCCGAGTCCAAACGCGCCGACGCCCCCAACATTGACCGGGAAATCACCGGCATCGTGCAAAGCTTTCACATCCTGCGCGCTCAAGTTCAGGCCGGGCGCGTGGAGACCGATTTTCTCCTGTCTCAGATCACCAGGCTGCTCGACTGGCTGCCCCGGGTCCAGGCGCAGACCCAGCAGATCAAGAGTCAGCAGCGCTGGGAAGCGCTTTACCGGGTGACGCGCCTGCTCGGTTCATCGCTCGATCTGCAAACCGTGCTCGATCAGGTCATGGATGCGGTGATCGAACTGACGGGGGCGGAGCGCGGCTTTCTAATGCTGCGCAGCGATACCGGCCCGATCGAGGTCGTCGCGGCGCGCAATCTGGATCGGGAGACGATCACCGGCGATCGCTTTGAGATCAGCCGGACGATCATCAATCGGATCATCGACTCGGGCGACTCGCTGCTGACGACCAACGCCGCGGCGGATCCCCGTTTCAACAAGCAGGACAGTATCCTCCGCTCCGGGCTGCGCAGCATCATGGCGGCCCCGCTGCGCGCTCGCGGTCGGGTGATCGGCGTCTGTTATGTTGACAATCGGGCCGCAGCCGGGATTTTCAATACAGAGGATCTGGCCGCTCTGGAAATGTTCGCCAGCCAGGCGGCGATCGCGATCGACAATGCGCAGTTGTTCAACGCAGCCGATCAAAAACTGGCCGCGCGGCTTGAGGAACTTCAGCAGCTTCGGCAGATCGACCTTCAGCTCAATGAAACGCTGGACATCGATAAAGCCTCGCGGATCATCCTGGAGTCGGTTTGCCGTCTCACCGATGCCCCGGTCGGTCATTTTGGGATCCCGATGATCGGGGGCCTTGCGGGAGGGACGCCGGATGAGCTGCACATCCACGCGGCCTATCATGTCGGCGTCAATCCACAGGAAACGGCGCCGGTTTTTCTCGATCGGCTGTACCCGCAGACGCTGGATGCTGTGCGCACAGGCCAGACGCTGCATGTTCAAAAAGGCGCGGCATCTCTGCTGATCGTCCCCATGCGGCGGGAAAACCGGTCAACCGGGGTCATCATCCTGCGCCGACAGAAACCCTTCACGCCCGAACAGCAGGATCTGGTCGAGCGGGTGATCGCACGCGGGGCGATCGCCATTGAAAATGCGCGGCTGTATGCGGCGGTGCAGGCCGCAGACCGGGCCAAAAGCGAGTTCATCGGCATCGTCGCGCATGACCTCAAAGCGCCCATGTCCAGCATCCTCGGCTATGTTGAACTGACACTGCTGGACAGCAACCTCCCCAGGCCGCTGATCAAATTCCAGCAGCGCATTCGCGACACCATCCGCCGCATGGAAGTGCTGGTCAGCGATCTGGCCGATATCAGCCGGATCGAGAGCGGGCGCTTCTTCATGGAACCGCACCGAGTCGCTGTCAGCGATGTACTGCAAAGCCTGCGCGACAGCACCGCTCTGGAGATCCAGGCGCGCGGTCACCGGTATATCGAGCAGATCGAACCGGATCTGCCCGATCTCTACGTCGATTACTACCGGCTGCTCCAGGTGCTGATCAACCTGGTCAGCAATGCGTACAAATACACCCCCAACGGCGGTACGATCACGGTGACGGTGCGCCGCCACGGCGATCGGGTCGCCTTCAGCGTGGCTGACACCGGGATCGGGCTGTCCGCCGAGGCGATCAAAAAACTGGGGACCCGCTTCTGGCGCAGCGACGACGAGTACACCCGGTCGCAGCCGGGAACCGGGCTGGGTTTCGCCATCACCCGCAGCCTGGTCGAGCAGATGGGCAGCCGTATTCTGATCGAGAGCGAAGTGGGCCGCGGCAGTACGTTCACTTTCAGCGTGCCGACGGCATCCGGTGGAGGACAGAATGACTGATCAGACCCCTATCGAAGCGGCCAGAAAGCAGATCGAGGCGCTGATCGAGGCGGCGCGGGCCGGGACGCTGACGCTGGCCGATCTGCCAGCCCGGCTGGAAGCGGTGCGCGCAGCGCTGGATCGGACGGACGCCGACCCGGCGGCGGCGCCGGCTTTCGACCCGGAAGCCTGGCTGCGCGAACAGGCCTATTTCATCGGCCATGCCGTGCATGAACTGCGCACCCCGATGACGAGCATCCGCGGCTACTCAGACATGCTGAGCAATGCGGCCATGGGGCCGCTGACGGATATGCAGAAACAGTTTCTGGAGACCATTCGCACCAACGTGCGGCGGATGGAAACGCTGCTGACCGATGTCAGCGACATGAACAAACTGCGCGCGGGCACGCTCAAGATCAATCCCAAGATGGATATGTTCAAGAACATTGCCGGCCTGCTGGAGAAGCAGGCCGCGCCGCTGGCCGAAAGTCACAGCACCCGGCTGACGCTGGAGATCCCCGGCGGCCTGCCGATCCTGAACACGGACGGGGAAATGCTCGCCAAAGCGCTGTACAAACTGGTCGAAAACGCGATCCGCTATCAGAAACCGGATGCCGAAACCAGAGAGGTCGTCGTGCGCGCGCGGGCCGAAGACAAAGCCCTGATCGTTGAGGTGGTCGATCACGGCATCGGCATGACCCCGGAAGAGCTGGATCAGCTCGGCACCATCTACTTCCGCTCGGAAAATGAGGTAGTGCGTTCCTTCAAAGGCAGTGGATTGGGCATCCCGGTGGCTTATGGAATCATTGAGCGGCTGGGCGGTAAAATTGAGGTGAAAAGCGCCCCCGGTGAGGGCACCACCTTCACGGTGAGGCTCCCGGCGGCCGCACTACCCGGATCGACATAGCAGGTACTCGTCATGGCGACTTCCCCGCAGCCCGATTTCGACGCAGCGATGCGCGTCCTGTCCAAACTGCGCGCAGCAGCGCCGCCGGTCGCTGCCCGTCGCCTTGACGAGGTCATGCGGGTGCTGCAGCAGCTTCAGTCGGAAAATGCCTATCTGGCGACGCGCCTGGCTGATCTGGCGCGCACCTTGCCCACAGAAGAAGAGGCAGTCGGACAAGGAGCCAGCACGGCGGGTTTTGATTTTGATGTGCACCTGCGGGCGCTCATCGAAGCGCGCCAGCCCGCGCTCGGGGCCGCCGATCCATCGGCCCTGTCCACCGCGCTTGCCGAACTGACCGATGAGGAACGCACGGCGCTGGTCGAATATCTGAAAGACGGCTCGCACAGCGACAGCCCTTACCTGGAACCGGAAGACGGCTTTCACGAGCGGGCCGCGGCGGCGGATACCGGTATCCTGCAGGATATCCCGGACGATTCGATCCTGCTGACGCGCGCCAGCGACCTGCTGCGCCCGGCGCTGATCAGCCTGCGCGGCCAGGCCGAGTCCCTGATCGCTGGCAAGGCCGGACGACTGCCAGAGAGCGCACAGGCCTCGCTGAACAGGATCCAGGAAAGCGCTGACGGCGCGCTCGCCCTGATCGACTCGCTGGACATGATGCGCGCGCTGCGCGAAAACACCTTCGAGATCCGGTATTCATCGTTCGCACCGGGCGCGCTGGTGCGCGCCGCAGCGGCTCAATTCGAGCGCCGGGCCGCCCAGCACGATAACATCATGACGCTGGTCGTCGATGAAGGCCTGCCGGATGTCTATGCCGATTTTGCCGCATCGCTCGTCATCCTCTCCGATCTGATCGACAATGCCCTGCGCTACACGCCGCTGGGCGGGGCGACGCGCATCTCCGCCGAACCGATCGGAACGCACATCCTGTTCACCGTGGCCGATACCGGCATCGGTCTGACGGAAGACGACAGCTTTCGCATCGGGCAGGCTTTCTGGCGCGCGCTGCATCAGCCGCTCGTCCGCCAGCACGCCGGGACGGGGCTGCGCCTGTTCCTCGCGCGCAAGGTGCTCGAACGGATGGGCGGGGAACTGTTTCTGTCCGGCGATCCGGGGTTGGGCAGCAGTTTCAGCTTCACCCTGCCGATCGCGATCTGAGCGATCCGGTGCACCTGGTGGCAGTCATCTCGCGGTGGGCAGATTGCGGAAACGGAGCGGCACTTTTGCAGGGACTGAGCAGCAAACGAGCGGAAAACTACCGCCGGGGACGCACACACCAGCCGGCTTTGATCACAACCTACCGCATGGATGCACAAAATGCGATATAATACGGATGTCGTTCACAGGCGAGTCGGTGCAGCTCGCGGAAGTTGTTTTATCCTTTACATGCACAGGTGCGTATGTTATTGTTGCTTTTCAAGCAAAAGAATTAGACAACTCCTGGGCAGCTAACCCCACAACTTGTACAGGCACAGCCAGCGGTGACAGCACCAGTCAGGCTGTGTCTTTCGTCTTTGTCCGTTCGTTCGAGCGCTCAGGACACAAATTTTCAGCATTCTAAGGAGCAGCACGTCTATGACGAACCAGCCGCATTACCTGACCCCGGAAGGCCTGAAAGAGCTGGAAGAACGCCTGCGCTACCTCAAAGATGAACGCCGTCCCCAAGTGGCCGAGCGCCTGCGTGCCGCGCTGGAAGAGGGTGGCGATCTGAGCGAAAATGCTGAATACGAAGATGCCAAAAACGAACAGGCCTTCATCGAGGGCGAGATCAGCCGCCTGGACAGCATCCTCAGCAGCGCCCAGTTGATCGAGAAAACGGGCAAGAAAGACGTGGTCACGCTGGGGTCGAAGGTCGTCCTGGTCGAGCAGGGCAGCAAAGAGCAGGAAGTCTACTATCTGGTCGGCTCAGCGGAGGCAAACCCGCGCGAGGGGAAAATTTCCTCCGAAAGCCCGGTCGGCAAAGCGATCCTGGGCAAAAAGAAAGGCGACAAGATCTCGGTGCACACCAGTGAGGGTGAGATCATTTTCACCATCAAGTCAGTCAGTTGAGTGCACTGACATCGGTGCGGTCCACATAGCGCGGCTGGACGCAGCCTCTGCTGCATCCAGCCGCGCCGGACACTTCGCCGGATGTCACTCCCCCTGAAGTACCCGCCGGGCGATCACCAGCCGCTGGATCTCGCTGGTGCCCTCACCGATCGTCATCAGGCGCTGGTCACGGTAGATCCGCTCGACCGGGAATTCGCTGCTGTAGCCATAGCTGCCGTGGATCTGGATGGCGTTGCGCGCCACGCGCTCGGCCGTCTCCGTGGCCATGAGTTTGGCCATGGCCGCCTGCTTGCTGTACGGGCGCCCCTGATCCTTGAGCCACGCCGCCTGATAGACGAGCAGGCGCGCCGCCTCGATCTCCAGGGCGGCATCCGCGATCATCCACTGGATCGCCTGATGCTGGCTGATCGGCTTGCCGAACGCCTGCCGCTGCCGGGCGTATTTCAGACTCTCGTCCAGCGCGGCCCGCGCCAGCCCGATGCTGAGCGCGCCGATGCCGATGCGTCCGCTGTCGAGGATCTGCATCGTCTGCTGAAAGCCCTCCCCTACGGCGCCGAGCACGTGATCGCGGGGGACGCGCACGGCATCGAACGACAGCATGTGGGTGGGCGAGCCTTTCAACCCCATCTTGCGCTCTGGCGGGTGAATGGTGAGACCCGGCGCATCGGTCGGCACGAGGATCATGCTGAAACCGTGCGTGCCAGCCCCCGGATCGGTGCGCAGCAGCACAGTGATGACCGGGGCCAGGCCGGCGTTGGTGATCCATGCCTTCGAGCCGTTGATCACCCAGCTATCGCCATCGAGCACCGCCGTGGTGCGCACGCCGCCCGCCAGATCGGAACCGGCCCCCGGCTCCGTCAGCGCCAGCGCGCCCAGCACATCACCGCCGGTCAGCCGGGGCAGAAAGGCCTGCTTCTGCGCCTCCGTCCCCCAGCGCACGATCGGTGCGCAGCCCAGACCGTTGTGCGCCGCCAGCGACAGCGCGGTCGAACCGCAGGCCGCCCCCAGTTCCTCCATCGCGATCGCGATGCCGAGCATGTCCATCGAGACGCCGCCGTAGGCTTCCGGCACTTCCAGCCCCAGCAGGCCGATGTCCTTCATCTTGCGGATCGCATCCCAGTGAAGCTGACCGGTCTGATCGACCTCCGCTGCGTGCGGCTTGACCTCGGCTTCACAAAAATCACGGACGACCCGCTGCCAGGCACGGTGTTCACTGCTCAGTTCAAAATCCATTGCAGCCCTCAAATCGAGATCTTTTTGCTCTCTACGATGGACTGCAATCATACCGCAACGCGGAACAGGATTGCACCATCCGCCCCGATCAGGTATGCCCCATCCGATGAGAAGATCACGGGCAGCGCCATCCGGTCGGCGGCCAGCACGATCGATGGACGATCCAGCCGGTGGCGGTATACTCCACGACACCGTGATCGATACACATGTCACAAGGATAACAAGAGCGGATGAACAGCACATGGACAGCCGTTGACACCTATCTGAATGGGCTGCTGGCTGAGGAAGACGATGCGCTGAAAGCGGCGCTGCACGCCTCTGCAGCGGCGGGACTGCCGGAGATCCAGGTCACCGCCGGGCTGGGCAAGCTGCTGCAGCTCCTGGCGCGGTCGATCGGCGCGCGCTTCATCCTTGAATTCGGCACGCTGGGCGGCTACAGCGCGATCTGGCTGGCGCGCGCGCTGCCCGCCGATGGCCGCCTGATCACGCTGGAGCTGGAGGCGAAACACGCCGCTGTCGCCCGCGCCAACCTCGACCGAGCCGGGCTGCCCGCGCCGGTCGAGATCCGCGTCGGCCCGGCGCTGGAGACGGTCGCGCAGCTCGCAGCGGAAAACCCGCCGCCGTTCGATTTCATTTTCATCGACGCGGATAAGGTCAACACGCTGGCGTATTTTGAGTGGTCACTGCGACTGGCCCGCCCCGGCGGTCTGATCGTGGTCGATAACATCGTGCGGGACGGGGCGATCGCCGATCCCGCTCACTCCGATGCGCGCGTGCAGGCCATCCGCCGCTTCCTCGAGGTGCTGGCTCACGAGCGGCGCATCAGCGCCACCGCGCTGCAGACCGTCAGCGCCAAAGGGTACGACGGTCTGGTCATCGCCCGCGTCAACGATTGAGCTACAGTGAGGGAGCCATGCCGCGTTTCGATCAACGGCTGGGGTTCACCCGCGCGGAAGCCGATGAATACTACCGGCGCGCCCTGGAAGCTTACAAAAAAGGGCAGTTCGATGTCGCCATCGACGCCCTGACCGAAGCGATCGAACTCTGGCCGGGGCGCAGCGAGTATTACGCGGCGCGGGGATTGATCTACTTTCAGGACGGGGTGGACGATAAGGCGGCGGCGGATTTCGACACCGCGCTCAAACACTTCCCCTACGAAATGCTCGGTCACTACGGCAAGGGGATGCTGGCCTACAAAGCCCGGAACTGGGAGGAAGCGATCCGGCATTTCACCCAGGCGCATTACATCGATCCGCAGCGCCCGGAGACGCTTTACTACCTCGCGCTGGCCTATTTTCACGCCGGCGATCGCACTCACGCGGCCAATTACATGGCGCTGGCGCATCAGATCTTCGAAGCGAGCGGTCACCGCTACAAGACATACAGCGGGCGCTGGATCAAAGAGCTGGAGAAGAGCCTGGCGCGCAAACCTGAAAGCGGATCGCCCTCCCTGCCGCGCCAGCAGACGCTGCCGCTGCTCGGTGAAGAAGACACCTGAAACAACGGCCTCAAGGGGATCGATCGGGTGACGCCGGGCGGGCCGCAGGTCGCAGCGCCAGCGCGATCAGCGCCAGCCCGGCGCCGGCCAGCAGACCGGCAGCAGACCAGGCGGGCAGGCGGGCCAGCATCCCGCTGATCATGCTGAACGGAAAATCGGGGACGACGTGGCTGTGCAGCCCATTTTTGAGCAGCATCAGCACGGCGGCGGCCAGCGCGGCCCCCGCCCCGCAGGCTGCGCCGGTCAGGCTCATCAGCGCCGTCCAGCCGACAGCGGTCAGCCCCTGCCCGCCGAACCAGTGCAGCACCCGGTCGGCGATCAGCCAGATCGAAACCAGCCACGCGATCAGCGCAGCCGGCACAGCGCTGTTATCCTCCAACCGCAGCCAGAACAGAATCCCCGCCCCGCCTGCGATAGCGATCAGACGGCGCAGGCTGGATCCAGCAGTGGGAACCGGTATCTTCATCGGGCTGAGATCTGGCGCTCCCCCGTCTGCGTCGCCGCGATCGCCTTCGTGACCGCTTTGTGCATGCCACTGATGGTCGCCGTGGCGGGCGCCGGCTCAAAATGGAATACGTGCGACTCGTAAGCGTCCAGCGCCACGAACAGCCCGTCGCGGGTCATTTCGGCGCCGCTGCGGTAGTAATGCGCGCCGTCGGTGATGTCGTTGAGCCGCCAGGCTTTGCCATCGACCCCTTTGAACGGCGTCAGGTTGATGCGCCCGTAAGAACGCTGCCCGGTCAGGTTGACGACGATCAGCCGATAGTCGCCTTCCCTGAACCAGCCATAGGCGATCAGGTTGTGATTGGAGCGATCATCCCCGCCGACCGACATCACGTCGAACAGATAGAACTGCCCCTGCTGGTAGACCGGATCGCGCGTCTCGCGCAGCAGACGCAGATAGTAGGCCTCCAGGCTGTGGTCGGGCTTTTCCTGCGGGGCGCGCGCGATCTGAACGGGGAGTTTGACCCGCCGTCCTTCCAACTGCCCCTCATGCAGCAGCAGACCGCCCGGCAGTGTGCAGACCAGCGTCGCCGCCGGATAGACGCGCTTTTCCCCCAGGCTGGCCATTGCGCGCGGCTCGTCGTGATTCTCGATGAAGCGCAGCATCTGTTTCTGGTAATCGAGCGAGGCCACCAGATGCTGGCGCAGCTTGTACACATCCCCGGAGATGATGCGATCGTACAGCACCTTGTCGTAGGCGAAATCAAAGCCCTGCTGGAGCAGGGCATATTCCATGTTCCAGTACACTTCGGCGATGAACAGGAAATCGGGATGAGCGCGTTTGATCGGCGGGATGATCTCCGTCCAGAAATCGGTGGCCGGGGGCGGCCCGACATAGCCATTCCAGGTTCCGGCAAAGATGCTGTTCATCATCAACATGGCCATGTCGCAGCGCACGCCATCGCACTGCGCGGCGATATCCTGAAGCTGCTGCACCACCGTCCGCCGCAGCGCCGGGCTGAACGCATTGAGCTGCGCCGTATCCGCCCAGCCGGGGAAATACGGATCGCGACCGTGGGCCAGCACGATCTCCCGCCCATGCGAGTCGCGCTTGATGAAAAAATCGCTGGGGCGTTCGATGGCGTCTTCCGGGCGACCGCGGATGACCAGTTCCAGATTATCCGTCCAGGGATGGTCGGTGGCCACGTGATTGGGGACGAAATCGAGCATCAGGCGGACGCCGCGTTCGCGCAGGCGCAGGCGGAAGACGGCCAGTCCCCGCCGCCCACCGATGCGCTCATCCACCTGATAATCGGCGATCGCATAGGCCGATCCGATGACATCGTCCTCGGTCAGATCGGGCAGCGCCGGGCGATACTGATGCTGCCACTTGAGGGCGTGCTGACGGCTGAACGGGCTGCGCTTCCACACCCCCATCAGCCAGATCATGTCCACGCCGGGCAGTGCCAGGCGATCGAGCGCCTCATCGGGCACATTGGCCAGGGTGATCGGCGTGTGATACTGGGCGCTCAACTGGTTGAGCCAGACCCAGGTATTGACTTCGTAAATGACCAGTTTATCGGGCCAATGCTTCATGGTGGGGCGATGACTCCGCGTCGTTGTCGTGTCTGCATGAAGCGTGCAGGCAGCAGTATCCCTGTGAAACGTTGCAGTCCGATTCTACTTCCGTATCCGTGGGCGCGCCATATCCGCTTTCGTGAATTTCACCCGGCATGATCGGCTGCGCTGGATGCCCGACGGGCTGGCCGGCTTGCAAGAGCGGCGGGTCTTCAGGGATAATTTCACCAGATCTCTGATCGCGCATTTTGGAGAGAGAGCGATGTCCGAAGGCTATTTCGTCACGCCCGCTCAGGCGTCACAGGTCGAAATGCTCCCCGATATTTACCGACGGACGATGGGCTGCACCGATGAGGTCATGCTGTGCGAATTCTATCTTCTGCGCGGCGCGGTCGTCCCCAATCATCAGCACATGAACGATCAAGTCGGGTACGTCATCTCCGGCAAGATCGAACTGACGATCGGCGGGCAAACGCGCGTGCTGGAACCGGGCGACAGCTACGCCATCCCCGGCGGAATTGAGCATTCCGCCGTCGCGCTGGAGGACTCCGTGCTGATCGACACCTTCTCCCCGCCGCGCGATGACTACCGCACGGAAGCGCGTTAGATCAGCCGCTGGCTGATGCACCACTCGCCAGTTTGGCTCCAGCGGCGCAGTTTGCTGTACAATCAATCTCAGCAGCGATCAGCCAAACTCGCTCAAGGATAGATCGTCTCATCCGTCAACGTTGATGGGAAGAGGGCGTTTTCAACCTATGGATCTTCTGCAACCTGAAAAGCCGCGCACAGCCCGTGGACGGGCGCGCGCCCGTCAGGAAGCCAGGCAGCGGCGGGCCATGGCAACGCCGCGGACGACGCCCACAGCCGATGACCCGTCTCCGCCTGCTGTTCAACAGCCAGCGCCCCGGCTGCCGATCGATTACGTCGATCGCCCGGCCTGGACTGCGCCCGCCGCGCATGCCGCCGGCAGTGTAAGGAGCGCCCGCCGCCGGCTGGAGCGCAGGCAGGTCACGGTGGACTGGGGTGTGGGCGCGCAGCGGGTCGAAACCGGGTTCACCGGGCGCATTCAGACGCTGCTGCTCGACCTGCTCTGGGCGATCCGGCATGATGTCCGCATCCCGCTGGCCTTCGCAGCCGCGATCGGCCTGCTGGTGCTCGGCTTCATCGGATTATTCGCGCTCAGCGGGCGCATCTACCCCAACGTCTGGGCGCTGGGCCTCGATGTGGGCGGCATGACGATCGAAGAGGCCGAAGCCGCGCTCTCCAGCGCCTGGTCAGGGATGCGCATCCGCCTGGTTGACGGGGAACGCAGTTGGGAGCTGACGCCCGGCGAACTCGGTCTGCGGCTGGATGCGCGCGCCACCGCCCAGGCGGCGCGCGGCGTCGGCCTGTCGGGGATCCCCTTCGGCATCAGCATCCTGCCGACGGTCGCGGTCGATGAGCTGCGCGCGCAGACCCGCCTGCTCGACATGACCGATCGCGTCCGGATCGACCCGTACAATGCGGGCTACCGCTGGGTCAACGACCAGCTCGTCGGCGTCCCCGGCACTCCGGGGCGGTATCTCGATGTGGCCGGGACGATGGCGGCCCTGCTGGATCGTGCGTCCGAGGTCATCGATCAACGCCGCCTCGATCTGCGCATGACGCCGGCCAACCCGGACGTGCTCGACCCGACGCCCTACCTGGAAGAGGCGCGCCGGCTGGCGACGCAGCCCTTCAGCCTGTACGGTTACGATCCCTTCACCGACGAGCGCGTGCTGTGGCGCACCGACCGCGATACGTTCACGAGCTGGCTCGAGGCGGGCGCAAACGGCCTGACCCTGCGCGAAGAGGTCTTCGCCCCCTTCCTGGATCTTCAGACCCAGTCACTGGAGGCGAGCAACCCCCTGCGTTACCTGGAACCGACCGACGCGATCGACAAAGTCCGCGCCGCGATCGAGAACGGCCGCAGCGAAGTCAGCCTGCGCATCCGCTACCGCACCTCGACCTATACCGTGCAGCGCGGGGATACCGGTTACGGCATCGCACGGCGTCTGGGCGTGCCGTTCTTCCTCATCCAGCAGGCCAATCCGGGCCGGGACTGGGAGGCCCTGCTCGTCCCGGGCGACGTGATCAACCTGCCCTCCCCCGACGCCGTCATCCAGCTCGACCCGGTGCCGAGCCAGCGGATCGTGGTCGATCTGGAGACGCAGCATATGTGGGCGTTCGAAAATGGACGCCTGGTGTACGAGTGGGCGATCTCGTCCGGCATGGCGCGCGCGCCGACATCGCCCGGCGTCTATCAGATCCTCAGCCATGCCGAACGCGCGACCGGCAGCAGTGTCGAGCTGTGCGGCGATAATTCCTGCGGCACGTGGGAGATGTACTGGTTCATGGGCATCTATGAAGTCGTCCCCGGCCTGGTCAATGGTTTCCACGGGGCCGTTCTGCTCCCCGGTGGACGGTATCTGGGCGGCGGCAATGTCGGCCAGCCGTACACCTACGGCTGCATCATGAGCGAGAACCATAACGCCGAGCTGCTGTATCGCTGGGCGCAGCGCGGTGCGATCGTCGAGATCGTCAGCAGTGAGTATGCCCCGCGCAGCCTGCTGGCCCGTTCAGTCGTGACGGCGGCCCGTCAGGAGCGCGTGAATACCATCGCCCGATCGGCGCTGCGCAGCGGACTGTCGTAGTCAACCTGCACAAACCTACATTGTGCAGCAGGGCAGTGGGCTTGAACGCTCACTGCCCTGTTTTTTCGAGATGACACCCCACCCGCACCAACTGAGCATCATCCGTTCGTTCGCGCAGAAATTTGTGCACCTTGCACGAATTTCACCTTCAATATGGCTTCACTGTCCATCCATTAATCATTAATCGCCTCGCACAAAAAATTACTTTTCTTCATCTTTTCTCTACTCTCATTGCAACACAAATCGTTTTAAACCGATCGATCACCGGTTTTTATTGAAGAGCGACGGGATTTAACATTGGGAGATTATCGATAGTGATGATTTGCGCGAGCGTTTATGACGATTCTTTCGTTTGACTCCGCTTGCACGAAACCATATACTGTTGATTAGATAAAAATGAGACATGCGGGGCGCTCAATAGTCTTGAAATACAGTTTCTTTAGCCCCGCATTACCAAACCCACGCCCCGCTGAGCGGGGCGTTTTTTGTCTTCAGCGGCATTGTCGTTACAATTTCCGGGCAGCATCATCGGGCCGCTCCGGGCGTTTGACTGCAACTGATCGACCGGTTGAATTTGTACCTATGGATGAACGGCGTGCAGGTGCACGCGGCTGCGCGTTTACCCTGCTGACAGATGCGAAAGTGACGGCGCTATGCCCCCTCTCACCAAGCTGTTTGGAACCTGGAACAGCCCGATCAGCCCCCGACTGATGGGCACCGCACACCGGCTGCTCGACGTGCAGTGGGATCCGTCATGCGATGCGCTGGTCTGGCTGGAACAGCGTCCCGGCTCGACCGTACTCGTGATGCAGCGCGGGCACGATGCGCCGCGCGATCTCACGGAGTCCGATCAGACGCCGCGGGCGCGCATCGGCTATGGCGGCGGCGATTTCACCGTCCAGCGCGGCGTCGTCTGTTTCGTCGGGAATTCAGGGCGGCTGTACATCCAATCGCTCTATGAAGGGCGCGCGCGCCCGATCACGCCAGCCTTCGGCCAGACGGCTGCCCCGCGCTTCTCACCGGATGGCCGCTGGGTGATCGCCGTCCACGAATACGAGCGCAGCAGTTCGCTCATCCTGGCCCCCACAGATGGCTCCCAGTTCCCTATCCGCCTCGTCAGCGGTGACGACTTCTACATGCAGCCGGCCTGGCATCCCGACGGGCGGCATATCGCCTTCATCGCCTGGAATCACCCGCGCATGCCCTGGGATGGAACTGAACTGCGCCTGGCCACGCTTGCGGAGTCAGGCGGCGGGCTGACCATCCAGGGGACGCAGGTGATCGCCGGCGGGGATGATATCGCCATCTTTCAGCCGGAGTTCTCGCCCGATGGCCGCTATCTCGCCTTCGTCAGCGATCAACTGGGGTGGTGGCAGCTCTATGTCCACGACCTGCAAACGCAGGAAACGCGCCGGCTGACGACGGACGAAGCGGAATACGGCCAGCCGGCCTGGATCCAGGGGCTGCGCATGTACGGCTGGACGGAACGCGGACGGGGCCTGATCGCGCTGCGCAATCAGGCAGCGGCGATCCGGGCGCTGCACCTCGATGTTGTCACGGGCGAAACGCGCGACATCGCCACCGAACCGTACACCAATCTGCAGCAGATCGCCGTGCACCCGGAACGAGCGGCCTTCGCAGCGGTCGCCGCCGCCCCCACGATCCCCGACCGCATCATCCAGGTCGATGCCCAGCCGCTGCTCCCGATCACGCTGTCCAGCGTCAGCGCGGGCGAGACGCCGGGCATCATGGTGCTCGTCAATGAGGCCCCGGAGACGCGGATCGTGCGCCGCAGCAGCACCGAAAACGTGATCGGCGCGCAGCTCGCGCCGGGTCGGCACATCGCCTGGCAGAGCTTCGACGGCGGCACCGTCTACGGCATCTTCTATCCTCCCCATCACGAGCGTTTCGCCGGTGTGGGCCGTCCGCCGCTCATCGTTCACGTCCACGGCGGGCCGACCAGCCAGACACGGCTGACCTACAGCGCTGATGCGCAGTTCTTTGCGACGCGCGGCTTCGCCGTGCTTCAGGTCAATCACCGCGGCAGCACCGGTTACGGCAAGCTGTACAAAGACCTGGGCCGCGAGTCGTGGGGGATCTATGAAGTGGAGGACTCGATCGCCGGGGCGCGGCATCTGGCCGAAGCGGGGCTGATCGATCTGGACAGGGTCGTCATCCTGGGCAGCAGTTCCGGCGGCTTCGCCGTGCTGCATGCGCTCGTCACCCGGCCCGGCTTCTTTCGCGCCGGGGTCTGCACAGCGGGGATCGCCGACCAGTTCAGCCTGGTGAAAGATGGCGTGGATAAGTTCGAGGAGCGCTACTCAGAGACGATCATCGGCAAACTCCCGGAGGCGCTTCCGGTGTACCGCGAACGCTCACCGCTGTTCCACGCCGATCGCATCGTCGATCCCCTGATCCTGTTTCACGGTGAAGATGATACCATTGTGCCCGCTGAAAACAGCCGTCAGATCGCCGCGGCGGTGCAAGCGCGCGGCGTGCCCTGCGAACTGCATTTGTATCCCGGTGAAGGGCACAACCTGCGCCGGGCGGAAAACATCGAGGATTACTACACCAAAGCGCTGGCTTTCATCCAGCGCCATGTGATCTACCGCTGATCGATCGCACAACCCTCATCGGTACTGTGAGCCTGTGTCGTCGTGGAGTTGTTATGCCGGAACACGAAACGGAAATCACCCGCCTGGCCGCGCCCGACCTCGCCGCACGCATCGCTGCGGACTCGGCGCTGCACGATCCCACCTGCGCCGCTGCGCTGATCGCGCTGCTGCGGGACAGCGGCCAGCCCACTGAAGCGCGCTGGCGCGCCGCGGTCATCCTGGGCGCGATCGGGGCGGCGGATGCGCTGGATGCCCTGATCACCGCGCTGGCCGACCCGTCATGGGATGTGCGGCACAGCGCAGCCTGGGCGCTGGGCGCACTGCGCCATCCGCGCGGTTTCGACCCGCTCCAGCAGATCGTGATGAGCACGGTCAAGGACGAACAGATCCCGTATGTCGCCGCCATCGGGCTGGCGCAGATCGACCCGGAACGCGGTCTGGCGGCGCTGCGCGCGGCGGCCGATCATGCCGACCCGACCATCCGGTCGATCGCGCGCAGCGCCCTCACCAGCCTGAGCTACCGCTGATCGCCCCCGGCAGACGCCTTGCCATCCTCGCGGCGGATGACATCCGTCCCCAGGTATGGGCGCAGCGCTTCGGGCACGATCACGCTGCCATCGGCCTGCTGATAATTTTCCAGGATCGCGATGATGACGCGCGGCGTCGCCAGACCGCTGCCATTGAGGGTGTGGACGTAGCGCGTCTTCTTGCTGCCCTGCGGGCGATATTTGATGTTGGCACGGCGCGCCTGGAAATCTTCGCAGTTGGAGCAGGATGAGACCTCCAGCCATTCGCCGACGCCGGGCGACCAGACTTCGATATCGTACTTCTTGGTCGCGCTGAAGCCCAGATCGCCGGTGCAGATTTCGAGCCGCCGGAAATGCAGACCGAGCTTGCGGCACACCGCAGCCGCCGCCTCCGTCAGTTTCTCCAGCTCGTCGTAGCTCGTCTCCGGCGTGCAGAACTTGTACATCTCCACTTTTTCGAACTGGTGCAGGCGTTTGATGCCCCGTACATCGCGGCCCGCGCTCATCTTCTCGCGCCGGAAGCACGGCGTGTGGGCGACGTGATAGAGCGGGAGCTGCGTCTCATCGAGGATCTCATCGCGGTACATATTGGTGATCGCGACTTCGGCGGTCGGCAGCATGTAGACATCGGCATCCGGATCGTAGTAGACGACATCGCGGAATTTGGGGAACTGCGCCGAGCCGTACATCATCTCTTCCTTGACGAAATACGGCACGTATACTTCAAGGAAACCGTGCTCGCGGGCATTGTCGAGGAAGAGCTGGATCAGCGCGCGCTGCAAGCGTGCCCCCCACCCTTTGAGGATGTACCCGCGCGACCCCGCCAGTTTGACGCCGCGCTCCAGATCGAGGATATCCAGATCGGCGCCGATCTCCCAGTGTGGGCGCGGCTCAAAATCGAACGTCCGCTTCTCGCCTTCCGGCTCCCACGGGATGTTATCGGCATCGCTCTGGCCGACCGGGACGCTGGCATGCGGCAGATTGGGCAGCCACAGCATCTCCTCGCGCAGTTGGGCATCCACCTGATCGATCGCCGCCGTCAGCGCCTCAACCCGCTCGGCGATCGCGCCCAGCGCCTGATTCAGGGCTGCCATCGCCCCCTCATCGGCGGTGGGCGGCAGATCGGCCTCAGCGATCTCACCGGCCAGGATCCGCCCGGCAGCGGCGTAATCGCCAGCTTGCAGGCTGGCCGCAGCCGCCGCGGCCAGGCGCAGCCGCCGCGCCTCATCGATCTGTTTACTGCCGCGCAGCATCCCCACCGCTTTGTTGAGGCGGTTGCGTTCCGCCTGCAGGGTCTCCATCTCCGTCAGCGCGGCGCGGCGCTGCACGTCCAGCGCGAGGATCGCATCCACCCGCGCGCTGGCTGCGTCGTCGTTCAACTTGCGGATCTGCTCTTTGACCCAGTCGGGCTTTTCGCGGATCAGGGCGATATCGATCATGATCATCTAGGGTCTGTCTGCAAACTATAAACATAGAACGATAGAGGCGAGCAATACGGTCGCCAGATAAGTCGTTGCCCGTTTGTCATAACGGG
>DAOUBU010000062.1:0-42152 GCA_034432395.1 Anaerolineae bacterium
GCGGGCCGCGCTGGCGCTGGCCGCGGCGGCGGCGAGCTGGCTGATCGCGCTCGGCGCGACCTGGCGCGGCGTCACCGATCCCGTGCTGGCGCGCATCAGCCTGCTGATCCTCGGCGCTGGCGGGGTCGTCTGGCTGGCGCAGCGCCGGGGGCCGCTGCCGCGCACCGTTTTCGACCGGATCCTTCCGATCGGGCTGGCGGCGCTGCTGATCTCGACGGCGTTCAACGCGGAGCGCTGGCCGTCCATCCTCAGCGGGGCCTGGTTCGTGGCCGGCTACGTCGTCGTCTGGTATGCCCTGCAGGACGCGCTGGCGGGCCGGCTGATCGCCCCGCAGGCGATCGTCACCGTCCTGCTGCTGTCCGGCATCCCGGTGCTGATCAGCGCGCTGGTCGATGCCGTCCAGCCGCCGCCGGGGCGCATCAGCGGCGCGCTGGAAAATGCCAACGCGCTCGGCGGCTATCTGGCGCTGCTGATCCCGCTGCTGATCGCGCGCCTGATCGAACGGCCCGGCCCGCGGCGGGCGCTGTACGCCGTCTATCTGATCGGCGCGGCCAGCGCGCTGCTGCTGACGGAGAGCCGGGGGGCGCTGCTGAGCGTCGTGACCGCGCTGCTCGTCGTCGGCCTGCTGCGCATCCGGCGTCGCGCCGTCCGCGTCGTCCTGATCGCGCTGTTCGGGGCGGCGGTCATCGGCCTGATCGCGGTGCGCGGCGATACCGGACGCCTGCCGATCTACGCCGACGTCGCGGCGGCCATCCGCGAGCGTCCCCTGACCGGGACGGGGCTGTTCACCTTCCGGCTGGATCCGCGCGCGCTGCTGCCGCCATCCGGCGTGCTGCCCGGCGGGACGCACCTCTACGCCCACAATCTGATCCTGCATGTGGCGGTCGAACTGGGGCTGCCCGGTTTGATCGCGCTGGCGCTGACCGGGGCGGTCGTGCTCCATCACCGTCCCCCGCCGGACGATCCGTCACGGCTGTGGGCCTACGCCGCCCTCATCGGGGCCGGGGCGCAGCAGATGGTCGATTTCCCGCTGATGATGCCGGGGCTGGCGCTGACGGCGCTGGCCGTCCTCAGCATCGCGCTGCCGCCGCTGGCGCGCGCCGATCGCCCGGCCCGCCCGATCGCGGCGCTGGCGCTGCTTTTATGGATCGCCGGGATGATCCTGGCCCCGCTGCGCGCGCTGTAGGCGGTCAGGCGGCGGCAGAACCGCTGCGAAAATCGGCGTACAATGTGGATGATCGATCGGCGCGATCGCCCGATCGCACAGCAGGGGGGATGATGGGCAGACACGACGAGGCGAAAGCCGTTCCCCCGGATTGGATCTGGACGACCCCCGGCGGCTGGACGCCGGGCAGCGAGCTGCGCACCCCGGACGGGGAGATCGTGGGCCGCCTGATCGTGCGTCTGCGGCGCTGGTGGCAGCCGCCGATCTACGAGATCGATGCGCCCGGCAGCCGCTGGCGCTTTCACGTCGAAGGGACGGGCCGGCGCCGCATCGCGATCACCACGCTGGCGCTCGACGAGGCCGCCGCCGTGTTCCACTTCAACGCCCGCGAGGACGGCGGCCAGCTCGTCTGCGCCGATGGGCCGTCGTTCGAGTGGCGGCGGGCCGATCGCTGGGGAAATACCTGGCTCTGGCTGGACGGCGCGGGGACGCCGCTGCTCCGCTTCACAGTGGGCGGCGGGCGGCGTCTGCGGGCCGAGGTCAGCTTCCTCACCGAGCAGGCCCGCGCCAAAAGCCCCGGCCTGCTCGTCTTCCTCGGCTGGTTTCTGCTCAACGATCGGCATGGACGGGAGACGATGGCCGCGGCGGTCGTCACGTCCGGCTGAGCGCGGGAAGCGATCGCCGCCGGCGAAAGATCGCCGCCCGCCGGTCGATCTGGACTCGTGAATCCACCGACACACAGCGATGAGGACTGCCCGATGTCAAACGATAATCTGCTGGCCGAACGGCGCAGCAAAGATCTGTTCTTCCGCATCTCCGATGACTCCCCGTTGAACGACGCCCAGAAAGCGGCCTTCACCGGCCTGAACTACTACGATCCCGATCCGACGCTCGATCTGACGCTGACAGCGGAGCCGCTCGAACCGGACGAGCAGAGCACGATCCTGATCGAGACGACGACGCACGAGCTGCGCCGCTACCGCCGCTTCGGGCGGGTGCGTTTCACGGTGGACGGCGTGCCCGTCGCGCTGACCCTTTACGAGACGCCGCACGGCTTCTTCCTGCCGTTCGTCGATGCCGGCGCGGGCACGGAGACCTACGCCGCCGGGCGCTACCTCGATCCGGAATACCTGGGCAACGGGCGCTTTCACATCGACTTCAACCTGGCCTATAACCCCTACTGCGCCTACAGCCCGGAATGGTCGTGCCCGCTCACGCCGCCGGAGAACCGCCTGCCCGTCCACATCCGCGCCGGGGAGAAGATCCCGACCGGCCCGTGGGTCGAAACGGAGTGAAGGGACGGGCCGCCCGGCCCATACCGGATAAGTGGGGCGGAGGGCGGAAGCGCGGCCCGCCCCCTCCATCGCCCCCCCACTGCGCTGACCTGAGTCATGACATCTGTCATGGCGTCCGGTCACAAATGACACCCGACGCGCTCGCAATAAGACGAGTAGCATATATGTAAAGTCATATATAACACACCTGCTGTCGTCATCAGCGCATCGATTGTGCCGGGTGGCGGCGGACAGCGCCCCGCATGAAAACCGAAGCCGAGTGATCGGGAGGGACATCCCCATGACCGCCTCTGTGACCGGAGAACAGCGCCGCGGTGCGATCCACCGCCATCCGATTGCCGCATTTTTCGTCATCGCCTACGCCTTTTCCTGGACGATCGGCGGTCTGCTGATCGCCGCCCATCACGACGCGATCGCCGTGCCGGGAGCGCTGCACTACCTGAGCGCCTTCGGCCCGATCATCGCGGCGCTCACGGTGACCGCGATCATCAGCGGGCGCGCCGGGCTGGCCGACCTGGCGCGGCGGATCGGCCACGGGGGAGTCGGCCTGATCTGGTGGCTGATCGGGGTGGGGACGCCGCTGCTGCTGGGGCTGGTGGCGATCCTCGTCTACGCGCTGAACGCCGGCGCCCCGCCCGATCTGCGCCTGTTCGGCGCGGTGGATTACCTGGGCGATATCGGCGTCCCGGCGGCGCTGGCGCTGTGGATCGCGACCTATGGGTTCGGCGAGGAGATCGGCTGGCGCGGCTTCGCCTTCCATCGGCTGGAGGCCAGCGGCTGGGTGCGCGCGGCGGTGATCATCGGCCTGCTGTGGGGGCTGTGGCATCTGCCGTACTTCTTCTACAAGGACAATTTCATCGCGCTGGGGGTGGGCGGCTTCGTCGGGTATCTCTTCAGCATCACGCTGGGATCGGTGCTGCTCTCGTGGATCTACCGCGGGAGCGGGCACAGCATCCTGATCGTGGCGCTGTGGCACGGGCTGTTCGATTTCGTGAGCGCATCGCCGATCGCGGAGGGGACGGGCAGCGCCGTCCTCAGCATGGCGGTCATCGTGTGGGTGATCGGCATCCTGGCGCTGGCCGCGCGGCGCGGATTGTCAGTGTCCTTCAACAATCCGCGGCGGGCGCGCGTGCTATAATCACGGGCATGACAGCTCCACTGATCGAAGTCCACCATCTGACCAAGCGCTTCGGCGATCGCGCCGCGGTCGATCGCATCTCGTTTGCAGCCCATCAGGGCGAAATCGTCGGCCTGCTGGGGCCGAACGGCGCGGGCAAGACCACCACGATGCGCATGCTGACCGGCTTCATGCCGCCGACTGAGGGCACAGCGCGCATCGCCGGGCATGACATCATCCAGGACAGCATCGCCGCGCGCCGCAGCGTCGGCTATCTGCCGGAGCGCGTGCCGGTCTACCCGGACATGACCGTGCTCGGCTACGTCGAATACTGGGCGCGGCTGCGCGGGGCGCGGCACGCCCGCGCCCGGGCCGAGACCGTGCTCAAACATGTCGATCTCTACGATCGACGCCGCATGCTGGTGCGCCACCTCTCGAAAGGGATGCGCCAGCGTCTGGGCCTGGCGCAGGCGCTGGTGCACAACCCGCCGGTGATCATCCTCGATGAGCCGACGATCGGCATCGACCCGGAGCAGGTGATCGAGGTGCGGCAGATGGTGCGCCGGCTGGGCCAGGATCACACCGTGCTCTTTTCAACGCATCTGCTCTTCGAGGCCGAACAGGTCTGCGACCGCGTGCTCATCCTCAACCGGGGGATGATCGCGGCCCAGGGCAAGCCGGGCGAGCTGCGCCAGCAGATCGAAGGCGGGGCATCGGTGTACGTCGAGGTCGGCGGGGCCAGCCGCGCTCAGGTTGAGGCGGCGCTGCGCGCCATCCCCGGCGTGACCGGGGTCGAGCGGCAGGGGGCGGGGTACGTCGTGCGCGCGCGGGGCGCGGGCGATCTGCGCGGCGCGATCAGCGATGCCGTCTTCGCCGCGGGCCTCCGGCTGCTCGAGATGCGCCAGGCCGTCGGCACGCTGGAGGACGTCTTCCTGCAGATCATCCACGATGAGCGCGCCGCGCGCGGGGAGGGCGAACGGTGAACTTCCCGGTGGTGACCATCCTGCGGCGCGAGCTGGCGACTTATTTCGCCACGCCGTTCGCTTACGCGGTCGCGGCGGCCCTGCTGCTGCTGACGGGCATCCTCTTCACCCGCGAGCTGCTGGTCAGCCTGACGGTCAGGCCGGTCGATCCCGCGCTCGTGCCGCGCATCCTGGGCTTCCTGCTGATCTTCTTCGCCCCGCTGCTGACCATGCGCCTGCTGGCTGAAGAACGCCGCGAGGGCACGCTCGAACTGCTCATGACCGCGCCGATCGACGACGGCAGCATCGTCGTCGGCAAATTCCTCGGCGTGTGGATCTATTACACCGTCCTGCTGCTGCTGACGCTGACGTACCAGATCATCCTGATCGCGATCACGCCGGTCGATCTCGGTCACACCGCCAGCGCCTACATCGGCATCTGGCTGTACGGCGGCGCGACGCTGGCGGTGGGCATGGTCTATTCCGCGCTGACGGAGAACCAGATCGCCGCCGCGTTTCTGAGCATGATCACGCTGCTGCTGCTGTGGCTGGGCGACAGCGCCGGGCAGATCATCAACAATCTGCAGGCCGCGCGCTTCGTGCGCCAGCTTTCGCTGCAGGGGCATTTCTCGACATCCTTCGCCGAGGGGCTGGTGCGGGCGGAGGACATCGTCTTTTTCGCCGGGATCATCGTCGTCGCGCTGTTCATCGCGATCCGGCTGGTGGAGGGCAATCGATGGCGCGGGTGAAACGCGAGCGCGCATCTGCCGAGCGCGCATCTGCCGAGCGCGCGCCGAAGCCGGTCGCGCCGGTGGTGGTGCTGCGGCGCGCCCGGCTGGGACAGTACGCCGGCTATCTGGGCGGCGCGGCACTGATCGCCGCGGTGATCGCGCTGATCTGGGGCGGGGGCATCAACCCGGTCGTCATCGGCGCGCTGATCGCCGCGGTGCTCGGCCTGGCGGCGTGGTACGCCGTCGCCCCGCGCGATTTCATCGGCTTCATCACCGGGCGGCAGGTGCGCTACGGCACGCTGGCGACCTTCTCCACACTGCTGCTGATCGGCATCGTCGTCCTGAGCTACGGCCTGATCCAGCGCTCGGCGATCACGCTGGATATGACGCTGGCCGAGCGCTTCACGCTCAGCCCGGAGACGCTGCGCACCTTAGAGCGCGTCGATCGCCCGATGCAGTTCACCGGCTTTTACGGGCCGACCGACGTGGCCGTCCGCGACCTGGACGATCAGATCCTGCGCCTCTACGAGGCGGCGACCGACGGCCTGATCCGGCGCGTCTACATCGACCCGGAGGAACAGCCCGCCATCGCCCAGTCGTTCAACGTGACCGAGCCGGCGCAGATCTTCCTCTCGTATGTCGATGAGGCCGGCGCGATCATCCCCGGCACGACGACCCGCGTCCCGCGCGGCGCGAACATCGAACGCGAGGCGACCAATGCCATCTCCCGCCTGCTGGTCGCCGGGTCGATCACCGTCTACTTCGAGATCTCGCTGGGCGAGCGCGATCCGCTCGACGATGGCGCGGAAGGGCTGAGCGGCATCAACAACGGCATCCGCGAGAGCGGGCTGATCACCCAGCCGCTCAACCTGGTGGCGCTGGCGGACAGCGGCGGCGAGATCCCCGCCGATGCCGCCGCCGTGATCTTCGCCCGCCCGCTGCGCGATCTGCGCCCGGTGGAAGCCGAGATGCTGGCGCGCTACCTCGACCGCGGCGGGTCGCTGCTGCTGCTGGCCGACGCCACCTTCAACGAGACGCCGTTCCTGCGCGAAGGCGGGCCGTTCAACACCTATCTGTGGGATGAATACGGCATCCGCGCCCGCGATCTGGTGCTGATCGATCCGATCGCCAATGCCGGCACGGCGCTGGACGTCATCTCCTCGTTCGTCTTCACCGACAACCCGATCGGCGGGCGGCTCGATCCGTCCGGGCGCACGCCGACGCTGTTCCGCATCGCCCGCGTCGTCGAGGTCGATCTGGAGCGCCCGCTGGTCAACCGCGCCAATGGCCGCGTCATCCTGTCCTCGACGGCCAGCTACGGCGAGACCGACTTCGCCCGCCTCGCCGAGACGAATACCTACCAGTACGATGACGGGCAGGATGTGCCCGGCCCGCACGCCAGCGTCGTCTGGGCGACCGATCTGGAGACGGGCGCGCGCATCGTGCTGGTGGGGGACAGCGACTTCGTCACCAACGGCCAGGTGATGGTGGGCGGGAATGCCGTGCTCTTCACCGACGCGCTGAGCTGGGTCTCCGGGTTGAGCGAGCGCGTCACGTTTGCGCCGCAGGCGGTCAGCGTCGGCGTACCGCTCATCTTCGTCTCGCCGCAGACGATCAACCTGATCGGGCTGATCACGATCGTCGCCCTGCCCGGCGGCGTGCTGCTGACCGGCATGCTCGTCTGGGCGCGGCGCGCGCGCCGGCGGAGCTGATCCGATGCGCGGACGGGTGACCCTGATCGTGCTGGGCGCGATCTTCATCGTGCTGGTCGCGCTGACGCTGCTCCAGTCCGGCCAGCCGCCGGCCCGGCAGAGGCCGACCCCGCGCCCGCTGTATCTCGTCTACGACGATCTGCCGGTGCTCGACATGCTGGCCATCCGCCTGCGCGTCCCCGATGGCGACGCCGGGCTGACGCTGACGCGCGCCGATGACGGGACGTGGATGCGCCCGGACGGCGGCTGGATCGATGCCGATACCGCGACGGCGATCGCGCGCACGATCGCGCTGCTGCCCTACCTGCGCACGATCGAGCCGGAGAGCGACGATCTGAGCGCCTTCGGCTTCCTGCCGCGCGGCATCTTCAGCATCGAGGTCGTGCTGGTCGATGGCAGCGCGCGCGCCATCGAGATCGGCGACCTGGCCCGTTCCAACGATGGCTATTTCGCCGTCGTCGATGACCGCCGGGAGATCTACCTGCTCCAGCGCGCGGCGGTCGATTTTCTCATCCAGCAGTACCAGCGCCGCGACGATCCGCCGCCCACCGCCACGCCATAACAGCCCCCCGGTTCGCCCCTGCATCCGGGGTTCGATCGGCCCGAACGCCTGTTCCAACCTGAATCCGCTATAATCAGATCAAGTTAACCGCCGAGACGTACCACTGCCATCACCTGCCGGTTGAGCGATCGACAACGCCCATGAGTGACCGATCCTTTGTGCATCTGCATGTCCATACCGAGTATTCGCTGCTCGATGGTCTGAGCGATATCCCGAAGCTGGTCAAGCGCGCCCGCGCGCTGGAAATGCCGGCGCTGGCGATCTCCGATCACGGCACGATGTTCGGCGTGATCGACTTCTACAACGAGGCCAAAAAGCAGGACGTCAAACCGATCATCGGCATGGAGGGGTACGTCGCCCCCCGGCGCATGACCGACCGCGACTCCAGACTCGACCGGAAGTCGTTCCATCTGCTGCTGCTGGCGCGCAACATGACCGGCTACAAAAATCTGCTCAAGATCGCCAGCGCCGCCCAGCTTGAAGGCTTCTACAACCGCCCGCGCGTCGATCGCGAATTTCTGGAGCGCCACGCCGAAGGGCTGATCGCGACGTCCGGCTGCCTGGCCGCGATGATCCCGCACATGATCCTGGAGGGGCGGGAGGACGAAGCGCGCGACCTGCTCGACTGGCACGTGCAGGTCTTCGGCAAAGAGAATTTCTTCCTCGAGCTGCAGCACCACGACATCCGCGATCTGGAGACGGTCAACCGCTGGCTGATCGAGACCGGGCGGCGCGACGACCTCCGCTTCGTCGCCACCAATGACGTGCACTACGTCCTCAAAGAGGATTACGACCCGCACGATACGCTGCTGTGCATCCAGTCCGGCTCGTTGAAGAACGATGCCGACCGCCTGCGCATGTCGGATAACAGCTACTACCTGGCCAGCATCGATGAGATGTGGTCGGCCTTCGGCCATATCAACGACGGCGAGCCGCTGCGCAATACGCTGCTCATCAACGAGATGTGCGAGCCGCTCAACCTGGATCGCGATCAGTATCACCTGCCCGTGTTCCCGGTTCCGGAAGGCTACGACAGCGCCTCGTTTCTGCGCCACCTGTGCGAGATCGGCCTGCGCTGGCGCTACGGCGATCGCGCGGACGACCCGGAGCTGCGCGCCCGGCTCGACCGCGAGCTGACGATCATCCACAACATGGGTTTCGATACCTACTTCCTGATCGTGTGGGATCTGTGCGAGTTCGCCCGCGCCGCCGACATCTGGTGGAACGTGCGCGGTTCCGGCGCGGGCAGCGTGGCGGCGTACTGCCTGGGCATCACCAACATCGACCCGGTGCAGAACAACCTGCTCTTCGAGCGCTTCCTCAACCCGGGGCGCGTCAGCATGCCGGATATCGACCTCGATTACCCCGACGACCGGCGCGAGGACATGATCCGCTACGCGGTGCAGAAGTACGGTGAGGACAAAGTGGCCGCCATCATCACCTTCGGGACGATGGGGGCCAAGGCGGCGGTGCGCGACGTCGGGCGGGCGCTGGGCGTCGATCTGAACCGGGTCAATGCGGCGGCCCGCTTGATCCCGACCGAGCCGAAGCCCAAGCCGATCGAGGACTACATCGAGGCCAACCCGGAACTCAAGCAGATGGTCGAAGCCGATCCGCAGCTTCAGGCGGTGATGAAGACGGCGGCGGCGCTGCAGGGCGTCAGCCGGCACGCCTCGACCCATGCAGCGGGCGTCATCATCAGCGATCGACCGCTGGTCGAATACATCCCGCTGCACCGCCAGACCCGCGGCGACAATGCCGACAGCGCGATCAAGCAGGTCACGCAGTTCCCGATGGAGACCTGCGAGAAGCTCGGCCTGCTCAAGGTCGATTTCCTCGGCCTGTCCACGCTGACGATCATGCGGCGGGCCAGCGACCTGATCCGCAAAAATCACGGCATCGAGCTGACGATGGACAACATCCCCTACCGTCCGACCGGCGATCCGGAGATCGATCGCAAGCTCGAAGAGACGTTCGCGCTGATCAGCCGGGGCGAGACGATCGGCGTCTTCCAGGTCGAAAGTTCGGGCATGCAGGCGATGCTGCGCGACATGCGCCCGACCCGATTCGAGCACATCGTCGCGGCGGTTTCGCTCTACCGCCCCGGCCCGATGGATTACATCCCGACCTTCAACCGGCGCATGCACGGCGAAGAGCCGGTCATCTATCATCATCCCAAACTGGAACCAATATTATCAGAAACATACGGAATTTGCGTATCTGGCGACACAATCATCGTTAACGCCTCCACCGGTGAGCGCGTTCGCATCGACCAGATGGGCCGCGCGCCCGGACACTTCTACGTTCAAACGCTGGATGAAGACTGGAAGACGACGACGGCCCGTGTCACCCACTGGTTTGACAATGGCGAGAAACCCGTCTTTGAGCTTGTTCTCAAAAATGGCGCGCGCATTAAGGCGACTGCTGATCATCAGTTTTTGACTGAGCAGGGCTGGCGTCGGCTGGCCGATCTGACGCCCGGCATGTTCATCGCCACGCCGCCGCATCTGGTGGAGCCGGATACGCCAGATCATCGATCGCGAGAGCGGCTCCGCGTGCTCGCCTATCTGATCGGCGACGGCAGTTTAGCATCGGGCGCATCGGTGGATTTCACCGGCAAAGATCCGGCGCTGCTCGCTGAATATGTTCGCTGCCTCGGCGCGTTCCCGGATGTCGTTCCAGTCTATCTGGAACAGATCCGGGGGGTAACGCGAATCGGTGTGCGGCACCGAGATGGAAAGCAGCCCACGTCACTGCTCAATTGGATGCGAGAACTCGGTTTCAAAACCCCGCCCGCGGTTCGCCATCCCGGCGGTTTACGCAGCCATGAAAAACATATTCCGGAGTTTGTCTTCAGGCTGGGTGGTGATGATATTCGTTACTTCCTGGCTTCTCTGTGGGACTGCGATGGGTATCTCAGCGATCGCATGTCGCATTACAAGACCATTTCGCGTCAATTGGCGATCGATGTTCAAACCCTGCTGCTGCGGTTGGGCATCAGCTCGACCATTCACGAGTCTCACTACGTAGGACAGCAGCGTGGTAGGCGCACTGCGTACCAGGTGACAACTTACGAAACGAAACGTCTGGCCGATCTACTCCAGCCTGACATGGTGTCAGAAAAACGCCTCATTCCCTGTCAGCGTAAGACATCAACGACGGTGAATCGCCAGGAGTTCATCGCAGAACTCGATGCCCATGTGACCATGTCCCGGCGCGGATTGCAGCAAAAATACGGTATCGACCGACAGACATTTGTCAAAAAACGGCTTGCTTCCCCTCGCGTTCATGCTGATGTCGTCCGCGAGCTGGCGGCGGCGATCCCGCTTCCGCTCACTCAGAAACGTCTGAACGTCAACTGGACTGCCATCGAGGCAATTGAACCGGCTGGCAGCGAGCGCGTGTACGATCTGACCGTCGAAGGGACGCACAATTATGTGGCGAATAATATCATCGTCCATAATTGTGTTTATCAGGAACAGATCATGCAGATCGCGGGGTCGATGTTCGGCTATTCGCTGGGCGATGCCGACCTGATGCGCCGCGCGGTCTCGAAAAAGAAAAAGGAAGATCTGCAGAAGCACCGCGAGATCTTCATGACGCGCGGCCCGGAACTCGACCCGACGGTGACGCCGGAGATCGCCGCCCGGATCTTCGACGACATCGAGTTTTTTGCTAACTACGGCTTCAACAAATGTCTGACCCGCGAAACCCGGGTTGTCGATGCGGATACAGGTGCGCTGGTCTCTCTGGGCGACCTGGCCGATGGCAGGGCCGTTATCAACCATACGCTCAGCCTCGATATGGCCTCACTCCGTTTGACACGGGGACGTGTATCCGCAATCCACCATAACGGCGTCAAGCCAGTCTATCGGTTGCGCACTCGTGCCGGTCGCACAATCCGGGCTACAGATAATCATCCTTTTCTGACTTATGACGGGTGGACTCTGCTGCGCGATCTGCGCCCCGGCGTATTGATCGCCACGCCGCGCCGCAACCCCATAGAGGGGCATGATCGTTGGCCACGTCATCATCTGGTCACCCTCGGCCATTTGCTCGCTGAGGGCAATTTGTGCCATACAACGGGGGTCTACTACTACACTGCCGACAAGAAGCAACTCGATGATTACATCGCTCATATGACGATGTTCGAGAACTCACAACCGTCAACTGCCATACATCGGACAACCTATTCTGTATATAGCAAGCGGATTGATCGCCATGCGCCTCAAGGCCTGGTGGAATGGATCAAGAGGTTAGATCTGTGGGGAAAAGATGCGTATACCAAATTCATACCGGACGACATCTTTCGACTGCATAATCAAGACATTGCCTTGATGATCGCCCGCATGTGGGAAGGTGACGGGCATGTCAATACGAAACATGCCTCCCTCTTTTATGCTACATCCTCAGCAACTATTGCCTGGCAACTGCAGTCACTGTTGCTGCGATTTGGGATTGTCGCCCGACTATATAAGCAGCATTTCAATTATGGCACTGGACGTATCGGTTACCAGATCCATGTCATGGGAGACGAGATGATCCGATCTTTCAGCGATGAGATCGGAAAACATTTTGTTAGTTCCAACAAGATCGCGGCCCTGAAGAATATCGGTGTCAAATTCAGCTTGGGAACAGGGTCGCGCGACATCATACCAGTTCAGGTTCGACAGCTTGTACGCGCGCGCAGGGAAGAACTCGGACTATCGTGGGATGCTGTATCCACCAGAGCCTCATTGGCGATCGGCGAGTTCTCGCGCACTGAGTCTCATGCTAAACGGAATGGCTTCCAGCGAAAGACGATCGCCAGCTTGGCGGACGCCCTTGAGTCCGACGCGCTCCATCGACTGGCTCATAGTGATATCTACTGGGATGAAATTATCTCAATCGACTATGATGGCGACGAACCCACTTATGATCTCACCGTGGATGGGCATCACAACTTTGTCGCCAATGATCTGATCGTTCACAACAGCCACGCCGCAGACTATGCGGTGATCACCGTGCAGTCGGCGTACATGAAGACGCACTACGCCCCGGAATACATGGCGGCCCTGCTTTCCGTCTACTTTGACGACAAGACCAAAGTGACGACGCTGCTGGGCGAATGCAAGCGCCTGAACATCCCGATCCTGCCGCCGGATCTCAACACGAGCAGCATCGATTTCGACATCCAGCGCGATGGCGAACGCGCCGCGATCCGCTTCGGGCTGGCGGCGATCAAAAACGTCGGCATCGCGGCGATCCAGCACATCCTGGAGGCGCGGGCATCCGGCGGGCCGTTCCGCGATCTGGAGGATCTGTGCGCGCGCGTCGATCTGCGCGCGGTGGGCAAGCGCGCGCTGGAATGCCTGATCAAAGTCGGCGCGCTGGACAGCCTGAACGCCGGGACGCGCCCACAGCTTCTGGCCGCGCTCGATCGCATCATCAGCCACAGCGCAGAGCTGCACAAAGCCCGCCAGCAGGGGCAGATCGGCCTGTTCGGCGATCTGCCGCTCAGCTCCGGGGATCTGCTGGCCAACCTGCCGAAGACCGATCCGGTGTCCGCGCGCGAGATCCTCAACTGGGAGCGTGAGCTGCTCGGCATTTTCGTCAGCAGCCACCCGATCGACCCGGTCATGGATCTGCTCAGGCATACCAACGTCCGCTCCAGCCACGAGCTGAAGGATACGGAAAATCACGCGCTCGACGGGCAGCAGGTGCGCTTCGTCGGGCTGGTGGCCGGGCTGCGCAAGATGCCGACCAAAAACAAGGACATGATGGCGATCGCCACGCTGGAAGATCGCTTCGGCACGATCGACGCGGTGCTCTTCCCGCGGCGCTGGCAGCAGTTCGAGGCGCTGGTGACCGAGGGCGCGGTCATCGTCATCGCCGGCAAGCTGGATACCGCCCGCGGTGAGGCGCAGATCATCGTCGAGCACGTCACCACCCAGATCGACTCGATGGTGAGCGATGCCCCGTCGGACGAGCGCGACTCGTTCAGCGAACCGTCCTGGCTGGCCGCCGCCCCCGATCCCGATCCCGAATCGGGCGATGCCTGGCCGACGAACGCCGGGCCAGCGGAAGCGTACAACGGCGCGCACAACGGTCACGCCGCCGCAGTCAGCCCGGCGCAGCAGTCCGCGCCGGCTTACGTCGCCCACGAGGACGCTGACGCATCCGGCGGCCCCGCCCTGACCGCGTTCGACGGCACGCCGCTGGACGCCGCCGCGTTCGATTTCGCCGCTGATGAGGAGGCCGCGCCCGCCGCAGCGCGCCAGCTCGTCGATATCCACCTGGAATGGGACGGGGACGAGGCGAAACTGGAACGGCGCATGCGCCGCATCGACGGCATCCTGACCTACTACGCCGGGCAGGACAGCTTCCAGATCACGCTGGTCTGGCCGGATGGCCGGCACACCTACACCTTCCCGGAGCGGACGACCCACGCCTGCGCCGGGCTGAAAGCGGATCTGGAAAAAGTCCCCGGCGTGATCGCCGTGCACATCGCGCCGGCATGACCGCGCCCCCGGCACGGCGGGGCTGTCCCCCCGCTGTGTTAAGGGTTATGTCTGGTAGATCTCCGCCCGGCTGATACAATGATGCTGGTTTGACTCACGGCATTATGAACGATACCCCTTGCAGCGTCCGCCCGGCAGTGTGCGGCTGTTCGGCCCGGGGCGCTGCCGGTAAAAGCGTTTCATCGTGGTGGCAAGCGTTGAAGACAACACATTGAGGGGTGAAAAATGATGAAACGGATCGCGGTGATGACCAGCGGCGGCGACTCGCCGGGGATGAACGCGGCCATTCGCGCTGTGGTGCGCACGGCGCTGGAACACGGGGTCGAGGTCTACGGCATCCGGCAGGCCTACACCGGCCTGCTGGCGGGGGATTTCACCCCGCTGGGCAGCGTGGAAGTCAGCGGCATTTTGCAGCGCGGCGGCACGATCCTGCAAACGGCGCGCAACGATGAATTTCGCACCGTGGCCGGGCAGACCAAAGGGCTGCGCCGCCTGCACGAAAAAGGCATCGAGGGCCTGATCGTCATCGGCGGCAATGGCAGCCTGACCGGGGCGCTCAAGCTGCACGAGGCCGGGTTCCCGGTGGTGGGCATCCCCGGCAGCATCGACAACGACATCAACGGCACGGATATGAGCATCGGCGTCGATACCGCGCTCAACATGATCCTCGACGCGCTCGACCGGCTGCGCGACACCGCCTCGTCGCATCAGCGCGCCTTCCTGATCGAGGTCATGGGGCGCAACTGCGGCTATCTGGCGCTGATGGGCAGCATCCTCGGCGGGGCCGAGATCGTCGTGACGCCGGAACGCGCCCCGACGATGGAGGAAGTCGCCCAGGCGCTGGAGAGCGCCTACGTGCGCGGCAAATCGCACGCGATCGCCGTGATCGCCGAAGGCGCGCCGTTCCGCGCCACCGATCTGGAGAAATACCTCAAAGACAACCCGCGCGTCGGTTTCGAGATCCGCCTGACCATCCTGGGGCATATCCAGCGCGGCGGCTCGCCGACGGCGTTCGACCGGCTGCTGGCCACGCGCATGGGCGTGCACGCCGTGCAGGCGCTGCTCAGCGGTCAGACGGGCGTCATGGTGGCGCAGCGCGGTCGGTCGATGGAGACGATCCCGCTGACGGAGGCGATCAGCAAGATCCGCCCGATCAACGAGTCGTATTTCGAAATGGCCAAGTTCCTCAGCCGCTGAAAGGGATCTGCCATGCCGCAGTGGCTGGAAGTCAGCCTGAAACTGGACGGGGAAGCCGCCGAAGCCGCCGCCGAAGTCATGGCGCGCTACGGCTACCAGGGGATCGCCATCGAACACGGCGGCATCCCGGTCGATAAACTGGACGACGACGAACTGCCGCCGCCCCCCTACCTGATCGTGCGCGCCTACCTGCCGCTGAACGAACAGACCGAAGAAGCGCGCCAGAAGCTGGAGGCGGCGCTGGGATACCTCAACATGATGCTGCCGATGCCGCAGCCCACTTACCGGACGGTGGCCGATGAGGACTGGGCCGAGGCCTGGAAGGCGCACTACCATCCGGTGCGCATCGGTCAGCGGGTGCTGATCCGCCCGATCTGGGTTCCGCTGGAGATCGGCCCGGACGACGTCGAGATCGCGCTCGATCCCGGCATGGCGTTCGGCACGGGCACGCACCCGACCACCCAGCTCTGCCTGGAAGCGCTCGAAGCGCGCCTCCAACCCGGGGCGCACGTGCTCGATCTGGGCTGCGGCTCCGGCATCCTGGCGATCGGCGCGGCCAAACTCGGCGCCCATCACGTGCTCGGCCTCGATATCGACCCGGTGGCGGTGGACGTCGCGCGGGCCAACATCGTCAGCAACGGCGTCGCCGATCGCGTCACCATCGAGCAGGGCAGCCTGGAGAACATCATCACGTCGGCGCGCCGCTTCGATCTGATCGTCGTCAACATCCTGGCGCGCACCATCATCCAGATGTGCGATCAGCACCTCGGCCAGACGGTGCGCCCCGGCGGGCTGGCGATCTTCAGCGGCATCATCGCCGATCAGGCCGCGGACGTCGAAGCGGCGCTGCGCACAACCGGCCTGACGCCGATCCAGCGCCGTCAGCAGGGGGACTGGGTCGCCATCGAGGCGCGCCGCGACTGAGCGCGATCGCCCGGCGCGGCGGTCGGCCATAACCTCGTCTTAACCGATCAAATGGTATGCTGTGGGGGGAAGAGTATCGACGAAGGATGAAGCGATGTCCGGAAATTCATCGTCGTTTTACGGTCAGCGTCCCCCCGCCCCACAGCCTGCACCGACTTCCGCGCCCGCCCTGCCCGATGCCCGTTCACAGCCGCCGCGCCGCCCCACCCCGCCCCCCGAAAAGAAGCGCGGCAGTTCGCTGGGGCTGGGCCTGCTCGTGTTCATCGGCTCGCTGCTGGGGACATTGATCGGCGTCGCCGCCGATTTCGGCGATGCCGCCGACACAGTCGCCCGCATTCAGGAAGCCTTCTACCCGCAGCTCTGCATCGCCGGCAGCGATACCATCCTGGGCGAGTCGCTGGGGTACAGCGGCGCGATCGCCAGCGCGTTCGAGCAGCGCATCAACGCCAGCCCGACATCCCGCGTGCGCGTCTCGGTCGATGCGATCGGCTCGGTCAACGGGGTGCGCCGGGCGGTGGAGGGCGGCTGCGTCGATGTGCTGGCATCCAGCGAGCCGATTCAGCCGACCAGCATCAGCGAGCTGACGGGCGCGGGCATCAGCATCGACTGCGCCGCCGAGATCGGCTACGACGTGGTCGCCTTCGTGACCGATATCAACAACCCGATCCCCAACCTGAACCGGCGCAATCTGACGGGGATCCTGACCGGCGCGATCCGCAACTGGGCCGAGCTGAACCGGTCATACGAAGCGCCGATCCGCATCCTGTTCCGGCCCGGCTCCGGGACGACCGATTTCGTGCTGCGCAACGTGGCCCGGCACGAGAATCCGTTCAACCCGCCGCCCGCCGCAACGTACCTGCCCTGCGGCTCCAACGAGGAGTGCCTCAACCAGACGCTGGCCAACCGGGGGACGCTGTACTGGGTGAGCACGGCATGGATGCGCACCCAGCCGGAGCGCTACCTGCGCGTGCTGCCGATCCTGAGCGGTGATGAGCAGGCGTTCAACCCGCTGACCGACGATATCAGCCTGAACGATTACCCCGCCGTCCTGATCCGCCCGCTGTATATGTACGTGCTGCGCCGCCCGGGCACGACGCCGGAAGTCGCGTCGCTGGGCCAGCGCTTCCTTGAATATGTGCGCAGCGTGGAGGGCCAGCAGATCCTGGAGGCGCACCACTTCTACACCTATTTCGCCCAGCCGCGCGATGTCAGCGTGCCGCTGCCGCCGGGGTTCGAAACGGATGCCGCCGGACACCGGGTCATCTGCCGCACGCCCGCATGACGCCGGCGCGCCTCACGACCGGGGCTGATCTTCGGCGACGGCCTCCGCCGCCAGCGGCACGGTGAAGTAGAAGGTCGTGCCCACGCCCAGGGTGCTCTCCACCCAGATCTCGCCGCCGTGCCGTTCGATGATGCCGCGCGTGATCGTCAGGCCCAGCCCGGTTCCGGGCTGTTCGTGCGCCTGCGGGTTGGTGCTGCGGAAGTACGGCGTGAACAGCCGGCCCAGATCCTCCGGGCTGATGCCGATGCCGGTATCGGCCACGTGGACGCGCAGCATCGGCGGCGTCTGGCGGCCTTTGCGATCGCGGTGATCCAGCAGCACTTCCGCGCCGATGGCGATCGTGCCGCCGGCGGGAGAGTATTTGTGCGCGTTGCTCACCAGGTTGGTCAGCACCTGGATCATGCGGTTCTGATCGGCCCGGATCAGGGGCAGGCGCGGCGGCAGATCGAACGCCACGGTCTGTCCTTTGTCCTCGATCTGTTTTTGCAGCGGGCGCAGCGTCTCGGTGATCACCGCCTGGAAGTCGATCGCGGCGATCTCCAGGCGCAGGTTGTTCGTCTGGATCTTGGTCACGTCGTTCAGGTCGCTGACGATCGTGTTCATCCGCTCGGAAGCGCCGCGGATGGTGGCCAGCAGATGCTTCTGCTGCTCGTTCAGCCCGCCGACGACGCCGCCGAGCAGCAGTTCGCTGTACCCCTTGATCGACGTGAGCGGGTTCTTCAGCTCGTGGGCGACGAACGAGACGAACTCGCTCTTGCTGGCGTTGGCGCGCGTCAGCTCGGCGTAGAGCTGCGCGTTGGCGATGGCGATGCTGGCGTGCTCCACCAGCCGCTGCAAAAACGCCATATCGGCGATGCGGAAGCGCGGCTCGCGGTTGGTCTCCAGGATCAGCAGCGCGTTGACCGCCCCGCCGGACAGCATCGGCAGCGTGATCTGGCTGATGCCGCCGCGCAGGCTGGGGACGTAATCCGGGTCGATGCGCACATCGGTGGCGAGGTCAGGCTGGCGGGTGCGCAGCACGCGGGCGGCGATGCCTTTATCCAGCGGCCACAGGTCGCCCTCCGCGCCCTCCGGCGCATCGTCCGGCCCGTAGCCGGTCTGGTAGACGATCTCCAGCTTCTGATCGCCCGCTTCGCCGATCACCACGCCGAGCAGCGCCGCAGTGGCCGCCGAGTTCTCCACCGCCCAGCTCACCGTGATCTCGGCGACTTTGCGCAGGTCGAGCGATCGATTGAGTTCGACGTCGATGCGCTCCAGCGTTTCCAGCTCGCTCAGGCGCTGGCTCAACTGCCTGTCGGTCATCTGGAACAGGCGGGCGTTTTCGATGGCGACGGCGGCCTGACCGGCGAACGTGGTCAGCAGTTCGGCATCGTCCGGGGTGAAGATGCCGCTGCGTTTGTTGAGCAGTTCCAGCACGCCGATGACGCGATCCTGCGTGATCAGCGGCACGGCCAGCACCGTCTGGGTGTGGAAGTTCCCTTTGCCCAGTTCCCCGGCCCAGCGCGGATCGTTGGGCACATCATTGACGATCACCGGCTGACCGCTGCGGGCGACTTCGCCCACCAGCCCCTTGCCGGCTGTGACGCGCTTGCCGATGATGCTCGCCCCGGAGCCGCCGATCGCGACGCGGAACTCCAGATCGCCGCTGCCGTCGTCGGTCGTCAGCAGCAGCGATCCGGCTTCAGCGCCCAGGATGTCCGCCGAGCTGGCGGTGATGATCTGGAGCAGGTTTTCGATATCGAATTCGACCGCCACCAGTTTGCGGCTGATGTCGTTGAGCGCGGCGAGCTGACGGGCGCGCAGATTGGTCTCGGCGAACAGGCGCGCCTTCTCGATCGAGGCGGCGGCCAGCGCGCCGACATCGGTGAAGACGCGCAGTTGATCCTCGCTGTAGACGCGCCCGGGCTGGGTCGTGCCCGCCGCCAGCGCCCCGCCGACGCGACCGCCGACCAGCATCGGCACGGCGATCCAGGCGCGCAGCGTCGGGTCTTCCAGCGGCTCGGTGATGCCCCGTTCGGCCAGCGCCGCCCCGTAATCGCTGACGCGGATCGGCTGGCCGGTGCGCAGCACGTCGCTGATCAGGTCGCGGCCCAGCGGGTGCGGGCGGCCTTCGCGTTCGCGCAGACGTTCCTCCCGCTCCAGGAAGAAGACGTATTCCCACTGGTCGGTCGTGCCGATGCGCAGCACGATGTAGAAATGCGAGGCCGGGATCAGGCGGCCCGTCTGCGCGGCGATCAGCTCGAGCAGATCGTCGAATTCGACGGTGAAATTGATCGCCTGGCCGATGCTGCTGAGCACGTCCAGCTCGCTGACGCGGCGTTCCAGCGAGTCCACCACCTGGGCGCGCTCGACCGCCACGCTGACCTGGCTGGTCAGGCTCTGCAGAAACCGGATCTGCTCGTAGGTGTAGCGCGTCCCTTCGGCGCGCGGCACGCTGATGACGACGAAACCGTTGATCTGGCTGGTTCCTTTGAAGGGGATGAGCACCATCGCCTTGAGCAGCAGCAGGCGGGCGCGTTCGGCCACCAGCGCCTCCGGCCAGGCCAGCCCCGGCGTCAGCGCGATCGGCTCGTCGGAGGCGCGCAGCAGCGCGATCAGCGGGCTGTCCGCCGGGAAGCGGACATCGGTTTCCGGGCGCGGGCTGCCGATGGCGTTGAATTCGCCGCTCTGGCGGTTGGGCAGGAAGATGAAGATCTGGCGCGGCTGCAGCACCTCATCGAGCAGGCCGCGGTAAGCGTTGAGCACCTCGTCGATGCCGGTCAGCGTGCTCAACTGCCGGGCGAATTCCTCGACCTTGATCTGGTAGTTGTAGCGCTTGCGGAAATACAGCCGGTCGATGCGCTCCTGCAGGCGCGTGCGCACCGGCACGAAGAGCACCGCCATGCCGAAGATGATGATCGCCAGCAGCAGCGGGTTATCGGCCCGCACCGTGTCGCGCGCGATCAGGCTGGCAGCGAAGACGAGCAGGAAATACCCACCGACCAGCCCGGCCAGCATGACGCCGTAGGTCACCCCCTGGCTGATCAGGCGGTCGGTATCGAACAGGCGGTACTGCAAGGCGGCGTAGGCGATGCTGAGGGCGAAAATGACGAAGAACGGCATCAGCGTCGCAGCATCCAGCGGGATGAGCGCTTGATTGCTGACCGTATTGGCCACGGCATTGACGCCCCACACCACCCCGGCCAGCAGCGCCAGCGCCATGCCGATCAGGATGCTGTTGGCCTGATCGCGCACCACCAGGGAGGTCGTCCGCGTGCGCACATACGCGCTCCGGGCCGTCAGGATGATCAGGCTGATCAGCCCGATGGTGGTGCAGATCAGCAGGATCGAATTGGGCTGTCGGTAATCCGTCGGATTCCAGAACAGCAGCGCGAGGATGATCCCCACGCCCAGCCCCACGATCGGCGGCACGAAGCGTAGATTGGGGCGATCGATCAACAGCGGCGCGCGCACCGGGAAGATCAGCGCCAGGGCGATGAACGAACCCGCCCCGACCAGGGTGGCGGCGATCCACAGCGTCGGGTAGTACGAGGTGGTATTCAGGTCGAACAGCCCGGTCGAATAGATCGACAGGCTCACCAGACCGAGGGCGGCCAGGCGCGTCACCTGCGGACGAGGCCGCAGCGCCAGCAGCCCCGTTCCAGCGAACAGGATGACCAACCCGGAGACATAGGGCACGATGAAGTAGCCGAAAAAATCGCCCTCCGGGAAGCGCTGGAGGATGACCACGGTCGAGCAGTCGGCGAATCCGCCAACCGGCTCAGCGCAGCGCAGCGTCCCGGTCTCCAGCGGTTCGCCCTCGATCGCCGGGCGGCGGATCGCGAGCGTGATCGCCTGCCGGAAGAACAGATCGTCCATCCGGCGCTGGAAGTTCGCGAACGCGGTACGGAACTCGTCCGGCGTCGGGGCCAGCAGTTCGCGGTTGATGCCGATGATCTGATCACCGCGGCGCAGGCCCGCGCTGCGCGCCGCCCACGGTTCGCCGGTCAGCGGCAGGCTGCCATCGACCATCAGGGTGTGCGTCGTCATGACGCCCAGGAACGGGGTCGCCCGCCAGGCGAGCGCGGCGGCGAGATAGAGCACCGCGGCGGCGAACGCGATCCCGATCGCGAGCACGACGACCGCCAGGCCCGCGCGGTCAAGCCCGCTGACCGCCGTCGCGGTGGTGGCGCGCGGGCTGGCTGACAGCGAAGTTGAGGGAGGCATCGCAGGAGTCGTCACACGCATCGTCGAACTCAATCTCCACCTGAAAATCTGGTTCGATTGTAACATGAGTTGGCGGTGGGCACACACCAGGGCCTGTAGGGGCGCAGGGCGCTGCGCCCCACACCCGCCCCGCAGTACCCCAAAATCGGAAAATACCCCCGGACGGATGCAAACGTTACGGGTTTGTTGCCGGTTTCGGTGTTACACTGTGGACAAGTTTGAGTCTAAAGCCAATGCGGTCACACTTTGTTATACACTCATGATAAGTGAACAATGGTCATACTCAAGGGTGGTCGCAGTCATAAGGGTCATTCGGAATGAAACACAGCATTCTTGTGGTTGATGATGAAGCGGGCGCGCGCACGCTGATCGGCATTATGCTCGAACGGGGCGGCTTTGAGGTGCAGAAGGCCGCCAACGCTTCTGAAGCACTGGGCATGCTTGAAGGGCAGAGTCCGGATCTGATCATCCTCGATGTGATGATGCCGGGGATGGATGGGATCGAGCTGTGCCAGGTGATCCGCCAGCGCGATGCCACGCGCCGCACCCCGATCCTGATCCTGTCCGCGCGTGGGGACGCCCAGAGCATTATTCGCGGCATCGAAGCCGGGGCGAACGATTACCTGCCCAAGCCGATCCTGCACAACGATCTGGTCGCCAAAGTGCGGTCGATGCTGGGGCAGAACGTCGCCGAAGCCTGAGCGCAGTGCGCCGTCGGTTGTCAGCGGTGGGCCAGGACGCGCGATCGCCAGCGTCCGCGCCCACCGCTGCGTTTTCCCCCGCCCGTCAATCGGAGCCGTACAGCGCCCGGTAGATGCTGAAGAAACTGTAGATCCGCTGCACGTAGATCCGGGTGCTGTTGATGGTGATCGCGCTCAGGAAGGCGTCGTGATCGCCGCCGCTGATCTCCAGCCACTGGGCGGCGCGCCCCGGCCCGGCATTGTACCCCGCCAGCGCCGCCGTCACGTTGCCGTTGAAGCGCTCCAGGTTTTCATCGAGGAAGAACGCGCCGAATTCGACCCCGACATACGGGCGGAACAGATCGCTGTGCTGGTAATCGGGGAAGGCGATCTGCTGCGCGATGTATTCCGCCGTCGCGGGGATGACCTGCGTCAGCCCTTTTTCCCCGGCGGCGGCGGTGGCATAGGTATCGAACAGACTCTCGTGGCGGATCAGCGCGAACAGCAGCAGCGGATCGATGTCATAGCGCTGCGCCGCGTCCAGCACGACATCGAGGTAGTACACCGGGTAACGCATCCGGGCGAGGAAGCGTGGCGCATCGAGCGTGCCGATGCCCGCAGCGCGGATGACGTTGGCCGCGGCGAAAATGCTGTTGTGGTACGCGCCGATCCCGCGCAGGTAGATGGCGAGCTGGTACGAGGCCAGCGGATCGGCCTCGCTGGCGGTGACCAGATCGGCGAACTCGACGCGCGCTTCATCGTAGGCGGCGACCGCCCACAGCTCGCTGCCGCGCACCAGGCGCGGATCGCCGGCCAGCGCCGGGCTGAGCGGCCACAGCGGCCCCGTCTGCTCGATAGTGAAGGTCGCGCGCAGCCAGTCCTCCGCCGCGGCGATCTCGGCGGCCTCATCCTGGTAGAACACCTCGCGGGTCGGGCGCGAGAACGGGGCCACCCCGGTGATGATATCGCGGGCGCGGGTAGCGAAATAGCTGTCCGGCGCGGCGGACGCCGCCCGCTGCAGCGCGGTCGTGGCCGTCGCGTTATCGCCCCGCTGCAGCGCCAGCCGCCCCACCTGCAAAAACGCCTGCGCCTGGTTTTCGCCGGTCGCCTTGACGGCGATCTCGTTGTAGTAGCGCTCGGCGGTGAACACATCGCCCTGGGCAAAGGCCCCGGAGGCGGCGATCTGCAGGCCGTCGATGACCTGCGGCGCATCCGGGTAGGCGGTCGCCAGCCGGTCGAACACAGCCCGCGCTTCGACGGGGCGGTCGGTCGTCGAGTACAGGTAGCCGGCGCGCCACAGCGCCTCCGGGGCCTGATCGAGGTAGCCGTAGGTATCGGCGATGAACAGATAGTGGGCGATCGCCCCGTCGATGTCGTTGGCCAGGAAGCGCGTCCGCCCCTGCTCGAGCAGCGCCTCGCCGAACAGCGGATCGGTCGGGTACTGGCCGACGACCGTGGCGAAGGCGGTCAGCGCGGCCTGGGTATTGCCCAGCTCGCGGTAGGCGCGGCCCAAAAGCATGTGCGTCTCGGCGGGGATAGCGCCCAGCCCGCGCGAAGTCGTGAAGGCGATCAGGGCGGTCACCGCGCCTTCGTAATCGCCGTAGGCGAAGCGCACCCGGCCCATCTGGAGCGGGTCGAGCGTCCGGCCCTCCTGAAGCAGCCGCTCCATCGCCGAGTAAGCCTCCGGGCGGGTCGGGTAGGTGGTGAAGACGCGCTCCAGCCGCGCCAGCGCGGCCTCGGTCTGGCCGGCGTTGAGTTCGGCCTGGGCGGCCAGCCATTCGATCCCGGCGCGATAGGGGTCATTCTGGGCCATGGCCAGGATCTGGTCGTACTGGTTGATCGCCTCGGCAAAGCGCCCCTGGCTGGCGTAGACCTGCGCCAGCCGCTCGCGCAAAGCCAGCAGCGGAACCAGACTGCGCGCTGAGTCGGCGGCATTCTTGTACGAGTCGAGCGCCTGATCGATGCGCCCCAGAGCGGTCTGGGCATCGCCGATGCGCTCCCAGGCGTAGCTGTCGATCAGGCCGGGGCGCAGGGCGAGATAGGTCTCGAAGTCCGCCAGCGCGCCGGCCCAGTCATTCAGGCCCAGGCGGGCATCGCCGCGCAGGAAGTGCGCCCGGGCGATGCGCGCATCCGCCGGGAAGCTGGCGATGAAGACATCGAGCGCGGCGGCGGCCTCAGCGAACAGCCCTTCGCGCAGCGCCGCATGGCCGAGGCCGTACACTGCGGCGGCCCGCTGGTCGAGCGGCACGGTATCCCCCTGGGCGAGGATCGCCTGGTAGGTGAGCACGGCGGCCTCGTAATAGCCGTTGAGGAGCTGCCGCTCTGCGGAGAGCAGCGCGACCTCCGGCGCGACGGGCAGCGGGGTCGGCGCCTCCTGGGCGCTGAGCGGCAGTCCGGTCAGCAGGGCCAGCCCGATGATGAGGATCCAGCGCATATGATTGCTCCACCGATCGCCAATCTGACCGCATTATGCGGATCCCGGCCCGAGGCTGTCAAGCGAACGGCGGTGAAGCGCGGGTCAGGCGGGCGGCAGCAGCGACCCATCGAGCCAGGGCATGCCGTAGCCGATCGCCAGACTGCCCGCTTCGCCCAGCGCGCGCCCCATCTCGTGGATGTCGCGGTACGACCACCAGTGCTCCGCCGACGGCACGATCGGCACGCCGAAATCGCGCACCACCAGCTCGGTCAGCAGCCGGCGGACGGCATCCGGGTGACTCGTCGGCTGGCTGGGGTCGGCCCGGTCGGTGCGGATCAGATGCACGCGGAACAGGGCTGGTCGGCCCTCGATATAATGAAGAAACTGAAATTCGATGAACGCATGCAGGCCGTCATACGGCCCACCGCGCAGCGTGGTGCGGAAGCGGAACAGACCGCCGGCCCAGATCGTCGGGGTCTCATCGAGCCGGTAGCCGGCGCGTTCGAACGCCTGCCCGACCACGGTCAGCAAAATGAGGCGAAACTGTTCCTGCGGGGATGATCCGATCATCGCTGCTGTTGTGCTGCTCCTCCGCGTTCGATTGTAGCATTTTCGGCGGCATCCGGGATGGAGCGTCGCGATCGGGGCGCGGTTTCGGGATACCCCCGATCGATCGGTCAACTCTGGTTTATCATCCGTTTTCCGTGTAGCATAGGCGCGCTGAATTAAGATCACCCATCGGATCGGGCAGGTTTGCTGACGCATGTTTCCGCCCCAACTGACCCCTAAACAGCGCCACCGCTTCGGCCTGTACGCCCGCATCGCCGCGACGCTGGTCTATCTGTTCCTGCTGACCAACCTGATGTTCCTGGCGGTGCAGCTCCGTTACCAGATCCCGATCGGCAATTACCTGCCGCCAGAGTACGAGCCGCATTCCATCCTGCTTTACGCCGCTTTCGTCCTGGTCGTGCTGGGCGTGCAGATCGCCGCGTGGGCGCTGCCGCCATCCACGGTAACCGCCCGGCTTTTGAGCACGCCGCCGCGCCGCTTCCTGGTGATGCTGCTGGCGTGTTTCGTCGTGACGCTGCTCGTCTTCCCGGATATCTCGCAGCTTCAGGCGCTGTATTTTCTCTCCGGCGGCGTCGTGGTCTGGTTTCTGGGGATCTTCCTGCCCTGGCGGCTGTACGTGGGCCGACCGGATACGATCATCCTGTACGATCTGTGGGCGATCTACAAAAACCGCAGCCTGCTGCGCATCTGGCTGGTGCACAACGTGCGCGCCCGCTACCGTCAGACCGTGCTCGGCCTGGCCTGGATCATCCTGCTGCCGCTGACGACCTCGGTCGTGCTGACGATCGCCTTCACCGCGTTTCTGCGCATTCAGCTCGATGTGCCGATCATCTCGTTTTTCCTCTCCGGCATCATCCCGTACACCCTGTTTTCCAACAGCATCCTCAACAGCACCGGCTCGATCGTCAACCGCATTCAGATCATCGGTCAGGTGTACTTCCCGCGCGAGATCCTGCCGCTGATCACCCTGGGCGAGGCCGTGGTCGATTTCATCTTCTCGTCCTCGGCGATGATCGTCACCAATCTGGTGTTCGGCATCGCGCCCAACGTCAACATGATCTACCTGCCGCTGCTGTTCCTGGTGCTGGTGACGCTGGCGCTGGGGCTGATGTTCATCGCCAGCGCCATCACGGTGCTGATCCGCGACATCCCCAATCTGCTGTCCGTGCTGCTCCAGCTTCTCTTCTACCTGACGCCGGTGATCTACCCGGTCGAACAGCTTCCGCAGAACATCCGCTTCATCTTCGCCATCAACCCGATCGCGGCCATCATCCAGGGCTTCCGCGATGTCATCGTTTACAACCAGGCCCCCGATCTCTCCACGCTGCCGTATGCGGTGATGGCGGCGACGGTGGCGCTGTTTTTAGGCTACTCGGTCTTCAAATCGACCGAGGGCCGAATGGCGGATATGGTCTGAGGCGCAAGAGACGATCATGACGATGAAGGAGCCGAGCATTTCCACAGCCATGCCAGACGTCGAACCGATGCCCGATCGCTTTGCCGCTGCGCCGGTGATCATCGAGGTCGATCATCTGTACAAGCAGTTCACGCGGGCGGAGAGCCGGGCCAGCCTGCGCGAAGAGACGGGTAGCGCGATCCGGCGCGTGCTCGGCCTGGCCGTCCCGCCGCGCGATCGGGGCGAATTCTACGCGCTCCACGATGTCAGCTTCCGCGTGCGCCAGGGCGAGTCGATCGTCATCTTCGGGCGCAATGGCAGCGGCAAGACGACGCTGCTGCGCCTGCTCAGCGGGGTGACGCGGCCCACGCGCGGCAGCGTCCGCGTGAGCGGGCGCTACGCCTCGCTGATCGCGCTGGGCGCGGGCTTCAACCCGGAAATGAGCGGGCGCGAAAATATCTACCTCAATGCCGCCATTTACGGCGTCGAGCCGAAACAGATCCAGCCGCTGATCCCGGAGATCATCGCCTTCAGCGAGCTGGATCGCTTCATCGATATGCCGGTCAAACTGTATTCCTCCGGTATGTATGCGCGCCTGGGGTTCAGTGTTGCAATCCATATTCTGCCTGATATCATTTTCGTGGATGAGATCCTGGCCGTGGGCGATGTCGCTTTTCAGAAGAAGTGCAACCTGCGCATCAAGGCGCTGCGCGATGAAGGCCGCACATTCGTCATCGTCTCGCACAACATCACCGGACTTGAACCGCTGGTTGACCGCGCACTCTGGTTGAACGACGGCCACCTGATGATGGATGGGCCGCTGCACGCTGTCTGGAAGGCCTACCAGTCATTTGCGATGCGCGGTTGATCTGGCGGCCAGAAGCAGCACACCCGGCTGGCGCCCCCCTGAGATCGACTGGAGAACGGAGACTGCGCGTGGAAAACATTCAGGTTTTTGTGCCCACCTTCCGCATCGAGGAAACCCTCGATGAGATCCGCGAATGCCTGGAACGCGGCTGGACGGGGCTGGGCTTCAAAACGGTCGAGTTCGAAAACGCCTGGAAAGACTATACCGGTCTGCCCCACGCCCACTTCCTCAATTCAGCCACTGACGGCCTCGATCTGGCCGTGGAGATCCTCAAGGACAGATATGGCTGGCAGGACGGGGATGAGATCATCAGCACCCCGCTGACGTTCGTCTCCAGCAATCATGCGATCCTGCACGCCCGGATGAAGGTCGTCTTCGCCGATGTCGATGAGTATCTGACGCTGGATCCGGCCTCGGTTGAGGCGCGCATCACCCCGCGCACACGCGCGGTGATGTTCGTCGGGCTGGGCGGCAATGTGGGCCGCTACGCCGAGGTGCTGGAGATCTGCCGCAAGCACGATCTCAAGCTGATCCTGGACGCCGCGCACATGTCCGGCACGCGGGTGAACGGGCGGCACATCGGCCATGATGCCGACGTCACGATCTTCAGCTATCAGGCGGTCAAGAACCTGCCGACGGCGGACAGCGGCATGATCTGCTTCGCCGATGCCGAGCTGGATGCCGAAGTGCGCAAATGGGCGTGGCTGGGCATCAACAAGGATACCTACGCCCGCACCACCTCGCAGGGCACATACAAATGGTATTACGACGTCGAGCACGTGGGGTACAAATCGCACGGCAACTCGATCATGGCCGCCATCGGGCTGGTGGCGCTCAAGTACCTCGATCACGACAACGCCTACCGCCGTCAGATCGCGGCCTGGTACGATGAATTTCTGGCCGATGAGCCGGGCATCACGCGCGTGCCGATGAACCCGGCCTGCGTCCCGTCGCGGCATCTGTACCAGGTGCTGGTGGATCGCCGCGATGAAGTCATGTTCGGCCTCAACCAGCAGGGGATCTACCCCGGCGTGCACTACCGCGACAACATCCACTACAGCATGTACAGCTACGCCGAGGGAACCTGCCCGAAAGCGCGCCACGCCAGCGATCACGTCATCTCGCTGCCGATCCACCTGCGGATGCAGTACAAGGACGTCAGGCGTGTCGCCGATGCGCTCAAAGAAGTCGTGCGCATGCAGGCCAGGACCCGCTAGTTTCTATGAAACCGGTCATCGCGCCGATCGAAGGGGAGCGGATCCGCCTGCGCCCTCTGGCCGAGACGGATCTGCCCCTGACGCTGGCCTGGCGCAACCAGGATCACATCCGCCGCTGGTTCTTCCACTCCGACATTATCCAGCCCGAACAGCACCGCGCCTGGTTTGACAAGTACCGGGCGAAAGATGACGATTTCGTCTTCATCATCGTCGTCAAAGAGACGGACACGCCGATCGGGCAGGTGGCGCTCTATCGTATCGATCGCGTGCAGCAGGAAGCCGAATTCGGTCGTATTATGATCGGCGAGGCGAGCGCCAGCGGCAAGGGCTACGCCCGCGAGGCGACGCAGTTGATCGTCCAGCGCTTCGGCTTCGAGCAGCTCGGGCTGCGGCGCATCTACCTTGAAGTGTTCGCCGATAACGCGCCGGCGATCGCTATCTACGAGAAGTGCGGCTTTCGCCGGGTGGGCGAGCAGGGGGGGCAGATCCTGATGGAGATCGTGCGTTCCGCCTGAGCGCCAGCGCGCGCCCGTCAGGCCAGGAAGCGCGATCCAGCCTGCTGGAGGGGATCAGTGCAGACCAGTGATATCCGTTCATCACGCCGCCACATCCTGTCGGTGATCCCGGCCTATATCCCCAGCGTCTCGATCCTGCTCAAACCGTTGTACGCGCTGGCCGACGCCGGCGAGATCGAGCTGCGCGTTCTGCTGGAGCGGGACGTCAAACGGTCGGACGTGTTGTGGGCCGATGTCGTCCACTTCATCCGCAACACCGACCCGACGTGCAGCGCGCTCTACCGCATGATCTATCATCTCGGCGTGCCGTTCATTTATGAGCTGGACGACAACCTGCTCGACGTCCCCGGCGATTCGCCAGTGGCGCAGTATCATCGGCATCCCGATGTCCGCGCGCAGCTCGAATATCTGCTGCGCTACGCCCAACTGGTGCGGGTGTATTCGCCGGTGCTGCGCGAGGTCATCCTGGCCTACAACCCGAACACCGAATTCGTCGTCCCGGCCATCGACTGGTCGCTGGTGCCGCGCGAACTGCCGCCGCTGACGACGCAGCCGTTCCGGATCGCCTACCCGACCAGCCGGGTCACCGGCGATCCGTTCTACGGCCAGTTCTGGCCGGACGTGGCGCGCATCCTCGACGAGTACGGCAGCCGGGTGGAGATGCACTTCTTCGGCTACCTGCCGCCGGAAGCGGAAGGGCGGCTCAACGTCCACTTCCATCCGCTGCAAAAATACGATGAATTCCTGCGCGATTTCACCAGCGCCGGCTACGCGCTCGGCCTGGCCCCGATGTTCACCGAGCCGTTTTACCAGTGCAAGACCAACAACAAGTTCCGCGAGTATGCCGCTGCGGGCGTGGTCGGCGTGTATCTCGATACCCCGCTGTATGCTGAAGCGGTGCGCCACGGCGAAAACGGCTTTCTGATCAGCGGCCAGCCGGGGACGTGGTACGAGATCATCCGCTACGCGATCGACCATGCCGATCAACTGGAGGGAATGCGCCGGGCGGCGCGCGCCCTGGCCGAGGAACGCTACAGCCTGGAGGCGGTTGTCGAGCGCTGGCGGGCCGATCTGGCCGCGCTGCCGCCGCGGCGCGGCATCACCGAGACGCAGATCCTGCTCCAGCGCGTGGCCAGCGCCCGGGCGCGGGAACAGGGCCGCGTCCCGGTCGTCACCGCCCTGCTGCCGGGGATCATCCCATCGACGCAGATCAACATCACCATGCCGCTGCGCTACCTGCACGAGCAGGGCGCGATCATCTACCGGGAGCGGCTAGAGTACGAGGCCACCCCGCGCACGGTGCTGGAGAGCGATGTCATCGTCGCCTGCCGTAACCTGGAGCCGCACTACCGTCCGCTGTTCGAGCTGGCGCTGCGCTTCGGCATCCCGCTGATCTACGACATCGACGACAATCTGCTCGATGTGCCGCGCGAACTGGTGACGGAGACGGCCTACGCATACTATCACGCGCCGGAGCGGCAGGCCTTCCTGCGCTGGCTGCTGCGGCACGCCCACCTCGTGCGGACGTATTCGCCGGCGCTGGCGGCGATCCTGCGCGATCACAACGCGGTTGTGGCGCGCGCCTATTCCCCGTTCGACTGGACGCTGCCCCCGGCCTGGATCCCGCCGCTGGCCGCAAACCCGGTGCGCATCGTCTACGCGACCAGCCGCATCGATTATGACCCGCTGCTTGAATTGATCGAGGATGATGTCGTCGCCGCCCTGATCGAACTGGGCGAGCGCGCCGAACTGCATCTGTACGGCTATCACTCCGACCGGTTGAGCGCGCTCCCCAATGTGATCAACCATGTTTATGAGCCGGACTATGAGGACTTCATGCGGCGCTTCACCCGCGAGGGGTATGCCCTGGGCCTGGCCCCGATCGCCGATCATCCTTTTTACAACTGCAAAACGAACACCAAAGTGCGCGATTACGCGGCGGCGGGCGCGGCGGGCCTGTACAGCGACACCCCGCTCTACCGCGAGTATGTGCGCCCCGATGTGACCGGGATCCTCGTCCCGAATGAGCCGGGGGCCTGGAAGCGCGCGATCGTCGAACTGGCTGCGGATCCGGCGCGGGTCGAACGGATCCGCCAGGCGGCCCGGCGCGCTGTCGAGATCGATCACAATGTCGAACGCGCTGCGTCCGACTGGCTGACGCACATCGAGCAGGTGATTGGTGGGCGTCTGATCGATGCCGATCTGCGCCAACAGCTTATCGTCATTGGGGAAAAATGGGCGGAACGGTCTGTAAAGCAGGATACTCATGATCGCCCCAAAGCACCTACCAGCATTCCCCCGGATGAACTGCGCACCGATGACGAACTGCGGCCCACACCACCGGTTGAACCGTCTCTTCCAGGTGCAAATGGCCGCCTCGAACCCGCCGAGATCATCATCGAGGTCAACTGCCCGCCGACGCGAGCGGTGCGGCTGGCGCAGCGTGCTACCGTCGGGGTGATGCCGACGCGGGACGGCTGGTCGGGTATTGAAGTCATGGTGGGCACACACGGGGCTGCCCTGCGCGGTGTGATCGCGCTGACAGTGCGCAGCGCCAGCGGCGCGATCGTGCGCCAGTGCCAGCGCCTGCTCAACGAGGCCGTGGACAACGCCTGGCTGGGGTTCGGCTTTGTCCCGATCGCCAACGCGCGCGGGCAGATCTTCACCCTCACCTTTACAGTAAGTGGCATGGCCCCCGGCACGATGCTCAGCCTGTATGAAGCAGCACGTGCTGAGTTCCATCCGCTGATTGAGCGGCTGCGCCGCTATGGCGAACGCAGCCACCTGTCCTACCGTCTCCATTTCGCTCTACCGGATATTGCGTCACCGCGTAAGGAAGCCGCTCATGCTTCGGCGTGATCCTGTTGACCGCGTCTCTTTCTCTCTGCTGGACTATCCGATCGCGTTTGATCTACCGCATTATCTGCCGCTTTCGGCCTGGCTGGGGCACCTACCGTTCGGCATGCTGCTGGTGGCGCTGATGCGCCCGCGCATCCTGGTCGAATTGGGGACGCACAGCGGGGCATCGTTCATGGGGTTCTGCCAGGCAGTGCACACCCTAGGGTTGGAGACCCGTTGTTACGCAGTCGATACCTGGAAAGGGGATGATCAGGCTGGGAATTACGATGAGAGTGTGTTTCTCAATCTGGCCGCGTATCACGCGCAGCACTATGACTCGTTCGCCCGGCTGCTGCGCATGACCTTCGATGAAGCGCTGCCGTATTTCGCCGATGGCTCGATCGACCTGCTGCACATCGACGGCTTGCACACTTACGAGGCCGTTCGCCACGACTTCGAGAGCTGGCTGCCTAAATTGAGCGCGCGCGGCGTCATACTCTTTCACGATATCAATGTTCGCGAGCGCAATTTCGGCGTGTGGCGACTGTGGGATGAACTCAAAACGCGCTGGCCGTCGTTCGAAGTCTACCACGATCACGGGCTGGGCGTGCTGGCCGTCGGCCCGGATGCCCCCGAGCCGGTGCGCGCCCTGTGCGCCCTTGACAGCGTCGCGGCGCTGCGGCTGCGCGCTCTGTTAGCCGCTCTAGCCGATCGCATCCACGGGCGCTTCCGGCTGGAAGAGGCGCGAGCGGCGCTGGCGCAGCAGCAGCAGTTGACCGAACAGTACCGCCAGTGGCATGCCATCGCCCTGGCTGATGCCGATACATTGCGCGCGCGCGTCCAGCAGATGGAAGCCGACTGGCAGGCGCTGGAGCAGGCCAATCTCTCGCTGCATGACCAGATCCAGCGGCAAACCGATCAGATCGGCGCACTGCGAGAGCAGCTTGAAGACTGCGAGCGCACATCTCAGGCAGCGCTCGCCGATCTGGATCGGCGGTGGCTGACTGCTCTCAGTCAACAGCGGGCGGACGCCTGGAGAGCGCATCTGTACGCGCGCGACTATCTGGCGATCGCGCGCGTCTTTGGCCGCCCGTACCGGGTGCTGCGCAAAGGTGGGCGGGCGCTCAGGCGGATCATGCGCCCCGATCGGACGGACAACTGGGATTACATCAGCCCGGCGTTCCTCAAACTGCGCGACGACACGGCGCTGTTTGTCGGTCACGATCCGCGCTGGAAGCTTCAGTTGAGCGAGGACTTCTCGCCGCCGGGTAGCTATGTGTTTTACCGCATCCCCGGCCCGACCACAGGATCGATCGCGGGATTGCAGTTTGCGGTCGTCTACACCGGCGCATGGAAAGACGGCGCGATCGGCGTCGAACTGGTCATCGATAAGCGCATCGTCGCCCAGAAGCTGCATCTGCTCGATCCGCTTGACCTCAGTCAGCCGGTGACGCTGGATTTTGCGCCAGTGGAAGCCCGTGGGCACACGATCGAGATCCGTGTCTTCAGTGAGAATGTCAGCGGGGAACTGCGCGTGTTCGAGCTGCGGCGCAGCGTGCTAGGCAAACTGCTGCGCCGCCCGTTCATCGGGATCATGTTGGCCTAACCGCCTGTGCCTGCCTGCTCGATGTAAGCGCGCCAGGCCGCCTCATCCACCAGCTCGCCGCCCACGATCTCGTGGCGGATGAATTTGCGCTCCGCTGTGAAATACAGATCGAGTTCGACCGGCGTGAAGCAAGTCGTCCCGCGCACGCTTTTGTGTACCCACAGACCGCCATCGTCATGTTCGCTCAGATCGTTGTAGCGGTGGATGCGCACGCGCACCACCTCAGCGCAGCCGGTGGGCCGCACGTAAAAATACAGGCCGTCCGGATCGCCCGCTGTCGGGCGCGCCTTTCCTCCGAAGAAGCGTGAGAAAAAATTCATCGCTGTGCTCTCCCGCATGGCCGAACATGCTCTACGTATTGTACTGCGCCGGCGATCGCGCCGCTCAGGGATTAAAACGAACTTCCAATTGAAATCCAACTATAGCTTAAATAGAACAAAAATTCTATTCTGTGCTACGCTATAGCCGTTGAAAAATTGTTACATCCGCGCTCCGGCGGCGGCCCCCGCCCGGTCGCACCGACGCGGACGAGAGGGAAAGGGGCATCATGACGCCTGTACCGACCACACCGAAGCGCCCGCGCGATCGGCACAGCTTTCGCAGCCACCCGAATTACGCGATGACCCAGACGGTGTTCGAGTTCATCTGCCGCTACGTGCGCGAGAACACCTACCCGCCGACGCTGGAGGAGATCGCGCGCGGCTGTTTCATCGCCCGTTCGACCGTGGTGCGCCACATCGACCGGCTGGAGGGGGAGGGCCGCATCACGCGCAACCCGTACATCTCGCGCGGGATCACGATCCTGGACCGCTGCCCCGGCGCGGACGCAGCGGAACCGGAAGCCATCCCCGCCGCGGGCCAGGAGCCGGATCGATGAGCTGATCTTTCCGGACAGGTGGTGCACACAGGATAGAACAAATGTTCTATCCTCAAAAGTGAAGAGGGCGGCGCGGACGGCGCGCATTCCCGAACGTATCCGCCGTAACCGCCACCAGCCGGAGGGTGAGCCGCCCTCATCAGCGATCCGATCAGGCAGGGTGTACCGTGGCCCGCAGAACCGCTTCCGCATCGATCACCCTGCACCCCGCCCAGCAGGTCATCGCCCGTTCGACGGCGCGCTTTCGCGTGCTGGCGTGCGGGCGGCGCTTCGGCAAGACCGAGCTGGGCAAAGAGGCGCTGCTGACGCGCGCGCAGGCCGGCGGGATCTGCTGGTGGGTCGCCCCGACGTACCGCATGGCGGGCGCGGTCTGGCGCGATCTGGTGCGCCGCGTCCGCGACTGGCCGGACGCCCGCATCGACCGGACGGACTGGCTGATCGACCTGCCCAACGGGGGACAGATCGCCATCCGCTCCGCCAGCCAGCCCGATCGGCTGCGCGGGGCCGGGCTGGATTTCGTCGTGCTGGACGAAGCGGCTTTCATGCCCGCCGCCATCTGGGCCGAGGTCATCCGCCCGATGCTGCTCGACCGGCGCGGCGGCGCGCTGTTCCTGAGCACCCCACACGGGCGCAACTGGTTCTTCGACTGCTACCTGCGCGGCCTTGACCCGGCTGAGCCGGAGTGGCAGTCGTTCCACTTCACCACCTATGACAACCCGCTGATCGACCCGGCGGAGCTGGATGCGCTGCGCGCCCAGACGCCGCAGGCGGTGTTCGCAGCGGAATACCTGGCCGAATTCACCGACGACGCCGGGCAGGTCTTCCGCAATGTGCGCGACGCCATCGCCCTGCCGCCGCCGTTCGACGCGGCGCACCGCTACGCCGCCGGCATCGACTGGGGGCGCAGCCACGATTACACCGTCATCGTCGTGGTCGATATCGACGCGCGCGCCGTGGTCGCGCTCGATCGCTTCCGCGAAGTCGGCTGGGAGCAGCAGCGCGGTCGGCTGGCGGCCCTGCTGCAGCAGTGGCGGGTGACGGTGGCCTGGGCGGAAGAGAACAGCATCGGCGGGCCGAATATCGAGGCGCTCCAGCGCGAGGGGCTGCCGGTGCGCGGCTTCCGCATGACGACGGCCAGCAAGGCCCCGCTGATCGAGGCGCTGGCGCTGGCGATCGAGCGCGGCGATCTGCGCCTGATCAACGAGGGCGCGCTGATCGGCGAACTCTCCGCGTATGGTATGACGCGCCTGCCCGGCGGCGGCTTCCGCTACAGCGCGCCGCCCGGCCTGCATGACGACTGCGTGATCGCGCTGGCGCTGGCCTGGCACGGCGCGGCCCGGGCGGAGGTCGGCGTCGATTTCGTATGACCGAGCGGGGCGCAGTCCGCCCTGCCGCCAGCCGCATCATCGCGCCGCGCACAATCGCGCCTTGATCTCAGCGGATTGCTGATTATAATTCTTAATTAGTTGCGGCGGGCGCACGTTCACAGGCCGCGCCGATATCCGCCTCCCGTCATCTGGGGGCATTTGTTTTCTAATGCGCATGAGAGGATAGGGCGATTAGCTCCCCGGAACAGCTTCGCATCAACAACCAGATCCGCGCGCGCGAGGTGCGCCTGATCACCGAAAGCGGCGAAAATCTCGTCGTCTCGCTTCACCGGGCGCTGGAGATGGCGGAGGAGAAGGGCCTTGACCTGGTTGAGGTCTCGCCCAACGCCGATCCGCCGGTCTGCCGCATCATGGATTACGGCAAGTACCAGTACCAGCGCCAGCGCCGGGAACGCGCCGCGCGCAAGCAGCAGAAGGTGATCGAGGTCAAGGAGATCCAGCTCCACCCCAAGACGACGGAGCATCACCTGTCGTTCAAAATCCGCGATGCGCGGCGCTGGATCGAAGACGGGATGAAAGTGCGCGTGCGCATCCGCTTCCGCGGGCGCGAGATCTCTCATGCGGATATTGGCCGCGCCCGGCTGGAGAAGATCGCTGCCGACCTGAAGGATATCGCCGTCGTCGAGCAGATGCCGAACATGGAAGGTTCAACCATGCTGATGGTGCTGGCCCCGGCAGCGGATAAAAAGAAATAACCTGAGACGGACTGGAACAGGGACAGACATCATGGGCAAGAAGTACAAGCTGAAAACCCACAAGGCGACGGCCAAGCGCTTCCGCATGACGGGCAGCGGCAAGATCGTGCGCACCAAAGGCGGCAAGACCCATTTCCGCCGCCGCCGTTCGCAGCGCGCGCTCAACAAGCTCAACAAGACCATCACCGTCACCAAAGCGTCGATGGCCAAGCGCATCAAGACGCTGGCCCCGTACCTGAAACTGTACAAGCAGAATCCGCCGATGTGACGTCGGCTGAAACCGGAGAGAAACTGCCATGACTCGTGTGAAGGGCGGGTTCGTCCGCCGCCGCTGGCACAAGAAGATCCTCAAGTTCACCAGAGGGCAGTGGGGGACGCGCAGCCGTCTCTTCCGCCGCGCCAATGAGGCAATGCTCAAGTCGCTGTGGTACTCGTATCGCGATCGCAAAGCGCGCCGTCGTGATCTGCGGCGCCTGTGGATCGTCCGCATCAACGCCGCCGCCCGCATGAACGGGATGAACTACAGCCGCTTCATGTACGGGCTGAAGAAGGCCAACGTCGAGCTGGATCGCAAAGTCCTGGCCGATATCGCCGTGCGCGACTACGCGACCTTCCAGAAGATCGCCGCCCTCAGCCAGACGCATCAATAAGCGCGTTGAACCGCCAGATGCAGACGCAGCGCAGCCGGCGCGGGCCATCCGCCGCTGCGCTGTTTGTTTTCCGGCACGGCACAGGGGATGCGGGATGATCACCTCGTTCCACAATGAGCGCGTGAAGCTGGCGCATGCGCTGCAGAACCAGGCCAGGGCGCGGCGCAAGGAAGACCGGATCGCGCTGGAAGGCGTCCGCCTGCTGCGCGATGCCCTGCTCAGCGGGCTGCGGCCCGATTTCATCCTCTACGACCCCACCGTGCACGATCCGGCGGCGCTGCTGACCGACGGCATCGCCCCGGAGATCGCCGCGCACGCGCTGCTCAATGCCTTTCCCGCCGCGCCGGAGATCCTGCGCCACCTCGCCGATACCGAGACGCCGCAGGGCGTGATCGGCGTGTTCCCCACGCCCGCCGTCGCCCTGCCCCGCCCGCTCGACCGGCTGCTCATCCTCGACGCCATCCGCGATCCCGGCAATCTGGGGACGATCCTGCGCACCGCGGCGGGCGCGGGGGTGGGCGGCGTCCTGCTGGCCCCCGGCTGCGCCGACGCCTGGAACCCCAAAGCGCTGCGGGCGGGGATGGGCGCGCACTTCCGCATCGCCGCGCTGGAGGCCAACTGGCCGCGCATCGCCGTGCTGTGCGCCGATCTGACCGTCGTCCTGGCCGACATGCAGGGCGAGCGGACGTATGACGCAGTGGACTGGCGCGCGCCCTGGGCGCTGATCATCGGCAGCGAAGCCCACGGGGCCTCGCCCGAAGCGGAACGTCTGGCCCGCCTGCGCGCCTTCATCCCGCTGGCCAACGCCACCGAGTCGATCAACGCGGCGGCGGCGGCGGCCGTCTTTCTGTTCGAGGCGGCCCGTCAGCGCCGCGCCTGAGCCGGCGGGTTTCCCTGCGGGTTAAGCGATCATGAAAACCGCGCCCCCCGACCGCGCGCTGTGATACGCTTGTGCGCAGGTACTCAGGCACATTCAGGGATCCCCCGATGTCAGTTCAAACCGAGACGCACGCTCCCGCAGTCCCCCCGACGCGCCGCCGCTGGATCAAGAACCGGCGCGATCTGGCGCTCTTCATCTTGATCTTCCTGGCGATCTCGCTGGCGATCAGCGCGGCGGCCTTTCTGCTGTGGACGGCCAACCCGGCCCAGCCGGGCGCGGTCGCCCTGGCCGCGCTGGAGAACAGCGCTACCGTGCAGGTCATTCAGGCCGACCGGACGATCACATTCGATCCGCTGGGCGATCAGGCCGACGTCGGCTTCATCTTCTATCCCGGCGCGCTGGTCGATCCGCGCGCTTACGCCCCGATTCTGCGTCCGCTGGCGGAGGCGGGCTATCTGGTCGTCACGCAGTACATGCCGCTCAACCTGGCCATTTTCGACCTCCAGGCGGCGGATCGCCTGCGCGCTCTGTACCCAGAGATCGCGGATTGGGTCATTGGCGGGCACTCGATGGGCGGCGCGATGGCCAGCCGCTATGCGCTGGAAAATCGCACTGTCGTCGGGCTGGCGCTGATCGGTTCGTTCCCGTTCGGCGACCTGAGCGGGCTGGATCTGCCGACGGTGTCGATCTACGGTGATAGCGACGGCCTGATCCCGCTGAGCGAGATCGACCAGAGCCGGGCCTCCCTGCCGCCGGATACCGTCTTCGTCGAGCTGCCCGGGGCCAACCACGCCCAGTTCGGCGATTACGGGGCGCAGCGCGGCGATCTGCCCGCGACGATGCCGGCGGCGGAACAGCACGCGCGCACGGTCGAAGCGCTGCTCGCCCTGCTCGAGCGGGTCAGCCGCGGGTCGTAGGGGCGCGGCGCCCCGCCCATCAGCCAGCCGGATCGATTCGCCCTTGACCCTGTACTCAGGTACAGGGTTTATACTGCTTGTATTCCAGTCAATAACGGAGGTCGGTCGATGCTCAGGGAGACGACGTCAGCGGCGGATGCTGCGCTGTATACCCGCGGCCAACTGGCGCAGGCGGCGGGCGTCGGACGCGAGACGATCCGTTTTTACGAACGCAGCGGCCTGCTGCCCCCGCCGCTGCGCTCCAGCGCCAATTACTGCCTCTTCCCGGAGTCAGCCATCGAGCGGGTGCGCTTCATCAAACGGGCGCAGGCGGTCGGCTTCGCGCTGGATGAGATCCGCACCCTGCTCGATCTCCGGGTCGATCAGGATGCCACCTGCGGCGCGGTTCGCCAACTGGCCGAGCAGCGCATCGCCGAGATCGATGCCCGCATCGCCGCGCTCCAGGCGATGCGCGCCGCCCTGGTCGCTCGGGTCGAAGCCTGCCCCGGCGGCGCTGTCCCGGTCGAGGCCTGCCCGATCCTGGGCGAATTTGAGCACGATCCCTGTGATATCGATAGAGAAGGAGACAGACTGCGATGATCCGCATTCTCTCGTTGTTGACGCTGGTCGGTCTGGCGCTCTTCCCCGTTGGCGGGCGCGCGGATGGCCCGGCTGATGGGCGGGCCGGGCGCGCTGAGGTGCGCTTCATGCAGGGGATGATCGATCACCACCAGATGGCGCTGGACATGGCCGCGCACTGCCTCGATCATGCCGTCACCGACGCGGTGCGGGCGCTGTGCAGCGCGATCATCGCCGCGCAGACGCCGGAGATCGAGCAGATGCAGGCCTGGCTGCTGGCCTGGTACGACAACCGCTACCAGCCGGTCTCGATGCGCGCCTCCTTCGGGGATGCGGCGGATGCCGGCCATGCCGGGCACGGCGGGCATGGCGCGCCCACATCCGACCCGCCGATGACGATGGGCATGATGGCCGGCCTGACCCGGCTGCAGGGCGTCGCCTACGATATCGCCTGGCTGGAAGCGATGATCGATCACCACGACGATGCCATCCACATGAGCGAGCGCCTGCTGCGCCGGGTGCAGCACGCTGAACTGCGCGATCTGGCCGTGCGCATCATCGCGGCGCAGAGCGCCGAGATCGCCCAGATGGAAGCCCTGATCCGCGAACTGGGCGGGTCGAACGGGGGAGCGTAGAAAGTCCATTCCCATGACCGAACTGACCCTGCATTCCGCCGTCCAGCAGATCGAGCTGCCGATCACCGGCATGACCTGCGCCTCGTGCGTCCGCAATGTCGAACGCGCGCTCAACCGCGCCGACGGCGTGACCGAAACGGTCGTCAACCTGGCGACGGAGAAAGCCACCGTCGCCTATGACCCGGCCCGCACCGATGTCCCGACCCTGATCGCGCGCGTCACCGATGCGGGTTACGGGGTGGCGACGGCGCAGATCGAGCTGCCGATCACCGGCATGACCTGCGCCTCGTGCGTCCGCAATGTCGAACGCGCGCTGCGCAAGCCCACCGGCGTGCTCGATGTCACCGTCAACCTGGCGACGGAGAAAGCGACCGTCACCTACGTCCCCGGTCTGGCGAAGCGGGCCGATCTGGTGGCGGCGGTGGAAGCCGCCGGCTACGGCGTGCTGACCGTCAGCGCCTCAGAAACGGGCCGGGCCGAGGATGCCGAGGCCGCCGCCCGCGCCGCCGAGATCGCCAGGCAGCGGCGTCTGCTGGGGATCGGCATCGTCTTCACACTGCCGCTCTTCATCCTCAGCATGGGGCGCGATCTGTGGCTGGCCTACACCGGCATGCCGCACGGCATCCCCGATCTCGGCGAGGCGCTCCATGCCGCCCGGACGATGGCCATGCCCGGCATGACCCTGCCTGACTCGCCGCTCAACATCCTGTTCTGGGACGGCTGGATGTTCCTCTTCGGGGCGCTGGCCGCCCCGGTGCAGTTCATCGTCGGGCGGCAGTACGTCGTCGGGGCGTGGAAGGCGTTCAGGAATGGCACGGCGAGCATGGACACGCTGATCGCGCTCGGATCGGGCGCGGCGTTCGTCTACAGCGTCGGCGTGCTGATCGATTATCTGCTCAACCGGGCCTTCGGCCTCGAACTCGGCATCGGCCACCACGTCTACTTCGAGACGGCGGCGGTCATCATCACGCTGATCACGCTGGGCAAACTGCTGGAAGCCCGCGCCAAAGGCAAAACGAGCGAGGCGATCCGGCGGCTGATGGGGCTGGCCCCGCGCACGGCGGTGCTGCTGGAGGGCGACCGCGAACGCGAAGTGCCGATCGAAGCGGTCGCGCCGGGGGACGTGCTGGTCGTCCGCCCCGGCGAACGCATCCCGGTGGACGGCCTCGTCATCGACGGGCGGTCGAGCGTCGATCAGTCGATGCTGACCGGGGAGAGCCTGCCGGTGGAGAAGCGCGTCGGCGATGAGGTGATCGGCGCGACGATCAACAAACAGGGCCGGCTGATCATCGAGGCGCGGCGCGTCGGTGCGGAGACGGCGCTGGCGCAGATCGTCCGGCTGGTCGAACAGGCGCAGGTCTCGCGCGCGCCGATCCAGCGGCTGGCCGATCGCGTGTCGGCGGTGTTCGTGCCGATCGTGCTGGTGCTGGCGCTGCTCACCTTCCTCGGCTGGCTGATCATCGGTCAGGTCGGCTTCGTCGAGGCGATGGTACACGCGATCGCCGTGCTCGTCATCGCCTGCCCGTGCGCGCTGGGTCTGGCCACGCCGACGGCGATCATGGTCGGCAGCGGGCGCGGCGCCGAGATGGGCGTGCTCTTCAAGAACAGCGGCAGCCTGGAGAACACCGGGCGGCTGGCCGTGATCGCGCTCGACAAGACCGGGACGATCACGCGCGGCGAACCGGCCGTCACCGAGATCGTGACGGTCGCCGGCGTCACCGAGGCCGACGCGCTGCGGCTGGCGGCCAGCGCCGAGCGCGGCAGCGAACATCCGCTGGCGGCGGCGATCGTGG
>DAOUBU010000063.1:0-16213 GCA_034432395.1 Anaerolineae bacterium
AAGCGGCTCAGGCTTCCGAACACCTCATTCAAGAACTGGCTGATATCTATGAGGTGATTGATGCGCTCATCGCGCTTCATGGTTTGACAGAAGCGCAGGTGAGGGCAGTTCAGGCGCAGCGCAGCGCTGAACGGGGCGGTTTCACCCGTCGACTCAGGCTGATTTGGGCGGAATAGCCTCAACGCGCTATGAGCATGCTTCACCCAGACTTTTGGTCATGACATAACCGCCCTATACGGGATAATCAGACCTATAAAGAGCTTTCATGTTGACGACAGGTTTCGATCATTTACAGGACTCTGTTCTCCGCAGCGCTCACTTCCCGGAAGCCGTGAAAGTGCTGCGTATCGACCGTGTGGACGGTACATTCTATACGCTGCATGCTGTTGGAACCCAGACGGGTAAACACTACAGCCCGATTCTCACGCAACAGGAACTTGAAATGATGAGCCGCGATGTGCGCGGCAAGAGCATTCTTGATGGCAGCGCGGCGAGCTTTCGCTTGGCGATCGAAGCGTACCGTATCCGGCTGGCACATCTATACGATCCGCTGTTCGCGGTCAGTGTGTCCAAAATCGATCCGCTCCCCCACCAACTTGAAGCAGTATACGAATATATGCTCCCGCAGCCAGCACTGCGTTTTATGCTGGCAGATGACCCCGGCGCCGGCAAAACCATCATGGGCGGGCTGCTGCTGAAGGAATTAAAACTACGCGGCGTGCTCACACGCACACTGATTGTCGTACCCAGCCCACTGCGTACTCAGTGGCAGCGCGAGATGCGCGAGAAGTTCGGCGAACACTTCGATATTGTGGAGCGCGCGACACTGAATGCATTGGGATCCGCGCGGACATGGGGACTGACTCATCAGGCGATTGTTTCGATTGATTTTGTAAAGCAGCCTGACGTATTGGACAGCCTCGCCGTCGCAGAGATGTGGGATTTGATCATCGTTGATGAAGCGCATAAGATGGCCGCCTACCGGCGCAGTCCCACTAAAGTCGAGCGCAGCCAGCGCTACCGCCTGGGCGAAGTGCTGTCGGAGCGTGCTGAGCGCCTGCTGCTCATGACGGCGACGCCCCATAAAGGTGATCCCGAAAACTTCCGCTTCCTGCTGGGGTTAGTTGACCCTGACCTGTTCGCCGATCAGCAGACTCTTCAGCGGGCAGTTGAGCGACACGAAAATCCGATCTTCCTGCGGCGATTGAAAGAGGATATGCGCCGTTTCGATGGGCGACCGCTGTTCCCGCCGCGCCACGCGCGCACAATTACCTACGAACTCGCAGGTGCGGAATGGGACTTGTACCGTCGCGTCACCCATTACGTTGAAACGAATTTCAATCGGGCACTGGCGGATGAAAACCGCAATGTGACCTTTGCGTTGATCGTTTTGCAGCGACGGTTGGCATCCAGCGTGCGGGCGATCCGCCGGTCACTGGAGAACCGCCATCAACGTCTGGTCGAGCTGCGTGATGATGTGCTGCGTGATCCCAAACTGCTCGAAGACGCCTGGCGCAACCGGATCGATATGCCGGACAGCGATGACGACCTGACCGAAGATGAGCGCTGGCAGTTGGAGCAGAATGCGCTGCGCTTCACCGTCGCCCGCAATATTGATGAACTCAATCATGAGATCGGCCAGCTTGAAGAGTTGATCCGGCTGGCTGTGGCGGCGGAACAACAGCAACCGGAGCGCAAACTCCGCGAACTGCAGAGTGTGATGCACGAACTCGGCGTGCAGGATACAGGAGAGAAACTGCTCATCTTCACCGAGGCGAAGGACACACTCGATTACCTGGTCGAGAACCTGACCGCGTGGGGTTTTGCCGTCATCACCATTCATGGCGAAATGCAGCAGTCCGAACGCGAAGCCGCTGAAGCCGCCTTCAAAAGTGAAAGCAAACAGGTGATGATCGCCACCGAAGCAGCGGGTGAAGGCATCAACCTGCAATTTTGCCACCTGATGGTCAACTACGATGTGCCGTGGAATCCGACGCGCCTTGAACAGCGGCTTGGACGCATCCATCGCTACGGGCAAGACCGCGAGGTGTTCATGTTCAACCTCGTGGCCAATAACACCCGCGAGGGGCGCGTGCTGGAAGCTGTACTGCTCAAACTGGAGCGGATGCGCGCCGAAATGGGCACTGACCGCGTCTACGACGTGATTGGGGAGCGGTTCGTCAACGCCCAACTGGAGACGTTAATCCGCGATGCGGTGACCAACCGCCGCATGTTCGACGACATCCTCGCCTCGTTGGACGCAGCGCTGCCGGAAGACACGGCTGAGGCGATCAACCGCGCATCGCTGCAGGCGCTGGCGACGCGCTATGTCGATGTCGCAGCCATGACGAGCCGTCGTCAGGAGGCGAAGGAAAATCGTTTGACGCCCGCTTTCATCCGCGCTTTTTTCGTCAGCGCGTTCGAGGCGCTCTTTCCCGGCAGACTGGAACAGCGCGCCGATGGCTGCTGGCGTGTCCGTCACGTCCCCGCTGACCTACGCAATGTGCCGCCGGAACTCGCTGCCAAATACGGGCAGCCTGCCAGTGAATACCTGCGTTTCACGTTCGATATTGAGGAGTCGAAGCGGACGGGAGTCGAGTTTGTCGGCCCGGGTCACGCGCTGTTCGAGGCGATCTCGCATATGACGCTTGTCCAGTTCGGTGAGGATCTGGAACAGGGCGCGGTCTTCCTTGACCCGGATAACCGTCGCGAGGGATTGATCTGGCTGATCGAAGCGACGGTCAACGATGGACATGGCGCAGTGGTCGGGCAGCAGTTGTTTGCCATTTACCAGCCCGCCGACGCAGCAGGGTTTGAAGCGCTTCAGCCCAGCGTGTTTCTCGACTTCGCCATTCCCGAAGCACCTGTCCATGTGCTGGAAGCGGTGCGCGGGCTGGTGAACGCGCGTGGACAGGTGCTGGGCTGGTCGATCCAGCAGTTGTTCATGCCCTACTGCCAGCAGGTGATCGAGCGGCGCGCCAGGGAGATTGAGATTGTGCGCCGCTACCTGCGCGAGTCGTTCGACGTGCTGATCGCCAAATCCGACGGACTGCTGATGGATTACGAGCACAAGCAGTCCACCGGGAAGGATATGCGCGTCAAGATCGCCGAAGAAGAACGGCGCAATGCCGACCTGCGCCGTCGCAAAGCTGAACGTCTGGCGCGTGCTGAGCGCGAGGCATTGATTAGCCTGTCCGAGCCGCGCATCGTCGGTGTGGCCGCGATCATTCCTCACGATGGCGCCTCTAAAGAACAGGAAATGGGGGAGAGCGCGGATATGCGCCGCGACGATGCGATCGAGCGCGCCGCGATCGAATACGTCATGAACTACGAGCGCCAGCATCACCGGCAGCCGGAAGACCTGTCCGAATTGAAACTACCTTATGATATCCGCAGCACGGACGCACAAGGGATGACCCGCTATATCGAGGTCAAGGGGCGCGCGGGCGTGGGCGGTGTGGAACTGAGCGAGCGCGAATGGCTGACCGCCGAGAACATGGGCGATGATTACTGGCTGTACATTGTGGCGGAAGCAAAGACCAATCCAACCCTGAGCATCATACGTAATCCTGTGCGCTGCCTGCCAAATGATGCTATCATTAAACGGACGCGATACCACATTCTCCCTGAAATCTGGCAAGATGTGAGCGGTAAAGGCTTCACAGATGAGTGACGTAACGGTACTTTCCATCGACACGATCGTATCCAACCCGAAGATACGAAACGGGCGAACCATCATCGCCTGAACGACGCTGCGCGTGCAGGACATCGTGGCTGGCTATCTGTACAAAGGCTATTCGGCAGACGATCTGGTGAAGCACTACCCGCAGATCAACCACGCCCAAGCGCACGCGGCGCTAGCCTACTACTACGCCCACAAAGACGAAATCGACGCGCAGCTTGAAGATGATGCGGAATTTGCGCGCAAGGCAAAGGACGAAGGGCTTGGACAGCGACATCCGCCGGTGTTGGGGATCAGAGGTTAGATGTTAGGGGTTGGGGTGAAAAGCTACAAAGAATTGCAGGTGTGGCAGCGCAGCATCGGACTCGCGGTGGAGGTTGACAAAGCCTCAGCGAGCTTTCCGACCGATGAGCGCTTTGGGCTGATTTCACAAATGCGTCGTGCTGCCAGTTCTATTCCTGCCAATATTGCTGAGGGATGGGGGCGCGGCACGACCAACGAATATGTTCAGTTTTTATTTATCGCGCGCGGTTCATTGATGGAATTGGAAACACATTTGATCTTATCAAACCGCTTGAGTTTTCTTTCAACCGACCTGCTCACCGCACTACAGGCAGAAATCACCCGGGTTGGCAAGATGCTCAACGCGCTGATTGCCTCCCTTCGCAATCGCAAAGGCTGAGGCGCCCTTAACCCCCAATCCCTGAGACCTAAACCCTATGACCCACGACCGACGTTTAATCGAAGACTCCCTGCCTCTCGAAATCATCTCCGCCGAGAGCGCGCGCGATAAGAGCATCCGCCACGGCCACATCAGCACGCTGCACATCTGGTGGGCGCGCCGGCCGCTTGCCGCCATGCGCGCCGCCATCTTCGCCAGCCTGATCCCCGCGCCGAAAGATGACGCCGAACGCGCCTACCTGCACGGCCTGATCGCCGACATCGTCAGGTGGGAGGCGGTCAAAAACGGAGCCAGCCCGCGCATCGAAGAAGCCCGCGCGCTGATCCGCAAATACCACCCCGACGCCCCGCCGAAAGTGCTGGATCCGTTTATGGGCGGCGGCAGCACGGGCTTGGAGGCGCTGCGCCTGGGCTGCGAGGCATACGGCGTCGAACTCAACCCGGTTGCCTATCTGATTGAGCTGTGCACGCTGGTTTATCCACAGAAATATGGTCGGGGATCGGGGTTGGGAATCAGGGATTCGCGAGGTCAGCGTGAAGAGTTACAAGGAATTACAGGTCTGGCAGCGGGGGATGTCCCTGGCGGAGCGGGTCTACAAGCAGACGATGAGCTTCCCAGCCGAGGAACGCTTCGGGCTGACTTCCCAGGTGAGGCGGGCAGTCACCTCGATCCCGGCGAACATCGCCGAGGGATGGGGACGTGGAACCACGAAGGAATACATCCAATTCCTGACCATTGCGCGGGGATCGCTGATGGAATTGGAAACGCATCTGCTGCTGGCGCATCGGCTGAACTTTCTACATCAGGAAGCATTGGACAGTCTGCTGCCAGAAGTGGAGAGCGTGGGCAAGATGCTGAACGCGTTGATAACGTCGCTCCGCAACAGGCGGAACTCGCCTTCGCCGAACCCCTGACCCCGAACCCCAAAACCCTGAATCCGCTCGCCGAAGACGTGCGCAAATGGGGCCTGTGGGTGCTAGAGGAAGCCCGCAAAGAGATCGGACACCTGTATGAAGACCCCGACGGCAAAACCATCATCGCCTACCTGTGGGCGCGCACGGCGAAATGCCCCAACCCGCAGTGCGGGGCCGAGATGCCGATGGTGCACCAGTGGTGGCTGGCCAAGACCGACCGCAAGCGGGTGGCCATCCGCATGAAGGTGGATAAGACGGCGAAAACGGTCTCGTTCGACGTGGCGAGCGGGGACGCGATCGACTTCGACCCCGACGCCGGCACGATGCGGCGCGGCACCATCGTCTGCCCGGTGTGCGGCGCCTCCCCGGCGAAGAATTATCTCAAGACCGAGGGCAAAGCCGGGCGGCTGGGCGCGGCGCTGATGGCGGTCGTCTACGATGCGGGGAAAGGCAAGGGCTACCGCCCGCCCACGGACGCCGACCGCGCGCGCTTTGCGGCGGCGCGCGACCTGCTGGCGCGCCGGCTGGAGGCCGATCCCGACGCCCTACCGCATGAACTTATCCCCTCACACAGTTCGCGGGCGATTTTTGTACATTTGTACGGAATGGAGAAATGGGGCGATCTGTTCAACGCGCGGCAGGCGCTGGCGCTGATCACGTTCGTGGATAAGGTGCGCGCGGCGCACGCCCACCTCCTGGCGCAGACCGGCGATGCCGAGTACGCGCGCGCAGTGGCGACGTATTTGTCCATGATCTTTAATAGATTAGCTAATCAAACAAATACAGTATCCCGATTAGATAATACGCGAGGGACTATTCAAGGTATTTTTTCAAGACAAGCAATACCAATGGTTTGGGATTACGCCGAAGTGAATGTCTTCAGCGGATCAACTGGAGACTGGTCAGGAGCATTGGACTGGGTGGTGCGCGTTATCGACCATGCTGCCCGCACTGGCGGTGAGCTGGCGCGGCTTCGGCAGGGCGATGCCGCGCGCCTGGCGCTGGCCGATGCCGCGCTGGACGCCGTCATCACCGACCCACCCTACTACGACGCCGTCCCCTATGCCGACCTGTCCGACTTCTTCTACGTCTGGCTCAAGCGGAGCGTCGGCGATCTCTACCCGGAGGTGTTCGCCACGCCGCTGACGCCCAAGCAGCCGGAGATCATCCAGGAGCCGGCGCGGCACGGCGGCGCGGACGCCGCCAGAGCCTTCTACGAGGCGCAGATGACCCGCGCCTTCGGCGAAGCGGCGCGCGTCCTCAAACCCGACGGCATCGCGGTCGTCGTCTTCGCCCACAAGTCCACCGCCGCCTGGGAGACGCTCATCAACAGCCTGCTGGCGGCGGGCCTGGTCGTCAGCGCCTCGTGGCCCCTCCACACGGAGATGGGAACGCGGCTGCGCGCGCACGACTCGGCGGCGCTGGCGTCGTCGATCTTCATCGTCTGCCGCAAGCGCCAGGCGGATGAAGCGGGCTTCTTCGACGACGTGCGGCGCGAGCTGGCGGCGCGCATCCGCGAGCGGCTCGATTTCTTCTGGGCGCAGGGCATCCGCGGGGCGGATTTCTTCATCTCCGCCATCGGTCCGGCTGTTGAGGTCTTCGGGCGCTATCGGGCCGTGCGCCGGCTCTCCGGGGAGGAGGTCACGGTGGCGGCGCTGCTCGATCTGGTGCAGGAGGCGGTGGCCGATTACGCGCTGGGGCGCGTCCTCAACGGGCGCTATAAAATGGGGACGGTCGATGCGCCGACGCGCTTCTACGTCATGTACCGCTGGAGCTATGGCGACGAAAAGCTGATCTTCGACGACGCGCGGCGGCTGGCGCAGGCGCTGGGCGCGGAGGCGAGCGATCTGATCCGGTCGGGCCTGCTCAAGCAGAGCGGCGACTCGGTCACCCTGCTCGGCCCGAACGAGCGCAGGAAGCAGGATCGTCTCGGCGAAGCCGGGCGGGATGGCGCCGCGCCGCCGGTCATCGACGTGCTGCACCGCGCCGTGCTGCTCTGGCAGGCGGGCGATCGGCAGGCGCTGGCGGAATATCTGGCGGCGCACGCGCTGGGGCGCGAGGATGAGGTGCAGGCGGTGGCTCAGGCGCTGGTCAATGTGCTGCCGCAGGGCGACAAAGAAAGACAGTTGTTGGAGAATTATTTACAGGGCAGCAGCGATCTGCCCAATGTGCCGGGACAGCCCAGACTGTTGTAGGGGTTGGGGGTTGGGGATTAGGGATTGGAAAGGAGAGGTGGGTTGGGGACACGGGCTGTGATTGGAGAAGCGGTGCTGTCAGTGAATTCCTGATCCCGTCTTCCCGATCCGCCGCCCCTGATCCCTGACCCCTGCGCTATGGATTACGCAAAGGAACTCCGCGATGTCGGGGAACTGATTGAGTCGGGGAAGCATAAACAGGCGATCAACACGGCGGGCAGCGCGATCGAGGCGCTGCTCAAAGACCTGTATGCTGAGCTGCTCGATGCCCTGTCCGGGCCGGAACGGGCGCGGCTGCAGGCGGCGCTGCAATCCAGGTATCGCGACGCGAAGAAGGTGACGTTCGGCCAGTGGGTCGGCTTCTTCGGCTCAGAAGATCTGTTTCGTCTGCTCAGTGAGAAACGTGGCTACAATCTGCGTTTTCTGGATCGCGGCACGCTGGCGAAGGTGGTCGAAATCCGCAACGACTGCACGCACCAGGATTACACGCCGCTGCGCAGCGATGCCGAAACCGTGCGCCAGTTCCTGGCGCAGTATCTGGCCGAGACCGGGCGCGTCCAGCCGGAGGCTGCTGAAGCGGTGCTGCCCGCCGCCAGGTCGAAGGACGACCGAGCGCGCGGCGCGCTCCCTCCGTGGACGCAGATCGCCGTGCCGAACAGAGACATTCGCGAGCGGCGCTTTGACCTGGGCATCTTCGCCATTCATCTGGGCGAGATCGCCGCTGAGTCCGGCGGCGGCCAGCCGGAATACGCCGATCCGGAAGCATTCTTCGACCTGACGTATATCACGCGCGGGCTGCGGGCGCAGTTGGTGGGGATGATGCAGCGGCTGTCCGGTCGCGGGACGGGGTCGCCGGTCATCCAGTTGGATACCACTTTCGGCGGCGGCAAAACGCACACGCTGCTGGCGATGTATCACCTGGCCAGACATGGTTACCGGCTTAAGGATCGCGACGATATCCGCGCGCTGACCAACGAGGCCCGCGTCGAAACGCCGCCGCAGGCCGCGGTGGCCGTGCTGGACGGCTCGTACCTCTCGCCGACCCGTCCGCGGACGACGCCGGAAGGCCTGACGCTGAAGACGCTGTGGGGCGAGATGGCCTATCAACTGGGCGGGGCGTCCGCTTATGAAGTCCTGCGCGCCAGCGACGAAGCCATGAGCGCGCCCGGTTCGCGCGATCTCACCGAGATGCTGCGCGTCGTCGGCAGACCGGTGCTGATCCTGCTCGACGAGGTGCTGGATTACGCGACGAAAGCGGCAACCGTCAAGGCCGGGCGCGGCTACCTGGTCGATCAGGTGCAGTCGTTCATCAAAGCGCTCACGCAGGCGGTCGATCCGCAGCCGAGTGCGCTGGTCGTGCTGACGCTGACCAGCAGTCCGCAGCAGGCGTTCGGCGAAGCGGCGCGGCGGATGCAGGAAGAACTCACCCGCATGGAGGGGACGTTCAAGGCGATTCTGGAGCGGGTGCAGCGCACCGAGGTCACCGCCGAGAGCGCCGAGATTTACGAGATCCTGCGCCGCCGGCTGTTCGAGCGCGTGGGCAGCGCTGACGATCACAAGCGCATCGCCGATGCGTACTGGAAGTATTACCGCGATCATGCGAGCGTCTTTCCGCAGCACGTCCTGGAGCCGTCCTACCGCGACCGGATCGCTCAGGCGTATCCGTTTCACCCCGATCTGATCGATGTGCTGCGTGACCGCTGGGGGACGATCCAGGGTTTCCAGAAAACGCGCGGCGTCCTGCGTCTGCTGGCGCTGGTGGTGAGCAATCTGTACCGCAAGAATCACGGCGCGCCCCTCATCCACGTCGGCCATATCGACCTGGCCGAACCGGAGATCCGCCGGGAGCTGCTCGGTCATGTGGACAGCCCGGCGGGGTATGAGTCCGCGATCGGTTCGGACATCGCCGGCCTGCCCGAATCGAAGGCGGCCAGCATCGACCAGCGCATCGGCGGCGATTATTACCGCTTCGGTCTGTGTGAGGGGCTGGCGACGACGCTGTTCATGTACTCGCACATGGGCGCGGGTGGTTTCATCGGCGGGACGAAGCCGCAGCTCTGGCTCGGCATCCTACAGCCGGACGTCATACCGGCGCTGGCAGCGGATGCTTACGGCAAGCTCGAAGCGGCGCTGTGGTATCTGGAGAAAGAGGGGGCGCTGTCGCGCCTCGGCGTCGATCCCAACCTGAACATGATGCTGGTTCAGCGGATGGATGCGCTGCGTCAGGATACCGAGAAACTGAGGGAGATCATTTACAACGCAGTTGAGACGGTTGCCGGGACGAAGTTCGGCAAACCGATCATCTGGCCCGAAGACTCGCGGCTGGTGCGCGATACCAGCGCGCTCAAACTGGTCATCGCGCCGCCGCACGTCTACTATCGCGAGGACGATCCTGAACAGCGCGCACAGGTGTACATCGAGGGGACTCTGCGCAGCGTGGGCGATAAACACCGCCAGTTTCGCAATACGGTCATTTTCGCCTTATCCACGCCCGACGGTTACGCCAATATGGAGCAGGCGGCCATTCGCCTGATGGCGCTTGAGGACATCGACAGCGCGACCGGGCGGGCGCTGAAAGATCATGTCCGCGAAGAACTCCGTTCACAGCTTGATGCGGCGCGGGTGGGACTGCCCTCCGCCATCTGGGGAGCGTATCTCGTCACCGTGACCGCCGGCAAGAATGGCGAGATCTGGATCGCGTCGGAGAGCGGTATCAAGCCGTATCGTCGGGATGACACGATCGCTCAGCGCATCTGGGAACGTCTGACCGCTGAGGAGCGTTTGCTGGAGAAGTTCTCCCCTGACTATCTGCTGCGCAGCAGCGATGCGCGCTTCGCTTACCTGTGGCCTGCCGATCAGGATGCGGTCAAGACACAGGACTTATGGGATGTGTTCGCCCGCTACGATTACCTGCCCATGTTGGCCTCGCCGCGCGTTCTGCAGGAGACCATCGCTGAGGGGGTGCAGCGTGGGCTGTTCGGCTACTGCACAGGGAACCCGCTCAAGCCAGACACGATCTCTTTCGGCGAACGTATGCCCGCCGATCACTACGTCATCAGCGAGTTCGCCTGGCTGCTCAGTGCGGAGCGTGCTCGTCCGCTGCGCTATCCGCCGCCGCCGGAGCCTGTCTATGTTCCCGGTAGTGACAATGTCGGTACCGACGACAGCTCAAGTGCAGACGACGAAACACCAGCCATCACAATTGGCGGGGACACCCCGCCGCGTGGCGTTGCTCACTACGATGGTGTCCACATCGAAATCGAATTGAACCCGCTGAACTGGCGTCAGTTCTACAATTCGGTGATCCAGCCGCTGGTCGAACGGGGTGCGAACGTGAATATTCACGTCAGCCTGAATGCCACTCATGAAGACGGCATGGATTTGGACTTCATCGAATTGAGCATCAAAGAGAGTGTCGTCCAGATCAGCCGTACTGCACGGGTGAGCGTCAGTCCCAAGCAGTAGTCGAGGCGCGCTGCCAGCCCTGTGCCATACGCATCGCGAATGCGATGGCTATCGTATTCGCGATGGCGCTCGCACTTGCGCGAGGCCGACCAACCCCGCCGCCCTGACGCCATCGCAGACGGGCACATGAGCGGCTGCCGACGATCAGTTCAACGGTGCTGAGTCCGCGGCGGGGTTGGGCGCGAGGTAAAACCTCGCCACCTCAGGCGCCGGTGGGGGCTGAGGTGCGCCGCTGCGTGGCGCACCGGCGCCGCGTCCTGCGGTGCGGCGCGACCCGTGGGCGCGTGTGTCCCCGCCCAGCGGACGCACCCCTTGCAGGCCGCATCCGCAAAGCCACATCCAGCTCGAGCAGGTGCACTGCAACCTGCATCCTCTACGTCAACTCCGGACAACTGACAAGCCGCCGCCGGGAACGTCCGGACGTCCAGCCGCCGCGCGCGGTCACAATGAGGGCAGCGCATAATGTGTGTGGAGCGGTTTCGATGGCGACTCAAACGGTTCGGCGCAGCATCAGCATGACCCCGGAGATGCGCGACCTGCTGGCGCAGCTCGCCGCCCGGCACGGGCGCGACGTGACCGAGGCGCATCTGATCCGCGACGCCATCCGCCAGTATCTCGACGCGCAGGCGGATGGGGTCGGAAGCCGTCGCCACTTTCAGCGATCGTTCCAGGCGCGCATCGACCGCCTGGAGGCCGCGCTCGCCTTTCAGATGAACGTCATCATCTACCTGCTGGCCGCCATCCTGGCGGATGCGCGCGCCATCGACGACGCGATCATCGCCGCCCGGCGCGACGGTGACGCGCTGCTGCGGCAGATGGCCGCCGTCCGTGACCTGAAGGATGGGGCATGAGCAGGCCGATCGTCATCGCCGACCTGGCGTACAAGGGGCCGCAGCGCCGGGGCCGCGGCACGGGTCGGCAGGGGCTGCGCGCGACGCTCAAGTACCTGCAGTACCGGGACAAGAAGAACAATCACCTGGCGCAGAACCGCGCCTACGAACGCTGGCAGGATCGCGGCCTGGGCGTATCGCACGGCGAGATCTTCAAGAACTGCGCCGCGCTGCAAAGCAAGCACGTCCTCGCCTGGACGTGGGTGATCTCGCCCGCGCCCGACCTGATGGAACTCGTTCCGGCCAGCGAACGACGCGAACTGCTCTACGAACTGACCGAGCGGGTCGTGGAGGAGTACTACACCGAACGCGGTTTCGACGTGCCGGAGTACAGCTATCTGCTGCACAGCGCCACGACCCGTCCCAGAGACGGCCAGCCGCCGCAGGAACACCTGCACACCCACGTCATCCTGCCGGGCACTGCCCCCTCGTCCGCCGACCGGCTGCCGGTGTACAACAACGCGCGTCAGGGACATGACCGGCTGTTTCGCGAGATCACCGCGCAGTGCTTCGCGGCGGTGCTCGACGAGCGCGGCATCGAGTGGCGGCGGCGGCGTGACGAACTGGAGGTGCAGTGCGTCGATCCCGGTCGCGATCGGGACGAGCTGTTCTCGCGCTAGAGGGGGACGCCGATGATCCACTGGCTGTTCACGGAAGGGCGCGCGCTGCTGGCCGGGCTGCTCGTGCCGCTGGCGTGCAGCGCGTCGATCCTGCTGCCGGCTACGGCGGCGGCGCTCGGCGCGGGCATCCGCCGGACGCGCGATGACGACGCGCAGCCGTCGGCGGTGCAGCGCGCGCTGCTCATCCTCACGCACGCGGTGACCCTGCTCGCTGTCGCCGCGCTGTACCTGACGCTGGTCGGTGAACGCGCCGTGCAGCGCGGACGTGGGAGGGCCAGCGGGGTAATTGAATGGATCGTCGGCGCGCCGCCGGGCATCCAGCCGATGCGGCTGTTCCTGTTCGGCGCGCTGCTGGCGTTCACCCTGCTCATGACGGCATTTGCACTGCACGGCCTGCTGCGAAATGGCGGCTGGCTGCGCGAGCGCATCGACCGACTGCGCGCGCCGATGGTCAGGCGCGGGGCGCTGGGGTCGTCGCACTTCTGCACTTCCCGCGAGTACCGCCGCTTCCGCCGCCCCGATCCCGAAGGCCTGATCCTGCTCGGCGCGTTCTGGGGCGAACGCAAACGACGGCTCGATGTCGGGACGGGGCAGTTCTGCCTGAGCGGTGAGGACATCGCGCGCGGCATCCTGACGCTCGGCGGCCCCGGTTCGGGCAAGACGCAGGGGATCATCCTGCCGGCCATCGCCGACCGGATGCTGTCCGGGCATTCGCTGATCGTGGCCGATCCGCAGGGCGAGATCACCGGGCACGTCCTGCAGTACGCCGCCGTCACCCGTCACCTGGTCGTGGTGCACGACCCGACCAGCGCCGCCGGGCCGCGCTACAACCTGGCGCAGGGCATCGACAACGTGTCGGATGCGCGGGCGATCGCCGATGTGCTGGTGCCGTCGGCGCAGGGCGACAACCGCTTCTGGACGGACAGCGCGGCGGCGCTGCTGGCCGCCTGCCTGATCCGCTTCGACAACCTCGGCGCGATCTACCACGCGATGAACGACATGAAAGCGCTGGCGGCGGCGCTCAGGTCGAAGCAGGACGACGCGGCGCTGCTGGCGAACAGCTTCATCGCCTCGGTGGGGAGCGACGGCAAGGTGGCTGCGAATGTGATCGCGACGCTGGCGACCGCGCTCACGGGCTGGGCATCGACCGCCGTGCGGGCCAACACGTCCGCCTCCGACTTCGATGCCGAGCTGATCGTCTCGCAGCCGACGGTCGTCGTGCTGACCTGCCCGGGGCGGATGCGCGCGGTGTATGCGTCGTATCTCGGCGCGACGCTGCGCAAGCTCATGCTCGACCTGGACACCCTCGGCGAGCGCAATCGCGGCCCGCTGCCGATGCCCGTCGGCGTCATCCTCGACGAATTCCCGACGCTGGGGAGGCTGGATTCGAACCAACGAATGGCGGATCCAAAGTCCGCTGCCTTACCACTTGGCGACTCCCCATCTCACCCGTCATCATAGCACGGGATCGGGGGCGCTTTCAAGGCGCGTCCCCGCCCGGCGCGCGCATCTGCCCGGCCAGCCAGCGGCGGATGCCCACCAGGTGCTCATGATAGTGCTCGTGGGCATTTTCGGCGATCAGCTTGCCCGCAGGCGTGCCGAGCGCGTCATTGTAGCGCTGGAACAGATCGGCCTCGTCCAGGCTTTCCACCAGATCGACCACTGCGAAATGGGCAGACCGGAAAGCGCGCAGCACCTCGTCGAGCGGCAGATCGCGATCCGCCTGGACATCGGCATCGTTGAGCGCGTCGATCTGCTCCCATGAATATCCCGGCTGGATCCCGCGCGCCAGGATGCCGGTCTCGCCCGCCTGCGCCGCCGCGATCCACCCCTGCGCGCGCCTGAGCCAGCGCGTCAGATGCGCCAGCGTGTCCTTGATGCTCCACGGGCCTTCCCCGTTCGGGGCCGTCATCTGTTCCGCGGACAGCCCCTCCAGCGTGCGTTCCAGAAAGGCGTACTCGCTGTCCAGCAGTTCGAGCAGGCGGATCTTGTCCGTGTCCGGGTAGAGGATCATGATGGGCGCTCCTGTTTCGCTTGCGGACTCCGGGCAGATTATGCCACAGATATGCCTTACAATGGGGCCGTTTTCTGCATACCGATCGAGACGCTCATGCCCCGCTACCCCGCAACCTATCGTGAACTGGATCCCAACGCCGACCACGCGCTGATCCACATCCTGCTCGTCGCCAGCCTTCAGCTTCAGTATCTGCCGCGTTGGCTCCTCATCGGGCTGTACGCGCTGGGCGCGCTGGCTGTGGCGCTGGCCTGGGGGCCAGAGCAGGGCCTGATCGCCGGGGGGATCGCCTTCGGCGCGGCGTTGGGACTGTGGGGGATGCTCTGGCTCCTCCCCCGAACCGGGCGCAGCTTCGGCCCGGAGATCCCGCCGAGTTTTGCGCTCACCGTCGTGATCGTCGCGCTGCTGATCGGGCTGGGGCTGCTGCGCGCGCCGCTGGCCGGGGCCGCCGCCCTCGTGCTCATCCTCGCGGCGCTGGCCTTCTACAGTACCTGGATCGAGCCGTTCCGCCTGGTGGTGACGCGCCAGCGCCTGATCGTCCCCGGCTGGCAGGGGGATCCGCTGCGCCTGCTGCACATCAGCGATCTGCATGTCGAGCGCATCACGCCGCGCGAACGGCGGCTCAACGCCCTCATCGAGCAGATCCGGCCCGATGTCATCGCCTTCACCGGCGATTTCGTCAACCTGACGTACAACGCCGACCCGGTGGCCGCCGAACACATCCGCCGGATCATCGATGCCTGGCGCGCCCGTCTGGGGACGTTCGCCGTGCCCGGCACGCCCGCCGTCGAACCGCTGGAGCGGGTGCAGGAATTCGTCGCCGGGATGGATCACGCGGCGCTGCTGCTCAACCGCTGGGCGGTCATCGACTGCGGCGCTCACCGCGTCGCCATCGCCGGCATGATCACCACCCACGAACTCCCGATCGATCGCGCTGTGGTTGCGCAGTTGGGGGCCACCGCGCCGCCTGCCGCTGTGCGTATCCTGCTCAGCCACGCGCCCGATGTCATCCCGGAAGCGGCGCAGGCCGGCTTCGATCTCTACCTGTGCGGGCACACCCACGGCGGCCAGATCCGCCTGCCGCTCCTCGGCCCGCTGCTGACGGCCAGCCATCTCGGTCGGCGCTACGCGATGGGCCGCGTCCAGACCGGGCGGATGGTCTCGTACACCGTCCGCGGGGTGGGGATGGAAGGGCTGGGCGCGCCGCGCGCCCGCTTCCTCTGCCCGCCGGAGATCGTCCTCTGGGAGATCGGCGCGCCGCCGGGGCGCTGATCGGTCATCAACGGACTCTTGCAAAGCCAAATGAGATCGTGTATCAATAAGATGCTCTGTTGATACAACATCTCATCATTGGCTGTCCGGTCTGGCGATCCGGACGGCAGATCCGAGTCTCATGAGGTGACTGGATGCCCGGCAAACGCAAGATCACGCAGACGAAACCGCTGTTCGGCAACCGCCGCTCCCATTCGATGCGCGCGACGCGCCACCAGTTCAAACCGAATATGCAGGCCAAAGCGATCTACGTGCCCGAACTCAACCGGTTCGTCCGGGTGCGCGTGACCGCGCGCGAGCTGCGCACGATCGACAAAATCGGCCTGCTCGAATTTCTGCGCCGGCATAACCTGAGTGTGAAGGAGCTGGGCGAATGAGTCCCGATCGCCGCCTGCCTGTGACGGTGCTCTCCGGCTTTCTGGGCGCGGGCAAGACGACCGTGCTCAACCACGTGCTGCGCAACCGCCAGGGGCTGCGCG
>DAOUBU010000064.1:0-31960 GCA_034432395.1 Anaerolineae bacterium
ATAGGATGATCTGGGCCTCGGCTGTCTGTTGCGATTCAACCTTGACCCAGTTTCATCCTTTTTTCAAATGGCCAAAGTCCAGGGGCGCAGCACGCTGCGCCCTCCCGTCATGATGGCGGGGGCGATCAGGGCAGCAGGCGCAGCAGGGCGGCCTCGGTCGCGTCGATCATCCGCGCGAACGAGAAGCGCTCCATGCCGTGCTGGGCATTGGCGGCGAGTCGATCGCGAACGCCCGGCTGGAATGCCGCTTCGAGCGCGGCGGCCAGCGCATCGACATCGACATACGGGACGAGCAGGCCGTTGACGTCGTGCGTCACGACTTCGGGGTTGCCGCCCTTGTCGCTGGCGATCACCGGCGTGCCGACGCGCAGGCTCTCCAGCAGGGTGTGGGACAGGCCTTCGTAGCCGGAATACAGCGCCACGTAGTCGGCGGCGCGCATGTAGAGCGGCATGCGATCGCGCCCGACGCGGCCCAGTAAGGTGACGCGATCGGCCAGACCGAGCGCCCCGGCCTGCGCCCGCAGGGCTGGCAGCAGATCGCCATCGCCCGCCGCGATCAGGCGCAGATCGGGCACGCGGGCGCGCGCCAGCGCCGCGATCAGGTGATCGACGCCCTTCCACGGCAGGATGCGCCCCACGGTGAGCACGATCGGCGCATCGGCGGGCAGGCCGAGCGCGGCGCGGGCATCGGCCTGGGTCGCGGGCAGGCTGGCATCGGGATCGGCGGGCGGGAGCGCGTTGTAGATCACCTGGATCCGCTCCGGCGGGACGCCCCAGCCGCTCACCATGCGTTTGAGATAGTCGCTCGGGACGATGATGGCATCCATGCGCGCCGCCTCGCGCGCGCGGGCGCGCTTGGCCGCCTCGGCCAGCCAATGACAGCGCCCGGTCTGGAAAGCGTCGATGTCGGTAGTGGGCGCGATCCAGCCGCGGCGCACCGCGCGTTCCCACGCCAGATCGCCGACGATCTTGACGACGCGCGGCGCGCGCCGCGGGCCGAACAGCGGCAGGCCGAGTGTGTGGATGTAGACGAGATCGGCCCAGTCGAGCAGGGGGCGAGCGGCGGCGGCGTAGCGGGCCAGGCGCACGGGCAGCACCGTCCGCACGATGCGCGTCACCGGGTAGGGATCGCCGGTATCGACCGGGCGATCGGCGAACGTCAGCACGCGGATCGCCCAGCCGCGCCGGTGCAGGATCGGCAGCAGCTCGCTCAGATACGTCGCCGGCCCGCCGGATTCCGGGATGTAGATGCCGGAGGCGATGAACAGCCGGCGTCCGCTCATCGGGGGGCGTTGATCATCGGGCCGCATGAATCAGAGGTTGAAGCGGATGTGCAGGATGTCGCCATCTTTGACCACGTAATCGCGGCCCTCCAGGCGCACCCGGCCAGCCGCTTTGAGCGCGGCTTCCGACCCCGCGGCGATCAATTCGTCGTAGGCCATGACTTCGGCGCGGATGAAGCCTTTTTGCAGATCGCTGTGGATGACGCCGGCGGCTTCCGGGGCGGTCGCGCCGATGGCCACGCTCCAGGCGCGCACTTCATCCTCGCCGACGGTGAAGAACGACTGGATCGACATCAGCTCGTAAGACAGGCGGATCACGCGGGCCGCGCTCAGCTCCGTGATGCCGTATTCCTGCATGAACACGGTGGCGTCGTCCGGCTCGAGCTGGCTCAGCTCGGCCTCGATCTTGCCCTGCAGCGCGACGATGCGCGTGTGCGCGTGCGGATAGTCGATCGCGGGCGCGCTGCCATCGTCCCCGGTGTTGAGGACGATGAGCGCGGGTTTGAGCGTCAGGAAGCCGTAACCGCGCAGCGGCTTGATCTCCGCCTCGGTCAGGCCCAGATCGCGCAGCGGACGTTCCGCATCGAGGTGGGCCTTCATCCGCTGCATGATCTCCTGTTCATCGAGCAGGGCCTTGTCCGCCGTGCGACCCTTGCGTTTCAGTTCGGCGTCGATCTTCTCCAGCCGGCTTTCGACCATGACCAGATCGGTGAGCAGGAATTCGCTGTCGAGGATGGCGATATCGCGGGCGGGGTCGATCGTCTCGTAGGGGTGCGGCACGTTATCGTCTTTGAACGCGCGGACGACGTGCAGGTAGCCGTCAAGCTGCGCCAGTTCGTTGCGGAACTGGCCTTTCAGACCGCCCTCGCCGATGCCTTTGTCCAGCCCGCCGATATCGACATACGTCACCTGGGTGTAGGTGGTCTTCTTCGGGTTGTACATCGCCCGGAGCCGATCCACGCGCGGATCGGGGACGGGGACGACGGCGGTATGGACTTCGAACTGGCCGCTGGTGGCCGCGCCGGTGGGCAGGCTGCTGCGCGTCAGCGCGTTGAAGATGGTGGTTTTGCCGCTGTTGGGCAGGCCGACAATGCCGAGTCTCATCGCGTGTTCTATCCGTCAGGGGTGCGGGTGATGCCTGCGCGTCTGTTCCGGGCGTAAGTATAACCGACAGTGCGATCGGAATGAAGGTGCGGCGCGGTCAGTACAGCGTCACGCCTTCAACGTAAGTGGTCAGGATCGGATCGCCCTCGGTGATGATCACCGTGTGTTCATACTGCACGCCGACCGCGCCGTCGGTCGTTTTCAGCGTCCAGCCGTCCGCCTGCGTGGCGATCTGACCCCTGCCCGGCGTCAGAAACGGCTCGATCGTGATCACCAGCCCGGGGTAGAGTTTGTCTTTGGCGCGGTTGGTGAAGTAGTTCGGGATGCGGCGCGGCTCTTCGTGCAGGGAGCGGCCCACGCCGTGCCCGCCCAGATCGCGGATGATGCGGTAGCCGCTGGTAGCGGCCACCTGTTCGACCGCCCGCCCCAGCGCGTTGATGCGGTTTTCGGCGCGGGCCGCCGCGATCGCGGCATGCAGCGCCTGCTGACCCGCCGTGCACAGGCGCTGGACGTCCTCGCTGAGCGGCGGAACCTGGAACGACATGCCGGCGTCGCCGAAATAGCCGTTCAGCTCCGCCGAGACGTCGATATTGACCAGATCGCCGGCCCGGATTTCGCGCTCATCGGCGATGCCGTGAGCCACGATGTCGTTGATGCTGATGCAGGTGGCCGAGGGGAATTTGTACATGAGCTGCGGGGCGGAGCGCGCCCCGTGCTCTTTCAGGACAGCGGCGCCGATGGCATCCAGTTCGCGCGTCGTGATGCCCGGACGGGTGGCGTCGTGCATCGCCCGGATGGCCAGCGCCACGATCCGCCCGATGCGGCGCAGACCCTCGATATCCCGTGGAGACTCAACGGTCATGACATGCCTTTTCGCCAGTGTTCACCAGTGCGCCTATCTTACCCTGAAGCGCATGATTCGTTGAAGGGGCGGATCGGTGCAAAGCAAAACCCGCCGCTCGGGCGGGTTTTGACATGTCGATCCAGCCGCGCCCGGGCTTAGGCCAGGCGGTTGTAGAACTCGACCACGAGCTGTTCCTGGATCGGAACCGGGATCTCTTCGCGGGGCGGGATCGCGGTGAGCGTGGCCGAAAGCGCGTTCTGATCGACGCTGAGATAGGACAGGTTGTGCAGGCTGCTCTCCATGGCTTCCTGCACGTGCGGGTTGCTGCGCATGCGCTCGTGGACGCTGATCGTCATCCCCGGCTTGACGGAGAACGAGGGCAGGTCAACCCGCTGGCCATCGACCAGGATATGGCCGTGCTTGACGAGCTGGCGGGCCGCCCAGATCGTGGCGGCGAACCCGGCCCGGTAGACCAGATTGTCCAGACGGCGCTCGAGCAGCGCCAGCAGGTTGGCGCCGGTGTTGCCGGGCTGACGCCGCGCGCGCATGAAGTAGCGGCGCATCTGGGTTTCACGAATGTTGTAAATGAACGACAGTTTCTGTTTTTCGTTCAACTGGAGGCCGTAGTCGCTGCGGCGGCCAGAGCGGAACTGTTTCTCTTTACCGTGGTCGCCAGGGGGGTACGGACGCTTCTCCAGGATCTTCTGGTACTTCGGGCGCGGGACGAGAACCTGCCCGAAGCGGCGCTGCACCTTGGCGCGTGGGCCGTGATACGATGCCATGTGTTGCTATATCCTCATTCACTTTCGGGGCGTGATCGTCGCCCGCGCGTTCTGCGCATTCCCGACAAAGTCAGACGATCATTGTAACCGCTTTTGCGGCTGTTTCTAGGGTGAATTTCAGATAAGTGCCCACAAGTCAACTCTTGGCAGAACCGCCTATCTCCTGTAGACTGAAGTTCGATGGCCCCGTAGCTCAGCGGCAGAGCACCCGCCTTTTAAGCGGAGTGTCGCAGGTTCGATCCCTGCCGGGGTCATTTTTGCTGCCTGCATCAGGTGAGCAGTGGGTGAGTCTCGGTCGCGGCCATTTGAGTCGAATGACTATTCCATTGTAGAATAGCAGTCATGAGAGCGCTGACGCCGGATGAGACAATTTTAGGGCTGCTGGCCGTCCAACCGCGGCATGGCTACGAACTGCTGGAGTGCTTCCGCAGCACTGACCAGCTCGGACGGGTGTGGAGCCTGAGCACCAGCCAGATCTACGCGGTGCTCAAGCGGCTGGAGCGCCAGGGCTGGATCGTCGGGCGCGAGGTCATCCCGGACAATGCCCCGCCGCGCATGGAATACACCCTGACCGAGACGGGGGCGCGGCGTCTGCGCGCCTGGTTGAACGAGCCGCGTCCAGCGGCCAGCATCCGCCGCATCCGGGTGGAATTCCTCAGCCGTTTGTATATCGCCCAGCAGTTGGGGCTGCCGACGGAGACCCTGATCCGATCCCAGCGCGAGGCCTGCATCGCTCGGTCGGCGCAGCTCACCGTTGAGCGCGATCGCGCTGCGAGCACGATCGACCGGCTGGCGCTGGACTGGCAGATCAATCAACTGGAAGCGGCGCTGCGCTGGCTCGACCGGTGTGAGGCCGCAGATGTCCACGCGCCGGATGCAGCGCGCTCGCACGATCGATAAGCTGGGCTGTTCATGCGTCATGTCATCGAATCGATAGGGAGAGAGCGTTCATGAAGAGGGTGTTCCATAGCGTTATCCTGATTATCGGGCTGTTCGGCCTGACCATCGGCTCGATCCGCGCGCAGACGGAAGCGCTGACCATTCAGGCGGATGAGGCGCTGCGGGATGCCGTAGCCGTCCTGTACGCGGCCCGATATGGGGCAGAGCCGACGTTTGTCGATGCCGACGCCGATCTGATCGCAACCGCGGATCGATCGCGGCTTCCGGATGATTTCAGCGGCGTGCCGCCGCACTTCCTGCCGGAAGCCTTTTTCATCGTCCAGTCGGATGCGGCTGAGGAATTCGTCGCTTTTGCGATCGCGCCCGACGGTCAGCAGGCCCTGATCGCTGCCGGTCTGCTGCCGGCCAGCGTGACCGTCGTCGATCAGGCCGGGAATTCGATCGAGATCGCGCAGCCGGTGCGCCGCGTCATCACGCCGTACAGCCTGGCCACTTATCTCGTCTACGGGGTCGGGGCGGCGGATCGGCTGGTGGCGGGTGGTTTCTTGGGGGCGCGCACGCCGGTCGGCGCGGCGCGCATGGAGGCCATCGATCCGCGCTTCCCGCAGTTGAGCGGCTACGTGATGAATCAGCGCGAGATCAATGTCGAGGAGGTCGCCAATCTGGCCCCGGACGTCATCCTGACCAGCGCGCGTTCCGCCTGGCTGGATGCGGTCGCGGAGCTGAACATCCCGGTCGTGCTCTTTCAAGGTGAGTCGCCGGAACTGCTGAAGGAGTCGATGGCGCTGGTCGGGCAGATCTTCGGGCCGAACGCCGCCGCCCGCGCCGCGGCCTGGTCAGCGTATTACGACAGCATCTTCTCGCGCGTTGTGGAAGCGACTGCCGACCTGACCCCTGAAGAGCGCCCGCGCGTGCTGCTGATCGGCGAGGAGCCGCTGCGCGTCATCAGCGGGGAGATGTACCAGACCGATATTATCGCTGCCGCTGGCGGGCAGTCGGTCAGCGCTGACCTGACGGGCTTCTGGAACGATGTGAATCTGGAACAGATCGTGCTTTGGGATCCGGATGTGATCGTGATCGTGCCGTATGGCAGTGTGACGCCGGAGACGATCACCGGCAGCCCGGAATGGAGCGTGATCAGCGCGGTGCAGAATGGGCAGGTGTACAAGATGCCGAGCTGGGTTGCGCCGTGGGACACCCCCGTTCCCGACTCGGTGCTGGGGATCATCTGGCTGGCGCAGCGCCTGTTCCCCGGTCGGGTCGATCTGGACTGCGCGGCGGAGGCGGTGACCTTCTACCGTACCTTCTACGATTACGCCATCCCTGAGGATGAGATCGCGGCGGTATGCGCGTCCTGACGCTCCGTCGGATCCGATCCGCAAGCGGTGAGCGGCTCCGCGGGCGCGACGCGCTTTACGCGGGGCTGCTCGCCCTGCCGTTCGTGCTGGCGATCGCCGCGCTCATGGTGGGCCTGTACGGCATCAGCGTGGATAAAGTGATCCGGGCGCTGCTCTCGCCCGTATTTCCCGATCTGGCGCAGGGGCTGACCCAGACCGAGCTGACGCTGGTGCTGCGCATCCGCCTGCCGCGGGTGCTGGCCGCGGCGCTGATCGGTGCTTCGCTGGCCAGCACCGGTGCGGCGTTTCAGGGGATTTTCAAAAACCCGCTGGTGGACTCGAATCTGCTCGGCGTGACGTCGGGTGCGGGCTTCGGCGCCGCGCTGGCCCTGCTGTTGGGCGGTACGACGCTGGTCGTGCAGGGGTTCGCCTTCGGTTTCGGCCTGCTGGCGGTAGCGCTGGCCTACCTGGGGAGCCGGCTGTACAACACCGCCCCGATGATCGTCCTGACGCTGATGGGCATCCTGATCGGCTCGCTGTTCGGTTCGCTCACTTCGCTGATGAAATACGTCGCCGATCCGCTCAATACGCTGCCGGCCATCACGTTCTGGCTGCTCGGCGGGCTGACCGGGGTGACCTGGGCCAGCATCCCGACGCTGGCGGCGCTGACGGTCGGCGGCGGGCTGGCGCTGTGGCTGCTGCGCTGGCGGCTGAACGTCCTGTCGCTGGGGGATGTGGAAGCCGCGGCGCTGGGCATCCACCCGCTGCGCCTCAAGCTGATCATCATCCTGTGGGCCACGCTGATGACGGCGGCGGCGGTGTCCGTCGGCGGGGTGATCGGCTGGATCGGGCTGGTCATCCCGCACGCGGGGCGCATCCTCGTCGGCCCGGATCATCAGCGGCTGATCCCGGCGTCACTGGCGCTGGGGGCGTCATTTCTGCTCGTCATCGACACGATCTCCCGCACGCTGCTTTCGACGGAAGTGCCGCTCGGCATTCTGACCGGGCTGGTGGGCGTGCCGATCCTGCTGGTGCTGCTGCGCCGCAACCGGACGGGGTGGTGAACCGATGGCGCTGCTGGAAGCCCGACAGGTCACCTATGGTTACAGCGCCGGTCAGCCCGTGCTCAACGGGGTCTCGCTGAGCCTGGAGCGCGGGACGATCCTGTACCTGTTGGGGCGCAATGGCTGCGGCAAAACGACTCTGATGCACTGCCTGAGCGGCGCGCTGCGACCGCAGAGCGGCCAGATCGAGTTTGAAGGGCAGGATCTGCATGCGCTGACGCCGGTCGAGCGCGCCCGGCGCATCGGCCTGATGCCGCAGCTTCACACGCCGGCTTTTGCCTACACCGTCCGCGAGATCGTCCTGATGGGGCGCACGCCGCATCTGGGGCTGTTCGGCGCACCCGGCAGAGCCGACCAGGCCATCGCCGATGAAGCGCTCGCCAGCATCGGGCTGGCGCATTACCGCGATCGTCCGTATACCCAGCTCAGCGGTGGAGAGCGCCAGCTCGTGCTGATCGCGCGCGGCCTGGCTCAGCGCTGCCCCGTCCTGCTCATGGATGAACCCGATGCCCACCTCGACCTCAACAACCAGCATCGGGTGATGGAGATCGTCCAGCGGCTGGCTGGCCAGGGGCTGTCGTTCGTGGTGACCTCGCACATCCCCAACAATGCGCTGCTGTACGCGCAGCAGGTGGTGTTGATGAAAGCCGGGCGCGTGCTGGCCTCCGGGGCGTCGGGCCAGATCCTCACCGAAGCGCTGCTCTCTGAAGCCTACGACATCGATGCCGAAGTCATTTATGACGGGGCGGGCGAGGCCCGGATCGCGCGCGCCGTTCTGCCGCGGAGGCCGAGCGGATGATCCCGTCCGCCGATGCGCTGTGGGCGGATTGTCAGCGTGAACAGGGGCGGCTGATCGTCATCACCGGCGAGATCGGGGCGGGCAAGACGACCTGGTGCAGCGCGCTGATCGCCCGGGCGCGCGCCTCCGGCGGACGGATCGCGGGTCTGCTGTCGCCCGGCGTTTTCGTCGATGGACAGAAAGTCGCCATCGATCTGCTCGATCTCGCCAGCGGGCAGCGCCGGCGGCTGGCGGAGCGGCTGGCCATCCCCGACCCGACTTCACCGACGCCGAGGTGGCGTTTCGACGCGGAAACGCTCGTCTGGGGCGATGCCGTGCTCCGGGCAGTTGAGGCCTGCGATCTGCTGGTCATCGATGAGCTTGGCCCGCTGGAGCTGGTGCACGGTCAGGGCTGGCGCAGCGCTGTCCCCCTGCTCGAACGCAGGCAGTACCGTGTCGCCTGTGTCGTCGTGCGGCGATCGCTGCTATCCTTGATAGCGGCAGCTTTTCCTGAAGCGAAAGTGATCGCCCTTGATCCGACCTGAGCCGTCCATCGACCGTTCCGCACTCGCGTTCGTTTTCGCCATCCCGATCGCTGCGCTGGGCGGCCTGATCGGACTGGGCGGGGCGGAGTTCCGCCTGCCCGTGCTGGCCGGGCCGCTGCGCTACACCGCCCGGCAGGCCGTCCCGCTGAATCTGCTGGTCAGCCTGATCACAGTGCTGACGGCGTTCCTCATCCGCGTCAACACGCTGCCGACGATCGAACCCGGCCCGCTGGTCGTGCCCGTCGCATCGCTGATCCTGGGGGCAGTGATCGCAGCGTTCGCCGGCGCGACGCTGGCCAGCCGCCTCTCCGAACAGAAGCTGACGCAGATCATCCTCATCCTGCTGCTGACGATCGGCGCAGCGCTGATCGTGGAGGCATTCCTCCCCTGGGCCAGCGTCGGCTTCCTCCCCGACGATCCGCTGTGGCGGGGTGGGGCGGGCGTGATCTTCGGGCTGGCGATCGGACTGGTCAGCAGCATGCTGGGCGTGGCCGGCGGCGAGTTGATCATCCCGACGCTGATCTTCGCCTTCGGCGTCGATGTCAGAGCCGCCGGGACGGCCAGCCTGTTCATCAGCCTGCCGACGATCGTCGCCGGCCTGGTGCGCTACCGATTGCGGGGCGCGTTTCGCGATCGCGCACCCCTGCGCCAGACCGTCATGCCGATGGGGGTCGGCTCCGTCATCGGTGCGCTGATCGGCGGGGCCATCGTGGGACTGGTCTCCCCTGCCGCGCTCAAATTCGCGCTGGGGATCGTCCTGATCGTCTCGGCGCTGCGCATTTTCCGCGGTGATCGCGCTCATGGCCAACGCCAGCGCCAGGCCGCGATCGCCGATGATCCGCCCGGAGCGGTCAAATGATCGACCAGACCGTCCGCTTCGTCACCCTGTCCGAATTGATCTACATCAACGGCTGCGTGCTCGATGACGCCGCGATCCGTACGGGCAGGCGCAAAGTGCGCGACCTCGCGCTGCTGGAGGCGGCCCAACAGCGCCCGCAGGCCTCAGCTTTCGGCGCGGATGCCTACCCCACGCTGCACGATAAAGCCGCGGCGCTGCTGCATGCGCTGGCGCGCAACCACCCGTTCACCGATGGCAACAAACGCACGGCTGCGACCGCCTGCGTGTTCATGCTGCGCATCAACGGGCGCTGCGTGACGTGGGATCAGGCTGAGGCGCTGGAGCGCATCCTCGCCGCCGCCGAAAACCGGATCGCCGTGCCGGCGCTGGCCGCCTGGCTGCCGACCGCTGACTGCACCCCTTACCCGGAGCCGGATGCCGAGCGCGACGCAGCGCTGATCGCGGCGATCCTGGTTGAGCAGAAATGGCTGCTGGATGAACTGGCCCGACGCTGACGCGATCCGCTACCTCGACCGGGGCGATCTCATCAACCTCAACGACAGCGTGACCGGGGATGTCATGATCCGCGATCTGCATCTGCTCGACTCGGCGGTGGCCCGCCCGCGTCTGTGCCTGTTCGGCCAGCCGCAGTTCCCGACGCTGGCGGACAAAGCCGCCGCGCTGCTGCATTCGCTGGCCTATCATCATCTGTTCGTCGATGGCAACAAACGCACCGCGATCCTGGCGGTGCGTCTGTTCGCGGCGCGCAACGGCCTTCGCTTCGTGTATGATGCCGCTGATCCCGCCGATTTCACGTTCGTCCTGGAGATCGCGCAGGGCCGGCACGATCCGGAGGCGATCGCAGCCTGGCTGTCCGATCGCCTCGTCCCCGGCCCTTAACCCTTGACGCTGCCCGCCAGCAGCCCGCGGATGAAATAGCGCCCCAGCAGGATGTACACGACCAGGGTCGGGATGGCCGCCAGCAGCGCCGCCGCCATCTGCACGTTCCACTGGATGATCTGGCTGCCGGACAGGTTCTGCAGCGCGACGGTGACCGTCGGCGTATTCTGCGCCACGGTGACGCCGAACAGGAACTCGTTCCAGATCTGGGTGAACTGCCAGATGATGACGACGACGAAACCGGGCAGCGAGATCGGCAGGACGATGTGCCAGTACAGCCCGAAAAAGCCCGCGCCGTCGATCGCCCCGGCCTCGAACATCTCATCCGGCACTTCCGTGTAGTAGTTGCGGAAGATCAGCGTGGTGATCGGCAGGCCGTAGACCACGTGCACCAGGATCAGGCCGGGCAGGGTGTTGAACAGCCCGACGCTGCGCAGAAACTGCACCAGCGGGATCAGGATCGCCTGATAGGGGATGAACATCCCGAAGAGCATGAGCGGGAAGAGGATGTTCGCGCCGCGAAATTTCCATTTGCTCAGCACGTATCCATTGAGCGAGCCGAGGATGGCGGACAGCGCGGTCGCCGGGATGACGAGCAGGAAGCTGTTGGTCAGGCCAGTGCGCAGTTCATTGAACGCGCCCGCGTAGGACTCCAGCGAGAAAGACCGGGGGAACTGCCACATCGTGGCGATGGACACCTCGGCGGTGGACTTGAAACCGGTCATGAGCACCATGTAGACCGGCAGCAGGTAGATCGCGGCGAACAGGATCAGCGCCAGATAGATCGCCGTCCGGCTGACGGTGCGCGTGGAGAGCCGCGCGCGCGCCCGGCCAGCGGCAGCGGGCAGGGTGGGCGATGCTGCGGTCATGATCGTTTGGCCTCCCCTTTGAAGCTGTTGTACAGGTAGGGCACGATCACCAGCGCGACCAGAATGAGCATGACGATCGCGATGGCCGCGCCGCGCCCGAAGTTCTGCCCGCGGAACGTCTCGAAGAACATATTCAGGCCGGGCATGTCGATCTGCAGGTTGTCTCCACCGCCCATGACGTAGACCAGGTCGAAGATCTTGAGCGAGATATGGCCGAGGATGATGACCGCGCTCAGGGTGATCGGGGCCAGCAGCGGCAGCACGATCCGGCGGTAGACGGCCAGTTCACTGCACCCATCGACGCGGGCGGCCTCGCGCAGTTCTTCCGGGACGCCGCGCAGACCGGCCAGGTACATGGCCATCGTGTAGCCGGACATCTGCCAGCCCGCCGCCACCAGCAGCGCGATCAGCGCCAGATTGAAGCCGTGCGTCTCTGGCCGGGCCAGCCCGTTGAAGTTCTGCGTCGTCCCGGTGAAGACCAGCGCGCTGGCCAGGATCGCCAGCCCCAGACCGATCGCCGCGCCCATCGACCGCCGTTTGACGGCGAAGTACAGGCCGGCCATCGCGGCGATCGCCGCGATGATGACGGCCAGGATCGAGGGCAGATCCTGCCAGTTGAATTCGAGGATGCGCTCCTGGCTGGTGAACCAGCGGAATGTCCCCGGTGGTAGGCCGATCAGCGTCGGCAGCGCGTTGATCCCGGATGTCGGGTTGAACAACCATTTCCAGACCGTGCCGGTCACGACGAACGACAGGGCCATCGGGAACAGGAAGATGGTGCGGAACACGCCCTCCCCCGCGACCTTCTGGTCGAGCAGGATCGCCAGCAGCAGGCCGATCGACAGGCAGACGATGATGAACAGGATGGTGAAAAAGACCGTGTTCGTCATGTCGATGCGGAAGCGGTTATCCAGCGGCCCGCTGAAGAGATCGACGTAATTTTTGAAGCCGATGAAATTGGCTGGCCGGCGCGAAAGCTGCTGCACCGCTGTCGAGTCCGTCAGGGAGGTCGTGAAGGTCGAGAGGATGAACCCGTAGACGAAAATCGCCAGCAGCACCACTGAGGGGGCCAGTACAGCGATCGCGATCCAGCGGTCTTTACTCCGCGTCATCGGATGCGCACTCCTTGTCTCTGCGGATGCGGATTTAAAGCAGGAGTCCTGCGGGGTACAGGTTCACCCGCAGGACTCCGCACAACGTCTTGATGCTGCCGTATCCGGCGGTCGTGCGCCGATCCGTCAGCGTGAACCGGTTAACGCAGCGTCTGCAGCGCCAGCGTGGCGGCGGCCACCGCGGCGGCTTCCGCGTTGCGGTCAGCCTGGAAGGTGGCGATGATGCTGGCGAAGCCGTTCAGGAAGGCCGGCGCGGCGACCAGGCCATGCGCCAGGCTGCCGACGATCTCGTTGCTCGTCCAGTCCTGGTACGCGCTCTGGAAGTAAGCGTTGTACAGTTCCGGATTGTTGATATCGGCGGTGGTGTTGGCCGGCAGCGACCCCTTGACCGGGTTGAACAGATCCTGCGCTTCCGCCGTGCCGATGAAGCTCAGCCAGGCGCGGACAGCCGCCGGGTTCGGCGCGCCGACCGGCAGACCGAACGTGTCGGACAGCATCATGAAGACGCCCGCCGTGCCAGGGCTGGGGGCCCAAGCGAAGCCGACACCCGGTTCGAGGCCCAGATCCACCAGATAGTAACCCGCGGCCCAGTCGCCCATGATATTGAAGGCCGCCGTGCCCTCGGCGACGCGCTGCGAGGCGTCCTGCCACGACAGCGAATTCATGTCTTCGTTGGCGCAGTCCATGATCTGGCCCAGCACAGTGAAGGTGTTGACGACTTCCGGGCTGGTCCAGTTGGTCGTGCCATTCCACAGACCGTTGTAGGCCTCAACGCCCAGCAGGCCGAGCGCGACCGACTCCCACAGGTGCACCTGGGTCCAGTTCTCAGCGATGCTGATCGGGGTGACGCCGGCGGCCTGCAGCGTCGGGCAGGTGCTGCTGAGGAATTCATCCCACGACGTCGGGACGGTCACGCCCCATTCCTCGAGATTGCCGGGGACATACCACATCACGTTCGAACGGTGGATGTTGACCGGCACGACGTAGATGTTGCCCGCCTCATCGGTGATCAGATCGAGCAGGCCCTGCGGGAACTGTTCCATCCAGCCGTTGGCCTCATAGATGTCGTTGAGCGGTTCCATCAGGCCGGCGGCCACCCACAGCGCATTCAGTTCTTCGCCGGCGTGCACCTGGAACGTGTCAGGGGGATCGCCGCCGAGCATGCGGGTGGTGAGCACCGCGCGCGCGTTGACGCCCGAACCGCCGGCGACCGCCGCATTGACGATCGTCACATCCGGATACAGTTCGGAGAAGCGGGCGATCAGGGCATCCAGGCCGGCGGCCTCACCGCCGCCCGTCCACCACGAGAAGATCTCCAGTTCGCCGGACGGCGCTTCCTGGGCGCTGACCAGGCTGACACCGAGTACGACGACCAGACTGACGGTCAGCAGGACAAGCAGGTTACGAAGGGACATTTTTCAGGCTCCTTAAGACCAATATCAAGTGATCTCGCGATCATATCCATCTTAACGCCGCATGAGCTGCAGCGCTATGCCGTGGTCGGCTGTGGTCTGTGTAGTTTGCACGAACTTCTTCAGCGGGTGGATAAGCTGGAAACGAAACTGAGGCTGTCGCCCACATAGTACCCGCGCAGCGAGTCGATCAGACAGCGGGCGGCGCTGTTTCCCTCCGGTATGACGGCCACAGCCTGGGTGACGCCGCGCCGGATCTGAAACCCCATCTGCTCGTGAATGAGCGCGCTGGCGACGCCGCGGCGGCGGTAGTGCTCCGGGGCGACGGTCACCCGTTCCAGCACGATCCAGCGGCTGTGCTGCGGATGATCGTTCAGCACATCCGGCAGCGACCAGCCGACGCAGGTTCCGATCTCCTGATCGCCGGAAAATGCCCGCGCGATCCACTCGCCCGCGGGGCGGTTCATGTGCCAGCCGCAGGTGAAGGCGGGCACGGTCGGCTCGCGCCGCGGCGGCAAAGCGCTGATATCCAGCGTGTAGACGTGCCAGCGCTGTTGAATGCGCCAGCCCGCCTGCACCAGAACACGGCGCACCGGGAACCAGGTTCCCCAGACCCCGTACCAGCCCGCGCCGAACAGCGCCCGTCCGCAGGTGATCTCGACGCAGTCGGCGCTGAGGGCAAGCATTTCGATGCGCCCGATCAGCGTTTTGAGCGCTTCGGGGTCGTCCCCGGAGATCCAGTCGATCTGGGCGGTGACGCCCGCGATGTGCAGACGCGCTGCGGCCTGCACGGTATCCCCGTCTAAAGCGACCAGCGTCACCGGCGGATTGTGGACTTCCAGTGACGCGGTTGCATCATCATCGCGCCGCTGCCAGGGATCGTGATGCAGTTTCAGGGCGCGCATGACCTGTTCCTCACTGAGCGACCAGTAGGGCGGGATCGCCTCCAACGCTGCGTTGACCAGCCGGGTGACGCCCGGAAGGTGCGCGTTGAGGAAGCGAACCACGCGGATCATGCGCACGCCAGAACTAGACATAGGTCGAACCCATCGTCACGCGCAGGGCATGCAGGACTGCCGCCGCCCCGGTGGCGATGTCCACGCCTTCGGTGCAGCCATCCTGAACCGGACTGGTGCCGCCGAGGATGCGCCCGGCGGCGAACAGGTTCTCCGCGAGCGGCGCACCGCTCGCATCAAGCGGGCGCAGGTGATCATCGACCGTCAGGCCGACCGCGTGGATGGGCTGGCGCGCGCCGCTGAAGAAGGGGGCGCTGAACCAGTCCTCCCGCGCCGGGCGCGCCGTCAACTGCGCCTCCGGGAGGATCGCCGGGCGCAGCTCACCGCGGTAATCGCTCTCGATTCCTCCGGCGTACAGACCGCCAGTGGCCAGGATGACGGCATCCGCCGGGATGAAGCGCGCGCGCCCGTGGGCGGCGGTTTCGATAGAGACGCCGGAGGCCTGACCGTGTTCGATCGCCACCCCGGTGACGCGCGAGCCGATCAGGAAGCGCGCGCCGCTTTCCAGCAGGTGCGTCCGCAGGGCGCGATACCAGCGCATCCCGGCGACCGACGGGGGCAGCGTCGGGATCTCAACCACCGCCGCGCCGAGCGCGTCTTCGAGTGCGGCGCGCGTGGACGGGTTGAACCCCAGTACAGCCGGAAAAGCGATGGCTTTGGCCCCATTCACGCACGAGCGGAGCTGGTCGATCAGCCGCTGCCGACCGGCATGGGTGTCCAGCACGTTCGCGTAATCGAGCGGCCAGTCGTCGAAATTGCCCCCCCGGTGCGGCAGCCCGACGATCGCGGTGCTGACCTGCCAGCCGTCCGCGCGCAGCCGATCGGCCAGATAGCGCGGGTACGACTCGCGCCAGTTATCGATGCCGACGATCAGGATCGGGGCATCCGGGCGCAGATCGGGCAGGGGATGGCCAACGGTGTATGCGATCGTCCGCCGCGCGCCCGAACCGGTGATCGCCGGGCCGGGGGCGGGGTACAGCGGCAGCGCCCGGTGCAGCGCCGCCAGCCCGACCGGCAGCGCCGCCGCGCTGTGCGCATACGGGTGATCGGGCTGACCGGCCAGCGCCTCCACCGGGCCGGTTTCGATCCAGCCGGGATGCAGCGTCAGCGCGCCCTGGCCCTCGGCGATGATATCGACGCGCGCGCCGTGCAGGCTGGCGATCAGCGCGGCGGTCAGCCCGGCCAGGCCCGCGCCGATCACGACGACGCGCATGGTTCCGCTCACCTGCTGGTCGAAGCTGACGCCCGAATAATCCACCCGGGTCTGGTCTGAGGTCGTGGCGAACAAGCCGAGCATGCGCCCGTAGATGTGTTCCGCCAGCAGCGCCTGGCGCAGGTTGTGACCCCACAGCAGCGGTTTCGTGCCGCCGAAACGGCGTTCGGCGAACTCGATCAGCAGCGCGGTCGAGTGAGCGGCGTCGCTGCTGTTGAGCGTCTCGTGGCGCAGCGCGGCGGCGCGAAATGCGCAGAAGCCGCCCTGGCACGGCCCCATGCCCAGGCGCAGATCCCGGCGCAGGTCGTTCAGGCTGACGACATCGCCCCCGTTCAGGGCCGCTTTGATCTGCGGCGCGGTGACCAGTTCGCATTCGCAGATGAGCGCGCCGGGGGTCTCTCCATGCTCCAGCCGATGCAGCCGGTCGCGCAGGTGATGCAGGCGCGGCGCTTCATGCGCGGGCAGCACCGTGGTCGCGGTCGTGCAGGGGGCGGTGACGTTCAACTGCTGGCAGACGCGATCGACGACCTGTTCCGCCATCAGGCGGAAGGTGGTCAGCTTGCCGCCGACGATGCTGATCAGGCCGGGGGCGCCGTCCGCCGCGTGATCGAGCGTGGTGAAGGTGCGTCTGGCGTCGCGCTGATCGCCACCCGGATCGTACAGCGGGCGCACGCCGCCCCAGGCACGCAGGATGCGCGCCCGGCTGATGCCCGGCGTCATCGCTTCCGCCTCATCGAGGATGCGCTCGACCTCCCAGGCTTCGACGCGCGTATCGCCCGGGTCGTCCGTGCGCACCGAGGTTGTGCCGATCACGCTGACCGTGCCGACCGGGACGAAGATATCGCCGTCGCCCGGCTTGCGCAGCTTGTTGATGACCGTGTTGACCCAGCGGATGTTGTACGCCAGCATCGCCCCGCGGCTGAGGCGCATGCCGAAGTGCGCGCCCGCCAGCGCCGCGATCTGCGCCGCCCACGGGCCGGCGGCATTGACGATGATCGCCGCGCTGACATCGACCGTGCTGCCATCGCGCAGGTTGGTCAGCCGCGCGCCGGTGATCCGATCGCCGGTTCGGTGAAAGCGATCGACCCGGTGGTAGGTGAGGAAGGTCGCGCGCCCGGTCTGCTCGGCCCCGCGCTGAAGCGCGTGGAGCAGATCCCACGAGTCACAGGTTCCATCCGGGACTTCGTAGACGGCGCGCAAGGCCGGGTTGAGGGCCGGTTCGCGTCTGCGCGCCTCCGCCAGCGGGACGGGGCGCGTCGGGATGTTGACGTCGGCGCAGGCGCGCAGCCATTGATCGACGTACCCTTCATCGTCGCCCGGGCAGAGCACGAAATAACCGCCGGTATCTTCAATCGCCTCCGGGGCGATGCGGCGCAGAATCCAGTTCTCTTCAATGCACTCTCTGGCCGATTCCGGGTCGCGCACGGCGTAGCGACCGCCAGAGTGCAGCAGACCGTGGTAGCGACCGCTCGTCCCGGTCGCCAGATCGCCCATCTCCGCCAGCACGACCCGCACCCCGCGCAGCGCCAGATCCCAGGCGATGCCGCCCCCTGTCGCCCCACCGCCGATCACCAGTACGTCGGTTTCCATCACCTGCCATCACCTTATTTGATCTCTAAGCTAGACAATAACTCAATTCCGCTGGCTGCGCAATTACACAGCTTTCGCTTCAGACGGCGGTGTACTGCCAGACATCCTCTCCGCTGCGCGTGACGGCGCCGCGCACGCGCAGATATTCCAGATGCGCCAGCGCCTCGGCGATGGCGAAACGCATTTCGTGCGGCGTGAACAGATCGCGGTTCGGGAACAGGTGGTCGCTGATCTCGAATGCGGTGCTGCCGTGGGCATGTTCGCGCGCGAGCTGCAAACGCAGCGCGTGATGCTGGCGCAGTTCCTCGATGCGCCCCTGCCAGTTCGTGATCAGAGTCTTATGGCCGGGCAGCGCCAGATCGACCGGGACGCTGACCAGCGCATCCAATGAGGCCAGGAACGTCTCCAGCGGTGGCACGGTGGAGTCGTGCCACAGGCCGATATTGGGCGTGATCTTGTTGAGAATGTGATCGCCGCACAGCATCAGCCGGTTTTCCCGGTCGTAGAACAGGATCTGGCCGTCACTGTGCCCGCCGAACTGCAGGATCGCGAATGTTCTCCCGCCCATGCGGATGGTCGTCCCGGGTTGAATCGGCAGCAGCACCTGCGGATGCGGCGCCGTCCTGGCCGCTGTGTCTTCGGTGATCTCGATCAACGCCTGGAGATGCTCCTCCGGAACGCCACCGCGGCGCATGTGGACGCGCAGATCCTCGGCGCGGCCAGCCCGTTCGATCCAGACGCGCCGGGCCGCCGCCAGTTCCACCGGAGACATCAGGACGGGCGGCACGACCCCTTCATGGCTGAAATGCCCCTGAAGCCAGCCCGCCATCCCGAAATGGTCGGGGTGCATGTGCGTCAGGATGATCTGCTCGACGTCACCCGGCCCGATGTTCAGCGCCTCAAAAGCCGACCGCCAGGCCGCCTCTCCCTGTGGGGTGTGCAGGCCGGTATCGACGATCGTCCAGCGCGACGTTTCCGGGTCGCGCAGCAGATAGACGTTGACGCGGTTGAGCGCGAACGGTAGGGGGAGATGAACCTGATAGATCTCCGGCGCGACCTGGGTGACGTGAGCGGGCAGGGTGGACATAAAAACTCCCATTGTGAATTACGTAAAGTATAACGGCTGATCGCCTGGCTGGCGACTGTCAGGATAAATTTTGACACACTCAGATAGCACAATGTAGTTCCGGGCTGAACGGGGCCTCATTGCGGTGCGGAAATGGATCGCTGTGCACGCGATCGGGTGCAGGGACGACGGGACGGCACGAGAGCAGTACCCGCGCCCCTGCTTCAATTCCAGCCGTTGGCGGTCTTGATGTAAACGTAGGCCTCGTTGAGCGTCTTGAAGCGCATCTCCGCTTCGCTCTTGGGCAGGTGACTGACGTCGGGGTGCAGCTCGCGCGCCAGCCGGCGAAAAGCGGCTTTGACTTCAGCGTAGCTGGCCCCACGGCCCACGCCGAGCTGGCGGTAGCAGACATCGAGGCGGGTTTCGACCGGCGCGCCCATCGCCCGGCGCGCCGCATCGACTTCTTCCGGGTCGAACTCGGCGTAGGCCCCGCCCGTCCAGGATGTCTCCGTCCATGCCGCGCGGCGGGTGAAGCCGGTGCGCTGCTGCTGGCGGAACGCTTCGCGCCCGGCGGTGTAATCCGCACTGCGCCAGAAGGCCCCCGACCCGAAGTTGGCGATCAACCAGTCCCCACGAACGCTGTTCGGTGCAGCGACGCTGACGCGAAAGCTGGGCAGGCTGCGAATATCGACATCCGGCCCGTACCAGATCTCTCGTTCCTCACCTTTGTTGAAGGCTTTGAAATGCACCTGGCCGATCTTCGGGGTGTCCTGTTCCAGACGATAGGTGTAGATCCGATCTTTGAACAGCGCGTGGCAGACGGTCAGCAGTTCGTCCGGCACGCAGCGTTCGCCATCATCGGGAACCAGACGGGCATCGAGCAGGATGAGCGTCCCGATGCCGACGCGGGTATTTTCGGCGAGGATGCGCTTGATCGTGCGCGAGCGCTCGCGTTCACCCAGCAGGTAGATGTTGATGATCGTGCTCGACCAGGTCGTCGCCTGAATGTCGATCGGCGGATCGCCTTCGCGGTTCATCACGCACTGGCGGACGCTGTCTACACGGGCAATGCGTTCAGCGATCCAGCGCCGGATCTGCGGGTTGACTGGGGGCATAGCCTGCTGCTGTCCATGTTGTCGAACGAGAGTGTCCCTATTTTAGCGGATCCTGGCGGCCAGATCTGCGATCAATCTTTCAATGTCCGTTCGCTCGTGCGGGGCGGGCGCGCCCAGCCGCAGGTACTGCTTCAGATCGTCCATGCCGGATCGGAGCAGCGCGCGATCTCCGGGCGGCTGCAAGGCCCGGTCGATGCGCGCCCGCCCCCGGTTCAAATACGCCTCGGCCAGATCGGGATCCAGCGCGATCGCCTGTTCGTAATCCGCCAGCGCTCCCGCGCTGTCCCCGGTGGCATGGCGCAGCGCACCCCGGTTGTTGTAAGCGACGGCGCTGTCCGGCGCGAGCGCGATCGCCTGTTCGTAATCCTCCGCCGCGCCGGCCAGATCGCCCAGGCTCCGGCGCAGCAGACCGCGCTCGATGTAGGCGGGCGCGAAGTCGGGATCGGCGATCACCGCGGCATCGAAATCGGCCAGCGCGGCGGCGCTGTCGCCCAGCGCGCGCTGAACCAGGCCGCGGTTGACCAGCGCGCCGGCGTAGCCGGGCAGCAGGCGCACCGCCTGATCGTAATCCCTGCGGGCAGCATGCAGATCGCCGCGCGCTCTGTGAATCAGACCGCGGTTGTTGTAGGCGATCGCATCGGTCGGGCACAGGGCGATGGCGGTATCGAAATCGTGCAGGGCCGCGGCGCTGGCCGCGTTCCCCTCTGACCGGAAACGCAGCAGGCCGCGCAGCACGTAAGCCGCAGCGAACGATGGGCGCAGCGCAATGGCGCGGTCGAGATCGGCGATCGCCTGCGCGCTCCGATCGGGCGGGGCGGCGCTGGCTCGATCGAACAGGCTTTCAGCCTCGATCTCGTCTGTGGTGGGCGGCCCCCGGCGCAGCAGACGGGCAGTGCGCCGACGGAGGACAGCGCGATCCTCGACCGCGATCTCCGCCAGCGGCATGTTCGGGGAGTGCTGCGCATGGATGCGGGCGGCGATGCGCGCCGCCGCTTCGGTCAGATGCTGCATGGCCAGCGCGATCGGGTCGCGTTCCAGCAGCCAGCGCAGATCGTCCGGGAGCAGCGGGGCGTGTTCCCGCCGATCAAAACCATGCCACAGCACGGGGATGATGTCCATTTCTCCCTCGATCGCGGTCAGGATCTCGGCGCGGAGGGGATGTGCCGGCCCCATCAGGCGCAGCGCTACGCCTGGAGTGAGCACCAGCAGCAGTGCGACGCTGGCCCGGATCATGCGAATGTCAAAGTAGGACAGGGAGCGCCGGGTATCCATGAACGCATCGATCCGGTGCGCGCGCAGCGCGTGGAACAGTGCGCGCGCCGCCTCTGCGGACAGGCCGCGATCGTAGGCGATATAGGCATGCGGCATCAGCGCTCCCTTTCATCGCGCCTCGGTGGCAGATCGGGCACGGGCGGGCGCTGGCGATTCGTCCCGCGATCGGCGGCGCTGCCCGCATCGAAGAAGATCGGCGGCACGGGGGAGGGGCGGGCGGCGTCCTGTTCTGGTAGGCTCGGCGGGGGCGGGGTGTTGGCCGGCGGCGGGGAAAGGGGAGCAGCCGCGTTCATCGACGCCATCTCGGCCCGGATCGCCGGGGCGGGCGTGGTCAGGGCCAGCGGGATGACGGGTTCGCTCAGGATCGCTTTGATGAGCGCCGCGCCTTCGTCGCGCAGCGCCCGGTAGCGGTCGCGCGGCAGATCGTCCGCTTCGAGATCATCGAGCATCAGATCGAGCAGGCCGCGCAGTTCGACATCGGAGGCCGGGCGGTTCTGCATCCGGCGCGCCGCTGTGAACGGGGCGGCGTAGGCCGCCAGCGCCAGCGTCACCGGGACGGCGCTGCCGACGATCAGCACGATCGGCGGGAAGGCCTGATCGGCGAATAAGGCCTGAACATCCCGGTAGGACGGAAAAAGCGCCGCCGCCAGCACGCTGTAGAGCTGCGTATAATGGCTGGCCCAGGCCTGATAGATCGCGCCGGCCTCGCGCGCGCGGTCGGTCGGCAGGGTGCTGAGCAGGGGCAGCGTCCCCTCGGCGGCCAGTCCATCCGCCAGCGCGGCCAGCGGATCGCGGCTGCGCGTGAGCCGGGCGTAGTCACCGGGCGCGGCCCAGCCCGCCGGCACGAGCGATGGTGCGTAGCGAGCGGCAGCGCCGATCAGCGCGCGTTCAAGACGGGAGGGATCGACCGGTACAGCCACCATGCTTCTTCCCCGACTCAGCCCGGATCTCTGATCTCAGTATAGCGCAATTGTGCAGCGCTCAGGGGAAGCCCATTCCGCTTCGGCTGACGGTCGGCCAGGCTCATGAGTATCCACCGGGCGGACGTGGGCGCGAATCGGGAAGCGCGCCCGGCAGACCGTACAGTGTTTGACTCTGCTGTGCCCCGTCGTCAGGCCGATCGAGCGACAAAACAAAAACAACCAGCCTCGCGCTGGTTGTTTTCTGATGGGCAATAGAGGACTCGAACCTCTAACCTTCCCCACGTCAAAGGGACGCTCTGCCAGTTGAGCTAATTGCCCGACTTGCTTGAAAGTATAGTCGAATTCTGCGCGGTTGCAAGTGGCAAATTTGCGGCTGGCGATCCCCCGGACTGCGCACTCTCGCAGTCGTCCGTTAAGCAGGTATAATCCAAGATCGCAGGTGGGATTTTTCAGCGCTAAACAGGTGATCCGTGCCGATCCTCAAGGAAGGCGAACTCGACATCATCAGTTCCAGCCCGGAACAGACGCTGCGGCTGGGTATCCGTCTCGGTGCGCTGCTCAGGCCCGGCGATATCGTCTGTCTGTCCGGCGATCTCGGCGCGGGCAAGACGGTCTTCGCCCGCGGCATCGGCCAGGGATGGGGGGCTGTCCCACCTCTCGTCAGCCCGACTTTCACCCTCGTCCACGTCCACACGCGCCAGCAGGATGCGCAGCGGCTCTATCACCTGGACTGCTACCGGCTGAGCGGGCCGGAAGACCTCGACAGCATCGGCTTTGAGGATATCCTCACCGGTCAGGGGCCGGTGCTGATCGAATGGCCGGAGCGTATCCTGGCGGCGCTGCCGACAGATCGCTTGTGGGTCGATATCAGCATGATCGAACCGACCCGCCGCAATCTGGTGTTTGAAGCGACTGGCCCCCATGCGGAACAGATCCTGACAGCCTTTCGCGGCGCGGCACTGGGAGGTCGATGATGCTGCTGGCGTTAGACACGGCCACGGCTGCGATCAGCCTGGCGCTGCATGACGGATCGCGGCTGCTGGCTGAGGAAACCTGGGTGACGACCAACAACCACTCCAGCGAGCTGGCTCCGGGGATCCAGCGTTTGCTCGAACGGGTGCGCGTCCCACCGGAGCACCTGACCGCGCTGGCCGTCTCGATCGGGCCGGGGACGTATTCCGGCCTGCGCATCGGCGTTGCGCTGGCGAAAGGGATGGCCGCCGCCCGCAATCTGCCGCTGGTGGGCATCTCCACGCTGGATACGCTGGCCGCGGCGTCGCCTCAGTTTCCCGGCGGGCTGGTCATCGTCGTGCAGGCCGGGCGCGGGCGCGTGATCGCCGGGACGTATCGCTGGTCAAAAGGGCGCTGGCGCGCGCGCGGTGAAGCGCAGAATTTCAACTGGGAAGGCTTGATGCAGTCGATCGACGGCCCGTGCCTGATCACGGGTGAGGTCGATGATGCGGGGCGGGCCGCGATCGCTGCGGCGCGCGCCGCAGGCCAGCCCGTCACGCTGGCAGCCGGCGCTGTTCGGCTGCGCCGCGCCGGCTATCTGGCGGAAGAGGCCTGGGCGCGTTTGAATGAGGCTCCGGGAGGACAGTATTTCGCCCCTGCCGAGGTCACCCCGCTGTACGTGAAGACCAAAGATACTCCGTGATTCTCTGCGCGTGGCGCAAGGACAGTTTTGATGCCGCTGCTGCTTCGTTACATGCGTCTGGCCGATATCCCTGCGGTCATCGCGATCGACAAACAGTCGTTCGATCCGTCGTGGTCAGAGAAATCCTATGCCTACGAGATCGCGCAGTCCACGTACAGTCACATGCTGGTGTTGGAACAGACCGCCCGTCCACAGGCGCCGAAAGGCTGGCGACGGCTGCTGCGCAGCGGGGCCTCCGGCGGTGACCTGATTTTAGGCTACGGCGGCCTGTGGAACATCAGCGACGAAGGGCATATCAGCACGATCGCGGTGCACCCCGATCACCGCGGGCGAGGATACGGCGAGATCCTGCTCATGGCGATGATCCAGCGCGCGATCCTGCTGGGGGCGGCGTACCTCATCCTGGAGGTGCGCGTCAGCAACACGGTCGCCCAGAATCTGTACCACAAACACGGCTTCATCATTGAGGAACGCAAGCCGAAGTACTATCAGAGCAACCAGGAAGACGCTTACGCGATGCGCCTGGAGCTGCGCGAGAACCGGGAGTATCTCGCCCGGTTCGCCGCTTTATACCGCGATCTCAAAGCCCGCCATGCCCTGATCGACGAGTACACAGAAGGGCGCGCGCCGAACACCCGCTAATTCCGGTTCAGGCGGGGGTCGAGCGCGTCGCGCAGACCGTCCCCCAGCAGGTTGAAGCCGAGCACCGTGATCATGATCGCCAGACCGGGGAAGAAGACCAAATGCGGCTCGGTGAAGACGCGGTTGCGCCCCTCACTCAGGATCGCCCCCCATTCCGGCGTCGGCGGCTGCGCTCCCAGTCCCAGGAATGACAGCGCGGCGGCATCCAGCACCGCCCCGGCGATGCCCAACGTCCCCTGGACGATCAGCGGCGTTAACGCATTGGGAAGGATCTGCATGAACAGGATGCGGAACGGCCCGGCCCCCAGTGCCCGGTTGGCGGTGACGAATTCGGTCTCTTTCAGCGCCAGCACGCTGGCGCGCGCCAATCGCGCATAGGCGGGCAGCGACACGATCGCGATCGCCAGCAGGGCATTCTGCAGGCCCGGCCCCAGCACCGTGACGATGGCGATCGCCAGCAGCAGCGAGGGGAAGGCCAGCAGCACATCCATGGCGCGCATGATGACGTTGTCGATCAGGCCGCTGGCGTACCCGGCGATCAGACCGAGCAGCGATCCAGCGAAGATCGAAAAGATCACGCTGGTGAAACCGACCACCAGCGAGACCCGCGCTCCGTAGACGATGCGGCTGAACATATCGCGCGCGTTGAGGTCGAGGCCCATCAGGTGCTGCACCTGATCCTGCGGGCAGCCCAGCAGGTGGATGCACGGAGGCAGGCCCGGCAGCCGACCGCTGTGGCCGGGCTGGCCGATCATCGACAGGTTCGGGTCGAACGGGGCGATGACCGGGGCGAAGACCGCGACGACGATCATGAAGCCGATGATCAGCAGGCCGATGATGGCCGAACGATTGCGGCGGATATTCTTGAGCGCCTCGATGAACAGACTGGAACCGCGCGGGACGCTGGCGCGGGTTTCAAGTTTGACGGCTCTGGCGGTGGATGTCATAGTGGCGGCGAACTTCCGTGTCAGCGAACCCGGATCCGGGGATCGAGGTAGCCGTATAACAGATCGACCAGCAGGTTGATGATGACGAAGGCGAAGGCGATGACCACAGTGAACCCCTGCACCAGGGTGTAATCGCGCGCGGTGATGCCATCGACCAGCGTGCGCCCGACCCCGGCCAGGCTGAAGATCGTCTCGGTCAGCACCGCGCCGCTGATCAGCCCGCCGAAGTTCAGGCCGATCACGGTGACGACCGGCAGCAGGGCATTGCGCACCGCATGGCGCATGACGACGGTATATTCGCGCAGGCCTTTGGCGCGCGCCGTGCGCACATAATCCTGATTGAGCGTTTCCAATACGGCTGAGCGGGTCATGCGCGCGATGATCGCCATCGGGATCGTCCCGACAGCGACTGCCGGCAGGATCAGGTGGCGCAGCGCGGCGAGGAACAGATCGCCGTTGAGCGTCAGGATGCTGTTGAGGATGTTGAGCCGGGCGATGAAGACCATGAAGGCGGACGCCGCCTGTTCCGACTCGGCCAGCCCCCACTGGATGTAAAACGGCACCGCCTGAAAGCCGGCGGGCAGACGACCGGACGGAGGCAGGGCGAACGGCGTGCCGCGCAGCGTGACGCTGAAGATATACGCCAGCATCAGGCCCAGCCAGAAGACGGGCATCGAAATGCCGATATTGGCGACGATCATCGTGCCGACATCGACGAACGAGTTGCGACGATACGCGGAGATGATCCCCAGCGGGATGCCGATCACCACTGCGAACAGCGTCGCTGCGACGGCCAGCTCGATCGTCACCGGCAGGCGCTCGGCCAGCAGATCGGTCACCGGGCGCGAGTAGCGGATCGAGTCGCCCAGATCGCCGCGCAGCACGTTGCCGACGTAGATCAGAAACTGATTGATGATCGGCTGGTCAAGGCCGTAGCGCGCGCTGAAGGCCGCACAGAGCTGAGGGTTGGCGCGTTCGCCGTAAATGGCCGTGCACGGCTCTCCAGGGATGAGGCGGGCCAGGATGAACGTGACCGCCAGAATGCCGAACAGCACGGGGATGGAAAAGATCAGACGGCGTAAAACGAAAGCCAGCATGAGAGCATTAAACTTTCTACGGGGAACAGCGGGAAAATCGATCGGATGCAGCGCCTGCAGGCGCTGGCATCCCTCTCCATGAGGGATGCCAGCGTCAGAGCAGGTGTTTCAGCCTTACTGAGCGTTCAGGAAGGCTTTGAACAGATACGTCCAGTAGGTGAAGGACCCATTGCGGCCCACATGCAGCGGATGCGCGGCATCCCACTGAACGGCGTAGGTCATGACCACGTCGTTGGCATCGAAGGCGCTGCCATCGTGGAAGACGACGCCATCGCGCAGGTTGAACGTCCAGGTCAGGCCGTCCTCGCTCACTTCGTAGCTCTCGGCCAGCGAGGGCACGACGGCCGTCCCGCCGATCTCGTAAGCCAGCAGCGGCTCGGTGATCTGTTCGCAGACGCGCAGCGCCTCGCCGTCGGTCTCGTCAGCGCAGTACAGGCCGGCGGGTTCGCCGTTCTGCATGAAGATGAGCACATCGTCCTGCGGGTCGTTCATGACGGCCATCGCCTCGTTGCCCAGCGGGCTGACGTGCGCGCCTTCGATATCGGCGCGGAAGGCCACGCCGGAACCGCCGTGCGCGATCGGCACCATCGGGACGTTATCGCGGATCAGCGCGTTCGCCTGCGCGTACAGCGCCAGACGTTCCGCCGGGTCGCTGATGCGGCCCGCCTGGTTGAGCAGCTCGACCACTTCGGGGATCTTATCGCCGAACTGGAGCGAGGCGCCCTGGCCGAAATGGACATCGAGGAAGTTGGTGGCATCCGGGTAGTCCGCGCCCCAGCCGAGCAGGTAGAAGCCGAGTTCGCCAGCGTCGGAGGCGTCGAGGAACGTGCCCGACTCCATCACTTCGATCGTGACGTTGATGCCGACTTCAGCGAGCTGCGCCTGGATGTCGGTGGCGACGATGCCCGGCTGCGGCAGGTAGCCGCGGACGACGTCGCGGTAATTCAGCGTGACTTCCAGCGGCAGTTCCAGACCGGACTCGGCCAGAAGCTGGCGCGCCAGTTCGGGATCGTAGGCGTTGTCCTCAAAGCCCTCGGTGTAGCCGAAAATGGAGGGCGGCATGAACTGCGTGGCAACCGACGAACCAGGCGGGTAGAAGTTGTCCACGATGCGGTTCTTGTCGATCGCATGGGCGATCGCGCGGCGCACGTTCAGATTGTCGAACGGCGGGATGCGGTTGTTCATGCCGATGTAGAAGATGTTCAGACCTTCGCGCTCGAACAGGACGAGGTTCGGGTCGTTGCGGATAACGTCGAAATCGCCGGGGCCGGGGTTGTCGATGCCGTCCACCGTGCCGGCCTGGAGTTCGACCAGACGGGCCGCGGCTTCCGTCGCCCAGCGGAAGATCATCGTGCCTTCGAAGGCCGGTTCACCCCAGTACGCATCGTGACGGGTCAGCACGATCTCGTTGCCCAGATCCCAGTTTTGCAGTCTGTACGGGCCGGTTCCGATCGGGTTGCGGAACAGGGCCTCACCACCGCCGCCGGTCGCTTCCAGATGTTCGAGCGGCTGGATGCCGACCGAGGAGAAGGCCACTTTCTGCGGGAAAGCGCCGTCCGGCTCGCAGAGGACGAACTGGACGGTATTGGCGTCCAGCGCGCTGATCGATCGGATGGTTCCGCCGTAATCGCAGTTCGGCGCGGCATAGGTGATCCAGCCGTCCGCCGACGTCGTCATCAACGGGTTGTCCTGTCCCAGGGCCGGCACGACCAGACCGAGGGCCAGCAGGGCGATCGCAAATACAGATAACAGTCGAACTGGCGTTCTCATCATATAGACTCCTGAACTGTCGTCAAAAAAAGGCTCATGCACGGCGGCCTGCCCGCCGATAGGAGACGATTTTAGCCCTGCGGTCTTTCTCAGGCAAATATAAACTGATCTTCATTTTTATTTCAGCAGAGGGATCTCAGCGGATCATCCGAGCAGATCGCGCACCTGGCCGATCTCGTCGAACAGGTGATCGGGGCCGGCGGCGATCAGGTCAGCCAGGTCGCCGAAGCCCGTGCCCACCGCCACGGCCACCGCATCGATGGCGCGGGCGCAGGCGACGTCCATCGGCGTATCGCCGATGACGATCACCTGTTCGAGCGGCAGCCGCCGACCGATCCGCCGGCAGGCCCGTTCGTAGGCCAGCGGGGCCAGATCATCGCGTTCGTAAGCCTCGTCCCCGAACGCGCCGATCGGAAACCAGGCCGGGTCGAAACCGGCGGCCCGCAGCTTGACCCGGGCGGCGGTATGCACATTGCCGGTGATGAGGCCGATCAGCACATCGGGGCGCTGGCGCAGTTCATCCACCAGCGGCAGGGCGTCGGGGCAGGGGCGCACGGGATAATCATCGATGATCGCCGCGAGATGCCGGCCCATGGCCGCGGCGTAGGCGGGCATGGCCGCGGCGATCTGCTCGTGGGTGATGCCCTCCGGCTGAAGCAGCTCGTACAGCGTCTGCCAGTCCGTTTTGCCGCCGAAGCTGTGCTGATCGAGCGCGCCGATGCGCCCGAAGACTTCCAGCATCGACCGCCGGGTGGACTCGCGCCCCGCCCCGCCCGTCCACAGCAGAGTGCAGTCGATATCGAACAGGATCAGGCGTTCGACCTGGCGTCGCATCATCGCTCACCAGCCCTGGGTGCCCGGCCCACCTTTGAACGGGCCGATGATGTTCGCTGTGATCCAGCCGCCGTAAAAATCGCCCAGCTGGGCCTGAACCCGCTCATCATCGACGAAACAGGCGTCCACACGGCTGGCGTAAAAGGCCAGATGGTTGGCGATGGCCTCATAGCCCGGAGCCGGGTGCGCGTACATCCACGCTGCGTTGACGGCGCTGCGATCGCCCACGGTGATCGTCCAGTAGGAAGCGCTGCCTTTGAATTCGCAGAAGGTACGCCGCGCCGTCGGCGTCAGCAGATCCATGCGGATATCGGCCTGGGGGATGTAATAAGCCGGCGGATGGCTGGTTTCGAGCACGCGGTAGCCGCGCGTCGTATCCGCGATGACGACGTTGTTGAAGATCACGCGCAGCCGCTGGCTCACCGGCTCGACGCGCGGTGGACGCGGATAATCCCAGACGGACTCCTGGCCGCTGGCGGGACGCTGAGGCTGATCGGAGGTCGGCATGATGGGGTGGCTCCCGGCTAAATCGCTGTACCGATAGTGTAGCAGCATCTGCCCGGCGCTCAATGAGAAGTGACGATCAATTTGCCCAGCCGTATGAAGTGCGGCGCCGCCGCTGCGATGACGGGCCGCCGGATGAGAGACGACGCTCAGCCCGTCGTTTGCAGGGCGATGCCGACCGCCTGCAGCAGATCGTCAACGGCCAGCGGCTTGCCCAGAAAAACATCTGCGCCGGCCTCCAGCGCCTGCTGGCGCTTGTAATTGGCCGACTGGCCGCTGACGACCAGCATCGGGATGTGACGCTGGCTGCGCTGGCGGCGCAGGTAGCGCAGCAGTTCCAGCCCATTCATATCGGGCAGGAGCAGATCGAGGATGATGGCATCGGGCGCATCGTTCGCGTAGGCCGCCAGCCCGGAGGCGACATCATGGGTGACCGTCACCCGGTAGCCGGCCTGTTCGAGCGCGAGGGCGAAAACATTCCCCACTTCCTCATCGTCTTCGATGATCAGGACGTGCTGCTGCTGACCGGAGAGAAGCGGCTGCGGCGCACGCTGACCGGGCTGCAGCGCCGGCTGCGCGTGGCTTTCCTGCTTTGGGACGACCGCGAACAAGACCTGCAGCCGCAGCCGGCCCAGCATGACCTCGTCACCGTGGCGCAGACGCTGATCTTTTTGCGGTTCGCACAGGATCCCGTTGACGAATGTGCCGTTGGTGCTGCCGAGATCGCGGATATACAGCCGATCGTCCTTGATCAGGATCTGGGCGTGCCGCCGGGACACCCCCAGGCTCGCCGATTGAAATTCGCTCAGGTCGATCTCCGGATAGATCCCCTGATCGGCATCGCGGCGGCCGATGATCATTTCATCCTGCAACCGCGCCTGCAGCGTTGACGCCGTGCCGACGACGCGCAGTTCGATCACCCAGGGCAGACTGCGATCGAGCGGGCCGGTCACCCCGCGGCCTGCGACCGGTTTCGGCTGGATCGGGCCGAGATAGCCAGTCGTCACAGCCGGGGTGGAGAGATCGCGGGCGGGGATATCGCTCATAGCATAGACCTCGAACAACTTATCCAAACAGAATCGGGAAAAAAATGGGTTCAGATCATTGAGAAGCCAGTAAAATCTCAATTCACAGTTTACGCCCGGTTTGTGATCTGCACAATGTGACTTTCGGACGGATGGGCGATCGCGTCGGGAAAGCGTGCGGAAAACGAGAGGCTGCTGCGCCGCCGGCCATTTCAGCACATGGCGCACGTGCTGTACAATCGGGTCCAGTGTCCCTGAGTGAGTATGCTGGAATGCCTCTATCTGTGCTGCGTCATATGCTGAGTCGTTTTTTCGGCGCGATCATCCTGGTCGCTGGGCTGCTGATCGCGCTGCTGCTGCCGGGGCCGGGCCGCGCCCAGATCGACACGCTGGAATTTGTCACTAATACGCCTGCTGCGCCGATCCCGCTTTTATCCCCCGTGGATGCGGCTGGCCAGATCACGGTATCCCTGCCGGATTCCGTGCGCCTGTCTGGCCTGTCTCCGGTGTATCAGCAGGTCAACCGTTGTTCAGCCGCGGCCCTGACGATCGCGCTGTCCTATTACAACTGGGATGGCACGTACACCGACACGATCAACTACCTGAATACGTATGCTGAAGATGTCGCCGTGCGCCTGGATGAGATGGTGGCGTTCGTCGAACAGCACGGGCTGCGCGCGGTGGAACGCACCGGCGGCACGATCGATCTGCTGCGACTGCTGGTCGCCAGCGGCTATCCCGTGCTGGTGGAGAATTCGTATTACGAGGGCGGCGGCGGCTTCCGCGACTGGATGGGCCACAACCGCGTCGTCATGGGCTACGATGATGCCAGCGCGACGTTCTACACGTTCGACTCGCTGCTCGGCAATGGCCCGGATAACACCGGCCGTCCGCTGAGTTACACGGAGCTGGATGATCGCTGGCGCGCGTTCAATCGCGATTATCTGATCATCTACCGCCCGGAACAGGAAGCGGAGATCATGGCGCTGCTCGGCCCGCACGCCGATCGCGCATCCAACTGGCGCCTCACGCTGGAGCAGGCTGAAGCGGAGATCGCGTCGATTGGCGATGGCTTCGCCTACTTCAACGCTGGCTCGGCGCTGCTCGGCCTGGGGCGCGCTGAAGAGGCGGCAGCGCTGTTCGATCGGGCGTTCGCCGCAGGTTTGCCGTGGCGGATGCTCTGGTATCAGTACGGGCCGTTTGAAGCCTATCTGCTGACCGGGCGCTACGACGATGTGCTGCGGCTGGTGCAGGATGTCCGCCGGACGACCGGCGGCGTCGAAGAAGTCTTCTACTACGCCGGGCTGGCCCATGAACTGCGCGGTGAGATCGCCACCGCCCGGACGTTCTTCGAGGTGGCGGCGGCGCGCAACCGGCATTACGCGCCCCCGCGGCTGGCCCTGGAACGGCTGGATGCGGCTGCTCAGTCCGGCGCAGGGCTATCGCATCAAAATAAAGTAGGAGGCATACTCGCTACCTTACCTAAAGAAAGGGGGTAGCGATGAATGAACAACCCTTCAGCAG
>DAOUBU010000065.1:0-16518 GCA_034432395.1 Anaerolineae bacterium
CGGGCGCGCGCTTCCCGTTCGGCGCGCAGGGCGGCCCGGCGCAGCGCCCGGCGGCGGCGCGCCTCCCCGAAACCGAGCACGATGCTGAGGATGAAGCGGTAGATATCCTGCGAACTCAGGCTGAAGGCGAACATCAGCATCAGCAGGCCGAGGCCGATCAGGATGACGACGCTGGCCAGCTCGCCGAACGCGCTGATCAGGTTGAAGTACAGGAAGCCGCCCACGCGCCCGCCGCCGCGCCCCAGATCGGCGGAGATCGGCAGGAAGACATCGCGCAGGATCTGCAGCCACTCCTCAAAGGTCTGTCCCGGGCTGACCGGGTAATTGAAGGCATCGACGAACTGGGCCGCCGTCAGGAAGACCAGGTACAGCCCGACGAAACCGACCACCCGCGACAGATCGATGACCGGCGTCTCATCGCCGGCGCGCAGCCGGATCAGCATGATGCCGATCGGGATCATCGCGATCGGCACGACGATCGCGCCGACGCCGAGCAGCGTGCTCAGAAATTCGTTGATCATCGTCGGGATCGAGCCGCGCGCGGGCGACAGGCTGCTGAGCAGCAGCGCCAGCCCGCCGACCGTCAGGACGATGCCGACGATCTCCAGCGCTTTATCGAGCGAGATCGAGATCGGCTGCACCTCGGCGGCCCGGCCCGTGCGCCGCGTCTGGGTGCGCGGCTGGCGCGGCGCAAACGGATTGAACTTCTTCACACTGGCCAGCAGGCCGCCGCCGGATTTCGCCGAGCGGGCGGCTTTGGCTGCCTTCTTATCATCCGCTTTGGCCGCTTTCTTGTCATCCGCTTTGGCCGCCGGCACAGCGGGGGCGCTGGCCTTGCCCATCGCGCCGAAATGACTTCCCCCGGCGGCGGGCGGCGGGCTAGCCGATCGCGGTGCGCCGCTGACCGATGTCCCCCCTCCGATCGCGCCGCCGGATGGCGCGCTCTGCGCGGCGGGCGGCGTTTTCTTGGGTTTGTCCGCGCCGTCCTTTTTCCCGAAAGGCAGCCTGGACGTCAGCGCGCCCAGCGATGCGCCCAGCGCCCCCCCTTTGTCCGCCTGATCGCGTTTGGCTTTCGGCGCATCGGCCCCATCGGGACCGGCGTTCTTTTTCTTGCCGTCGTCCTGTTTACCGTCCTCTTTCTTATCGCCGCCGGTCAGCCGGCTCATGAAACCGCCAACACCGCCCGATTTGCTCTTCTCGGCCTTGTCCGCAGGTTTGCCCGCGTCTTTTTTAGCCTCTTTGCTGTCGCTTTTGGGCGGCTCGTCGCGCTTCACCGCATCGCCCGCGGACGGGCGCGGCATCGCGGGGCCACCACCTCCTGCCGCTGCACCCACCACAGGCGTCCTCACAGACGGACTGCCGCCCGCACTGCGCACATCACTCAGCCCCGGTGAACCTGACTGTGCGGCGCTTTTCGATGGCGGAATGGCGTCGGGGGATGTGGAGGTCTTTGCGACTTCGCCAATCGACGGTTTCTGCACGCCTGGCGCCCCGCTCCCTGACGATCCGACCAGGCCGGATGGCCGGGGAGAAAGGCCCCCGATCCCGCTGGAGCCACCGGGCGGTTCCGGCGCAGGCGGTGGCGGTGGCGAGAACGGCGTCCCGCTCGATCCGCCGGGCGCTCCGCCCGGGCCGCCGGGTCGGGCGATCGGCGCGCCGCCGGAAAAAGCCGGGGGCATCGGGCGCGATCCACCGCTCCCGGATGGCGGGCTGCTGAGGCCTGCGCCGTACACGCCGGCGCTGGGCTTACGCGACTTGAAGAGATCGTCTTCTTCCTCGTCGTCGTCGTCGTATTCGTCGTATTTGCTGTCGTCGAGCTTGTCCTGCTCGTCGTCATCATTGATGAACGGAGATTTGCTCATCGTGTTACCTGCTCCGACATTTCTGATGAGTAGCATACCATGACTTTCCTCAAAATCGTATCCGATCAGAACGGATTTTCTGATTTTTCGCCTTCCCCCGGCGCGGCGGCCTGACGGCACGGGGGCAGATTTCAGAACCTCGTGGGAATCTCGATACAATAGGACTCAATTCGGGAATGGTGATGCGAGCGACAGCGGTCAGCGCAGTGGACAATTCAGGGACGACGATGGATCTGTTGTGGCGGCTGAACCGGGGGTACAGCCAGCGTCTGGGACGGGCGCGCAGCCGTCTGGAGCTGCTGGCGCGTCTGCTGGCTGACCGTCAGGCGGACGCAGCGACGCAGGAAGCCGTCGAGATCGTCATCCGGGAATGCGAGCAGCTCTACGAAGAATACCGGCGCTGGCGCTTCACGTATTACTACCGCTCACCGCAGGATCGGCGCATGGTGGAAGATGCCCACGGGCAGGGGCGCGCACTGGCGCAGTTCGCCCGGATGCGCCAGCGGCATGCGCAGCGGGCCGGGCAGATCGCGGCGCACCTCAACTACTACCGCCCGCCCGCGGGCTGGACGGCCATCCCCCAGGGCGATCTGTGGAGCCTGACCACCGAGGCCTTCACCGACCTGCAGACGCTTGAATACGTGGAATGATCGATCGCCCGGCGCGGGGGCGCGGTCAGCTCAGGCCCTGCTGGAGCCGGTGCAGCTCATCGATGAGGATGTAGCCGCTGCGCAGCGCGATCAGCGCGGCGTCGTGGCGATCCTTGGCCTTGAGTTTGTTCATCGCCTGGGCGAGCGTTTCGATGACGAACACCAGCGATTTGCCGGTGCGCTTGCCGATGCCCTCGTTGTCATACCCCGCCGCGACCAGCAGCAGCACCATGCGCTCATCATCGGTCAGGCTGGCCTGATCGCCGCCTTTGAGCATGCCGGTCACCACTTTTTCGGCCACGCCGCTGCCCAGCACCAGCGTGCCCTGGTGCACCTTCTGAATGGCGTCGATCAGGTCGGCCTCGCTGGCCGATTTGAGGATGTAGCCGTGCGCTCCGGCGCGCAGCGCCTGGGTGATATACCAGTCTTCGTCGCGACCGGTGACGACCAGCACGCGCACCTTCGGATGTTCGTGCCGCACGGCGGGCAGGACGTCGAGGCCGCCCTTGCCCGGCATGTTCAGGTCGAGGATCAGCACATCCGGGTGGAGCGCGGCCACCTGCTTCAGGGCCTCGTCGCCATTGCCGGCCTCGCCGATGACCATGATGTCGTCGCGCGTCGAAAGATAGCTGACCAGCGTGCGCCGCAGCATGGTGTGATCATCGGCGACGATGATGCGGATCGGCGGGCGCGGGCGCGTGGCCGGGGCGTCCGCCGTCGCGCGATCATCCGCCGGCAGGCCCAGCATCCCGGTTCCGGGGCGGGCGACGCTGGCGGACGCCTCGCTGCCCCCGCCGTAGAGCGCCGCATGCATCGCCTGGGCGAACGCTTCCGCGGTCTGGAAGCGGTAGCCGGGCAGCTTTTCGATCGCCTTGAGGATGACGCGCTCCAGCGCCGGGGGGATATTCGGGTTGACCTCGGTCAGCGGGCGCGGCGGCGTCTTGATGTGCTGCAGCATCAGCGCGGGGATGTCGTCGGTGATGAAGGGCAGTTCGCCGCACAGCAGTTCGTACATCACGATGCCGAGCGAGTAGATATCGGTGCGGCGATCCAGATCGAGGCCCTGCGCCTGCTCGGGCGATAGATAGGCCGGCGTGCCGATGATCATCCCGTCGGCGGTGACGCGCTTGGCATCGGGGGGCAGCGCCAGCCCCAGATCCATGATCTTGATCACGCCTTCCGGCGTCACCTTGATGTTGGCGGGCTTGATATCGCGGTGGATGATGCCGCGCTCGTGGGCGTAATGCAGCGCATTGGCGATCTGAACGCCGAAATTGACGGCCAGATCGGGCGCGGAGGGGATGAAGCGGGTGAGCGGCTCGCCCTGCACGAACTCCACCACCAGAAACGGGCTGCGCTCGTCCTCATCGGCGTCGTAGATCGCCATGATATTGGGATGATTGAGGCGCGCCGCCGCGTTGGCTTCCTGGATGAACCGCTTGCGCACGGTGTCTTTGACATGCGGCAGCAGGATCTTGAGGGCGACTTCCCGCCCCAACCGCCGATCGCGCGCGCGGTAGACGGTCGCCGTTGAGCCTTCGCCCAGCAGTTCCACGATCTCATAGCGATTGCGCAGCGTGCGCCCGATGAAGCTGTTCATGCCATCTCCCCCGACTGACGATCATGAGCATACCACATCCCCTATGGCGCGCCAGATCGACAGCGGAAAAGAAATTGTCAAAACGGCACTGCGGCCAGCGTCCTCGCCCGGCTTCCCCCGGCGGCGTCAGCGCTGGCGCATTGTGTTTCGATCGCGCAAAAGCATTTATACTGGTTTACGGGCTGTCCACAGCCGGAGATGGGCACGCTCGATCAGGATCAGGGATGGGGCATGAAGACGATCCAGATGGTCAATCTCAAAGTGGTGGTGCTGGATACGGACTATTACGCGCTCCAGGCGATCAACAGCTATCTGGCCTGGGATCGACGCACCCGCGTGACGCACCTGGCGGAGACGCCGGAAGACCTGAATCGCTATCTGACGCGCGTGCCGCTGGCGGAACGCCCTGACGTGCTCATCATCGATGCCGACCACATGGGCGGCCCGTCCGGCCTGACCGGGGAGATCGGGCGGGCGCGCCGGCATGTGCCCGATCTGCTCGTGCTCTGTCTGGCGCAGTTCGCCGATCCCGCGCTGATCGATGCCGCCGTGCAGGCGGGATCACGCGGCTTCCTGCTCAAGGGCGAAGTGCGCGCGCAGCTCGCCTGGGCGATCGTGTTCGCGCTCGACCAGCCGTTCATCGTCACCGCCGGGATCGCCAGCGCCGGCGAGCGCGTCTTCAGCCACCGGCTGATCCGCGCCGTCACCCTGCCGCGCCAGCGCCAGTACCCGGAGCTGACCGAGCGCGTCCGCCAGGCGATCGAGCTGTGCGTCGTCAAGGGGATGCCCGCGCAGCTCGCCGCCGATGAGATGGGGATCAGCCTGCACACGATCCGTTCGTATATCAAAGAAGGCTATCGCATCCTTGAGGCCTATGACGACACCGAGTATCCGGCTGACATGTCGCCGCAGGAGCGGGCCTTCATGCGCCTGACCAGCTTCGAGCCACAGGAGGGATGACGCCGTGCCCACGCTGGAACGCCCCGGTGCGCGGGTGTACTACACGGTTGACGGCGCGGCTCACGATCGGGAACGCGCCGTCCTGTACATTCCCGGTTTCGGCAGCCACAGCGGTGACGTCCTGTCGACGCGGCTGCGCGCTGGCATCGGCCAGCGCCGCCGCGTGTTCGCGGTCGATAACCGGGGGAGCGGCCAGACGCAGATCACCGACAGCGCCCCGGTCACGCTGGAGACTTACGCCGACGATCTGGCGGCTGTCCTCGACGCTGAAGCGGTCGAGCGAGCGCACATCTTCGGCTATTCGATGGGCGGCTGCATCGCCATGACGTTCGCGCTGCGCCACCCGCAGCGCGTCCGCTCGCTGACGGCGGCGGTATCGTTCGCGTACATGCCGCTGCCCTCGCGCGCCGGCTGGATCATCCAGACCACGCGCCTGCTGCGCGATCACGGCGTGCCCGACGAGCTGATCAACCGCGTCAGCGCGGTGCACCTGCTGCCGGAGGAACTGTTCCACTTCGCGCCCGTGCTCGATGCCTGGATCGCCGCACCCGCCGATCCGTGGCAGCAGACGCGCGCGGGCTACGAACTCCAGAGCGGCGCGCTGCGCGATTACGATCTGCGCCCACACCTGAGCGCCATCGGCGCACCGACGCTGGTCATCAGCGCGGCGGACGATCTGCTCGTCCCGCCCCACTATCAGGATGCGATCGCCGCCGGCATCCCGGGCGCGCGGCTGGCGCGCTATCGCGGCGGGCACATCTTCATGGCGCTGCCCGATCCGGTGCTGGAACTGCTGGAGCCGGGCGCGTCGCGCTATCTCGATGATCTGTTCGCTTTCTGGGCGGCGCACGACTGACGCCGCCCGGTCAGGACACCGCATTACCGGGGGAGATGGCCCGCGGCGGATCCGTTACGCTGAAAAAGACGGGGTGCGCCTGCTCACCGGCACAGACAGCAGGCTTGATCCGGGGGATACAGGGGGCAGCAGATGTTTGATGCGTATGTCGATCAATTGAACGATCGCGATCCACAGCGGCGGCGAGAGGCGATCATCGCGCTGGGTCGGTCGAAAAACCTGGCCGCGATCCCGCACCTGTCGAAAGTCTTTCGGGAGGATCCCGATAACGAGCTGCGCGAGCTGGCACGCAAAGCCGCCACCTACATCCGCCAGAACAACCCCGATGTCGGCGCGTCGACCGAGGCACTGCCGGGGCGTTCCTCCTCAGCGGTGCGCCTGATCGGCGATGCAGCGGCGGGGTCAGCCGCCGGGGCCGCCGCTGGCGGTTTCGCCGAACCGTCCGAGCAGGCGCAGGCGGAAGAGCCGCGGCGCAAAGGGCCGGTGCGCGGGCGCACTTACAACGTCCCGCCGGATAAGGTGCGGCTGGCCCGGGGCATGACGGAGGCGGCGCTGGACGCCAACATGCGGGGCGACAACGACAAGGCGATGAAACAGCTCGCGCTGGCGCTGGCGACCAATCCCAATCTGGTCAACGACGGCTACTATATGAATATCGCCGCGACGGTGACCGGCCTGGAAGGCGATGGGGCGATCCAGATGATCGTCGATGCCGACCAGCGCAAAACGTATATCAAAGAGAAGGTGACCGAGAAAAAACGGGCCAAGATCGATCGGCATATGAGCGAGGTGCGCACCTCGAACTGGGGATCGGTCGGGTTGGAGGCGCTGACCTACGTGCTCATCAACGTGGTCGGGCCGGTGCTGGTGCTGCTGGTGGCCTCTGAACTGGCCCAGAACGCCTTCGGCAGTCTGAACAATCCCGAACTGAGCCGGGAGGAAGCCGCGACTCTGCGGGAGCTGCGCGCGCAGCTCCCGCTGCTGGCCGGCGGCGCGACGGTTCCGCTGCTGGCCGGCAGCGCGCTCATCACCGGCCTGAGCAGCATCATCGGCTTCGCCATTCAGGGCATCTTCATCCACCTGATCGCCCGGCTGCTGGGCGGGCACGGCACGTTCGTGCACGTGATGAATGAACTGCTGCGCTTCCTCAACCGCTACTTCCTGATCCTGTACCTGCTGCTGGGCATTTTCGTCGTTGTACTCTTCCTCACGATCGGATCGCCGCTGCTGCTGTGCGTGGTCATCCCGCTGACGCTGTATCAGTTTTACCTGATCTTCGGCATCGTGGGCGTCGTCGGCAAAGCCTATAACTTCGGCACCGCGATGGGCTGCGTGACCGTGCTGCTGACGGCGATCGTGCTGGCGTTGATCGGCGCCGGGCTGGGGATCCTGCTGGGGTCGGCGGCGCAGCAGGCGTTCCAATCCCTGCTCACCTGAACCCATTCCAAAGGCGGGGCGCTCCGTTCCGCGCCCCGCCGACCCGAAATACAGATCCATAAAGTAACGAGCGCAAATACGTCAGCGCGCAAATGCGCCGGTGCTGAATGCACTATTAAAAATCCTTCACTTGACAATAATTACAAAACCTTTCATATTAGGAAATGCGCACGCTGTAATAGAAAAGGATCGCTGGATGCCAACCAGGCTGACGCCCATCGTCGATGGGCAGCTCTACTTTTTCCCGACGTGGGATGTCCTGACGAAGGAAGAACTTCAGCAGTACGATCGGGATTTTTACGCCGCGATCGAGGCCAGCCCGTACCCGCTGGTGCACAGCATCTACGACTACTCCGAGTTGAAAGGGCTTCCGCCGCTCAAGGATCTGACCAGTCTCAAGGTCGGCAGCCACCCCCGCGTTGGCTGGACGATCTTCACCGGGGCGAAGAATGTGCTGTTCAAGTTCCTGGTTTCGACCACGGTGCAGTTCTTCAAGCATCGCATCCGCTTTGCCGATACCAACGCTGAAGCGCTGGCCTTCTTGCAATCGGTGGACAGCACGCTGCCCGACCTGAGCGGTGTCGATCTCGACGCCATCGCCGCGCAGGTGTTCGCCGAAAAGCGCGCGCGCTGATGTGCAGTCACCTCGATTGACAGGGCCGAATTGGCCCTATAATGAAACTAATCGTCGGAACGGACAGCCGCGCCGGATCAGTTTCCGGAGGGGGAAAGGCTGTGCACGTCGATGCCTCACACCATCACGCCGCTGGTCGAAGGTCATCTGCTGCTGGTGACAACCTGGGGGACGCTGGCCGGTGAGGAACTGCGCCGCTACGACGAGGCGATCTGCGCCCTGTTCGACGGCGCTGCGGGGGCACAGGTGCATGTCCTTTACGACTGGTCAGGGCTGAACGCGATGCCTACCCTGGCCGATATCCGCGGGATGCGGCAGATCGCCCACCCGAAGCGAGGCTGGGCGGTCTTCGTCGGGGTGCGCCAGCCGCTGATCCGGTTCCTGCTCGGGCTGGCGGCGCAGATCGTCAATTACCCCATCCGCTTTTTCAACACCCGCGCGGAAGCGCTGGCCTTCCTGCACAGCATCGATCCGACGCTGCCCCCTGCGGAAGCCCTGATCGAGCGCCTCCCCCCACCCCCGTCCTCTGCGCATTCAGACGACCGAAGCGCCTGAGGGGACGGGCTGCGCGTCCAGGAACGTGTGCGCCCAGGTCTCCAGCGTCAGCAGGCGGAAGACGACCTCCACCTGCGGGGCGCGCCCGCTGAAGTGACCGTCCAGCACCTGATCGACGGCCTCCGGTCGCAGCCAGGTGCGGATGAACGCGCCCGGATCGCGCAGGCGTTCCTCGATGCGCCCGGCCAGATCGCGCTGGAACCACGTCCGGATCGGCGTGCTGAACGGCTGTTTGGGCCGCTCCAGCGCGAAGGCGGGCAGCAGTGGGCGCATCGCCTCGCGCAGCAGGGATTTATTGGCCCGCAGGCGCAGCGCCGCCGGGCTGGCCGCCAGCAGATCGAGCAGCGCCGGGTCGAAGAAGGGGATGCGCGCCTCCAGCGAATGCGCCATCGTCACCTTGTCGGCATTGAGCAGGGCGTTGCCATGCAGCCAGGTGTTGATCACCAGCGCCTGGGCGAACGCATCGGGATCGGAGCGCTGGCTGATGGCGAGGATCGCCTCGAAGGCGGCGCGGGTGTAGGCCCGCCCCTCCGCCGCCAGCGCCGGCCCGTACAGGCGCGCGCGCCGATCGTCGGACATCACCAGCCCATCGAACGACTGCGAGCGCAGCAGACCTTCCGTCGGCGGCAGCAGGCGGTGGCGCAGCCGCGGCAGATACGTCGGCAGCGCCCCGATGATGCGGAAGCGCTTCAGCGCCGGGTAGATCGGTTCCAGCGCCGCCAGCGGCCCCGCCGCCCAGCCCCAGCGCGCCCGCGCCTGCCCGTCGATGATGGCGGGCAGCAGGCGGTGATTGGGGTAGCCGCTGAACAGCTCATCGCCGCCCAGGCCGGTCAGCACCACTTTGACCTGCCGGGCGGTCGTCTCGGACAGCAGCAGCAGCGAGACGGCGGAGCTGTTGGCGTTCGGCTCATCGTGATGATAGACGTAGCGGTCGAACGCGCCCCACCAGTCGTCCGCCGTCAGGACGCGCTCGGTATGCTGCGCGCCGAAATGCGCGGCGATCCGGCGGGCCTGCGCCAGTTCGTTATCGGGCAGATCGCCGGCATAGCCGACGGTGAACGTGCGCATATCGGCCCCGGCTTCGGCCATCAGCGCCAGCACCGACGCCGAATCGACGCCGCCGGAGAGGAACAGGCCGAGCGGGACATCCGAGCGCAGATGCAGACGCACCGACTCGCGCAGGCGCTCGCGCACATGCGCGATCCAGTCCGCCTCGGTGGCCGGCAGATCGTCCGGGACGTGCGCGCCGAATGTCCAGTACCGCTGCGTCCGGACGGCCCCGTCCTCCGCGATCAGGACATGGCCGGGCATCAGGCGCACGATCCCGTCGAAGAGCGTGCGTTCGCCGATCGGGAAGCCGAACGACAGGAAGGTGTCGATCGCGGGCAGATGGGGCCGCCGCGCCACCGCCGGATCGGCCAGCAGCGCTTTGATCTCGCTGGCGAAACGGAGCACGCCGTCCGCCTGATGCAGGTAGAGCGGCTTCATGCCGATGTGATCGACCGCGGCGATCAGGCGGCGGCGCGGCGCATCCCACAGCGCGAAGGCGTACATGCCGCGCAGATGGCGGAACAGATCCAGCCCGTGATCTTCGTACAGATGCGCCAGCGTCTCGCCGTCGCCTTCGGTGTGGAAGCGGTGGCCGCGCCGGGCCAGATCGGCGCGCAGCTCCCGGTAGTTGTAGATCTCGCCGTTGAAGACCAGCGCGATCGACCGGTCTTCGTTGTAGAGCGGCTGATCGCTGCCCGCCACGTCGATGATCGACAGCCGGCGCATCCCCAGCGCGGCGACCGCGTCCGGCGTTTCGAAAAAGCCCGCGCCGTCCGGCCCGCGGTGGATGATGCGGGCGCACAGCGCTTCGACGCGGGCGCGCGTCGCCCGGCCCGCCCCGCGCAGATCGATCAGCCCGCAGATCCCACACATGTTCGGATGCACCTTTCCCGCGATCGGCGATGAGTCTGTCCGCGATTGTACGGGACGAGCGCCCGCGGTGGAAGACGCTGTGGCTACGCGCGCCACGCCGGCGGATGATGGCGCAGCCGCCAGATCCAGCCGACCGGGTAGCCGAGCATTTTGGCGGCATCGCCGACGACGCGGATGACCGGAACCCAGGCCGCCGCGCGCAGCCAGGCCCACGGCGTCAGCCGCACGTGCCCGGCCCGCGCCGCAGCACGCAGCACGCCGGGCAGCCGCTGATACGGCCTGCGCGTGTAGACGGCGCCGCCCGCCAGCAGCAGCAGCCAGAAAGCCGGATGCACCAGCACCCCCAGGATGAGCAGACCGGGCAGCGCGACGCCGTAGGTGACATAGCGCACGGCATGGCGTTTGCGCCACAGATCGGCTTTGCCATCGCCGCGCGCGTACAGGTAGTACTGACGGAAGAACGCCTTCAGCGATCGGCGCGGGCGAAAATGGGCGATCGCGCCGGGGACGAACCTCTGCGGGGCGGGCGCGGCGCGCAGGCGCAGATCGAAGATCAGATCCTCGCAGTAGTCGAGCCATTCCGGATACCCGCCGACGCGCGCCCAGGCGGCCTTGCGGAAGGCCACGCTGCGGCTGGACGGCAGGAAAGCGGACGGATCGATATCGACGACGTGCGGCAGCGTCGTCGCCCCCAGCGCGGCCTCGAACACCGTGCGCGGATCGGCCTGGAAGAACCCGGCGGCGACTTCGAGGGCGTCATCGGCCAGCAGCGGCGCGGTGATGGCTTCCAGCCAGTCCGGCTCAAGCACGACGCCGGCGTCGGTCACGGCGATGATCTCGGCCCGGGCGGCGGCGATCGCCCGGTTGCGCCCCTGGCTGATGTTCGCCCCCGGTTCGACGATCAGGCGGATCGGCAGATCGGCGGCATACGACTCGATGATGGCGGCGGTCGCATCGACACTGCCGCCATCGACGATGACGATCTCATCCGGCGGCACAGTCTGCCGCCGGATCGAGTCCAGCAGTGGGCGGATCGAGTCCCCTTCGTTGAGGACGGTCAGGACGAGTGCGATCAAACCGGGACGCCCTGCTCCTGTCGCGGCTGCGCGCGCGGCGTCTCGTCCGGGTCGCGCCAGGCCGGGGCGGTCGCCGGGATCTCACGGGTGAGGGCGTCGTACATGCGGAAGTACTCCGTCTCCACCGTGTGGCGGGCCGCCTGCACGAAATGCTTCTTGCGATACGCGACCTCGGCCTCGATGCGCTCGCGCACGTCGCCGGGCAGGCCGTAGCGCCCGACGATGTAATTGGCGATCAGCTTGCCCTGCAGATCGCTCAGCGGCCAGATCGAGCCGAGCGGCTGCACCAGCCCGCAGAAGGCCAGCGTGGGGTGATCGGGATGGAAGGCGTTGAGGTAGAGCGGCACATCGCGGCCATCGCTGAAATCGAGGAACGACCGATCGAAGAACGGCAGCGAGATGTTGAACCCGGTCGCGGCGATGACGACGTCGTAATCTTCCGCCCGGCCATCGACGAAGTGCACCGTTTTGCCCTCAAAGCGAGCGATGTCGCGCCGGGCATGGACTTTGCCGTGGCGCAGGAAGTAGAGCAGCTCGCTGTTCATCGTCAGATGCGCCTGCAGCACGCCGTGCTTGGGGCGTTCCAGCCCGTAGCGGCGGTAATCGCCCACCGTCAGCATGACCGCGAGCTGAAGCGCCAGCCGGTACAGCGGACGCGGCAGCCAGCGGATGCGCGACGCCAGCACATCGGCGGGATAGCCGAACAGGCTGAACTTGGGGACGATGTAATACCCCCGGCGCATGCTGATGCCGGTGAAGGCGGAGATGCGCGCGGTCTCGACGGCGATATCGCAGGCCGAATTGCCGCCGCCGATCACCAGCACGCGCTTATCGCGGAAGGGCGCAGCCGTCTTGTAGTCATGCGAATGCAGAAATTCGCCGGGGAAGGTCTCCTGACCGGGATAGCGCGGATATTTCGGATCCCAGTGGTGGCCGTTGGCGACGATCAGGTAGTCGAAGTGTTCGACGCTGCCGTCATCCAGCGTGATGCGCCAGGTCTTGTCAGGCAGTTCTTCGGCTTTTTTGACCGACGTGTTGAAGCGGATGAAGTCCATCACGCCGAAGCGCTGGGCATAGGCCTGAAAGTAGGCCAGAAGCTGCCGGTGCGACGGGTAATCCGGGTACTCCGCCGGCATCGGGAAATCCAGATACTCGGACAGCCATTTGGATGAGATCGAGTGCGTGGTCTCGTAGACGCTGGAATGGCCGGCGGTCGAATTGAACACCCAGTTGCCCCCGACCTGATCCTGACGTTCGTAAACGACGATGTTCCTCAAACCGACCTGGAGCAGATTCTTGGCCGCCGTGATGCCGGACGGCCCCGCCCCGATGACGCACACGCGCGCTGCTGAGTCTCGTCTGAGCATGGTCTTTTACCCTGTTCGCTTTTTTGCCATTATACCGCAGGGTCGATCGTTGGGGAAAACCGGCACATCCGGGGGCAGGACGCGCCAGGAAAATCCGCGGGAGGCTGTGCCGTCGAGGGCTGATTTTGCGTTACAATCATGAGCCTGATCGATCCGCTTCACGGCGGATCGCAACCCGACCTCGACCGCGTTAGATCCCGGACGGACATCCCGATGGAACTCACCGCCAATCGCTTCACCGACCACGCTGTGATCGCGCTGGAGGATATCCAGCTTCAGACCGCGCTCGACCGCGGCACGGGCAATGCCGACAGCCGCCGCCGCGTCGCGATGGGCGAGCTGCCGCACGCGCAGGCGCTGCGCCAGCAGGGGCGCGGGGCCAAACTGCGCGCGCTGCACGATCTGCCGGAGCTGCTGGAGGAATTTGAGGCCAACCTGACCGCGCGCGGCGGTCATGTGCTGTGGGCGCAGGACGGCGCGGAGGTCAACGCCCACGTGCTGGCGATCTGCCAGCGCCACAACCTCAAGCGCGGCGTCAAGAGCAAGAGCATGGTGACCGAGGAGATCGGTCTGCTGCCGTTTCTGGAGGCGCACGGCATCGACATGCTGGAGACCGACCTGGGCGAGTACATCGTCCAGATCAACGAGAGCCACCCCAGCCACATCGTCATGCCGGTCATGCACATGACCAAAGAGCAGATCCGTCAGTTGTTCATGGACAAGCTCGGCATGCCCTACACCGACAGCGCGAGCGAGATGACGGCGTTCGTCCGCCGGCTGCTGCGCGAGCGCTACCTCCAGGCCGATTTCGGCATGTCCGGCGGCAATTTCCTGATCGCCGAGACGGGGACGCTGATCGTGGTCGAAAACGAGGGCAACGCCCGCCTCTCCACCGGCGTGCCGGATGTCCACATCGCCGTGGTCGGCATCGAGAAGATCATCCCGACGTGGGAGGACTTCGCCACGCTGATCCAGCTCCTGCCGCGCAGCGCCACCGGCCAGCGGATGAGCACCTACGTCAACATCATCAACGGCCCGGCGGCGGGCGAGGCCGACGGCCCGCGCGAGGTTTACGTCATCCTGGTCGATAACGGGCGCAGCGGCATCTACGCCAGCGAATACGCCGAAGCACTGGCGTGCATCCGCTGCGGCGCGTGCCTGAACACCTGCCCGGTCTACCAGAACGTCGGCGGGCACAGCTACGGCTGGGTCTACCCCGGCCCGATCGGCGCGATCGTCACGCCGCTGCTCAAGGGCAAAGAGAACGCCGCGCCGCTCCCGTTCGCCAGTTCGCTGTGCGGCGCATGCAAATCAGCCTGCCCGGTCGATATCAACATCCCGGACATGCTGCTGGCGCTGCGCCGGGATCTCCAGCATGTGCAGGATCCGATCTGGCAGATCGGCATGAAGGCCTACCACTTCGGCTTCAGCCACCCGCTGCTCTATGAAATGGCGGGGAAAGCGGCATCGCTCGCCAGCCGGATCGCCGATCAGGCCGGGATCAAGTCGCTGCCCTATCCCCTCAACGGCTGGACGGACAACCGCGATTTTCCGCCGTTCGCCCCGCAGTCGTTCCACGACTGGTGGCGGGAGAACCGGGAAAAGCGGGACACCTGAGCGGACAACCCGATCGGGCGCATCCGGGTGCGATGCGCCCGATCGACCTCCCTGAGGATCCCGATTACGGGGCGACCACCGCCCAGACGCCGCGCACGCCTTCGCCAGTCGTGTCGCCGGGGGCGGCATCGTTGATCCAGAAGTAGAGCGGCATGCCGTTGTAGGCCACCTGCAGGCTGCCATCGGGCCGCTCGACCGTGCTCAGTTCGCCATTGATGCCCGCCGCAGCAACCAGCCGATCGTTGGCGTTGACCGTGTACGGCGGCCAGTTCTGCGCGCACTCATCGACGCAGTTGCTCACGCCCGGTTCGTCATTGGCGAACATATACAGCGTCATGCCGTTGGGGCCGATCAGGTAGTCGCCCAGTTCGGCGCTGGTGGCCACGCCGACCGTCTCCGGCGCGACGGTGAACCAGACATCGCGCACGCCTTCGCCGGTGGCATCGCCGCGCGCGGCATCGTTGACCCAGTAATACAGCGGCATGCCATTATACGTGACCTGGAGCGAGCCATCCTCGCGCTCGATCGTCCCAACTTCGCCGAGCAGGTTCGGGCCGAGCACGATCGCATCGGCGCTCTCCACCGTCAGCGGCGGCCAGTTCTGGGCGCACTGGCCGGTGCAGTTGCTCATGCCCGGTTCGTCATTGGCGAACAGGTACAGCGTCATGCCCGTCGGGCCGACCAGGAACGCGCCGAGATCGGCGTTGCGCCCGATGTAGATCGTCGCCGGGGCGACCACCGACCACAGCCAGCGGACGTTGTGCCCGGTGGCATCGCCGGGGGCGGCATCGTTGACCCAGTAGTACAGCGGCATGTCGTTGTAGGTGACCTGAAGCGTGCCGTCGGCGCGTTCGATCGTGCCGATCTCACCGGGGATGCCCGGCTCGACCGTCACCATATCCGCGCTTTCCACCGTCAGCGGCGGCCAGTTCTGCGCGCACTGATCGACGCAGTTGCTCATGCCGATGCCGTCGCGCTCGAACACATACAGCGTCATGCCCGTCGGGCCGACCAGGAACGCGCCCAGCCGCTCGTTCCCGCCGATGTTGATCGTGTACGGCAGTTCATCCTGGGCCAGCGCCGCGCCGCCGATCAGCGCGGTCAGCGCCAGCAGCGCGATCAGGACGACCAGATTCCGCTTCATCATGATGCCTCCTCAAGGTCTTATGCTCGTCATCAAATCAGGATTGTTGCAGGCCTGCGATCACGCTATCGTTGAGTCCTGCCCGCTGGATCTGTGCCGGAGCATTGGAATCTGATGAGTTTTGACGCAGCGCCGTATCTGCGGCGCATCGCCCGGGGCGACGAAGGCGCGCTGGCGGTGCTCTACGCGCAGTTCAGCGGCCCGGTGTACAGCCTGGCGCTGCGCGTGCTGGGCGATCCGCGGCTGGCGCAGGAAGTCACGCAGGATGTCTTCCTCAAGGTGTGGACGAACCCGCAGGCCTGGGATGCGCGCCGGGGCCAGTTCAGCAGTTGGCTGCTCACGCTCACCCGCTATACCGCGATCGACCACCTGCGCCGGGAGCGGCGTCGAACGGGTCGAGATACCGAGCTGAGCGAGCAGATCGCCGCCGCGGACGATGCGCCGGAGGCCGCTCCGCCCGATCGCCTGCGCGATCTGCTGGCGCACCTGCCCGATGAGCAGCGGCAGGTCGTCGAGCTGGCGTATTTCAGCGGCCTCAAACACAGCGAACTGGCCGAACGCCTGGGCCTGCCGCTCGGCACGGTCAAGACGCGGCTGCGCCTGGGGCTAAGCAAACTGCGCGCGCTGCTCGATGATGAGGATGCCGCCTCCGGATGACGCATCCTCTGGGGGCGGACAGGGGCGATTTTATCGGTTTTTGTGCAAGAGTTTGTGAACAATAGATCGAAACGGGCGCATCTGACGATAGCTAACCCGATGTGCAGGTTTTTCTAAACAGGGGAGACTTCGGTAGGATTTGGGTGTCTGAAATCCAAAACCGAGCCGAGGTCTCCTGAA
>DAOUBU010000066.1:0-63608 GCA_034432395.1 Anaerolineae bacterium
ATAGGATGATCTGGGCCTCGGCTGTCTGTTGCGATTCAACCTTGACCCAGTTTCATCCTTTTTTCAAATAGCCAAAGTCCAGGGGCGCAGCGCGCTGCGCCCGCCCGCGCCCTGCGCCACCGCGCCCACCCGCATCGCCCCGACCCGTTATAATCGACGGCGCTGCGCCGTCTGGCGCATCGATGGAGGGTGAAGATGCACAAGTTCGCGCGGACGTTCCGCGTGCGCCATTACGAATGCGATGCCTACGGGCACGTCAACAACGCTCAGTATCTGCGCTGGATGCAGGAGACCGCGCTGGATGCTTCCGCCGCGGTCGGCTATGACGAGGCGGCCTATGAGCGCCTGGGGACGCTGTGGCTGATCCGCGAGACGCAGATCGAGTATCTCAACGCGCTGCGCTACAACGACCGGATCGAAGTCCGCACCTGGGTGGGGGATTTCCGCCGCGTGCGCTCGCGCCGTCACTACGAGATCGTGCGCCTCAGCGACGGGGCCGATCCCGTCCCGGTGGCGCGCGGTTATTCCGACTGGGTCTATCTCGATCGGGCTGGACAGCGCCCGCTGACGGTTCCGCCGGAGATGATCGCGGCCTTCCGCCCGTACAGCGCGCTCGACGAACCGGATGCGCCAGTGACGCGCGAGCCGTTCCCGGAGCCGCCGCCCCCGCCGTCCGGCGCGCACATCTGGACGCACCGCGTCGAATGGCGCGACCTCGACGCCGCCGGGCACGTCAACAACGCCACCTATCTGAACTATCTGGAAGAGTGCGGCGTGCGCGCCGCCGAGGCGCTGGGCTGGCCGATGATCCGCATGCGTCAGGAAAACCTGGCGATCATGGCGCGCAGCCACCGCATCGAGTACCTCAACCCGGCCACGCTGGGCGATATCCTGCACGTGACCACCTATCTGGATGAGATCCGGCGCAGCACGGCGGTGCGCCACTATCGCATCCAGCGCGACGACGGCACGCCGATCGCGCGCTCGCGTTCGCTGTTCATGTTCGTCAACCTGAGCACGGGGGCGCTGCTGCGCATCAAGCCGGAGTGGATCGCCAGCTTCGCCCCGCAGACGGCGGGATATGCCGGCTGAAGCCGCCGCGAGCGCGGCGCAAGTGCACCGCGAACGTGAACAAAAGCTGGCGTGGGCCGGCTTCCTCGGTGGATGCCCGCCCACGCCAGCGCAGCGCCGGATCCGCGCCGGGGATCAGCCTTCGTAGTAGCGATCCAGCTCGGCCAGCACGTCGTCGAGGATCTCCAGCCCTTCCTGGATCTGTTCCTCGGTGATGATCAGCGGCGGCGTGTTGAAGATCAGGTTCCAGCGCACCAGGGTGGACAGGCCGTTCTCTTTGAGCGCCTTGACCGCGTATTTCATCGGCTCGCTGAACGGTTTGTTGAACGGGGACAGCGGTTCGCGCGTCTCGCGGTTCTTGACCAGCTCGATGACATGGTGCAGGCCCGTGCCGCGCACATCGCCGATGACGGGGTGCTTCTCCGCCAGATCCATCAGGCCGCGGCGCAGCACCTTGCCCATCTCGCGGCTGCGCTCGATCAGGTTCTCCTGCTGATAGACCTCGATCGTCGCCACGCCCGCCGCGCAGGCCAGTGCGTGCGAGCTGTACGTCAGGCCGGCATGGAGCACGTGGTCGTCGAAGTAGGCGGCCACCTTCTCGTTGACCAGCACCGCGCCCAGCGGCACATAGCCGGAGGTGATGCCTTTGGCGATCGCCATCATGTCGGGCCGGGCATCGGGGTAGTGATCGATGCCGAACCATTCGCCCGTGCGCCCGAAGCCGGCCATGACCTCGTCGGCGATCAGCAGCATGTCGTACTTGTCGCAGATCTCGCGCATGCGGTTGAAGAAGACCGCCGTCGGCTGCATGACGCCGCTGCTGCCGCTGTAGCCCTCGACCATGATCGCGGCGCAGTTCTCCGGCCCTTCCATGAGCACGATGTCCTCGATCATGTCGGCGATGATGGCATCGCCCTCTTCCTGCGTCCGCCCACGGTAGACCGGGTTGCGATAGGCATACGGGTCGGGCAGGCGGACGATCCAGGGCACGCCCGGTTCATTGGCCAGCCGGCGCGGATCGCCGCCCGCGGTCATGGCGGCGAACGTCGCGCCGTGATAGCTCTTGTAGCGCGTCAGGATCTTCTGGCGGCCCGTCATCAGGCGGGCCATCTTCATGGCGTTTTCGACCGCATCCGCACCGCCGTTGGTGAAAAAGGCCTTCTTCATGCGACCGCCGGTGATCGCTTCCAGCATCTGGCCCAGACGTCCGCGCGGCTCGGTGGCGAAGGAGGGATCGACGTAGCACAACTGCCCCGCCTGTTCCTGAATGGCGCGCACGACGTGCGGGTGGCTGTGGCCGATGTTGACGTTGACGAGCTGCGACGACCAGTCCAGATAGCGTTTGCCGTTGGCATCCCAGATGTAGACGCCTTCGCCGCGCACGATCGGGATCGGGTTCCACGTCCCCTGGGCGTTCCAACTGGTGAGGGTGTAAGCCTTATTAAGCTGAATAGTTTCGGCTGCGGTCAGCATGATTGAACTCCTGAAAAGAATGGCTGCACAAATTGTACGGGTATTCAGCGGAAATGCCAAACTGGCGGATCGGCGTTCTGGCGTCGCGCGCGGGCGCGGGCGCAGGGCGCTGCGCCCCTACAGACGGGGTATGGGGCGGGCGCAGGGCGCTGCGCCCCTACAACGCGCCCCGACAATGCGCCCCGACGGAACGGATCGGGGTTCGCGGGCATGACCGCACCGCTCATCCGGGCGGCGCATCGATAGGCGCGCCGCCGAGCACGGCGTCGATGCTGGCGGCCAGGCGCGTCAGCACGCGGGCGACCGGGGGCAGCGCCAGCGCCGGGCGCAGCAGCGCCAGCCCGGCCCGGACGATGCTGAGCAGTTCGCGGGTCGCCGCCCGGCCCGCCGTGCGATCGTAAATCCAGAACAGCAGCAGCAGCAGGTGGATCCCGTACAGGAAGGCGCTCAGCTCCGCCGCCTGCGTCTCCGCCGCTGGCCCTTTCGGGGCGTCGCTGGCTTCGGCGACGATCCGGCTGAAAGCGTCTTTCAGGCGCGCCCGGGCCGGCCCGGCCCCCGGCCCGAGCAGCGACTGCGGCGAATCCGGGTGCAGCGCGGCGGCGAACAGCGCGATCATCGCTTCGCGGTGCGGGTCGAGCTGGTCGAGCCGCGCCAGCAGCAGATGATGAAACCGCTCGGCCAGCGTGCCGGGCGGCAGCCCATCGACGACGGCATGGGCATCATCGGCCAACTGGAGATACAGCGTGTGGAGATCGGGCGTTTCCGGCATGGCGATCGCTGCTATACTAGAACAAACTTTTCAACTGCCGGGTGAGTGAGGATCATGGCGAAAGCGCGCACGCGCTATGTCTGTCAGAACTGCGGTCGGCAGTCCCCGCGCTATATGGGACGCTGCCCGGCCTGCGGTGAATTTAACACGATGATCGAAGAAATCATCGAAACGAGCAAGATCAGCGGCAAAGCCGAGGCGCGGGCGCGGGCGAACCCCGCTGGCGGGCGGGCGCAGCGCCTGAGCGAGGTCTCGCTGGAGGCCGAGCCGCGCCTGGCCGTGCCGGTGGCGGAATTCAACCGCGTGCTCGGCGGCGGGATCGTGCCGGGCAGCATCGTCCTGATCGGCGGCGACCCCGGCATCGGCAAGAGCACCCTGCTGCTCCAGATCGGCGCGCTGATCGCACAGCACGCCGGGCGGGTGCTGTACGTCAGCGGTGAAGAATCGGCGCGTCAGATCAAGATGCGCGCCGATCGCATGGGGCTGAGCGCTGACGAGCTGTTTCTGGTCACCGAGACCAACCTGGCCAGCATCCTGGAGTACGTCGATCAGATCGCCCCGCTGGTGCTGGTCATCGACTCGATCCAGACCGTGTACACGGAAGAGAGCGAGTCGTCGCCGGGCAGCGTCTCGCAGGTGCGCGAATGCGCCTCCCGCCTGCAGATGCTGGCCAAGACGAGCGGGATCAGCGTGTTCCTGATCGGCCACGTCAACAAAGAGGGGATGATCGCCGGGCCGCGCGTGCTCGAACACATTGTCGATACCGTGCTCTACCTGGAGGGCGACCCGTTCCAGGCTTACCGGCTGCTGCGCAGCGTCAAGAACCGCTTCGGCGCGACCAGCGAGGTCGGCGTGTTCGAGATGTCCGGCGCGGGCATGCTGGAAGTGCCCAATCCGTCGGAACTCTTCCTGGCCGAGCGCGTGCTCAACGCCGCCGGATCGGCCATCGCCGTGACGATGGAGGGCACGCGCCCGCTGCTGGTCGAATTGCAGGCCCTGACCAGCCCGACGACGTTCGGCAATCCCCGGCGCACGCCCAACGGCGTCGATATCAACCGGCTGCTGCTGATCAGCGCCGTGCTGACCAAACGCTTCGGCCTGCGCCTGCACGAACAGGACATCTTCATCAATGTGGTCGGCGGGCTGAAAGTGGACGAGCCGGCCAGCGATCTGGCGATGGCGGCGGCGATGGCCTCCAGCTATTACGACAAAGCCGCCCCGCCCGATCTGGCGTTCATCGGCGAGGTCGGCCTGAGCGGGGAACTGCGCGCCGTCTCGCAGCTTCCGGCGCGCCTCAACGAAGCGGCCAAGATCGGCTTCCGCCGCGTGCTGATCCCGAAGCTGCGCCGTCGGCTGGACGACGTGCCCGCCGGGTTGAAACTGCTCGAGGCGCGCAGCGTCGGCGAGGCGCTGGCGCTGGCCTTCCCGCGCGATTGAGCGCCCGCGGGCGATCGTGCCGCCCGCCTTCACCCGCCGCCTGTGGGGGCGCCGGGCGGGCGCAGCCGTTCAACCTCGCGGGCGACATCGATCAGGTGCCGGTGCGGGATGCCGCGCGGCGCTTTGAGGTTGAAGGTCAGGATGCGCCGGTTGATCTGCCGGGCCTCCGCTTCCAGCCGTTCCCGCTCCGCCGGCCAGCGTCCGGCCCGCCAGGCTGCGCGCAGCGCCTCGACCCAGGCGGCGCGCGCGGCGTCAACCTCGCGGGCGTCGGCGATCCATTCCGGGACGAGATCGTTGTCCTTCAGGATCTTGTGCGCCAGGCGCAGATGCTCCGGCGTGTGCGGATCTTCGGTCAGGTCGAGCGGTTTGCCCTCGCCGGGCAGATCGCGGAATTCGCCCCGGTTCAGGGCGGCGCGGATGATCTCGTCGAGAAAGGGCAGCGTGCTCATGAGCGATCCTCATCATGGATATCATCCTGATATACCCGCTGGCGGCCCCGCCGTCAACACCGGCGGGTGGTACAATACGGGTGACTGTTCACGCTTCCGGAGGGGTCTGCATGTCCACTTCCGCCCTCACCCTGACTGACCGCCTGATCGCGCATGTGCGCGCGCTCAGCGACGATCTGGGGCCGCGTCCGGCGGCCAGCCGCGCCGAACGCCGCGCCGCCGACTACGTCCGCGAGCAGCTCATGCAGCGCGGCCTGAGCGATATCCGCGAAGAGACGTTCCCCGCGCCGTCATCGCCGGGCATGGCGGTGATCCCGTATCTGGCGGGCGCGGCGCTGGCGCTGCCCCTGTCCTGGACGGGGCGCGCGGGCAAACTGCTGGGCGGCGGGCTGCTGCTGGGCGCGCTGTTCAATGTGCGCGAATTTCTGCTGGGCAAAGCGCCGCTGTACGCCCCGCTGGTCACCACGGGCGAGAGCCGCAATGTCTGGGTGCGCATCCCGGCGGCGGGCGCTGCCCGGCGGACGCTGTACCTGATCGCCCATCTGGATACCGGCAAACAGCGCTTCATGGCCCCGCAGATCGTCCCGACGCTCACCCGCCCGCTGACCTCAGCGCTGCTGACGCTGGGGATGATCGGCGGCCTGTCGCTGCTGATCGACGGACTGGCCGGGCGCAGGCGCACCACGCCGCTGCACAACCTCGTCGGGCTGACGGCGGCGGGCGGGGTGGCCGCGCTGTTCTACGACGAGACGCAGCCGTATGTCGATGGCGCCAACAGCAATGCCTCCGGCGTGGCCGCGCTGATCGAACTGGCCGGGCAGCTCGCCGCGCAGCCGCTGGCCCACACCGATGTCGTCGTGCTGTTCACCGGCGCGGCCCAGACGCTCAACACCGGCCTGGAGGCGTTCCTCTCCCGGCACAGCCCGCCGCTGGAGACCAGTGTCTTCGTGGTCGTGCAGTCGGTCGGCATCGGGGAACTGGCTTTCGCCCGGCGCGCCGGCCTGTCCAACTTCACCGAGTACCGGCCCAGCCCGCGCATCATGGCGGCGGCGGCCCGCGTCGCCCGATCGCGGCCCGAGCTGCGCATCGGCACGGTCGATATCACGCTGCTCGATGAAACGCTCGCGCTGCGCCGGCGCGGCTGGGAGGCCATCGCGCTGGTCGGCCATGAGCGCGGCCTGATCCCGCACTGGAACCGGCTGACCGACACCGCCGATCGCGTTCAGGGCGAGACGCTGCGCCGCGCGGTCGAGGTCGTCGGCGCGCTGGCGGCGGAACTTGACCGCTGACGCCCCCATGACCGCCGGACTGACGCTGATCATCGATGGGGTGGCCCGGGACTTCATCCCGCTCCCCGTCGCGCGCGCCGCGCTCGATCTGCCGGAGGACTTCGGCGTCGCCCTGTTCGAGCCGAAGGACTACACCGGGCTGGGCCGCATCGACAGCGCGGGCGAGGCGCTGCACGCGCTGCGCGACGCCGTGCTGGCGGCGGATCGCGCGCTGGCCGATGCCGATCCGCTGGCGCGCTGCGATGCGCTGACGGCGGTCTTCGAGCGCGAGCTGCGGCGCATCAACCCGGCCATCGGCCTGCGCGAGCCGGAGATCGGCTTCGCCGTCAGCGGCTTCAGCGATGTGCTGCGTGCCTGGGCCTACGCGCGCATCCAGGCCGCCGCGCTGCGCAGCGATCCGCTGCCGTTCGCCGCCGTGTACGGTCGCTGGCTCAACGACTCCGTGCGCGTCAGCGCGACGGTGCACCGCTTTGCTTACAGGCGGCAGGTGTGGAAGGTGCAGATCGTCACGCACGCTTACGGGCGCTTCGGGGTGATCATGGAGGATGAGGCGGGGCGCAGCATCGCCATCTCGGATCCGCGGCTGGCCTGCCCGGCGGAAGGCTTCATGATGCGCCTGCTGGAAGCGATCTGCACATCGGACGACGGCGGCGCGCCCGGGCGCAGCCCCGAACGCGCTGGCAGCCCCGAACGGGCTGAATGAGGGGGAAACGAGCAGCATGGGCAAGGTTTTCGATCACATCACGGAAGAGCAGCGGCAGTTCATCGCCGCGCAGAAGATCTTCTTCGTCGCCACCGCACCGCTGAGCGCCGAGGGGCACATCAACCTCTCGCCCAAAGGGATGGACACGTTCCGCGTCCTCGACTCGGACGAAGTCGCCTACCTCGACCTGACCGGGAGCGGGGACGAGACGTCGGCGCACCTGCTCGAAAACGGGCGCATCACCTTCATGTTCTGCGCGTTCGAGGGCGCGCCGCTCATCCTGCGGCTGTACGGTCAGGGGCGGGCGATCCTGCCCGGATCGAGCGAGTGGGATGAGTACATCGGCCTGTTCCCGACCCTGCCGGGGACGCGCCAGATCATCCTGGCCGAGATCGAGCGCGTCAGCACCTCATGCGGCTACGGCGTGCCGCTGATGGCCTATCAGGGCGATCGCCCGCAGCTCACCGACTGGGCGACGAAAAAAGGCCCGGAAGCGCTGGCCGAGTACCGGCACGAGCACAACCTCCGCAGCCTGGACGGCCTGCCCACCGCCCTAGGCGCGACGATCCTGGAATAGAAGGGACATGCTGTTCGCCCGACGTCGATCCAACTCAGATGAAGCCGCCGGAGACGGCGGGCGATCCCCGTCCCCGGCGGGCGGCTGACAACCGGCGTCATGCCGGTTTCAGCGCGCGGCGGTGTATTCGATCGAGTCGATGATGGCGCTGATCGTCGGCAGCGCGTCATCGACGGCGATATCCGGCCCGGTGACGTAGCCCAGCAGGATGATCTCGCCCCCCACCTGGAAGAGCACGATGCGCAGGCCGGACGGTACCTGATCGCCGGTCACATCGGCGATCGCCGCCGGGTAGCGCAGCGTCGTCAGGGGGCGCGGCGTGCCCGTCGCGTCCAGCGCGCGGATGAAGGCGGTGGCCGCCTCGTTCGGATCGGTCGGGACTGTGCCCAGAACCCCCTCGATCGTCTGCGATGTCCCCAGTTGGAGCGCGATCGTGCCGGCGGGCGCGGGCTGGCGGGGGTTACCGCCGGTGATGTAATCGAGGGCCGCCTCATTCGACCCGGCGGCGATCACAAAGTTCTGCGGCTGCGAGTCGCTCAGCCAGCCGGGGGGCAGGGCCAGCCTGATCTGCGAGCCGTCGCTGAAGGTGAACGTCTGCGGCTCGCCCAGCGGCGCGGCGGCCTCCGGCGTGACCTCGGCGGCGGCGTTCGCGCTCGAATAGACGATGCTGTTGATGATCGCCACGACGATCGGCAGCGCCTCTTCATCGGGCATGTTGGCCATGTAGGTCGCCATCATCGGGCCGCCGTCGGTGATGAAGACGATGAAATCCATGATCGAAACCGAGTTGTCGGGCGGTATTTCGAGCGCCGCCGCCGGGTAGACGATGTCCTCCAGCGGCACGGCTTCAGCCTGCCCGCCCGCTATCGCCGCGTTCAGATCCGCCACAACTTTGTCCAGATCGGTGGTGGTGAAGATCCCCATGCCGGACAGCGCTCCCGGCAGCGCGAGCGAGAAAAAGAATGCCCCGTCCGGCACTGTGCCCATGCTCGTCATCGCTCTCGCTTGTTCGAGCGGGACGCCAGCGCTTACAGCGGTCAGAACAAACTGATCTGGCTCGACCTCGACAGTCCAGTCGCCAGGGATGGCGATCGTGAGCACGCTGCCATCGCTGAAAGTGAACGTCCTCGGCTCGGCGGTGGCGATCTGCGGCTCGGCGGTGGCGGGCGCAGTCGTCGGCTGGGCAGAGGCGGTCGCGGTAGCGGTCGTCACCCGGCTGAATAGATCCTCGAAGAACACTTGAAGATCCCGGTTGGCGGGGATGGCGGTCGCCAGCAGGAAGACGACGTAATCCTGCGCCGGCCCGTCCGCGTAATCGACGGCGAAAGCGTAGGCCTCGATGCCGGACGGCACGCCCATCTCCTCCAGACGGACGACCGCCGCTTCCGCCCCGACGGCCGTCAACGCGAACGTCTGACCGATCGCGACCCCGGTCAGCTCGCTGAGCACCTGCGCGGCGCTCTGGCCCGGCTGGACGGTCACCAGCGACCGCGGGACGATCTGGAGCGCGATCCCGTCCGGGCCGAACGCGCTGTAATCGGTCTGCGCGGGGTTGGCTGCACCGTCGAGCACGGCCTGCGTGTTGGCCAGGATCGTGCCGCCGAGGGTTTCGCGCGTCAGCCAGCCCTCCGGAACCGGGATGGTCACGCCGTCGGGCGTGGTGTACGTGCCGGTCAACGCTGGCGGCACGAAACGACTCTGGCTGACCGGCGGCGCGGTCGGCGTCAGCGGTTCAAGCTGATAGGCGGCGGGGTCAGCGGCCTGCTCGATCGTCAGCGTCAGCACATAGTCCCCCGGCGTGCGCCCGCTGAAGCTGGTCGCTTCGATCGTATATGCGCCCGTGGTCGGCAGCGCGAACGACGCAATGCGCGAGTCGAACTGGCCCAGCATCGGATCGGTCGTGCCGTGGTCGTCATTCCGGGCGATCGGCGTCGGCTGCCCCGCGGCGAACAGGGAGAGCACGGTATCGAACTGGCCGCTGGTCAGCGTCAGGGTGATGATGTCGCCCGCTGCGCCGGTGAAGCCGTAAACCGCGCGGTTCTGCTCCGCCGTCAGCGCCCCTTCGACGACGATGACGCGCCGCTCACCGGCGGTCATGCCGCTCAGGCTGGCGAAAGTCGGCGTCGGGCCAGCGGTCATGCCGCTCAGGCTGGCGGAAGTCGGCGTCGGGCCGGCGGCCATGCCGCTCAGGCTGGCGGAAGTCGGCGTCGGGCCGGCAGTCATGCCGCTCAGGCTGGCGGAGGTCGGCGTCGGGCCGGCGGCCATGCCGCTCAGGCTGGCGGATGCCCCGACGGGCGTCAGCTCGTAGTTCTGCGGCGCGGCGGAGCGCTCCACCGTCAGGTCGAGGCGGAACGTCCCGGCGGACAGGCCGGCGAACGACGTCACTTCCACTGTATACAGGCCCGTCATCGGCAGTGTGAACGACGCGATGCGCGAGTCGAACGTGGCCAGCGCGGGATCGCTCGTCCCGTGATCGTCGTTGCGGGCGATCGGCTGGGCGAAATTGGAGACGAACAGCGACAGGACGGGATCAAAACTGCCGGTCGGCTGCGCGGTGGCGGTCAGGGTGATGACATCGCCCTCGATGCCGATAAAAGCATAACGGCTGACCGTGTTGTCGCGCGTGATCGAACCCGTGACGCTGACGGTCGTCCCGGTGGACGACCCGACCTGGGCGATGACCCCGGTCGGGCGCGCGCCGGCTGGCAGGGCGATCGCCAGCAGCGCGGCCAGGGCCAGCGCGAGGAGCAGAGCTGTGCGTAACCGTTTCATGATCCGCATTTTCTCCTGAATTCAGTGGGACGAATCGGGTGACCGGGAACAGGCTGACAGGGCGGGTACGATGCGGCGCATCCTTCACGCGCGGCGGGCACGAACGAGAGCAGACGATCCACCGTCGCGCCTATCCTTCATCATAGCACGAACAGCCTGAGTCGGCTTTCCGACCGCGACCGGTTCAGGCAGCAGGCCGACTTTATTATGACTTTTTATGCTGCAACGCGGGTGGATGTGCAGCGCTCCGACAGCGCGTTTGAGCGATTCGCTTATACTGATGTTGATCGCCCTCACGATTATCGCAGCAGCGACAATCTGACCGACGATCTCGTTTGCAGCAAGGGGAAGCCGGGTGAGGAGGAGACAACATGTCTCGCAGCAGATACGCCATCATCATCGGGATCGGGCTGATCGCGCTGGCTCTGCACGGTCTGCGTTCAGCACAGGCAAACTGCGTTGTGACGTTCCCCAGCAATATCCTGTGCGACAACGCCCATGACTCGCTGAACGTCTACGCCAACCTGACCGACTATGTCGACGGCGGCGGCGGCAACGACACGATCATCATCTACAGTTCCGTCGGCGACAACACCGCGGACGTCAACGATGGGGTACGAGGGGGGCCGGGCAGCAACGCGATCGTCAACAACGGGACGATCCAGGGAAACATCGGCATCGACGGGTTTCCGGGCAGCGGCGATTATCTGGCCAACAGCACGACCGGTCTGGTCAACGCCAACACCGGCATCCTGGCCGGCGGCATGGACACGATCTACAACTTCGGCACCCTCAACGCCGCGATCGGGTTCCACTGCGTCACCGGCGTGGCGGGGCCGGGCTGCCCGATGTACAACTTCGGCATCCTCAACGGCAGCGCGGCCAGTGTGTACGGCAGCGGCGATGGCGACGACACCCTGATCAACAATTCGGTCAGCTACCCCAGTCAGATCAACGGCTCGATCGTGCTGGGGAACGGGCGGGATTATCTGGCCAACGTATCCGGCTATATCAACGGGCCGACCAGCATGGGCGACGGCAACGACAGCGTCAGCAACGCCGATGTCATGCTCGACGTCAACCTGGGCGCAGGGGCCGACTCGCTCGACAACGCGGTCGGCGGCCTGATCTCCGGCGCGATCATCGCGGGCGATGGCAATGACACTATCAACAACCTGGGGACGATCATCCGCAATGTGCTGCTGGATGCAGGCAATGACCAGTTCGTCAACCAGGGGCTGGGCAGCTCGCAGACCGCCCTGATCTACGGCGCGGCCTTCGGCGGTGACGGGAATGACGCCCTGCTCAACAATCTGTACGCCAGCATCTCCGGAATGGATGGCGGGCCGGGCAATGATTACGTCGAAAATAACAGCATGGTGCTGGGCGTCATGCTCGGTGGGGATGGCAGCGATACCGTCAACAATTTCGCCGGGGCGATCGCGCATCTGCTCTCCGGGGATGCGGGCAACGATTCGGTCAGCAATTACGGCATGGCCGTCAGCTCGCTGAACGGTGACATCGGTAACGACACGTTGACCAATTTCGCGGGCGGGGTGGCAAGCTGGCTGGATGGCGGCCCGGACGACGACCGCGTTATCAACCGGGGCTTCGTCAACGCCGAACTGATCGGCGGGGCGGGGCAAGACAGCATCGTCAACCATGCTGGGGCCTTCGCCGCGCACCTGTACGGCGACTCCGGCAGTGATACCGTCATCAACGGCGGCTTCGTCAACGGCGAACTGCGCGGCGGCGATGGCGACGACCGGGTCGTCAATCTGAGCGGGGCGCATGCCACCCACCTCTTCGGCGATACGGGCAGCGACAGCATCTTCAACGGCGGCTATCTGGTCGGCCAGTTGTACGGCGGCGACGGGGACGATACCGTGATCAACGCCGCTTACAGCCACAGCGCCGGGGCGCAGCTCGGCGCGGGCAACGACAGCTTCGTCAACGGCGGCTACCTCAACGGCCCGCTCAACTGCGGCGATGGGAACGACTCGGTCAGCATCGGCGGCTTCGTCAACGCCGGGATCGCCTGCGGGGCGGGGAACGATTTCGTGTCGATCTTCAACGGCGTGGTGGCCGGCCAGGGCGCGGCGGTGGTCGGGATCATCGACGGCGGGCCGGGCACGGACGGGCTGGTGTTCAACTTCACCGTCAACGTGCCCAGCCAGGCGGCGGCCAATGCGATCAGCGCGGCGATCGCGGCGGCCTCGCCAGCGGGCGGCACCGTGACGATCGGGCTGGTGACGTACTCGTGGATCAACTTCGAGGCGCTGTACAACCTGCTGGCGTTCAATATCAACGCGCCGATCGTCATCACCATCCCGCTGCCGCAGCGCATCAATGCATCCGATCTGGCCGCGCCGGTGGCGATCTACTGCCTGGCGGATGCCGTCGAAGTGTGGACGATCGACGCCGGCGGGGCGGGAGCGTATGCATTCAGTGTGTCGTCCGCTGATGTTCATGCCGGAGTGACGATCAGCGCGGCGGGCGTGACGTTCGCGTCCACCGCGGGGGGATCGTTCACCGTCAGCGCGGTCGGCCACGACGGCAAGCCGTACAGCTTCACCGGTCGGTGCTGAGCATCGCCGGGGCGGGATGGGGGAAACGGGTCTTTTTTCCCAGATCGGGGGCGGCGCGTCGAAATTGCCGGGCGGGGAACATCGGCTATAATCACGATCAGTTGTCCGGTGTATCCGGCCGCATTTGCTGAACGCTAGAGGGCTGCCCGATGTCGAACCAGACCCGTTTCCTCCCGCACTGGCTGTGGTCGTTCGCCCTGCTGTTCCTGCCGGGGGTGATCGGGCTGCTGCTGACCCCGTCCGCAGCGCCCGCGCGCGCCCAGCAGTTCACCGAACAGCAGCGCGCGCTGTTCGCCTTCGATGTGCGCGGCGATCTCGAAACCCTGGCCGATACGGTCTTCGGGCTGGGGATCCGCCCGTCAGGCTGGACGGGCAATATCAACGTCGATACGACCACGTTCGTCAGCGATCTGTGGTTCGATAACGAGGTGCTGGCCGATGCCATCTTCGGCCAGGGCGTCCGCCCGGCGACGTGGATCGGCGCGCCGACGGCCAACCCGATCAGCATCGTGCGCAATGTCCGCCACGATCTGGAGCTGTCCGCCGATGAGGTGTTCGGCGTGGGCCGCCGGGACGATCAGTGGCGCGGCGCGCCGGCGATCTACCGCTGCGAGCGGACGCTTCAGAACACGCTGACCATGCTGCAAACGTTCTACCGCATCGGCCTGCGCACGCCGGAGTCGGCCATCAACTACTGCCAGGCGGTGCAGGACGATCTGGAAGATGAGCTGATCAACATCGTCTTCGGCACGCCGGATGCCAGCGGCAATCTGCGCGATCCGATCGATCAGCTCGCGGCAGTGCGCGGCGACCTCGAACGGCTGGCCGATGAACGACTGGGGCTGAACACGCGCCCGCTCGGCTGGGTGGGCAACCGCGAGCGCACCTCGACGACGCTGATCGGCGACCTCTTCCTCGATCTCAATCTGCTGGCCGACGATCAGCTCGGCACGGGCCAGCGCCCGGAGGGCTGGATCGGCGTGGTGACGGTGTCGCCGGGGGTCAGCGCGCTCAACCTGCGCCACGACCTCGAACTGCTCGGCGATGCCTTCTATGGACGGGAGCGCCCGCGCGGCTGGCAGGGCGTCGATCCCGCCGGGCGGTGCGCCCCGCTGCTGCAGACGCTCAAATTCCTCGTCGAGCAGAACTACCCGGTCAGCTTCACCGAACTGGATCCGAACGCGCTCGATTACTGCGCCCAGCTCAGCGAAGCGGTCAACAGCGTGGTGGAAAATCCCCCCATCCTCGACGTGGTCGAGCAGGAAGAGCGCTACAACGCGGCGTCGAATTACGCCTTCGCCTACCTCGATGTCGCTGCGACCCAGTACATGGGCATCATGCCGGGCGGCACGCGCTTCCGCGCGGTGTACCGCAACTTCGGCCAGAGCAACATGATGTTCGTCAGCGGGGATGATTTCGCGCTGTACGTCGATCGCCGCTTCACCACGCTGCCGGAGACGGTCTTCAACAGCCTGCCGACGCTGGAGAACGTCAACCCGGTCACGTACTGCGATGCCGCCTGGTGCAACGGCCCCGGCCCGACGCCGACGCCGACGGGCAGCGGCCCGCTGATCGCGCTGATCGTGCAGGTCACGCCGCAGGCCACGCCTGACGCGACGACGCTGCGCCAGACCAAACAGCTCGTGTCGTGGAATTACATCCGGGTGACGTACATTCAGGACAACATCGCGGCGCGCACGGCGCAGGTGGCGCTGGAGATCTGCGCCCAGCCGGCGGAGAACGCGCTGGCCTGCGAGCCGGTGATCAGCGTGTTCGACCAGCTCACCAACACGGCGCGCCCGGTGCTCGGCCAGTTCAACGGGCTGAACATCTACGAATTCCGCTACGGCTATTCGACCAATCTGGTCATCGAGGGGGCGACGCGCTTCAGCAATGACGTCTGGATCAGCGACCCGACGATCCGGTAGGGGCGCAGCGTGCTGCGCCCGACGCGCCCTGCGCCGACAACCCGGATCGACGCTTTTGTGCTGCGCTGTCGCCCGATCGCGCCTGCTCGTGATGAAAGGATATCCATGCCCGCCCGCTCTCTGATCGTGACCGTTCTCGCGTTGGCCCTGCTGACGCTGACCGCCTGCGGCCCATCCGCCCCGGCGGACGGCGGCGGCTCCGCCGATGCCGCCGCGGATGCCGTTGAAGCCTACCTGACGGCCAAAGTCGCCGGGGATATCGAGGCGCTGCGCCCGCTGCTGTGTTCGGAGCTGGAGGCGCGCCTGCAGGCCGAAGCGCTGTCCTTCAGCGCGGTGACCGGCGTCACGATCGTCGGCATGGATTGCGCGCGCAACGCCAGCCCGAACGCGCAGGGGCAGATCACGGTGACCTGCACCGGGGAGATCCGGGCCGAATACGGCGCGGAGACCGAGACGTTTCCGCTGCGCACCTACCGCGTCGTCGAGGAAGACGGCGTGTGGCGCTGGTGCGGGGAGACCGCCCCCTGACCCATGCGCCCGCTGTTCCGCCGCCCGCTCGTCCGCGATGCGCTGATCGCGCTCGGCCTGGCGCTGCTGCTCATCGCCCTGCTGATCGCCACCGCGGACACCGCGCCGACCTGGATCTATCAGGGTTTCTGAACCGCTCATGATCGGGATCGGCGCGTCATGACCTTCGATCTCAGCACGATCGGCCTGCTGGTCGCGCTGGCGATCGGCTACGCTGCGTTCGTCCCGGCGCGGCTGCGCGGCTGGTTCCTGTTCATCGCCAGCGCGATCGCCGTCTACGCCTTGCAGCCCGCCCTGCCGATCCGCTTCAGCGATTTCATCCTGCCGACGGCGGCGCTCGTCGTGACCGTCTGCGCCTGGGCCGTCACCCGCCCCGCCGACGCGCTGCTCGAACGCGAGACTTACCCGGCCCTGATCGCGCTGATCGCCGTGCCGCTGGCGCTGACTGCGTTCCGCTATCTGGGCGAGCCAGCGCGCCAGGCCGTCGGGCTGGTCGCCTCGCGCCCGCCGGACGCGCTCCCGGTGGCGCTCGGCCTGCTGATCGCGCTGGCGATCGGGGCGGCGCTGGCGCGGCTGCCCCGGCGGCCCGCGCTGACCGGCGCGCTGGCCGTCCTGGTGGGGGTCTTCATCGTCCTCAAGACCGAACCGCTGGCGGCGGCGCTGGCGCGCCTGTGGCGCGGCGCGACCGGGCAGGATATCGCGCTGGCCGGGCTGGCCGACCTCAACTGGCTCGGCTTTTCGTATCTGGCGTTCCGCCTCATCCACACGCTGCGCGACCGGCAGATGGGCATCCTGCCCGCGCTGACGCTGCGCGAGTACGTCACCTACGTCGTCTTCTTCCCGGCGCTGGTGGCCGGCCCGATCGACCGGGCCGAGCGCTTCGTCGGCGATCTGCGCGCGCTGCCCGGCCTGCGCCGCTGGGATGCCGACCGGCTGGCGCGGGGCGGCGGGCGCATCGCCAGCGGCCTGTTCAAGAAGTTCGTCATCGCCGACCTGCTCGCCTTCGGCCTGGCGCTGACGCCGACGCTGGCCGAGCAGGCCGTCTCGACCGCGCATCTGTGGCTGCTGCTCTACGGTTACGGGCTGCGCCTGTTCTTCGATTTCAGCGGCTATACCGATATCGCCATCGGCCTCGGCATCCTCTTCGGCGTGACGCTGCCGGAAAACTTCGACCGGCCGTACACCCGCACCTCGATCACGACCTTCTGGCAGTCCTGGCACATGACGCTGAGCGCGTGGGCGCGGACGTATGTCTTCAGCCCGCTGCTGCGCGCCCTGTCGAAGCGCCAGCCCCGCCCATCCCCGCTGCTGACCGCCTTCAGCGCGCAGGTGGCCACGATGCTCGTCATCGGCCTGTGGCACGGCGTGACCGTCAACTTCGCCATCTGGGGGCTGTGGCATGCGCTGGCGCTGTTCGTCCACAAAGTGTGGACGGATCGCACGCGCAAATGGTATCGCCGGCTGGGCGAGCATCCCGCCCGGCTGCGCGCCTGGTCGCTGTTGGGCTGGTTCCTCACCCTGAACTGGGTCATGCTCGGCTGGGTGTGGTTCGTCATCCCGGATCCCGGCGGCGCGCTGCGGACGTTCGCCCGGCTGCTGGGGGTGACGCCATGACGTGGAAGCGGCTGCTGCGCATCGGCCTGCTGACCGGGGTGCTGTTCCTGCTGCTCGATTACGGGTTCGCCCTGATCGCGCCGCTGGAACCGCCGGGGCGGATCGGCGTCTACGGCTGGATCGTCCCGTATCGCCTGCGCCTGCCGTATGGCGCGGAAAATTCCCCCTACAACACCTACCTGACCCACATCCCGGCCATGTTCGCCTCGCACGTCATCAGCCGCCCGCGCGCTGACGACGAGTTCCGCGTCGTCGTGCTGGGCGATTCGGGGACGTGGGGGTGGTGGCTGCCCGTTGAAGATCTGCTGACCGAGGCGATGAACCGGCTGGACGCGCGGATCGACGGGCGGCGCGTCGTCGCTTACAACCTGGCCTACCCCAACATGACGCTGACCAAAGATCTGGTCATCCTCGATGAGGCGCTGCGCTACCAGCCCGATCTGGTGATCTGGAATGTCACGCTCAACTCGTTCGCGCCGTCCGAACAGATGGATTCCGGCCTGGTGTTCGACAATCCCGCGCGCGTCCGTCGCCTGATCGCCTGCTGCGGGCTGGCGCTCGATCCGGCGGATCCGGCGTTCCGCCCCGACGATCTGCTGGCGCGGACGCTGGTCGGGCGGCGGCGCGATCTCTCCGCGTGGATCCGCTATCAGATCTCCGGCTTCGCCTGGGCGGCCACCGGGCGCGATCTGATCATCCCGGAGACGATCAGCCGGGTGACGGACGACTACGCCGCCGATCTGTCGTGGAAGGGCTACGATCAGCCGGTCACGCTGACGCCGGAACTGCTGGCGTTCGACGCGCTGGAGGCGGGCCGTCGGCTGACGGAGGCGGCGGGCGTGCCGCTGTGGATCAGCAATGCGCCGACGTATCGCGGGGGCGGGGCCAACAGCGATCTGCGCTACAATCTCTGGTATCCGCGCTGGGCCTACGATCAGTACCGCATCCTGCTGGCCGATTACACGGGCGCGCACGGCATCCCGTATCTCGATCTGTGGGATGCCATCGATCCGGCGCGCTTCACCGACAGCCCGGCGCACCTGGACGCGGAGGGCAATCGGCAGTGGGCCGCCCGACTGATCGAGTGGCTGAACCAGGCGTATGCCCGGCCTGTTCCGTGATAGACTGGAGCACATGACGGATCGCCGCTGCTCCCCCCCGCATCTGCTGAACCGCCGCCCCCGCAGGCGGGGCGAGGCGGTGCTGCGCCCTCGTCCCGGCGCGGCGTTCCGGCGCGCGTTCGTCCTCACCCTGGCGTTGATCGGAACGCTGGCCGCCGCCGCGCAGCCGACGCCCGGCCCGACCGTCCCGCCGCCCGCCCTGACGCCGCTCATCCTTGCCACCCCGCCGCCGACGCCCGCCGCGCCCATCTTCCCGGTCACGCTGGCCCCGCTCGCGCCCACGCGCGCGCCCGCCGAGGCGGTCTTCCCGATCCGCCCCGGCACGGTCGAAGGCGCGCTCAACCCCGCGGTTCCGCGCATCCGCTACCGCTTCGACGCCCGGTCGGGCGATGCCGTCACCCTGCGCATGGAGACCACCTCCGGCACGCTCGATCCGGTGCTGACGCTGTTCGACAGCGCGGGGACGGTGGTGGCGCGCAATGACGACCGCGCCAGCGGCATCCGCGATGCCGAGATCGCGCTCACGATCGAGTCGCCGGGCAGTTACGTCGTCGAGGCGTCGAGCCTGGGCGAGGTCGCGGGCACGTTCCGCCTGATCCTGACCGTGGCCGGGGTCGATGCCGCCGTCACGCCGGTCGATCCGCGCAGCCAGCCGCCCCCGTTCGCCGTGCCGCACACCGTGATCGAGTATCAGGAATTCGTCCCCGGCAGTTACAGCGCCGATGCCCCCGCGCCGACGTACTACGCCATCCCCGGGCGGCAGGGCGATCTCGTGCGCGCCATCCTGACGCGCACCGGCGGCGAATACAGCCCGGCGCTGCGCATCCTCAACGCCGACGGCCAGGCGATCAGCCGGGATACCGGTGCGCGCGCCGAAGAGGCGATCGCCTTTGCCACGCTGCCCAACGACGGCTGGTATCTGATCGAGGCGGCGGGCAGCGGGACGGGCAGCTACGATCTGTACGTCAGCCGGATCGCGGCGATCGAGCTGAACGTGGGCCGCATCACCGGCACGTTTTTGCCCAACGCCCCGGCCACCAGCTACCTGATCAGCGGCGCGCGCCTGGGCGATCTGCTGACCTTCAACATGTTCATGACCGATCAGACCGGCGATGCCCGGCCCGAGATCGTGCTCTACGATCTGAACCGGCGCGAGCTGGGCCGCGCCAGCGGCGAACGCTTCGCCACGCTGCGCGCCATCGCCCCGCGTTCCGCGCCGTACATCCTGGAGGCCAACAACGTCGTGCCGGGGACTTTCGGCACGTACTCGCTCAATTTCAGCCTGATCCCGGAGGAGATCGACGATCTCGCCCCGCTGCCGGCCCGTTACAACGAGATCTACAGCGGGACGATCGGGCCGTATGCGCCCCAGGTCTACTACCGCTTCAGCGGCAAGACGGGCGAGCTGGTCACGCTGAGCATGACCGCCGTGGATGGCGATCTCGATCCGTACCTGATCCTGCTCGATGCCGACCGCAATGAGCTGGCGCTCAACAACGATGCGGGCGGCACGCGCGACGCGCGCATCGTCCAGTTCCGCCTGCCCAAAGACGGCGATTACCTGATCGTGGCCGGGCGCTTCGGGTTCGCTCTGGGGACGACGGCGGGCGCGTACCGGCTGGCGATCACGGCGGGCGCGATCGCGCTCCAACCCGGCGCGCTCACCGCCACGCTGGCCTGGGCCGGCCCGATCGATCTCAACCTGTTCGTCATCGATCCGTTCGGCCAGCCCGTCTCGTGGAGCGCGCCGGAGAGCCTGAGCGGCGGCCAGCTTCAGATCGATGCCAACACCGGCTGCCAGACGATCAGCGCCGAGCCGGTGGAGCACATCTACTGGCCGCAGATCGTCCCCGGCGATTATCAGATCTGGGTGTGGGCGCAGAACGGCTGCGGCGTCTCCAGTTCCAGCGGCGTCTCGTTCCGGCTGGCGATCACCGCGGGCGGCGCGCCCGTCACCGAGATCAGCGCCGCGCTGGAGACCGGCCAGCGCTTTCAGACCAGCCTGCGCCTGACCGACGACGGAACCGCCGTCCTGCTCGACGAGGGATCGATCAGCCGCCCGACGCCGCAGCAGCAGGCCAGCGAAGGCGGCGATCCCGTGATCCTGTACGGCGCGCCGCTGACCGGGACGATCACCGGCGAACGCTACGCCCTGTTCTACCAGTTCAGCGGCGCGGCGGGCGATGTCGTCACCATTCAGACGCGGCGGCTGACGGGCGATCTCGATCCGCAGGTCATCCTGCTCGACGCGCTCAACCGTCCGCTGGCGCGCAATGACGATGCCAGCCCCGACACGCGCGACAGCCTGCTGATCTATACCCTGCCCGCCGCCGGGCGCTATGTCATCGCGGTGACGCGCTACGGCATCCGCGATGGGACGACGACCGGCGATTTCCAACTGCTGCTCGACCGCGCCGCGCCATCGGGATGAGGCGGCGTGCGCGCAGCGACAGCGCCGCCTGCGCTATGCCGCGCTGCGCCTTCTGCTATAATCGAATTTCCAGCCAGCAAGGGCTGGAACCACACAGGGTGTGCCGATGAGACTGAACCGCTGGATCGTGCTGCTGATCGTTTTTGCGCTGGTGCTGGCCGCCGACCAGATCACCAAAGCGCTGGTCATCGCCACGATCGCGCCCTACAGCAGCGTGACGACGCCGCTCAGCCCGTTCCTGCGCTTCACCTACAGCGAGAATACCGGTTCGGCGTTCGGCTTTCTGCCCCAGGCGGGCGATCTGTTCCTGATGCTGGCCTTCGTCATCGTCGGGGCGCTGCTGATCTTCTACCGGCGCGTGCCGCCGGAGGCGCGCCTTCAGCAGATCGCGGTCGGCCTGGTGACGGGCGGCGCGATCGGCAACGCCGTTGACCGCCTGCAGCACGGCGCGGTCATCGACTGGGTGCACCTGACCATCCCCGGCCTGATCTCGAACGTGTCGAACCTGGCCGATCACGCCATCGTCGTCGGCGCGCTGACGCTGGTCGCGCTGTCGTGGATCGGCGATGCGCGCGATCAACGCACCACAACCCCGGAAAAATCGGAGTCCCCGGCGGAGGAAAGTGGGGCGACAATGGTCACAGTGGCGGCGGTTGACGCGGCGGGCCGTCCCGCTGAAGATGAAGATGCCAGGGGGCGCATGCCCCCGACGGACAGCAGTCAACAAGGAGAAGGCGCATGATCAAACGATGGATGCCCCTGGGCGCGCTGGCGCTGCTGATGCTGGCGGCGACCGCGTGCAGCATCGTCGGCGGGGCGAACGTCCCGTCCACCGGCAACACGTCCAACGACGCCGCGGCGGCGCAGCAGTTCGTGCCCCCCAGCCTGCCCGGCTATATCGTCACCGAGGCGCAGAGCCTGTCTTCCGCGCTCTCCGGGATCGCCGGCGGCGCGGCCCTGCTGACCGGCAACCCGGTGCTGGCCGGGCTGATCGCCCAGATCGACGGCATGATGGCCTGCTACAGCGCCACCGGCTCGGTCACCGCGCGGGTATACGTCCAGGCCAACGTCTCGTCCCTGCTCAGCGGCGAGATCCCGTCAGCCGGGGTGATGGCCGTGATCAACCAGAACCGGATCATCAACAACTTCCTGGCCTGCGCGCTGGGCAGCGGGCCGGAGGCGTTCAGCGCGCAGGCGCGCAGCGTCCAGCCGTGCGGCAGCAGCGGCTCGTTCGTCGTCAACGGCGAGACGCTGCTCTACCTGTACGCGGCCACCGATCCCCAGCTCTGCGCGGCGTTCCAGTCGCGCATCCCCGGCGGCTGACCCGGCCACTCTCCGCGCAGCGGGCACGGACAGCGCGTCCGTGCCCGTTTTTTTTGCATCCCCCCGGCGACCCGTTTACGCCCGTCCCGACGACAGAAGGCGACGTGCGCGCTGCATTTCAGACTGCTGCATTTGAAAAATTCATGAAGAACCGTGCGGTTCAGAAGCGTTTGTTTGTGCAGCGCTGCAAAGCATAGTACTTTATTCCTGAAAGCTTATTTGCGTCAATCGAATAGTTCGCCCGCTGAACTGAACGCCACCGGAAGGGATTGCAGCCATGTTCAAATTCGGCGCTCGTTTGTTTGTTTCCGTTTTCATCCTCGCTTTACTGCTCGGCATCCCGGCGCTGTCCCATGTGAACGGCCTGCATCCGGCGCGGGCGGCCTGTACCGTCCTCGGCACAACGGTCACCTGTACGCCGGGGAACGACAGTTTCGACAATTTGACCCCGGTCGACGACATCAACGGGCTGGGGGGCAGTGATACCCTGAATAATTTCAACACGATCACCGGGGATTTCGCCGGCGGCCCCGGCAGCGACTCGCTGCGCAACTCCCTGCCCGTCTCGGTCGTCGGCGGGGACATGGATGGCGGCGGCGGGAACGACACCCTGGCCAATCTGGGCCAGGTGAACGGCGCCATGCTCGGCGGGGCCGGCGCGGATTTCCTCGCCAACGCCAGCACCGGCACGGTGAACGGCGCTATCGACGGGGAAGGCGGGGCCGACACCCTGTCCAATCTGGGATCGGTCAGCGGCGTCCTGATCGGCGGCGCAGGGAGCGATCTCATCCTCAATACCGGTATCGCGGCGGGCATCAGCAGCCTGAACGATAACGCCAGCGACTCGATCTACAATGCCGCCGGCACGCTGACCGGCGATCTGGAGGGCGGCCCCGGCGCGGATACCCTCGCCAATTCGCTGGGCAGCATCGTGGGCAGCATCGTCGGCGGCCCCGATGATGACCTCATTTTCAATACCGGCGGCACGGTCACCGGCGATCTGCTGGGCGGGGGCGGAGACGATGCGATCTATTCCGTCAACAATCTCGCCACGCCTGGCTCTGTCGGCGGGGATATGCGCGGCGGCGCGGGTGCGGACTTCGTCTTCAACAGCCTCAGCGCGGTCGGCGGCGGGATGTTCGGCGGCGGCGGCAGCGATACGCTGATCAACAGCGACGGCGGCACGGTCAGCGGGGAGATGGACGGCGGGGCGGGCGATGATCAGATCGAGAATGCCGGCAGCGTCAGCGGGAGCATCATCGGCGGGCCGGGCAGTGACCTGATCCAGAATCTGAACACGCTCAGCGGCGGCGTCAGCAGCCTCGATGACGATGCCCCCGACAGCATCTTCAACCTCGTGGGCGGGTACATCGTCGGCGACCTCGAAGGCGGCGCAGGCGGGGACTACCTGCACAATCAGGGGTTCATCATCGGCACGCTGTTCGGCCAGGAGGGCGATGATCTGCTCAACAACCTCGCGCCGGGCACGATCGTCGGCGCTGTCGATGGCGGCATCGGCAATGACACGATCTTCAACACCGGCAGCATCAGCAGCACGATCAGCGGCGGTGCGGGCGATGACGTGCTCTACAACAACGGCGCGGTTGACGGCCTGCTTGGCCGAGACGGTGCGGACAGCCTGCACAATGACAGCAGCGGCCTGATCGACGGCAGCATGCGCGGCGGCAGGGGGGCGGACAGTCTGCTCAACAGCGGCACGGTGGACGGAGACATGCGCGGCGGCGGCGGGGACGATCAGCTCATCAACACGTTGACGGGCCGCGTGACCGGGGATATGCGCGGCGGCAGAGGGGCGGACAGTCTGTTCAACAGCGGCACGGTGGACGGAAACATGCGCGGCGGCGGCGGCGCGGACAGTCTGCTCAACAGCGGCACGGTCGGCGGAGATGTGCGCGGTGGCGCGGGCGCTGATCTCATCCAGAACGCCGGTTCGATCGTCGGTTTCGTATTCGGCGATGATGGGGACGATACCATCCTGCTGCTGACCCCGGTCAGCGGGGCGATCGACGGCGGGCCGGGCGCGGATTCGGTAGCGGGCAGTTCACTGGGCGATGCCATCTACAGCCAGCATGGCGGCCTGGATACGCTCAACGGCAATCAGGGCGATGACACGATCAGCATCGCCAACACGGGACAGGCGTACCGGGTCAGCGGTGGCGCTGACGATGACATCATCCTCAACGATGGCTTCGTCAGCCTGGAGCTGGCGGGCGACGCTGGCAGCGACCTGATCATCAACGCGGCGTATGCCTACGCCGGCGGGGCCGATCTCGGCGCGGGCGATGATATCTTCACCAACAGCGGCTGGCTGGACGGCGTGGCCGCCGGCTCCGACGATAACGACACCCTGACCAGCGCGGCGGGGGCGTATGCGGCGGGGCTGGACGGCGGCGCGGGCGCGGACAGCCTGACCAACGGCGGCTATCTCTCCGGAATGCTGGCCGGCGGCGGCGGGAACGATACCGTCAGCAACGCGGCATTCGCGTATGCGGGCGGGGCCGACCTCGGCGCGGGCGATGATATCTTCACCAACAGCGGCTGGCTGAACGGGTCGATCCAGTGCGGCATCGGCGCCGACTCGCTCAATCTGGGCGGCGTGGTCGCCGGCGCGATCACCTGCGATCTGGGCGATGATACCGTCACGATCAGCGCCGGCGCGGTTTCAGGCCACGGCGCGGTGATCGGCGGCCCGATCGACGGCGGGGACGGCACGGATGTGCTCCGCTTCGCCTTCACCGTCAACGTCAGCAGCATGGCGGAAGCGAGCGCCATCTCGGCGGCGCTGGCAGGGGCGTCCCCGGCGGGCGGCACGATCACGATCGCGGGCGTGGTCTACACCTGGCTCAATTTCGAGAGCCTGCTCGACCTGCTGACGTTCCACATGGCCGAGCCGGTTGTGATCACGATCGCGGTGACGTGGCGCGTCAACCAGGCCGATGCGGCGGCCCCGGTGGCCATCTACTGCGCAGCGGACGCCGTCGAACTGTGGACGGTCAGCGCGGCGGGGGTCGGTTCGTTCGCCTTCAGCGTGCCGCTTGCGGACGTGAACGCCGGCACGACGATCAGCGCGGCGGGCGTCCGCTTCAGCGCTTCCGGGCATGGATCGTTCACCGTCAGCGCGACGACGCATGATGGCAAGCCGTATGTCTTCATGGGAAGCTGCGGGTAGCGGCGGGGGGCGGCCTGAGCGGGCCGCCCCGCGTTCATTTTTCGCCCCAGTGCACGGCCATCGTGCCGAACATGAAGCGCCGATAGCCGACATTGCGGAAGCCCGCCGCGCGCATCAGGTCGGCCAGCTCGTCCGGCGTCTTGAAGGCCTGCGTCGATTCGGGCAGGTAGGTGTAGGCGTCGGCGTTGCCGCTGATCAGGCGGCCCAGCAGCGGGATGCCGTACTTCAGATGCAGCAGGATAAACGGACGCAGCAGAGTGCGCGGCGGCGGCGAGGTATCGAGGATGACCAGCCGCCCGCCCGGCTTGAGGACGCGCCGCTGCTCGGCGAAGGCGCGCGGGATATCGATGACGTTGCGCATCAGGTAGCCCGCCGTGACCGCGTCGAACGTGTTATCGGGAAACGGCAGGTTGAGCGCGTCCGCGCCCGTCCAGCCGACGCGCTGGCCCAGCGGCAGCGTCTGGCCGACGCGCATCATCCCCAGCGAAAAATCGCCACCGACGACGCGCGCGGTCGGCTGGCGGCGCAGCGCCTCAAAGGCGATATCGCCCGTCCCGGTCGCCAGATCGAGCAGCACCCCGCCCGGCGGCAGCGCGGCCCGGTCGATGACGAAGCGCCGCCATTTCATATCCTGGCCGAACGTCATCAACCGGTTCATGAGATTGTAGCGACCGGCGATCCGGTCGAACATCGACTGCACGTATGCGGCGCGTTCGCGCCCCTGAAGCATGGCCATGAGAACACACTCATCCCTGTGATCGATACAGGGATGAGTGTAGCAGGGCCGGTTAAGCCCCGGATGAGGATCGGGCGCGCGGTTACACCGGGCTGACGACGATCTCGAGATCGGTGACGCCGTTGTCGATCACGGTGTTGACCGTGGTGCTGATGAAGCGCAGCACGCCGTCAACGGTGATGCGCACCTGAACCTGGTGACGTCCCATCGGGCTGAGGGCCGCCGGATCGTAGATCAGTTCGAAGGGCAGCGGGACCTGCCGACCGTCCGCCGTGAACGTCTGCTCGGCGATCACGGTGGCCGGGGCGTCCATGCGCGCCGCATCGACCAGCTTGACCTCGATCACGGCCTGGGGCGGCAGGGCGATGCGCTGCAGGTAGGTGATCGTGCCGGTGATGCGGGCCTGCTCGGCGGTTTCCGCCGGGCGGCTGGCCGTGGCGATCAGCAGACCTGCACCGAGGGTGGTGACCACCAGAATGGCGGCGATCAGATTGGCGTTCGACTTCGTCATCGTGTTGACTTCCTGTGTGCGTTTTCCGACCAGTATACCTGATCAGACGCTCCGATGGCCGAATCAGTTCCCATCCCCTGCGCCCGCCCCGCACATCCGTCAGTACACCCCGATGCTGACCTCGACCGGGCCGGTGCTGCCCATGGCCGCGTGGCCGATGACCAGCGTATACGTCCCATCGGTGAGCACGATCTGGTCGATCTGCGCGTCGAGATCGCCCGCGGCGGCATCGCGGTCGTCGTTGAAGGCGATCGGCGTGCCATCGGGTGCGAGCAGGACGAGGAACGGATCGACCTGGCCCGGGTTGACGCTGAGCGCCCGGAAGGTGTACGGGACGCCGCCCATCGCCTCGAAGCGCAGCTCGAAGACCGTCCCCTCGCGCATGGCGATCGCATACGTGCCCGCATCCGCCCCGCCGAGGTCGCGGCGGATGGTGGCGCGGCGCGCCCGGTCGAGGTAAGCCAGCGCCTGACGGGACGCGGCCTCCAGATCGCCGGCGTTCTCGTAGGCCGTCATCAGCGTGTAGATGACCAGATCCTCGGTCAGCCCCAGTTCGACCGCGCGGTCGAGCGCCCGCTCCGTGTTGGCGATATCGCCCAGCCTGGCGTAAGCATCGGCCAGCGTCTGGTACAGGTCGAGATCCGCCGCCCCCGATGCGGACTGCTCCACCTGCTCGATCAGCGGCGCGGCTTCCGCCGGGCGATCGAGGTCGATCAGGGCGATCGCGCGCAGCAGCATGAGCGGCGGATCGTCCGGGAAGCGTTCGAGCGCGGCGGCGGTCAGCCGTTCCACATGGTCGGCGGATGCGGCATAACGCAGCGTATCGGCGATGAACGCCAGCGCCTGGGGGTTGTCCGTGTCCAGCGCCAGCGCCGCCTCGACCGTCTGCTCCGGGGTGGCCGCCGCCAGCCAGAGTTCGGAGGACAGCGCGAACACGCGGGCGAACTCGGCGGGGATACCGTCGGCCTCGGCGATCAACTGCGCGTAGATCGGCTGCGCCTCGCGGTCGTTCGCCAGCGTCCAGAGCAGGAAGGCGCGGGTGACCCGATCGGGGATCGTCCGGCCTGTGCGCAGCGCGCTTTCCCAGTCGGTCAGGTAAGCCTGGCCACTGTCTTCAGGGAAGAGCTGGCGCAGCGGCCTGAGCTGCTCAACGGCATCGTAGTAGCGCCCCGCCATCAGGTAGGCCGGGATCAGCCCCCGGTGAAGGTCGGGATCGTCCGGCTGGGCGGCCAGCAGACATTCATAGGCCGCCGCGGCCCGGTCGTACAGGCCATCGGCGAACAGCGCCGCCGCATCGGGGCAGCGCTCGGTCTGGGCGGCGGCGGGCAGCGCGCCGGCGATCAGCAGCAGCAGCAGGAACACATACAGTCGGAACCAAGTCATCGCGATCTTTTCCTGTCTCCCAGTGAATGGGCGATCGAACATGAACGACCATGAACGAGACGCGCGCCAGCGGCGCCGCCCCGGTCAGTTGGCGGCGATCAGCACGGCGATCTCGCCGTCGACGATCTCCTGGCCGTGCGTGACGAGCAGTGTATACAGACCGGGAGCGAGCGGCAGCCGGTCGATCCGGGCGTCGTAATTGCGATCGAACAGGGTGGCTTCATCGTTGAAGGCGATCGGCGTCCCCTTCGGATCGAGCAGGACGAGGAACGGATCGGCATCCCCGCGGATGATGCTGCCGGCGGACAGGGTGTACGTGCCGCTGGCCGGAACCTGGAACGGGAACTCGAACACCGTCCCTTCTGCCATGATGACGTTGTGCGCCGCCCCGACGCCTGTGCCCGGCGTCAGCCGGACGGTGTTCTGGCGCAGAAGGTTGACGTAGTCGAGCGCCAGGCGCGTCGCCTCCTCGGTCAGGCCGGCGCTGGCGTTGGCCTGGATCAGGATCAGCGTCGTCTCGCTCTCGGATGCGCCGCGGTCAGCCGCCTCGTTCACCGCGGCCTGTGCGGCGCGGATATCGCCCAGGCCGGCGTAGGCCGCGCCCAGCTCCAGATAGAACGCTCTGCCGGCCCGATCCGGGGCGACGGTGCGCATCCGCTCCAGCGTCTGGACGGCTTCAGCGTAGCGGCCCAGATGGATCAGCGCCCGCCCGCGCTGGAAGAGCAGCAGCGGGTCATCGATGAAGCGCTCGAGGGCGGCGCTGGTGAGCGTTTCGACATCGGCGGGGCCGGTCACATCGCGCAGGGTGTTGTTGATGATATGGAACACCTGGGGGTTGTCCGTCTCCAGCGCCAGCGTCGCTTCGATCCCCTGCTGGCCGCTCATCGTCCCCATCCAGATGGCGGACGAGATCGAGAAGACCCGGGCGAATTCGCCGGGGATGCCGGGTTTGTCGATCAGCAGGTTGTAGATCGTGATCGCCTCCTCATCTTCCCCCGTCCACCACAGCAGGAAGGCCCGCAGCATCTGATCGGGGATGGTCGGGCTGTTGGCCAGCCGGGCCAGCCAGTTGTCAAGCTCGCGATCGAAACCGTCGCCGACCAGCGACTGCAGATAGTCCAGTTCGATCAGGGCATCCTGATAATTCCCGACCATGAGATAGGCCGGGATGGCCCCGCGCGAGACGTCGGCATCCTCCGGGAACTGATCGATCAGACAATCGAAAGCGGCGACGGCATCCACATACTGGCCGGCATTGTACAGTGCCACGGCATCCGGGCACGAGTCATTCTGCGCGGCGGCGGGGAGCGCCGCTCCGATCCACAACAGCAGCAGGAATACGAGCAGTCTCATTCCCAGTTCATCCTTTCCCTGCCCAACGTTCACCCGGTATGATAAGGCGATTCGTTTTTTCGTGCACAGGACGCCCCTGCCGCGGGCGGGCTGACGTCTGACCGACGCCTGCCCGCCGGTCGGCAGTCTGATGAGGTCGCCGAGAGCGCATGTCGTCTTCCGCCAGCCGGATCGTCGTCAAAGTCGGAACCAGCGTGCTCACCGCTGGCACGCCGCGCCTGAGCCGCGAGCGGATGCTGGCGGTCGTGCAGCAGATCGCGGCGCAGCACGCCGCCGGTCACGAGATGGTGCTCGTCACTTCCGGCGCGGTGGCCGCCGGGCGCGAGCGGCTCGGTTTCCCCACGCTGCCGCCGTCCGTCCCGGCCAAACAGATGCTCGCCGCCGTCGGCCAGGGCCAGTTGATGCAGCGCTACGCCGATCTGTTCGACATCTTCGGCATCGTCGTCGCCCAGGTGCTGCTGACGCGCGACGACATCGGCCACCGTCCGCGGTTTCTGAACGCGCGCGACACGCTGCTGACGCTGCTCGATCAGCGCGTCGTGCCGATCATCAACGAAAACGACACCATCGCCACCGACGAGATCCGCGTCGGCGATAACGACAACCTGTCGGCGCTGGTGGCCACCCTGATCGAGGCCGATCGGCTGATCATCCTCACCGATCAGCCCGGCCTGTTCACCGCCGACCCGCGCACCCACGCCGATGCCCGGCTGATCAGCCGGCTGGAGCATATCGACGAGACGACGTTCGCGCTGGCGGGCGGCACGTCCACCGGGCTGGGGACGGGCGGCATGGTGACCAAGCTCCAGGCGGCGCAGCTCGCCGCGCGCGCCGGCGTGACGACGGTGATCGCCGCCGGGCGCGAACCGGACGTGATCGCGCGCATCGTCGCCGGGGAGGCGGTGGGCACGCGCATCGACGCCGCCGGAACCGCGCTCGATAACCGCAAGCGCTGGCTGTTGGTGGAGAAGACGCGCGGTCGGCTGCACGTCGATGCCGGGGCGGCGCGCAAAGTCCGCTACAGCGGGGCGTCGCTGCTGCCGGTGGGCATCACCCGCGTGGAGGGCCGTTTCGCGCGCGGCATGACCGTCGCCGTGATCGACCCGGATGGCCGCGAGATCGCGCACGGGCTGGCCAGCTACGACGCCGAGGCGATCGAGCGCCTGATCGGCGTCCGCTCGAACCAGATCGAGGCGCTGCTCGGTTATTCTTACGGCGATGCCGTGATTCATCGCAACAACATGATCGTTTTGAGTTAAGATAAATCACAGTTTGATCACACAGGATTCGATGACCGATGACCGCAGTCGATTTGCAGGCGCTGGGGCAGCGCGCGCGCCAGGCCGCGCGCCAGTTGAACCGCGCCACCACAGAACAGAAGAACGCCGCCATCCGCGCCATCGCCGACGCGCTGGAGGCCCGCGCTGACGCCATCCTGGAGGCCAACCGCCGCGATCTGGAGGCGGCGCGCGCGGCGGGCAAGCCGGAGACGCTGATCCGCGACCGCTTCGACCTGGCCAACCGCATGGCCGGCATGATCGCCGACGTGCGCAAAGTGGCGGAGCTGCCCGACCCCGTCGGCGCGGTGTTCGATGAGCGCACGCTGCCCAACGGCCTGCGCGTCCACCGCCGGCGGACGCCGATCGGCGTGCTCGGCGTCATCTACGAGGCCCGGCCCAATGTCACCGTCGATGTGGCCGTGCTGGCGCTCAAGACCGGCAACGCCGTCATCCTGCGCGGCGGCTCCGAGGTGATCCACAGCAACACCGCCCTGACCGACGTCCTGCGCGACGCGCTGACCGCCGTCGGGGCGGCGGCGATCCCGCCCGATGCCGTGCAGGTGATCGCCAGCCCCGACCGGGCATACGTCGAAGCGATGCTCAAACTGCACGAATACATCGACATGATCATCCCGCGCGGGGGGGCGTCGCTGCACGCTTTCTGCCGCGAGCACAGCACGATCCCGGTCATCACCGGCGGGCTGGGGATCTGCCATCTGTACGTCGATGCCAGCGCTGATTTTGACAAAGCGCTGCCGGTGATCCACAACGCCAAAACGCAGCGCCCGTCGGTGTGCAATGCGCTCGATACCCTGCTGGTGCACGAGTCGGTCGCCGCGGATTTCCTGCCGCGCGTCATCGATCAGCTCGCCCCGTTGGGGGTGACCTTCCGCGCCGACCCGCGCGCCCACGCCCTGATCGGCGGTCATCCGTCCGTCCAGCCGGCGGGCGACGCGGACTTCGACACCGAATGGATGGCGCTCATCCTGGGATTAAAGGTGGTCAGCGATCTGGACGAGGCGCTCGACCACATCCACGCCCACAGCACCGCCCACAGCGATGGCATCCTGTCGGCCACCCCGGAGCATATCGAGCGCTTCATCAATGAGATCGACTCGTCGGCGGTATTCGTCAACGCCAGCACGCGCTTCAACGACGGTTCGGCGCTGGGGCTGGGCGCGGAGATCGCCATCAGCACGCAGAAACTGCACGCGCGCGGCCCGATGGCGCTGGAGGCGCTGACGACCTACAAGTGGATCGTCGTCGGCGACGGCCACGTCCGCCCGTGAAGACCGAGTGAAGCTTATATCTACAAGGAGGGGCTGTGGCCGCGATCCTGATCCTGGACGATCACGAGGCGCTGCTGCGCGTGCTGGTCGAGGCGCTCACGCTCGATGGGCATCAGATCGCCCGGGCGCGCACGGGCCGGGAAGGGCAGAGCCTGATCGAAGGCGGCCTGCGCCCCGATATCATCCTCTGTGACATGATGATGCCGGATATGAACGGCATCGCCTTCCTGCAATACGTGCGTGCGCACCCCGATCTGACGGGGGTGCACTTCATCGTCATGAGCGGCAACGGCGGCGATCGCGCGCTGGTGCTGGCGGCGGGGGCGGATGAGTACCTCGCCAAGCCGTTCAGCATCCCCGATCTGCTGCGCCTGATCGAGGGCTTCGCGTAATGGCCGGTACGTCACCGACGGCGGGCAGCGGTCGGACGCTGATCGTCCTCAATCCACATGCGGGCGGCGGGCGCGCCGGCAAACTGTGGACGGAGATCGAGCCGCTGCTGTGGCAGGAACTGGGCGAGCTGGTGATCGCGGTGACGCAGCGCGCCGCCGATGTGGCCGAGCATCTCGACAAAGCCTATGCCGCCGGGGTGCGCCGCGTGGTCTCGATCGGTGGTGACGGGACGAATCACGCGCTGGTCAACGCGCTGGCGGCCATGCGCGCGCGCGGCGGGGCGGATTTTGAGCCGGTCGAATACGGCATCCTCCCGATCGGGACGGGACGGGACTGGGCGCGCGGCAGCGGTCTGCCGCTGCATTCGCTGCGCGAGGCCGCAAGCTGGATCGCGCGGGCGCGCCCACGCCCGGTCGATCTCGGCCTGCTGACGCTGGACGCCGGGGACGGCGCGCCCGATCAGCGGGAGTATTTCCTCAATATCGCCAGCGTCGGCCTGTCCGGCGCGGTGACGGAATACGTCAACAGCCGGCGCGCCCGCCGCCCGTGGACGTTCCTCGAAGCGACCGTGGTCACCCTGCTGCGCATGCGCCCGCCCGCGGTGCAGCTCCGCGTTGACGATCAGGACTGGTATGAGGGCCGGGCGTTCCTGGTGGCGGTCGCCAATGGGACAACGTTCGGCCACGGCATGCGCATCGCCCCGGACGCGCAGACGGGGGACGGGCTGTTCGATATCGTGCTGGTCAAACAGGCCCCGCTGGCCTCGATCCTGATGGCGCTGCGCCGTGTCTACACCGGCACGCACGTGACGCATCCGGCGGTGCGCATCACCCGCGGGCGGACAGTGAGCATCCGCGGGGTCGATGGCCCGCTCGGCGCGGAACTCGATGGCGAATCCGCGCGCGGGAGCCGGCTGACGTTCAGCGTTCAGCCCGGCGCACTGCACATGCTGGTCTGATCGTCCGGGGGCGTCACCCGATCTGGCCGTCGAGGCGACCGGCCCACAGCGCGCCGGGATGCGCGCCCGTGAGCAGGTGATCGACGGCGCGTTCGGCGGTTCCCGCGCCGAAGCTCAACCCGTGGCCGGTGAAGCCGACCGCGAAACCGACGCGCGGCATGCCCGGAATCGTCCCGACCAGCGGCACGCCGTCGGCGCTGAAGCCCATGATCCCGGCCCAGCGCCGCTCCACCGAGGCGCTGACATCCGGGAAGCGCGCGCGCAGGTAGGCATCGAGGTACTGCTGCACCGGGTCAGTGACGCGATCTTCGCTGGTGTCGTTCTCCAGCGCCTTGTAGAGCTTGCGCCCGCCGCCCACCAGCAGCCGATTATCGAAGGTCATGCGGTAGTACATGTAGCCGTAATCGCTGTAGCCGATGCCGGACATGACCGGTTCGGGCAGCGGCTCCGTCACCAGGCACTGCGCGCGCGTCGGCGTCACCCGTCCGCTAAAGTACGGGTGGATGAACGGGGAATAGGCGTTGGTGCACAGCAGGGCGTACCGCGCGTGGAAGATGTACTGGCGCGTGTGGACGATCGCGGTGTCGCCGATCTGCTCGACCCGGTAGACCTCGTTGTTGGGGATCAGCTCCGCCCCGCTCAGGCGCAGCAGGGCGTGGGCGAGATCGACCGGCTGGACTTCGCCGTCCCACGGCTGGTAGATCGCGGCATGAAAACCGCGACCGAGCGGATCGGCGTAGTCGAATTCGACCGCAATGCCATCGGCGTGCAGCGCGCGCGCCGCCGCTTCCAGCTCACGGGCCTCCTCGTCCGATTCGGCCAGTAAATACGATCCGGTCTGGCGCATGCGCACGCCGCCGGCCTGCTGCGCCCAGGCGCGCCAGTAACTGTGCGTCGCCAGCGACAGCGCCCACAGCTCCTGTGCCGTATCGTGACCGTAGCGCTCGATGGCGCGGTGATAGTAGGTATCCAGACCGGTGAGCATGAAGCCGGCGTTGCGGCTCGACGCGCCCAGCGCGACATCGCGCATGTCGGTGATCGTCACCTGGCGACCGGCCTGCGCGGCGAAAATGGCCGCCGCCGTGCCGACGATGCCCGCGCCGACGATGAGAAAATCGACCTCGTAGATCGGCTGTGTGCCGTCCGCCTGCCAGATCGAGACGGTCATCGGGGATGCTCCGGCTCAGCGCGTGGCGATCAGCGGCGCATCGACCGCGTGACCGAACCCGTGCCGCTGCATGAAGCGCGCGATGCGCTCCAGCGCCCGCTCGATATTCTCGTAGCTGTTGGTGTAGCTGGCGCGGACGAACCCGTTCCCGCTGGGGCCGAAGGCGCTGCCCGGCACGACGGCCACGCGCTCTTCGTAGAGCAGATGCTCGCAGAAGGCCTCATCGGTCATGCCGGTCGCGGCGACCGACGGGAAGGCGTAGAACGCCCCGCGCGGCTCGAACGTGCTCAGGCCCAGCTCGTTGAACCCGGCCACGATCAGGCGGCGGCGGCGGTCGTATTCCTGGCGCATCGCCTCGACGTCGTCCTCGCCATGCAGGATCGCCTCGATGGCGGCGTACTGCCCGACCGTCGGCGCGGACATGATCAGGTACTGATGCAGCTTGCGCATCGCCTCCATGATGGCGACCGGGGCGGTCGCGTAGCCGATGCGCCAGCCGGTCATGGCATACGACTTGCTCATGCCGCTGAGCAGGATGGTGCGCTCGAACATGCCCGGCAGCGTCGCAAAGCAGGTGTGGTGCGCATCATACACCAGCCGCTCGTAGATCTCGTCCGAGATCACGACCAGATCGTGTTTTTCCGCCACGGCGGCGATTTGGCGGATGTTCTCGTCGGTCAGGATCGCGCCGGTCGGGTTGTTCGGGTAGTTGATCAGGATCGCTTTGGTGCGCGGGGTGACGGCGGCTTCCAGCGCCGCGCCCGTCACCTGGAAATCGTCCTCCACCCGCGTCGGAACCATGACCGGCACGCCGCCCGCCATCTCGACGGCGGCGGGGTTGGCGACGAAACACGGTTCGACCACCAGCACCTCATCGCCCGGGTCGAGGATGGCCTTCATCGCCAGCCACAGCGCCTCGCTGACGCCGACGGTGATCAGCACCTCATCTTCCGGGTGATAGCTCAGCCCGTAGCGTCGTTCGATGTGCCCGCTGACGGCCCGGCGCAGTTCGATCAGGCCGCTGTTGTTGGTGTACATCGTCTGGCCGCGGTGCAGCGAGGCGATGCCCGCCTCGCGGATGTGCTCCGGCGTGGGGAACGACGGCTCGCCAATGCCGAGCGTGATCACGTCGTCCATCGTCGCGGCGATATCGAAGTAGCGCCGGATACCGGACGGTTTCATGGCCTGGACGCTGTGCGCGATGAAGTTTCGCATGATGACAGATCCTGTGGTGAAGCGGCTGCGGGTTGCGACAATCGAGCGCATTATCGCGCCCGTCCCCGCCCCGCGCTACGGTCAGCACGAGCGAAAATCCCCCCGACTTGTCGTACACAATGCAGGAATCCGCGGGGTGGCATTTTCATTGTAATCGACAGCGCGCCGGTGTGACCACTGACGAATGTCATGGACGTGGGGGGATGGGCGTGGGCGTGGGGGGATGGGCGTGGGCGCAGCACGCGGCGCCCCTACAATGCGCCCCGACAATGCGCCCTTACTTTCTGTATTTTCATCTTTCTGGCTTAAATTTAACGCAATTCTTGTATTGCGCGGCTACACTGAAGGGCGTATTGAGCCAGACGCAGCCGTGTGCTGTACGTTTTCATCATGAGGAGGGTGAGGGTGAGCGACCAGAACGAAGCGCCGCAGGCCGCCGCTGACGCTGCCCCCGCCGAGGCCGCTGCGGAGACCCCGACTCATAACGGGGCGCGGCCTGAGGTGGAAAGCCAGGTAGAGACACAATTGACCGAATTACAGAAGCAGATCGAGACCTTCCGCGAAGGCTGGCAGCGCGAACGCGCCGAATTCGCCAATTTCAAAAAGCGCATCGAGCGCGAAAAGCTGGAGCTGTACCAGAACGCCACCAGCGACGTGCTCAAGAGTCTGCTGCCGATCCTCGACGATTTCGATCGAGCGGTCGATAACCTGCCCGAGGATCTGCGCGATCATCCGTGGGTCGATGGCGTCCTCGGCATTCAGCGCAAGATGCTGCGGCTGCTGGAACAGTTCAACATCACAGTGGTTGACCCGACCGGTCAGCCCTTCGATCCGAATCTGCATGAAGCTCTGGGCACGGATGAATCGGATGCAGAACCGGGCACGGTGACGGCGACGATGCAAAAAGGCTATCTGGTGGGCGAGCGCGTGCTGCGCCCGGCGCTGGTGCGCGTCGCCGGCTGATCGCGCATCGTCCGATCATCCACCATACAACCACACCATACAACCAAACTCGCACAAAACGCAGGAGATAAGAACGAACATGGGACGCATAATCGGTATTGACCTCGGTACGACCAACTCGGTGGTCGCCGTGATGGAAGGCGGTGAGCCGACCGTCATTCCATCGGCGGAAGGCGGACGCCTGATCCCGTCCGTCGTGGCCGTCAACCCCAAAACAGGCGAACGCATGGTCGGGCAGGTCGCGCGTCGCCAGGCCGTGCTCAACCCGGAGAATACGATCTTCTCCGTCAAGCGCTTCATGGGCCGCAAGTTCAGTGACCCGGAAGTGCAGCGCGCCATCAAGCATGTGCCCTACAAGGTGAGCGCCGCGCCGAACGGCGATGTGCGCGTGCACATGGGCGGCCAGGAATACAGCCCGCAGGAGATCTCGGCCATGATCCTGCAGAAGATCAAGGCCGATGCCGAAGCCTACCTGGGCGAACCGGTCACGCAGGCCGTGATCACCGTGCCGGCCTACTTCAACGACGCGCAGCGCAACGCCACCAAAGACGCGGGCCGCATCGCCGGTCTGGAAGTGCTGCGCATCATCAACGAGCCGACCGCTTCCAGCCTGGCCTACGGCCTGGGCGAGCACAAGAACGAGCTGATCGCCGTGTACGACCTGGGCGGCGGCACGTTCGACATCTCGATCCTGGAAGTGGGCGACGGCGTGTTCGAAGTCAAATCGACCAACGGCGATACGTATCTGGGCGGTGACGACTTCGACCAGGTGATCATCAACTGGATCGCTGACGAGTTCCGCAAGGATACCGGCATCGATCTGCGTCAGGATCGGCAGGCCCTGCAGCGCCTGAAGGAAGCGGCGGAGAAGGCCAAGATCGAGCTGTCCACCGTCATGACGGCGGATATCAACCTGCCCTTCATCACCGCGGACGCCACCGGCCCGAAACACCTGAACATGACGCTCAGCCGTGCCAAGCTGGAGAGCATGGTCGCGCATCTGATCGACCGCTCGATCGAACCGTGCCGCGCCGCGCTGGCCGATGCCGGCCTCAAGCCGGAGGACATCAACACGGTGGTGCTGGTCGGCGGCATGACCCGCATGCCCGCCGTCATCGAAGCGGTGCGCAAGTTCTTCGGCAAAGAGCCGAGCAAGGGCGTCAACCCGGATGAAGTCGTCGGCATCGGCGCGGCCATCCAGGGCGGCGTGCTGCGCGGCGATGTCAAGGACATCCTGCTGCTCGACGTCACCCCGCTGACGCTGAGCGTCGAGACGCTGGGCGGCGTCGCCACGCCGATGATCCAGCGCAACACCACCATCCCGACGCGCAAGTCGCAGGTGTACTCGACCGCCGCTGACAACCAGACGCAGGTGGAGATCCACGTCGTCCAGGGCGAGCGCCCAATGGCGGCGGACAACAAGTCGCTGGGCCGCTTCATCCTCGACGGCATCCCGCCCGCCCCGCGCGGCGTGCCGCAGATCGAAGTCACGTTCGATATCGATGCCAACGGCATCCTCAACGTGAGCGCGCGCGATAAGGCGACCGGGCGCGAGCAGAAGATCACGATCACGGCGTCCAGCGGCCTCAGCGAAGCCGAGATCCAGCGCATGGTGCAGGAAGCCGAGCGCCACGCCAGCGAAGACGCGGCCCGCCGCGAAGCGGTTGAGGCGCACAATCAGGCCGACTCGGCGGTCTTCACCGCGGAGAAGTTCCTGCGCGACTTCGGCGATCGGCTGGCGGAGGCCGACAAGAAAGAGACGCAGGCCAAGATCGACGCCGTCAACAACGTCAAATCGACCAACGACGTCAGCCAGATCCGTAAGGCGACCGAGGCCCTGCTGCTGCACATCCAGACGCTGGGCGGCAAGATGTACGAGCAGCCCGCGGATGGCGCATCGGCCAACGGGGCGAACGCCGCCGGCGCGCAGGATCGCAAGTCCGGCGAAGACGTGATCGACACCGAATACACTGAAGCCTGATTCGCAATCGAGGCTGCACCGATCGGTGACCTCTCACCCTCATTGCGGATCCCTGCCTGACCAGCGGGGATCCCCCGGAGGGTGAGAGGTTTGATGTGTTTGAGAACAGGAAGGGGCGCACAGTTCGATGCCGCGAGATTACTATGAAGTCCTCGGCGTATCGCGAACGGCGGACAAGGCCGAGATCAAGTCGGCTTTTCGCCGTTTGGCGCGCGAGTATCACCCGGACGTGAGCAAACATGCGGACGCCGAGGCGCGCTTCAAAGAGATCAACGAAGCCTACGAAGTCCTGTCCGACGATGACAAGCGCGCGCGCTACGATCGTTTCGGCCATGCCGGCGTGAGCGGGGCGGGCGCGGGCGGCTTCAGCGGGGCGGGGTTCGGCGGTTTTGAGGAGATCTTTGAAGAATTTTTCAGCTCATTCGGGATGCGCGGCGGCATGGGGACGACGGCGCGCCGGCGCGGCCCGCGCCCCGGCTCGGATCGGCGCATCGACACCACCATCACCTTTGAAGAGGCGGTGTTCGGCGTCGAAAAAGAGGTCGAATTCGAGCGGCTGGAGATGTGCGACACCTGCGGTGGCAGCGGGGCCGCGCCGGGATCGTCCCCGGTGCGCTGCGCCCAGTGCAATGGAACCGGCGAAGTTCGCCAGGTCTCGCAGACCTTCCTCGGCCCGATGGTGCAGGTGACCACCTGCCCGCGCTGCGGCGGGCGCGGTGAGACGATCGCCACCCCCTGCCCGACCTGCCGCGGCGGCGGGCGCGTGCGCAAGCGCGTCACGCTCAACGTGCATGTGCCGCCCGGCGTGCGCGAGGGCACGCAGATCCAGATCCGGGGTGAGGGCGATGCCGGCGATGCCGCCGCCCCCAAAGGCAATCTGTTCGTCGTCGTCCATGTGCAGGAGCATGAGTTCTTCAAACGCAAGGACAACGACATCATCCTCGATATCAACATCAACGTGGCGCAGGCGGCGCTGGGCGACCGGGTGAACGTCCCCACGGTTGACGGTGAGGTCGAGATCGTCATCCCGCCCGGCACGCAGACGGGCCGCGTCTTCCGCCTGCGCGGCAAGGGCGTCCCTCGCCTGCGCAGCGACGGCACGAACAGCGGGCGCGGCGATCAGCTCGTCTACGTCCAGGTGGAGATCCCGACGCGCCTGACCGATGAGCAGCGCCGGCTGTTCGAGCAGCTCGCCGCGACCTTCGGCGGCCTCAGCGGCGGCGAAGCGATGGCCAGCCCGCAGCGCCAGGGCAAGGGCTTCTTCGACCGCGTGCGCGACATGTTCAGCGGCGAACAGGGCTGAACCGGCGGTCAGGGTTCCGGGGTGAGGGCGCGCCGCCAACAGATGATCATGTCCTGATGGTGGGCACGGCGCGGTATACTATGCCGTGGCAACTGTCATCGGTTTCAGGAGCTGCGCCTATGGCTGCAATGGTGATCCTGGGGCGGGTTGAACCGCACCCGTCCGCTCTAGTTCTGGCATCGACTGATACGCTGATCGGGTCGCTGATCGCCCGGCGCGAGGATGAATACGTCATTCTGACCACGACCAGCGGCCCGATGGAGATCACGCTGCGGCTGCGCGCTGATGAGCTGGCGCGCACGCTGAAGCACCCCGCCGCGCTCAGCAGCGAACAGGTGACCGCCCGTCAGGTCGGATCGGCGCATGCGTACCTGGCCATTGGCCGGCGCGATGATGGCGACATCCTGCTGCGGCCCACGCTGATCGCCGATGCGACCGGTCAGCTCAGTTTCAATCTGCTGGTGACCGCCCACGTGGCCGGGGATCTGCTCCAGTGGCTGGAAGCCTGATCGGCCAGGTCGCGCTGATCACCGGCGCATCCAGCGGCATCGGTTACGAGGCGGCGCTGGCGTTCGCGCGGGCGGGGGTGCACGTCATCGCCTGCGCCCGCCGGCGCGACCGGCTGCAGGAACTGGAGCGGGCCGTCGCCGGCCTGCCGCGCCCTCATGGCGAGATCCTGATCGCTGAGGCCGATGTGCGCGACAGCGCGGCGCTGCAGCGCGCCGCCGCCGCCGGCGTCGAGCGCTTCGGGCGGCTCGATATCGTCGTCGCCAACGCTGGCGTGGGTCAGCGCGGCTCGATCGCCGACAGCGACTGGGCCGATCTCGACGCGCTGATCCGCATCAACATCGACGGCGTCCTGCACACGATCCGCGCCGGCGTCCCGGCCATCCGCGCTGGCGGGCGCGGCGGGGCGATCGTGATCGTGTCGTCGGTGGTCGCCAACATGACCGCGCCGTATGCCGCTGTCTACAGCGCGAGCAAGGCGTTCGTCAGCAGCATCGCGCGCTCGCTGCGGCTGGAACTGGAGGCCGATCGCATCCGCGTCATCGATCTGCTCGTCGGGCGGACGGAGACCGAATTCAGCGCCAACCGGCTCGGCGTCACCGGTCATGCCGCGCGCGCCCCGCGCCTGCCCGTCATGAGCGCGAGCTACGTCGCGGCGCGCATGGTGGAGGCCGTCGCCTGCGGGACGAACGGCGCGCTGGCGCTGCGCTGGTTCGACCGGCTGATCGTCTGGGCCAACGCGCTCGTCCCCGGCGTGATCGGGCGGCGTGCGCTGCGGCAGTATCGCACGGATAGCTGATCGTGACCGTCAAACTCAATTCGATGCGCGTGCTCGAACAGCACAAAATCCCCTACGAAGTCGTCGAATTCCCCGATGAGCTGCGCGATGCCGAGCTGATCGCCGAGGTGCTGGGCCTGCCCCCGTTCATGGTCTACAAGACGCTGGTCGTGCAGGCCGATGGCGCGGACAGGCCCTACCTCTGTCTGCTGGCGGCAGACCGGCGGCTGGCGCTGAAGCGGGTGGCGCTGGCTTCGGGCGATAAAAAAGTGCGCCTGGTGGCGCACCGCGATGCCGAGGCGCTGACCGGCCTCAAAGTCGGCGGGATCAGCCCGCTGGCGCTGCTGCACAAAAACTGGAAGGTCTTCCTCGATGAACCGGCGACGACGCTCCAGCACATCGTGATCAGCGCCGGGCAGCGCGGCGTTGACCTGCGCGTGCCCGTCGCTGCGCTGATGGGGCTGCTGCGCCCGCGCATCGCCGCGATCAGCGTCAGCGCGGACGAAGGCGGCGATGAGGACGCAGGGTAAGGGCGCAGGCGTCCATGCGCCGGCTCACCCGGCGATCATTCGTTGAACAGCTCACCCACGCTGCGGCCCTCGTGCGCGCGCCGGATCACCTCGCCCAAAAGCGGCGCGACCGAGAGCACGGTCATATTCGGCAGGCGCTTCTCCTCTGGAATGGGCAGCGTGTTGGTGGTGATGATCTCTTTGAGGTCGAGCTTGCGCAGCCGTTCCACCGCTTCCCCGGCCAGATAGGCGTGGGTGAACGCCAGGTAGACATCGCGCGCGCCCTCCTCGCGCACCAGGTTGACGGCATTGACGACCGATCCGCCGGTCAGCACCTCGTCATCGACCAGCAGCACGTTTTTATCGCGCACATCGCCGATGATGCTGAGCGCCTCGGAACGCGCGTCGTTGCCGGTGCGGCGCTTCTCGATGATCACCAGCGGCGTTTGCAGCTTTTCCGCCCAGTTGCGGCCTTTTTTGGCGAAGCCGAGATCGGTGGAGACGGTCACCAGGTCGGGGATCTCGCGCTTGCGGACGTAATCGGCCAGCAGATGGAACGCGGTCAGCGCATCGCCGGGGATGTTGAAGAAGCCCTGGATCTGCCCGGCGTGCAGGTCGATCGTCATGTAGCGATCGGCCCCGGCGACCTCGATGATGTTGGCCACCAGCCGGGCGGCGATGCCCACGCGCGGCTGATCTTTCTTATCCGACCGGGCGTAGGGCAGGTAGGGGATGACCACGTTGATCCGCCCGGCGGAGTCGCGCTTGAGCGTGTCGATCATGATCAGCATCTCGAACAGGCTGTCGTGGACGCGCGGCCCGAAGGTCTGCACCACGTACACGTCCTGCCCGCGCACGCTCTCATTGAGGCGGATGAAGATATTCTCGTTGGGGAACACCGCGCGGGTGTATCCCCCCGGTTTGATGCCCAGGTAGCTCGCGATTTCGACGCCGAGATACTGCGCCGCCGAACAGGCGAACAGGCAGATGCGACCATACGGGTTGAACGGCGGCGGCGATACCGGATTGGGATCAGCGAACAAAGCCAGCGCTCCTTCAGCATATCAGGCAGAGTGTGAGCAGGATGGAAACGGGGACGGCCTGCTGCCGGTGACCGATCATCGCGCTTCGGCCCGGTCGATCAGCGCGGTCACCGCCTGGCCGGGCGACAGGCGGCGTGCCTGCACCGCGCGCACCGTCTGGGCCAGCGCATCCGGGGGCAGGGCCGCCAGCAGACGCTCCAGCAGGGCCGCGCGCAGGCGATCATTCAGCTCCAGCGCGATCTGTTCCGCTTCCAGCGCCGCGCCGTTGGCGCTCGTCTCGAGGTAAGCGCGGTGCTGGGCGATGGCCTCGATCAGCCCGTCGATGCCGGTGCGCACGTCGGCATTGGCCTCGGAAAGCGGGATCTCCCCGGCGTTGAGCGCCGACGTCAGCACGATCGGCGGCAGCCACAGCGCGGCATCGACCGCGGCGGGCTGTGCGACACCGGTCACAACATAGCGCCCGTGATGGCCGCTCGGATCGGCGCGCAGCATCCCTCCCGCTTTCGCCACCGGGTGACCGAGTTCGATCATCATGCGCAGGGCGGAGGCGGTGGCATTGGCCCCCGGGCGGTCAGCCTTGTTGACGACCAGGATATCGGCGATCTCCAGGATGCCGGCCTTGATCGCCTGGACGTCGTCGCCCAGCCCCGGGGCTTCGACCACGATCGTGGTCTGGGCCATGCGCGCGATGGCGACCTCGTTCTGCCCGGCCCCGACCGTCTCGATCAGGATGATGTCGAAGCCGGCGGCATCCAGCGCGCGGGCCGCGTCGCCCGTGGCGGCGGCCAGCCCGCCCAGCGCGCCGCGCGTCGCCATGCTGCGGATGAACACGCCGGGATCGCCGCTCAAATCGCGCATGCGGATACGATCGCCCAGGATCGCGCCGCCGCTGAACGGACTGCTCGGATCGACGGCCAGCACCGCCACGCTGCGCCCCTGCGCCCGGTAGGCGCGGGCCAGCGCGCTCACCAGCGTGCTCTTGCCCGTGCCCGGCGCGCCGGTGATGCCGATGCGGTGCGCCCGCCCGGTATGCGGGTAGAGCCGCGCCAGCAGATCCTCCGCGCCGGGCCGGCCGTCCTCGATGATCGACAGCGCCCGCGCCAGCGCGCGGCGATCCCCGGCCAGCACCCGCTCGGCCAGATCGACGGTCGAAACGGCGGCTGTCGTCATCCCGCCCCCTGGGCGACCAGCGAGCGGATGAAGGCGGCGATCTCATCGGTGGATGCGCCCGGCCCGAAGACCGCCCTGACGCCGTGCGCTTCCAGCGCCGGGCGATCTTCATCCGGGATGATGCCGCCGACGATGATCGGCACCTCGCCCAGGCCGGCGGCCAGCATCGCCTCGCGCACGCGCGGGACCAGCGCCATGTGCGCCCCGCTGAGGATGCTCAGGCCGACGATATCGACATCTTCCTGCAGGGCGGCCTCGGCGATCATGGCCGGGGTCTGGCGCAGCCCGGTGTAGATGACCTCCATCCCGGCGTCGCGCAGCGCGCGGGCGATGACTTTGGCCCCGCGATCGTGCCCGTCCAGGCCCGGTTTGGCGATCAGGACGCGGATAGCCCGTTCCACGGCATCCTCCTGCTCAGTTAACACATACATAAACTCTACTTTCGATTATACCGCGTTCGCCGGCGGAAACAGAGATGCGCCGCTGCACAGGGGCGATCCGGGGGCGGGGCGCTGCACCCCGCACCGCGCCGCCCGTCTATGACCTATGACCGTACCATCCCCTGATGGCGGAACATTTCAATTGAAATTGCGTACTGGTATGATAGCGAATGGTGTCTCTGCACGATGCGAAAGGATGTGCTGGGATGGGGCCAATGGGTTTTTCCGACCGAACTGCGATTCGCGTGGAAAACATCAGCAAGCGTTACGGCAGTTTCCAGGCCGTGCGCGATCTGTCATTTGAGGTGTACCGGGGCGAGGTGTTCGCTCTGCTGGGGCCGAACGGCGCGGGCAAGAGCACGACCATCCGCATGATCCTCGACATCCTCAAGCCCGACAGCGGGCGGATCGCCGTGCTCGGCGGGCCGATCAACGAGGCCGTCAAAGACCGCATCGGCTACATGCCGGAAGAGCGCGGTCTGTACCGGTCGGTCAAGGTGCTGGAGATGATGGTCTACCTGGGGATGCTCAAGGGCATGACCGGGGCCGAGGCCCGGCGGCGCAGCCTGGAATTTTTAGAGCGGCTGGATCTGGCGGAATACGCCAACAAGAAAGTCAGCGATCTCAGCAAGGGCATGCAGCAGAAGATCCAGTTCGCCGTCACGCTGCTGCACAACCCGGAGCTGATCATCATCGATGAACCGTTCAGCGGGCTGGACCCGGTCAACACCCTGATCATCAAGCAGATGCTGCTGGAAATGCGCAGCGCCGGCGGCGCGGTCGTCATGAGCACGCATCAGATGAACCAGATCGAGGAGATGGCTGACCGCCTGCTCATGATCGAGCGCGGGCGGCTGGCGCTGTACGGCGCGGTCGATGAGGTGCGCCGCCAGTACGCGGAAAACGCCGTCGTCGTCGAAGGGGAAGGCGACTGGACGCGGCTGAACGGCGTCGAGCGCGTCGAGCTGAGCGAGAACGGACGCCGGCAGGCGACGCTGCATCTGAAGCACGGCGTCAAGCCGGATGACATCCTGGCCCAGATCGCCGCCGATGACGCGCTGCGCATCACCCGCTACGAGCTGGCCGTGCCCAGCCTGAACGATATCTTCATCCGGGTGGCGACCAACGGTCGGCCAGCCGACCGCTTCGGCGGTGAGGGGTGACGCCATGGCCAAACTGTGGTTGATCGCCCGGCGCGAGTACTGGATCAACGTCCGCCGACCGGGCTTCCTCTTCAGCACCTTCGCCATGCCGGTCATCCTGGGCATCATCATGGTGGTCGTCGCCAACATCAGCCTCCAGTCCGAGGAGGATACCGGGCGCATCGGCCTGATCGGCTACGTCGATCGGGCCGGGGTGCTGGCGGCTGGCGTCGCCGAGCCGATCGGCTACTTCAACCTGAGCGATGAGGATGAGGCGCGCCGGCTGCTGGAGGCCGGGCGCATCGGCGCGTATTTCGTCATCAGCCCGGATTATCTGCGCACCGGCAGCATCACCGTGGTCAGCGCGACCGCTGTGCCCGAAACCGTGCTGGAGCAGTTCGATGCCTTCCTGCGGGCCAACCTCGATCCCGCGATCGATGAGCGGGTGCTGGAGCGCCTGCGCACCCCGGTCGATCTGGAGGTGCACACGCTCGACAATGGCCGCACCATCGCCGAAGACGGCGTGTTCGGGTTGTTCCTCGCCCCGATCCTCTTCGTGCTGGTGTTCATCCTGGGCACGCAGGCCACCAGCGCCTACCTGATGTCCGGCGTGGTGGAAGAGAAAAGCAACCGCCTGATGGAGATCCTGACCACGTCGGTGACGCCGTTCCAGCTCCTGTTCGGCAAGATCCTCGGCCTGGGCCTGCTCGGGCTGACCATCCTGGTCATCTGGATCGGCGGGGCGGCCCTGGTCATCGCGCTGACGGGGAACGTCTCGTTCATGAGCGGGGTGCAGCTCCCGCCCGATCTGCTGCTCGTCGGGCTGATCTACTTCGTGCTGACGTACTTCCTCGTCTCCAGCCTGATGGCCGGCATCGGGGCCATTTTCGGCAGCGAACAGGAAAGCCGTCAGATCGCGAGCGTGATCACGCTGCCGCTGGCGATCCCGTTCTTCATCCTGTTCGAATTCTTCACCAACCCCGATGGCCCGCTGGTCACCGCGCTGACGCTCATCCCGTTCACCGCCCCGGTCAGCGTCATCATCCGCCTGGGCTTCGGGACGGTTCCGACCTGGCAGTTGATCGTCAGCATCGTCCTGCTGGTGCTGGCGACGGTGGTGCTCGTCTGGGCTTCGGCGCGCATCTTCCGCTATACGCTGTTGATGTACGGCAAACGCCCCGGTCTGCGCGAACTGCTGCAGGTGCTGCGCCGCGGCGGCATGAACACCACGGCCACCGGGGAAGCGAAAGGGTAACGCGGATGAAACACCTGCTGACCGTTTTCCTGTATGAACTGCGCCGTGGGCTGCGGCGCAAGGGCTATCTGTTCGCGACCGTGGGCCTGCCGCTGCTGCTGATCGCCATCGGCGCGGTGATCATCGCGGTGACCGGGCTGAACGACCCGGAGACGGCGCTCGCCCGCAGTTCGGAACAGATCGGCGCGGTGATGGATCAGTTCGTCCCGGATGCGACGACGCGCTACGGCTTCGTCGATGAATCCGGCCTGCTGGCGCAGGGCGATCTGCCGGAGGGCTACACGCTGTACCCGGATGAGGCCGCGGCCCGGGATGCGCTGGCCGCCGGCGCGATCAGCGCGTACTACCGCATCCCGGCGGATTACCTCGACAGCGGCAAAGTCACGCTGACGATGCCGGAGCTGCGCATCGGCGATGTCACGACACAGCCGGCGGCCTGGGTGCTGATGCGGGCGCTGGCCGAGCGCGCCGCCGGCGGCAGCGCCGACGACGCCCTGATCCTGCGCTTGCAGGATCCGTCCAACTATCAGATCACCAATCTGGCGCTGCGCGTCCCGACGACCGCCGCCGCGCCGGATCAGGAGGGTTTCGGGACGAACTTCATCCTGATCTACGTCTTCGCGATCATCCTGCTGATCAGCCTGTTCGTCACCAACGGCTACCTGCTGCAGAGCGTGATCGAGGAGAAAGAGACGCGGCTGATCGAGATCCTGATCGCGTCGGTGCGCCCGCTGCATCTGATCGCGGGCAAGATCGCCGCTTACGGCGTGCTCGGCCTGCTGCAGATCGCCGTCTGGATCGGCTTCGCGCTGGCTGTGCTGCGCCTGTCCAGCGGGGAGGCCGTGCAGCGGTCGATCAGCCTGTTCGCCGAGCTGGCGCGGATCAGCCTGCCGGTGGAGCTGCTGCTGCTGCTGGTCGTCTATTTCGTGCTCGGCTACCTGATGTTCGCCGGGCTGTACGGCGTGGTCGGGGCGATCTCGAATTCGATGAAAGAGGGGCCGCAGTACGCCGTCATCTTCACGCTGCCGGCGGTGACGCCGCTCTACTTCCTGGTCATCTTCGCTGAACAGCCGGATGCGCCGCTGCCGGTCGCGCTCAGCCTGTTCCCGCTGACCTCCCCGCTGGCGATGACGCAGCGGCTGATCATCTCGCCCGTGCCGACGTGGCAGATCCTGCTCAGCATCGGCCTGCTGCTGCTGGCCGTGGCCGGGTCGATCTGGCTGGCCGGGCGCGCCTTCCGCGTGCAGACGCTGCTGGCCGGCAAAGTGCCGCGCCTGCGCGATCTGCCCGGGCTGCTGCGGGGCTGACACAAAAACGCCGGACGCCGGCGGTCTGTTCCGGCGTCCGGCGCAGGGCGGCCCCGCCCCCTCAGCCGAGGTGCGGGCGCAGTTGGTTCATGATCTTCTCTTTGGGCATGTAGCCGGTGATGCGCGCCACCGCCTTCCCGCCTTTGAACAGGATCAGCGTCGGGATGCCCATGATGCCGTAGCGCTGCAGCACGCCCATATTTTCATCGGCGTCCAGTTTGGCGACCTTGATTTTGCCCGCCTGTTCGGTGGCGATCTGATCGACGATCGGCGCGATCATCTTGCACGGGCCGCACCATTCGGCCCAGAAATCGACCAGCACGGGCAGGTCGGACTTGAGCACTTTCTGGTCGAAGCTGGCTTCATCGACGATCATGATGTCTTTGTTCATCGCTTGACTGTCTCCTGCGCGTTTTGACGCACTTACACTCACATGCTATGATGATAGTCTGAGAATGGCCGCGTTCCTAGAGCGGTCAGCCCTGTCATTTGTCAGTTCGTTTTGAGGCTTTCGGCGTGACGGCGCACGAGCTTGCCCCATCCCCCGGTATAGACGATCTCCATCTGCCAGAACTTACCCGCCGCCAGGAAGAGATCCTGGCGCTGGTCGTGCGCACCTACACCCAGACGCTGGAACCGGTCAGCTCGAAATGGCTGGTGGACAAATACCAGCTCTCGGTCAGCAGCGCCACCGTGCGCAACGAGCTGGCCCGGCTGGAAGAGCTGGGCTATCTGTACGCGCCGCACACCTCCGCCGGGCGCGTCCCGACCGAGGCGGGGTATCGCTATTTCGTCCTGCGCCTGCTCAAAGAGGGCGAGCTGACGCCGGCGGAAGAGACGCGGATCGCGCAGAAACTGCACACCCTGCCGCTGGCGACCGAACAGTGGCTGATGCTGGCGGCGACGCTGCTGGCGCGCACGGCCCAGGTGGCGGCGCTGGTCACCCCGCCTACCGCGCCGACCAGCCGCTTCAAGCATCTGGAGCTGATCGCCATTCAGGGGCGGCTGACGCTGATGGTGCTGGTGCTGCATCAGGGGGCGGTGCATCAGCAGATGCTGACGCTGGCCGAACCCGTCCCGCAGACGCGCCTGAGCGAGGCCGCGTCCCGCATCAACGCGCTGTGCGAAGGGGCCAGCGCCAACGAAGTGCGCATCCGCGCGGTGCAGGCCGGCGCGCTGGAACGTGAGGTGATGGAACTGATCGCCGAGACGATGGAGCGCGGCGAAAACAATCAGGTGCACCTGGTCTACCGCGATGGGCTGAGCGCGATCATCCCGGCTTTCCAGCACAACGAGGGGGCGCAGCAGGCCGTGCGCATCTTCGAAGAGCGCCCTTTCCTCAACATGATCCTCAACGAGATCCTGACGCCGCTGATCGATCACGTGCAGGTCGTCATCGGCGGCAACGGCAAATGGGACGAGCTGAGCTACGTCTCGATGGTGCTCAGCCGGTACGGCATCCCCGGCCAGGCGACCGGCGCGGTCGGCGTGCTCGGCCCGATGCACATCAACTACGGGCGGGCCATCCATGCGGTGCAGTACGTCAGCAGCCTGATGACGACCATGCTCACCGAGGCTTACACCGGGACGGATGACGGGGAGCAGGCCGCGCCGTCAGCCACCCGCGGTGGGACGGAAGCGTAACCGACGGCGGCGCAGCGACCCGGTTGTCTTTCTCCCCGATCGGCGGTACAGTAGCCGATCGTGATCGGAACCGCCAGACAGGGACAGGCGCTGTGGCAACCCCCGACTCTTCGCTCGTCATCCGCAAGGTGGAGACGCGCGCCGACTACCGCGTATTCCTCGAATTCCCCTGGACGCTCTACCGGGGCGACCCCAACTGGGTGCCGCCGCTGCTTTCGATGCGGCGCGAGACGTTCGACCGCCAGCGCGGGGCGGCCTGGGAATATATGAATGGAGAGTACTTCATCGCCTGGCGCGGCACACGCCCCGTCGGGACGATCGCCGCGTACATCAACAACCGTCACAACGAGTACCACGGTGAACACATCGGCTGGTTCGGCGCGTTCGAGGTCGAAAACGACCGCGAGGCCGCCGTCGCCCTGCTCAACACCGCGGCGGACTGGGTGCGCGATCAGGGCTACCGCGCCATTCGCGGCCCGCAGACCTTCACGACGCACGAGGAATGCGGCCTGCTGATCGACGGCTTCGCCCCGCCGATGCTGCTCTACCCCTACAACAAACCCTATTACGCCGAACTGGTCGAGGCCGCCGGCTTCCACAAGGTGATGGATACGCACAGCTTCTTCATCGACGCGGCGACCGCGCGCGAGCGGATGGAAGGGCGGCTGCGCCGGGTGACCGACAACCTGATCAAACGCGGCAAGATGACCCTGCGCCCGGTCGATCGACGCAACCTCAAGGCGGAATTCGCCCTGTTCAAAGAACTCTACAACGCCGCCTGGGAGACCAACTGGGGCTTCGTGCCGATGACCGCGCGCGAGCTGGACGACATGGTCGCCTCGCTCGGTCAATTCTTCGATCCGCGGCTGGCGTATTTCGGCTACATCGATTCGGAACCGGCCGGGTTCATCATCGCCGTGCCCGATTTCAACCAGGTGCTGGCCAGGGCGCGCCCACACCCGCGCGTGCCGGAATTCATCACGCTGCTGCGCGCGCTTTATTTCTGGAAGATCAAACCGGTCATCACCCGCGTGCGCGTCCCCCTGATGGGGGTCAAGAAAGAGTACCGCGAGCGCGGCCTTGATGTCGCGATGTATTTCACGGCGTTGGAGGCGATCCTGAACGCAGGCTACACCGGCGGCGATGGTGGCTGGATCCTGGAGACCAACCAGCCGATGATGAGCATCATCCAGAACATCGGCATGGAACGTTACCGGACGTACCGTTTCTACGAAAAACCTTTATGAGCGCGCCCAAGCGTTTCCTGATCGTGGACGATGAACCCGCCGTCTGCGAGATCCTGGCCATCTACGTTCGAATCGCCGGTCACAGCGCCGTGGAGGCTTACAGCGCCCGGGCCGCGCGCGACCTGCTGCTTTACGAACGCCCGGATGTCGTGCTGCTCGATATCATGCTGCCGGACGTCAACGGGATCGAACTGTGCCGCGAGCTGCGTCAGCATCCTGTCACTGCGGATAAGCCGATCGTCGTCATTTCAGCTTACACGCCACCGTTGATCGAGCAGGCGCAGCAGGCCGGGGCCAGCATCTACCTGAGCAAGCCGGTCAAGCTGGCGGATTTCCGCGATTTGCTGAAGCAGCTGGGGCTGTGATCGCCGCTGGAAGCCAGGCGGCTCACATTCGGCGCGCCTCGGCGTAGACGTGGTAGCCGGCGATCGCGCTTGGCGCAGCGGGCACGACCTCGACGTAGATGGGCGTGGCTTCACCCGGCGCGAACACGCGCTCGCTGAAAGCGGCCACCCGGTAGCCGATCACGCGGTCGGCATCGCCCAGCAGAGTCACCACGACCCGCACCGCCGTCACCGGCCCGGTTTCACCATTGACGACGACCCCGCTCAGGCTGAACCGGCCCTCTTCGGCGCGGGTGACGACTTCGCGCAGCACCGGAACCGCGTAACGCGCATCGACCAGCGCCGCGGCGCTGGCCGAAAGCAGTTCGGCGGACGGCTGCAAGCCTTCCGACTGGAACCGCGCCCATGAGAGATCGAACTGCGCGCGGTAAGGGGCGAAGCCGCGCGGCGGTATGAGCACTTGTTCGACCGCGCCGGTATCCTGTGCGGCGATGCCGCCATCGATCTGCACCAGCCGCACTGCCACGCTGACGCCCTCCGCCGCGCTGTCCGTCGGGTTGTCGATCCGCCCCAGACAGATGATGTTGTTGGCGCGCGTTTGATAGCATTCCGGTGGGCCGACGGCGAGCGCCAGGATCTCCACCGGTTCCGGATGGGGGCCGCTGGCAGCCGCCGGCGTCGGCGGCGGGATGATCAGGGTCTGGCCAATTTGCAGCAGGCTCAGGTCGCTCTCCGCGTTGGCGGCGCGCAGATCGGCCAGCTCGATGCCGTAGCGCAGGGCGATATCGAGCAGGGTGTCCCCCGGCTGGACGATGTAGATCTGCGGCGTGGGGGTCGGCGTCGGCTCGGGCGTGGGGGCGGCGGTGCGCGTCGCGGCGGGCCGGGTGCGGGCCGCGCTGATCGAGCTATCGGGGGTGGGCGGGCCGATGCGACCGACCGTCAGCGTGACGGCGCTGGTGGGCGTGGGCGCAGGCGCGATCGTCTGCGCGGGCTGAACCGCCAGACTGCATCCGGTGATCCAGACGCTGATGAACGCCGCAATGAGCAGCGGTCGCCACCCCCAGTAGCCCATGCGCCGGTATATCCCTCAATTTCCCAACTTGGATCGAGATTATCCCACAGTATACCGTGAAAGCCGATTATGCGCAGGGGGAAGTTGCGGTTAAGATTATGCAAAAGACTCGGAGCGAGGAGCGGAGGAGCGATGAGCGAGCCGATCGATTCCCGGCTGGAGGCGCAGGTCGGGGCGGCGCTGCGCGCGCGCGGCTGGACGGTCGCCGCGGCGGAGTCGTGCACGGGCGGGCTGGTGCTGCACCGGCTGACCAACATCCCCGGCAGTTCGGCATACGTCCTGGGCGGCGTCGTCGCCTATGATAACGCCATCAAACAGCGCGTGCTGGGCGTCCATGCCGAGACGCTGGCCCGCTTCGGGGCGGTCAGCGAGGAGACGGCGATCGCCATGGCCCGGGGCGTCCTGGCGCTGATCGGGGCGGACTGCGCCGTCAGCATCACCGGGATCGCCGGGCCGGGCGGCGGCACGCCGGAAAAACCGGTCGGGCTGGCGTATTTTGCCGCCGTCACGCGGACAGGGCTGCTGCGCACCCACCGGCAGATCGCCCCCGGCGATCGCGAGGCGGTCAAGGCCGCCTCGGCGGATGCGGCGCTGCGCCTGCTGCTGGATCTCATCGCGGAGGAGCGCGCTTGAACCGACGGGCTGCCTGGCGGATCGGGCCGGCGGTGGTGCTGCTGCTGGTGTTCATCGGGCTGCGGCTGTACGACCTGCCGCATTTCCCCATTTTCCTCGACGAGATGAGCCACATCGACTGGGCCGACGACAGCTACGCCCGACGGCCGTTCACCGGGGCGGCCAACGGCAAGCTGTTCGGCCTGTGGTGGATGGCGCTGTTCGGGCTGCAGGGCGATCAGGCCCTCTTTCTGGCGCGGGCCGCGACCGTTCTGTTCGCGCTGATCGGCGCGGCGCTGCTCTACCGGACGGCGGCGCTGCTGGCCGGTCAGGGGGCGGGGGTGCTGGCGCTCTTCATCTACGCGGTACAGCCCTACGGCCTGTTCTACGACCGTCTGGCGCTGACCGACAGCTACGTGACGCCGTTCGCGCTGGCCTGCCTGTCCTTCAGCCTGCGCTGGCTCAAACGCGGTCGGCCCGGCGCGGCGCTGGCCGCCGGTCTGGCGATCACCGGGGCGGCGCTGGCCAAAGCGACCGGCATCATGCTGATCGCCCTGCCCCTGCTGACCCTGATTCTGCCCGCGCCCCGCCGCTGGCCTGAGCGGCTGATCGGGCTGATCGGCATCAGCGCGACGGCCCTGCTCACCGGCGGGGCGATCTGGGCGCTGCTGCGCTGGCGCGGCTACGATTATTTCAACACGCCGACCACCGTCGTCGGGACGAGCGCGCTCGATACGCTGGGGGCGCGCCTGCCGGTCAATTTCGGCGCGCTGTGGGCCATCGACAGCGCCTACCTGTCGCAGCCGTTCCTGATCGTCACCGCCGCGCTCGCGCTGCTCCTGATCGTCCTGAGGCCGCGCATCGGCGCGTTTGCCCTGCTGGCGCTGTTTGTGCCGCTGACGGGGCTGCTGGCGTTCGCCGTCAAGATGAGCGCGCGCTACTTCCAGTATCACACCGCGTTCCTGATCCTGCTGGCGGCGCTGGGGGCAGGGGCGGTCATGGCCCGCTGGCCGCGCCTGCGCCCGGTCGTGATCGGCCTGGCGCTGCTATGGAGCGCCGTTTTCGCGCTGCCGTTTTTCCTCCAGTATCTGACCGCGCCGGAGACGCTGGCGCTGCCCGCGCTCGACCGCGCCGAATACATCACCAGTGACAGCGCCGGCTTCGGGCTGGACGAGGCCGCCGCCCTGCTCAGCGCTCAGATCGGGATGGCAGAGGGCGGGGTGGTCATCGGCCTGATCGCCAACTGCCTGGCGCTGGGCAGTCTGCTGCCGGACGATCTGCCCCTGACGGTCGAATGCCCGCCGCTGCGCCTGGACGGATCGCATCAGGATGCGGTGATCGCGCTTGTGCAGGCGCTGCGCGCGCGCGATCGGGCCGTCTGGATCGTCTATGAGGATCTGCCCTACACCAGCCTGCGCGGGCTGCCGGTCGGGGATGAACCGCTGGCGGTCATCGCCCGGCCCGCGGACGGCATGCCGATCGCGATCTACCGGGCGCGTTAGGCCGTCAGTCCTGGTAGCAGCCGGTGCGCTGTTGGCGCAGGTTGCAGCGGTTGGTTAGAATACGTCATAATCCGCTGACTGATTTCATCTGTCTCTCACAGATCTTTCCTCGCCGCCTTCGCCGCTTTGTGAGACGCCCCGGATGAGCAGTGTCCGTTCCGGCGGGCCGGAACCGGGAGATCGATTACAATAGCTTGCGAATGATGTCAGCGATCTGGAGGCGCGATGGCCCCGGTGCAGACGCACGATATTCAGCCTGACATGCAGAGAAAAACGATGAATCTGAATACGGAACGCCTGAGCAGTCCGGAACGTCTGGCGAAAATCGAACGGCTGAACCTGACCAGCGCGGTCATCCGCCCGGTTTTCGACCGGCTGACGCGCCTGACCGCGCGGGTGCTGCGCGCCCCGGTCTGCCTGATCACGCTGGTGGATGCCGAGCAGCACCATCTCGTCAGCAGCATCGGCCTGCCCGAACCCTACGCCGGCGAGGGTCTGCTGCCGCTCAACTACTCGCTCTGCCAGTATGTCGCCTCCACCGCCCGCCCGATCATCCTGGAGGATGTGCGCTGCGAACCCGCGTTCGCCAGCCTGCCGGCGGTGACGGAACTGAACATGATCGCTTACGCCGGCATCCCGCTGATCCTGCGCAGCGGCATCGCCCTGGGCGCGCTGGCGGTCATCGATCGTCAGCCCCGCGCCTGGAGCGATGAAGAACGGGCCAACCTGGACGATCTGGCCCACTCTGTCATCACCGAGATCGAGCTGCGCGACGAACTGCTGGAACACAAAGCCGCTGACGTCGTCATGCGGCACTCGATCGAGCAGATGCGCATCCTGCGCCGCATCGAGGCCGAGCTGGCCGAGACGCTCAACCTGGACAGTGTGCTCAACGTGGCGATGGATGCCGCGCTGCGCGCCAGCCGCGCCGAAAACGCCATCATCGGCCTGATCAAGGAAGATCAACTGGAGATCGCCGCGGCGGCGGGCACGTGGGCGTTTTCGCCCGGCGTGCGCCTGCCCCGCGATATCGGCATCATCGGGCGGGTGCTGCGAACCGGCGTCGGCGAGCTGATCCCGAACGTCGATGCCGACCCGGACTATATCCGCTACATCCCGTCAACGCGCGCGCAGATGGCTATCCCGCTGGCCTACCGCGACCGCCAGATCGGCATCCTGAACCTGGAGACCAGCCGCCCGGAGCGCTTCACCCCGGAAAGTTTTGAGTTCCTGTCGCTGGTGGCCGGGCGCATCGCCATTTCGATCGACAACGCACAGCTCTACAACCTGCTCAACGATCAGTTCAACAGTTTGCAGGCGCTGTACGCCCGCGTCCGCGATCTGGAGCAGACCAAGACCGACATGATCCGCATCGCCGCCCACGACCTGCGCAACCCGTTGAGCATGGTCATCGGCTATGCCGAACTGCTGGAAGAGACGGCGACAGAACTCACCCCGGCGCAGCTCGATTTCATCCGCTCGATCGTCCGCGGCGGCCAGAAGATGAAGAAGATCATCGCCGATATCCTGTCGCTGGAGCGCATCGAGGCCAAGATCAACGAGGCGATCACCGAGTACGACGATCTGGTCGGCCTGACGCAGGCGGTGTGCGCGGAATACCTGCATCTGGCGGCGGAAAAAGGGCTGACCCTGGTCACCGATCTGACCGGCGAAGAGGTGATCATCCCGATGGACTCCACCCAGATCCGCGAGGCGATCGACAACCTGATCGGCAACGCGGTCAAGTATACGCCGGCGGGCGGCACGATCACGGTAACGCTGACCTGCGACGAGCACCGCGCCCGCCTGACCGTGACAGACACCGGGGCCGGGATCCCGCTGGAGCAGCAGGAGCGGCTGTTCCAGCCGTTCTACCGCGCCGCCACCGAGGCGACGCGCAAGGCCGAGGGGACTGGCCTCGGCCTGCACCTGGTCAAGAAGATCGTCGAGCGCCACCACGGCGAGATCATCTTCCGCAGCGAGGTCGGGGTCGGCAGCACGTTCGGGTTCAGCCTGCCGCTGGAGCGCACCGGCTGATCCGGATCACCCGCCGGATCACCCGCGCAGCGGCACGATCAGATCCTTGTGGAACGGCGTCAGCGAGACCAGCGCGCCATCCGCCCCGACGATGAACGAGTCTTCAATGCGGACGCCGAAGCCGCGCTCCGGGTAGTACAGCCCCGGCTCGATCGTGATCGCGCAGCCGGCGCGCAGCACGTCTTTTGACAGGTGGCTGATGCTGGGCCGTTCGTGGATGTTCAGCCCGATGCCGTGGCCGAGCGAGTGGACGTAGCCGTCCGTCGTGCCGGGGTGGCTGCGCCCGGTCGGATGCCCCTGCGCCTCGAAATAGTCGAGCACCGCTTCCTGAAGCCGCGCGGCGGGCTGATCGAGGCGGAAACTGGCGACTGCGATGTCGAACGCGGTCATGACCTGCTCGTAAGCCGCCTGCACCTCCGGCGGGGCATAGCCGAGGCACCAGGTGCGCGTCATATCGTGGAACAGGCCGCCGCCGCCCTCGCGCGGGAACAGGTCGAAGACGATCGCCTGACCGGGGCGCAGCGGCTGATCGGCGGCGCCCCGGCTGTGGGGGAAGCCCGCGTCGCGCCCCTGGGCGAAGATCATCCCGCTCTCTTCCAGATCCTGGTCGAGCAGGGCGCGGCGCACGAAGCGCTTGACCGCGCCGATGGTGAGCGGCGCGCCGTCCGCCCCGACGACGATCCCGTCCACGGCCCGGTGCGCGGCGAGGAAATCCCAAGTCCGGGCGACGACATGGGCGGTGCGTTCGCCGATGGCGCGCAGCCGGGCGATCTCATCGGCGTCTTTGGTCGTGTAGGCCTCGTCGAACAGGGTGACGCCCAGCTCGCCGACGAAATCGATGGCCGGGTGGGCCTCGCGCAGCAGACGGACGAATTCGATCGCCTGGTGGATCGCGCCGTCGCCATACAGGCCGACGCGCCCGCTGCGGATCCCCAGATGCGCCAGGTAGCGCCCGATCATGACGACATCGGCGCGCGCCCGGTCACCCTGATGCTCGCGCAGCACCTCGGCCCAGCCGAATTCGTGATAGCTGTGCGCCGTCAGCCCGGTGGCGCGCCCCTCCTCGATCTCCATCGGGTTGACGAACAGCACCGGCTCGGCCCCCGGCGTTTTGATGGCGCAGCCGCCGGTGACGTGCGCGCCCCGCGTCAGGTAAGCGTGCGGCGCGCTGAAGGTCTCGCTGCCGAAGACGACGATCGCATCCAGGTTGCGGTCGGCCATCAGCCGGTCAAGATCGGCTCGCATGATCAGCACTCCAGTCTGTAGGTCATCGGATCGGAAACTGACCGGGGACTGTAGCGCATTTGCGCGCCCGCCGCATCCACCCGAATGCGGGCGATCGAGATGGCGCTGCGGGGAAATCCCGCGTCACCGGATGAGGGCGGGGAGCGGCGGGCCGCGCCCGCATCTGCCATACAGTACGATTGCATTCATGATGAATAAATGCTTCACTGATTCTTAATCTGATCTCAAGTGAGTTCCCCTATTGAAGAAACTGAATTTCGAAATATTATGATAGAGAAGGTAAGGCTGACCGCTTGCCGCCTGTCTGTGATCCAGGCTTTCCAGTCTCGTCCGTTTGCTCTCTGAGAGTTGTCAAAATCATGCTTCGGCGTCTGATCATCCCTTCGATCATCCTCGTCCTCAGCGCGGCGCTGATCGGTCTGCTTTACAGCAACACCCAGCAGATGAGCGCGCGCTACATCGACGATCGCATCAGCGACGTCGATATCGTCTTCCACGACATCATCAACGGGTACACGCGGCTGACCGGGCTGATCTACGATCGGTTCATCAATCAGCCTGAGGTGCTCAATCTGTTCCGGCGGGCCACCCTCGGTTCGGAGGAAGACCAGGCGCAGATCCGCCAGGCGCTGTTCGACCTGCTCAACGACGACTACCAGATGTGGCAGACGCTCAACGTCCGCCAGCTTCACTTCCATCTGCCCAACAACGTCAGCTTCCTGCGCTTCCACCGCCCGGAATTGTTCGGCGACGATCTGACGGACGTGCGCTATACGGTGCGCCGCGTCAACGAAACGCGCGAGCCGATCGTCGGCTTCGAAGAGGGGCGCATCTTCAACGGCTTCCGCTATGTCTACCCGCTCTTCTGGCAGTCACAGCACATCGGCAGTGTGGAAGTCAGCGTGTCGTTCACGGCCATTCAGCAGCAGATGAACCAGGTGCTGCCCGGCGCGGTGACGTTCGTGATGAATGCCGACGTCGTCGAGGCGACGGTGTTCAACGATGAGCAGTCGAACTACGTGCGTTCGGACGTGAGCGATCAGTTCGTCTACGACCGGCAGGTGCTGAACAGCTACGCCGACGAAGCGATGCCGTGGACGACGGTGGAGGCGATCAACGCGGCGCTGCCCGCCGAGGTGAAGGCGCGCATGGCCACCGGCGAGTCGTTCGCTGTGCCGGTGCGCACCGCCGACGGAACCTTCCTGGTGACGATGCTGGCGGTCAGGAACGTGCAGGATCAGCCGGTGGGCTACATCATCGCCTACCGCCCCGACTCGACGCTGATCGACTATCAGTCCAGCTTCTGGGTGAGCGCCGCGGCCATCCTGATCGCCACGATCGGCCTGGTGGTGTTCCTGTGGAACCGCGAGCGCATCCTCGAACTCGTCACCCGCCAGCGCAACGAACTGACGCGCGCCAACGAGGCGCTCACGATCGCCAAGCGCGAGGCGGAAGCGGCCAACCAGTTGAAGAGCCAGTTCCTGGCCAGCATGTCGCACGAGCTGCGCACGCCGCTCAACGCCATCATCGGCTACAGCCAGCTTCAGCTTTCCGGGATGGCCGGCATGCTGCCCGATCGGGCGCGCGAATTCCAGGAACGCACGCTGATGAACGCCAAAGATCTGCTGCGCCTGATCAACGACCTGCTCGATGTGTCGAAGATCGAAGCCGGGCGCATGGAGCTGGTGAACGCGCCGTTCAACGTGCATGAGCTGCTGCGCGATATCGAAGGCCAGAACCGCGTACTGGCCGAGTCGAAAGGCCTGCGCTTCGCCCTGCTGATCGATCAGCAGCTCCCGCAGATGATCGAGGGCGATGCCGGGCGCATCAAGCAGATCATCACCAATCTGGTCGCCAACGCGATCAAATTCACCGAAAAGGGCGAGGTGACGATCGCCGCTGAACGGGCCAGCACCTCAACCTGGCGCATCAAGGTCAAAGACACGGGCATCGGCATCCCCGCGCACATGCACGAGGTCATCTTCGATGAGTTCCGTCAGGTCAGCGGGACGATCGGCCAGAGCGGCGGCACCGGGCTGGGGCTGGCGATCACGCGGCGTCTGGTCGTCCTCATGGGCGGCACGATCGGCCTGACCAGCGCGCCGGGCGCGGGCAGCGAATTCACCATCACCCTGCCGCTGCTGGTTTCGGCCCAGTCCGCGCGGGTGTCCCTGCCGGAGGCGTCACATGCCTGACGTTGAACTGCTCAGCGGCAGCACGATCCTGATCGTCGATGATCAGCACGACAACATCATCGTCGCCCAGACAGTGCTGGAATTTCACGGAGCGCGCGTGTACATTGCCCGCAACGGCCAGGAAGGGCTGGCGCTGCTGGAGACGATCCAGCCGACGGCGATCCTGCTCGATCTGTCGATGCCGGTGATGAACGGCTGGGAGATGATCGAACATCTGCGCGCGCGGCCTGATCTGACCACTGTCCCGGTGATCGCCGTCACCGCGCATGCCATGCACGGCGATCGCTATCGTGTCCTTCAGGCTGGTTTCGATGAGTACGTCGCCAAACCTTACGATATCCACGATCTGGTCAAGCGTGTGGTGCAGGCGATCAATCGCAAATACATGGAGTTATCTGGATGAGCAGCGATCGCCCCTGCATCGTGGTCGTGGATGACAATTTCGATGATCTGCAGATCATCTACATGGCCCTGTCCTACTATTCGCTTGAGGTGCACGCGGCCAGCAGCGCCGAACAGTGCGCCGACCTGGTGAACCAGGTGCAGCCCGATCTCGTCATCACCGACCTGGCCATGCCAGAAGCGGACGGCTGGGCGGTGCTCGACATGCTGCGCAGCAACCCGCAGACCGCGCACACGCCGGTGGTCGCGATCACGGCCTATCATTCGCCCCGCCTGCAGCAGGAAGCGCTGGCGCGGGGGTTTAATGGCTACGTCGCCAAGCCGATCGAGATGGACACGATCATGAACGAACTCAGAAGGGTGCTGTATGGATAGCCCGATCCAGCGCAGGCGCATCTGCATCGCCGAGGACAACCCGGATCTGCGGCAGATCTTCTCCGCGGTGTTCGATGCAGCGGGGTTCGACGTCTATACCGCCCGCGACGGCCAGGAGACGCTGCGCTGTCTGTACACCAACCCGCCGGATGCGCTGGTGCTCGACGTCAACATGCCCGGCCAGAACGGCCTGGACATCCTCAAACACATCCGCGAGGAGACGCAGCTCCGCAAACTGCTGCGGCTCAAAGTTGTGCTCGTCACCGGCAACCCGACCGCGCTCATGAACGCCGAAGCGGGCATGGCCGATGTTATCCTGATGAAACCGGTCGATGTCTTCGAACTGCTCGACCTCGTCCGGCGGATGCTCGGCTGCGAAGCGAAGCCGCCGAGCGCGGCCAGCCTGGCCGGTTGATCCGCTCAGGGGGAGAGCCGGCGCGCCGCCCTCAACCGGCGGCCAGCCGCGCGAATGTCCCTTTGAGCGCCGGGTACAGCTCCTGATAGGCGGCGTACAGCGCCGGGTAGGCCGCGGCCTGTTCCGAGGGCCGGGTTTCGCCGGTCAGGCGGATGGTGGCGGCGCACGCCGCCGGGACATCCGGGTACAGCCCGGCCCCGACGGCGGCCAGCAGCGCCGCCCCGAACGCCGCGCCCTCGGTCGAATTGGTGGTGACCAGCGGCGCGCCGATGACGTCGGCCAGGATCTGCCGCCAGAGCGGGCTTTTCGCCCCACCACCGCTGATGCGCACCTGCATTTCCGCGCCCGCCGTCCCGGCGGCTTCGGCGATCAGCGTGAACGAATCCTTGAGGCCGAAAGCGACCCCCTCCAGCACCGCGCGCGTCAGATGATCGCGGGTGTGGCGCGTCGTCAGGCCGACGAACGCGCCGCGCGCCAGCGGGTCGGGGTGCGGCGTGCGCTCACCGGTCAGGTAAGGCAGGAAGAGCAGGCCCTCCGCGCCGGGCGGGATGGCCGCCGCCGGCTCCACCAGCGCGTCGAAAGCGCGGTCGGGGGTCAGGGCATCGTGATACCACTGCAAACTGCCCGCCGCGCTCAGCATCACCCCCATGAAATGCCACATCCCGGGCACGGCATGGCAGAAGGCGTGCAGCCGGCCCTGCGGTTCGTAAGCGTAGGCGCTCAGCGGGGCGAAGACCACGCCCGATGTCCCGACGGACAGGCCGATCACGCCCGGCGTCACCGCGCCGACGCCGACCGCGCCCGCCGCCTGATCGCCGCCGCCGCCCACCACCGGCGTCCCGGCTTTGAGGCCGGTCAGCGCGGCGGCTTCCGCCGTCACCGCGCCGGTGATGGCCGGGCCTTCGGCCAGCGCGGGCAGCCAGTCCGCCGGGATCGCCAGCGCATCGATGACTGCCTGCGACCAGCGGCGGCTGGCGACATCGAGCAGCGACGTGCCGGAGGCGTCGGAGACGTCCATCACATACTCGCCCGTCAGTTTGAAGCGGATGTAATCTTTGGGCAGCAGCAGATGCGCGGCGCGGGCGTAGATCGCCGGCTCGTGCTCGCGCACCCACAGGATCTTCGGCGCGGTGAAGCCGGTCAGCGCGCGGTTGCCGGTCAGCGCGATCAGACGTTCGAAGCCGATGCGTTCGGTGATGGCGTCGCACTGCGCCCCGGTGCGCTGGTCATTCCACAGGATGGCCGGGCGCAGCACCTGCCCGGCGGCGTCGAGCAGCACCAGCCCGTGCATCTGCCCGGTCAGGCCGATGGCGGCGATCGCTTCCGGCGGCACACCGGATTCGGCCAGCACCGCCCGGATCGAGGCGACGATGCCCTCCCACCAATCGGAGGGATTCTGCTCGCTCCACAGCGGCTGCGGGGCGCTGATCGGCTGCGGCGTGGTATGCGCGGCGATCACAGCGCCGTCGGGGGCGATCAGCAGCGCTTTGGCCCCGGTGGTCGAAATATCCAGCCCCAGCAGAAAGGTGGTCATGCCTGGCCTCCATCCACACGCGCGCGATCCGGTCAACGGATCCTGGCGAACCGTTATCGACGGTAATTGTAGCGTGGCGCGCCGCCCCTTCAACTGCGGCGGGATGAAGCGGGCGCTGCGCCCCGGCGGACGGGGGCGATTATGCAGTTATAATAGCGTAACACAACCTGCGTGATAACCGGTGAGGATGCAGAGCGCTTATGGCATTCGAATACGAAGCACTGGTCGGGCATCTGACCATCGTCGGCGGGCGGGCGATCAGCCAGCCGCCGCCCGGGGCCTATATCGAAGTCGCCCCGAAGAAGGCGGCGCGCGGACGCGAGACGGATACCTTCTTCACGCTGGTGCTGCCCAGCGGGGACGCCGTCGCGCCCGCCGCATTTTACGAGAACATGGCCGCGCTGGCCGCCGAGACGTACTTCAACAGCAGCGGCAGCGTGACCGCCGGCCTGCGCACCGTGATGAACCATCTCAACACCAACCTGTACGAGCACAACCAGCGCGACCCGCGCAAATACGAAGCCTCGATCCTGTGCGCGGTGCTGCGCGGCACGGATCTGATCGCGGCGCGCGTCGGCGCGGGCGTCGGCGTGCTGCGTCACATGGGGGAGACGCAGGCGTTCCCGGCCCCGTTCGACGACAACGCCGACGGTCTGGTCGATGATGTCATCTACGGCGTGCCGCTCGGCGTTGCGCCCGATCCGGATATCAAGATGGCGCTCTACACCGTGACCGGCGGCACACGCCTGATCCTGGCCGATGCCGCGCTGGCCGATCTCAACTACCAGACGGTGACGGCCGCGCTGACCGAGCCGGACATCGGGGCCTGCCTGACCGCCCTGAAAAACGCGGCGGCGGCGGTGAAGAACCTGACGCTGATGCTGATCGAATGCGTGCCGCCGGACGTCCCGTCGCCCCTGCCGACCCGCGAAGGGGCGTCATCCGTCGAGGCGCTGGCCGCCGGCAAGAGCGCGACCGAAGCCCCCGCCGCCGTCGCCGAGGCCGAAGCTGAGGCCGTCCCCGCCCCGGAGGCCGCC
>DAOUBU010000067.1:0-3632 GCA_034432395.1 Anaerolineae bacterium
AGCCAGCGGGCCGCGCCGGTCAGCCGGACGCGGGTCACGCGCCGCCCGCGCCCGCCCTGCTGATCGTAGCGCGCCCCGCCGCGCAGCCGCCGTTCGAGCAGCATCAGCGCCAGCGCGACCACCAGCAGCAGGCTGGCCAGTTCGGTGGCGGCGGCCCGGTTCATGTGGCCTTCCCACACCCGGACGATGCCCTCGCTGAGCGTGGGAAAGCTGAAGAAGCGCACTGTGGCGAAGTCGGTCATGGCTTCCATCATCGCCAGCAGCGCCCCGGCGGCGATCGACGGGCGCGCCATCGGCAGGGCGACGCGGAAGAACGCGCCGATGCGGCTGTAGCCCATGACGCGCGCCGCCTCGAACGTGCTGGCGGCCTGCTCGCGGAAGGCCGCGCGCGCCAGCAGGTAGACATACGGGTAGAGCACCACCGTCAGCGCCAGGGCCGCGCCGTGCCCGGTGCGGATATCCGGGAACCAGGCCCCGCGCCCGAACCACTGCCGCCACAGCGTCTGCACCGGCCCGGCGTAGTCGAACGTCGCCATCAGGACGAAGCCCATGACGAACGAAGGCACGGCCAGCGGCAGGATCAGCGCCCGCTCGAACAGGCTGCGCAGCGGGAATTGATACGCCGTCACCAGCCATGCCAGCCCGACGCCGAGCACGGTCGTCCCCAGGCCGACGGCGAAGAGCAGAAACGCCGTATTGCCGAGCATGCGCGGCAGCGTGGTCTGCCACAGATGCGACCAGATCTCGACCGATGGCGTGAGCAGTTCGCCCAGCAGCAGCGCGATCGGCAGGCTGACCAGCCCGGCGATCGCCAGCGGCAGGGCCAGCGCCCAGCGGCGTTCACGCTGGGGGGCCGCCCGCCGCAGGGTGGCCAGCGCCCCGGCGCTCAAGCGCTGCGCGCCCTGAATCCGTTGTGACAGTGGAACCATTCTGTCTGTCGAACCTCGATCAACCCGATAAACGATAGTGAGCGCAGCGCGCCAGTCCCGGCCCGCTGCGCCCGATCAGACCTGCACCTGTCCGGCGGGATCAGCCGCCGTAACCGGCGCGCTCCAGCAGCTCGATCGCGGCCTGCTGCCGATCACCGTATTCCCACAGCGGCAGGGACGAGATCGTGAACGTGCCGAACGTCTCCAGCACCGGCGCGATCGCGATATCCGGATCGACCGGGAACGCCGCCGGATACTCGAAGTTGCCCGCCGGCAGGCTGTACGGCGAATCGGGCTGCGCCTCGGTCGCCAGCCATTCCAGCAGGCGGACGGCGTTCTCGCGGTTGACCGCGCTGGCGGTCACGCCCGCGCCGCTGATGTTGCGGTGCACGCCCAGCTCGCCCTCACCCTGGTCGGCCCAGAAGATCGCGACCGGGAAATTCGGATCCTGCGACCGCAGACGGCCCAGATAGTAGCTGTTGGTCAGGCCGACGTCGCAGCCGCCCGCGGCGATCGTCTCCAGAATGCGGGTGTCGCTGTCGATGTACTGCGGTTCGTTGGCCACCCAGCCGCGGACGACGGCCTCCGCCTCCTCCTCGCCCAGCCGCGCGATCAGATCGGCGGTCAGCGAGATGGTGTAGACGTGCGTGGCCGGACGCAGGCACAGGCGACCGCGCCACATCGGATCGGCGAGCTGCTGGTACGTTGATAACTCTGACGCATCGACCGTCTGGGGATTGTACATGATCGTGCGGAAGCGCTGGGAGAGTCCAAACCAGCGATTTTCCGGATCGCGCATCGCCTCCGGGATGGCCGTCGTCAGGATGTCCGATTCGATCGGCTGGAGCAGGCCTTCTTCCGCCGCCAGATCGAGACCGGCGGCATCGACCGTGAAGAAGACATCCGCGATCGTCTGCGACCCTTCCGCGCGCAGCCGTTCGAGGATGGCCTGCGCCGATCCCTGCGACAGGCGCACCTGGATGCCGGTCTGTTCGGTGAATGTGGCGAAAACGGTCTCCATCGCCCCGTAGTGACGGGCCGAGTAGATGTTGACGACCTCGGTCTGCGCCAGGGCCGGCGCGATCGTCAGGACGAGCAGCAGCGCGGCGGCGGTGAGCGCCGCGATCGATCGAGTGTGCATGCAAACCTTTCCTTATGGTGATGAAAAAGATACGATGACAGCAGTGTGCCATGAGCGCGCGGCCCCTGTCCACGCGCAGCGTTAAGTCGGCGGCGCACCCGGCTTACGCGCCCGCTGTAATTGCGGCATGGATCCGGGTGAACGCTGCGCACAGACCGGGTTTGACAGCGGTTAAAAATGCTGATCGCGATCGTCAACAACACGCAGGATCGACCATGTTCAAACGCTTGTTCTGGCTGGCGCTGATCGCGCTGCCGATCGGGGCGGCGGCGGCGCAGATCCCCGAAACCACTGAAGCGCCCGCCGCGCTCGTTCTGGATGTCTGGCTGCCGGACGCGCTCATGCCGCCCGGCAGCGCCGCGCTGAACCAGCTCAACAGCCAGATCGCGGCGTTCGAAGACGCCCATCCGGGGATTCAGGTGCGGCTGCGCGTCCGCCTGACCGGCGAGACCGGCGCGGCCCTCCCCGGCGATCTGCTGTACGCGCTGCGTACCGCCGCCGCCGTCGCGCCGGGGGCGCTGCCCGATCTGGTGCTGCTGCGCCGCGCCGATCTGGTCACGGCATACAGCTATCGCGTGCTGGCGACGCTGGACGATTTCAACCTCAATGCCGACTCGCAGACCGGGATGCCGACGGCGGTGGCGGCGCTGGCCCTCGTCGATGGGGCGATCGCGGGCATCCCGTACCTGATCCAGGTCGAGCATATGCTGTACACGGGTGAGCCGCCGTCCGAGGCGTCGTTTGCTGCGTTCCTCGCTTACGGAGAGCGATTCGCCTTCCCGGCGGGCCGGGCCGGCGCGCTGCCGCGCCTGTTCCTGGCCCAGTACATCGACGCCGTCGGCCCGATCGACGCTGATGGCTCGACCGTCAGCGACGGCGTCATCGACGGGGACGGGCTGCGCGCCGTGTACGCTTTTTACGAGCAGGCGCGCGCGGCGGATCTACTCGATCCGAACGTCATGACGTTCAGCAGCAGCGCCGACTATCTGCCGCTGCTGCTGAGCGGTGAGCTGCGGGCCGCCGCCGTGTCGTCCACCGTCTACCTGCGGGCCGCCGCTGAAGGCGAGCGGATGCCGGGGTACGGCCCGTTCCCCACGCTGAGCGGCGCGCCGATCACGATCCTCGATGGCTGGCTGTGGGCGCTGAGCACGCGCGACAGCGAGCGCACGGCGGCGGCCCGCCTGTTGCTGGAGTGGCTGTTCGACCCGCAGCGTCAGTTCCTGCTGGCGCAGAGCGTCCCGGCGCTGCCGGCGCAGCCCGCCGCCCTGCGCCTGTGGCCGGATGCGGCCTATGCCGCTTTCGTCAGCGGCCTGCTCGAACGCGCGGCCCTGCCCCCGGATACGTTCGGCGCGGCCAGCCGCGCCCTCCAGGCCGGTCTGCTCAGCGTGCTCAATGGCGAGCGCACCGCCGCCCAGGCCGTCCGCGAGGTGATCGCCCAGACCACCAATCCGTAGGGGCGCAGCGTGCTGCGCCCCTGGACTTTGGCCAATTTAAGGAACCTGTGATGAAAATCACAGGTGGTCATGCGGTGATTCAGGGGTTGGAAACGGCCCAAAAAACCG
>DAOUBU010000068.1:0-56021 GCA_034432395.1 Anaerolineae bacterium
CAGTCTTCGCTTCTCAGTTCCATTGCTCACCCTCTTGTTTCTCATCTCGCTCTAATTATACCTTGTCAACCATTTATGTCCGGTTCTCAAAATTACCCTATTGACTCTGGTCAATGGTGCGGTAAGTATCGCGAGTGCACAGGAAAGCTACGAACCCATGGAATTGATAGTTTCGTGTGAGATCAGCACACGAGACTATTTTTGGCGGCTTATCGTACGCAATGCAACTTCGCCTAACTGGAACGATGTAATAGGCGAATGGATAGGTGGTGTCAATGCAAGTTTAGGAGCAGCCTGGGAGATTGGAGAAATCCTGACACTAGCAGGTAATAACGCTCGTTATTTACGAGGTGACAGAATTAGACTCAACGGTTGGGCACCTCGCAACTCAGAGATTGGTTACGCTGAAATCCTCGTGTTACGTAACAACCGTGTGATCTACTCTGAATATGTCGAAATCGAAGCATTAATCATACCTGCTATCTGTGGAGAACCGATCAATGCATAGTAAGTGACACATCAAGCAAATATTCTCAATCAAACTGACTGTTTGTATATCAAACAGTCAGTTTTTCTGTGCGCATAACAATTCTGTTTACTTGACCTCTGACATAAGCGAACCCGATCATCCCTCAGCCAGCGCTGGACTGCCCCCCGCGCAGGGCTTCGGACGGGGGCAGACCGTCTTCGGGCAGCCAGCGCCGCCAGTACGCCGCCGACTCAGCCAGGTGACGCAGCGTATCCGCCGGACGTTCCGCCGTCGGCGTGAAGATCTCCAGCGTCAGGGCGATGCGCTCCACGCGCGGCGGCATGTCCGGATCGACCGGCGCGGCGTAGGCGCGCTCGATGGCCGCCAGCACGCGCTCCGGATCGATGATGCCGGTCGCGTTCCAGCGTTCGGTGAACGGCCGGTGCGCCGACGCCGTCCCGTCGGTCTGCTGCAGGTGGATGATCGGCGCATACGGGGCGAAGCGCTCCAGCCAGGCATACGGATCGGCATCCGCCGGCTCGGCGACCCAGTACGCGGGCGCATCGGGGAAATCAGCGCGCAGGAAGTGGCGCTGACCCCCGGCATGGCCGACGTCGAGCGTCAGGTAGATGTCCCCGCCCTGCGCGTGACAGGCGCGCAGCAGGCGCTCCGCCCCGTCCAGCGTCCACGGGATCTGGTGCGGGCTGTACATCTGCTCCACGCTGAGCGGCGGCAGACCGCGTTCGGCGGCATAGCGCGCCAGCGCGCTCAAACGCCGGAACAGATCCGCTTCCGCCTCGGCGTAGCGGTCGGGATCGGCCAGCGTGGCCTGGTCGAACGCATGGCAGTAGAAACCGGCCCCCGCCCCGACCGCCGCGGCCAGATCGATCAGCGGTTCGAGCCAGCGGTGCTGTATGTGATCGCGCACGCGCACATCGGGGTGCGCCAGCCCCAGCGTGGCATACGTGCCGTGCCCGCTGTACAGGTTGATCACGCGCACGCCCGTCCTGGCGGATTCGGCGCGCACGGCGGCGGCCCAGTCGCGCAGGACGTCGGCGGGCGTGTACAGCGGATCGCACTCGGTGTCGGCGCTGGCTTCGACGCAGCGCAGCCCGAAATCGCGCGCCAGCGCCAGCCATTCCGCCGGCGTCGTCCAGCGTTTGGAAGCGAAGCAGTTATCGACCGCCAGATCCAGGCGCGGGGCGTTCATGTCACCTCCGTGATCCGATCGAGGGCGAAGCGCAGCCGGCGATCGCGCTCAGCGGAGTCCACCCGCGCGTTGTCGAGCGCGCCGACCTGCTCCACCGTGAACGAGGCCGCGACCGCGCCGTAGGCCCCGGCCAGCCGCAGATCGTCGGCGCGCACCCAGCCGACCAGGAACGCGCCGCAGTAGCAGTTGCCCGCCCCCGTCACATCGACGATCTGCGGCACGGGCACGGCGGGGACATGCAGGATCTGATCGCCCGCGCCCGTCCGTCTGCCGATGAGCGAGCCGTCCTCGCCCAGGCGCAACGCGACGAGGCGCGCGCCGTCGTCGAGCATCCGCCGCACCAGATCGAGCGGCGCGGCATCCGGCGCGGCGTAGAGCAGGCGCGTCTCGAGCAGATTGGGCGAGACGATATCGGCCTGCGCGAGCGCCGCGACGAATTCATCGCGGTGCTCCGCCGCCATGTACGGCTGGTTCGGCTCCCACAGCACGACCGCCTGCGGGAAGCGCCGCCGCCAGCTCAGAAATCCGGCGGCATCGCGCAGCACGTGGACGCCCCGCGCGCCCGCGTAGTCCGCCGGGCAGGCCTGCGGCGTCGGCTCGTCGATGAACGGGGCCATGATCTTCATGCGGAAGACCTCGGTGCGCGTGCCATCCCATTCGAAGATCTGCCAGGCGCGCGCCTGCGGCAGGTCGAGCCGGACGATGCCGCGCAGGTCGAAATCGCGCGCCAGCCGGGCATAGATGCCCTCGGGCAGGTCGCGCCCGATGCAGGCGATGATGCCCGCGCGCTCATCCCAGACGCGCATCCCGGCGGCGGCATGCGTCGCCCCGCCGCCGAGCACGGCCATCTGCGTCCGCCCGTCCGGGAAGACCAGATCGTCGATGAAGATGCTGCCGATGGTGACGAAATGAGGCCCGGTCATGACGTCAGCGCCGCACCTCGGTGATCTGGTGGCTGCCCCGGATGTTGGACGCGCCGTCCGCCCAATCGACGGTGCGCCCGCCGCCGAAGCCGCGGAAATACGTCGCGCCGACCTGCGCCGCGCGCGCCGCCGCGATCAGCTCGCCGGGGACGCTGTAGACGACCGGGGCGAAGCATTCGCGCACGCGCCCGCTCACGGGCAGGGTGATCTCGGCGTGCCCGCTGATGGCCGTCTCCCCTTCCGGGACGACGGCGACCGTCCGCCACCCGATCGCGCGGCAGGCGCGCGCCACCTCGGCCATGCGGTCGGCGTCGAAGCCGTCCGCGCTGAGCAGGACGGTCGGCGTCGTATTCCGCTCGACGAAGTACTGCAGGTGCGCCCATTCCTCGGTGTCCTGGCCCAGCGCCGGATCGCCGCTGGCCTCGATGACTTTGGCCGCGCTGAAGAGCGCCGCGCCGTACAGCGGCCCGCCGCCGACGAAGACGAAATCGGTCGCGTCGGCCCAGCGCTGCACCAGCTCGCCGACCCGCGGCTCGCAGCGCGCGATCGTGGCTTCGAGGATGTCGCCCAGTTCGACCAGTTCGCGGCGCAGCGCGTCGGCGGCGGCGGTCGTCAGGTGACCGCGCACCTCGCCGATGCGGATGGCGGCGCTGTACAGCCCGATCTGCGAGGCCAGGTACGAGCGCACCCCCGGCACGACCCCCTTGAGTTCATCCGGAAGCGGGGGCACGGTGGTCTGGAAGACGCGGCCCGCCGCGCTCGCGATCGGCGCGGACGGATTGCCCGTCAGCGCGACGGTGACCGCGCCCACCTGCCCCGCCAGCGCCACCGCCTCGATCGTGCGCGAGACCGCCCCGCTGACCGAGATGCCGATCACCAGATGGGTGTTCGGCCCGGTCGCGGGCAGGTAGCCGACGGTGTAGCGGCTGAAGTGGTTGGCGGTCAGCGCCTGCGCGGGCACGCCCGCTAGCTGGTGGAACGCCAGCTCCGCCCCGACCGCGGCGTGGTGACTGTCCCCGCAGCCGACCAGATAGACCCGTTTGACGGACGTGCATAGCTCAAAATCGAACGTCGCCCGGGCCGATCGATCGAACGGCGCGGCGATCTGGCGGATCAGATCGGGCAGCGTGTCGATCTGCTGCTGCATCGGGCTGCGCGGCGTCACAGCGTCACCTCGTCCTGCAGCAGCGCGTACAGCAGATCTTTCCAGCGTTTGACGTCCAGTTCCCAGCACACCGTGATCCACGGATCGCCTTTGGCGCGATGCCAGGCCCAGACATCGACGTTGGCGGTGTCGTGTTTCGTCACGTTCAGGCCGTCCACCACCGTCATGCCGCGCGTGAACGTCCCATCGCACTCGACCTCGACGTAGTGCTTGCTCGACCGGGTGCAGATCGTCGGGTCGATGGCGATCGCCATGGCCGTCGGATCGGGCAGGCCGATGCCCGGATCGCCCAGCCACTCGCGGTTGGCCTGCAGCGCGGACAGGTTGCAGTCCACCGTGAAATGCGAGTACTTGGTGTTGATGACCTCTTTGCAGTGGCGGATGTCCTCGTCGAGCAGGTTGGCCTCGCCCCGGCACAGCTCCCAGCCGACCATCTCGATCGGCAGGCCGGAGCGGAAGACCATGCGCGCCGCCTCCGGGTCGCACCAGATGTTGTATTCCGCCGCCGGGGTGATGTTGCCGACAACGTTGGCCGCCCCGCCCATGACGACGCAGCGGCTGACCAGCGGCACGATCTCCGGCGCTTTGGCGACGGCGGCGGCCACATTGGTCAGCGGCCCCAGCGTGACCAGGATGATGCCCGGATTGGCCTTGATCGTCTCGATCAGCGCATCGACGGCGTGGCCGGGCGCGGGCGGCCGCTGTGGCGCGGGGTAGTTCATGTTCCCCATGCCATCCGGCCCGTGGAAGAAATAGGCCCGGTAGACATCGCGGATGAACGGGGCATCGATGCCCTCGTAGACGGGCACATCGGCCCCGCACAGTTCGACGGTGTAACGGGCGTTGATGCTCCCCTGGGCGACGGGCATGTTGCCCGCCACCACCGTGATCGCCTTGACGTCGATATCGGGGTGGCGCAGGGCCATCAGAATGGCGACGGCATCATCGGACGCGGTATCGGTATCGATGATCATCGGACGCGGCATCGGCAAAAACTCCTTTTCATCGGATAGTCAGGATAGTCATTGGATAGGCGAAACGATCGTCACCCGGCAAAGGCGCGCAGGCGGCTCAGTTCGAGTTCGGTCAGACGGGCGCTGTCCACCTCGATCGGGATGTTGACCGGCGGGCGGTGCTCCCACGGCGGCAGGATGCGCTTGCTCATGCTCGGCCAGGTTTTGCCCCGGCTGATCCCGCCATCGGTATCGACGCGGATCGGGGCCTGCACACAGCGGAAGAGCGACGGATCGATGACGTAGGCCACGGCGGACGAGTCGTGCACGTAGATGCCGTCGATGTCGTAATACGTTTCGAAGAAATGGACATAGTGCGGCACGATCCGGTGGATGTGCTGCGCCAGCGGGTTGTCGATGCGCCCGTATTCGGCCAGATGCGCTTTGGTCATGTTGACCCGGTGCGTCACGTCCAGCCCGACCATCGTCACCGACCACGGCGCGCCGAAGACGACATCGGCGGCTTCCGGATCGTTGAGGATGTTGGCCTCCGCCGCCGGGCTGGCGTTGCCCGGGCAGAAGGCATTGCCGCCCATGAGCACCACCTCGCGCACGTTTTCGGCGATGCGCGGCTCCAGCCGCAGCGCCAGCGCGATGTTGGTCAGCGGGCCGATCGGGATGAGCGTGATCTCGCCGGGGTGGGCCATGACGCGGTCGATGATGAACTCGGCGGCGGTCATGTCCAGCGCGCGGCCCGTCGGCGGGGGCAATTCGACGTTCCCCTGGCCATCATCGCCGTGCACATACGGAACCGGGCCTTTGTACGGGTGCGCCAGCGGGTCATCCGCCCCTTTGGCGACCGGGATATCCGGGCGGCCCGCGATCTCGAGCAGGCGCAGCGCGTTGACCGTCGCCAGGCTGGTGTGGACGTTGCCGAAGATCGTCGTCAGGCCGATCAGCTCCAGCTCGGGCGAGGCCAGCGCAAAGAAGATCGCCATGCTGTCGTCCACGCCGGGGTCGGTATCGATGATAATTTTACGCGCCATAAATTCCTCTTTTCATGCCAGGATCTTGATCTTGACCTGGCGCTGGCGCGGCCCGTCGAACTCGTAGAACAGGATGCTCTGCGAGCCGCCCAGCACCAGATCGCCGCCGTCGATGATCACGGTCGCCGAATGGCCGATCAGCGCCGCCTTGATATGCCCGGCGGCATCGGCGGGGGTATCGTACTGATGATGAAAATCGACCCGTTTGGGGACCAGCCGCCGCAGATCGTCGATGAGATCCTGCGCTGTCAGCGGGTCGATGGCTGAATTCAGCGTGATCGCGGCGGTGGTGTGCGGCACGAACAGGACGCAGATCCCGTCTGTGACGCCGGACTGCGCCACTGCGGCGCGCACCTGCGCCGTGATGTCGATCAGGGACTCGCCCGGCGGGCTGGTCAGTGCGATCGTCGTCAGCATGATCAGAAGCTCCAGGTGAAGCCATGGGCCGTCAGCACCGCGCTGACCTCGGCACGGGTGGGGGCGTTGCGCCCGGCGGCGATCTTCTGCACGCAGGCCGCGCCCATGCCGTTGGCCAGCTCGGCGGCGCGCTTCAGATCCATGCCGGTGCAGCGCCCATAGACGAAGGCGGCGTTGAAACAGTCCCCCGCGCCGACCGTATCGACCACCGGCACGGGCAGGCCGGGCACATCGATGCGCTCGTCCGGGGTGAGCACGGTGCAGCCCTGCCCGCCGCGCTTGATCACGATCGTCGTGATGCCGAGCGCGAACAGCGACGCGCAGGCTTCGGCCTCGTTCATCGCCGGGGCGACGATCTCGATCTCGTCCGCCGTCATCATGACGATATCGAGCTGTTCGAGCACGGCGCGCAGGCGTTTTTCCGGGACGGCGGCCGCCGGCGGGCCGACGTCGAAATACACCGGCTTGCCCCGATCGCGGGCATACGCCAGCGCCTGATCGATCAGGTCTGGAAGCTGACGTTCGAGCAGGGTATAGCCCTGCAGGAAGACGGCGTCAGCCCGTTCGATCTGATGGCGGGCCGCATCGGTGAACGGCATCGGATCGCCGTGGGCCAGGCTGCCGATGAAGGTGTGCAGGTGCGTCTGCGGGTCGATCAGATCGTACACCACCGCGCTGGTCGATCCGGGCGCGCAGAAGATCGCGGAGGTCTCGACGCCCTCGGCCCGCAGGCCTTCGACGACCAGCCCGCCGAAAACGTCATCGCCGACCGTGCCGATCGCGCTCATCTGCGCGCCCAGGTGCGCCCCGGCGATCAGGAAGTTGCAACCGCCGCCCGGTTCCGGGCGGATAGGCCACGTTTCCCGGTGCTGGCCGGGGAAGATCGGCAGGCTGACTTCTGTGATCAGATCGAGAACGAGATCGCCCAGCCCGACAATGCGCGGCGGGCGCTGCTCAAGCGACGTCATGTGCCATTTTGCCCTATGAACGACAGAATCCCCTGCGCGAGCGCGCGCACCCCGTACTCCTGGAAGACCGGGTCGGCCTCAAGCGCGGTCACCGCCCAGGCGGGAATGCTGTCGAAGCCGCGCAGCGTCCCGGCCAGCGCACAGGCGATCGCGCCGATTGTATCGGCATCGCCGGACAGGGCCGCCGCGTACCGGGCGGCCAGCGCTGGATCGCCATCGGCCAGCACCAGCACGCCGAAAGCTGCGCCGACCGTCTCGGTGATCGCCAGCGATGCGCCGACGACGTCGTACAGCTCATGGCAGCGGGTCAGCGGATCACCCCCCTTGCGGGCGATCGCCACCGCCTGTTCGATCTTGCGTGTGACCGACGCGCCGATCCACTTGACCCCGCGCTTCCGCCCCAGCTCCGCGCCCATCAGGCCCGCCGCGATCAGCGTATCGAGCGTGGCATCGGGCCGGCACGCGACGGCGACCGCCGCCGCAACCGCCGCTGCCCCGCTGATGGCGACATTCGTCCCGTGGGTGGGCAGGGCCGAGATCTCCGCTGCTTCAACCGCCGCCAGCGGATCGCCCGCGCACAGTAATCCGACCACGCTCACGCGCATCGCTGCGCCGTTGGTATCGCCGGTGCGCCCAGCAAGGCGCGGGTCATCCCCGCGTTTGAGCGCCTGCATGCCCCGCCGCGTCGACGGGCCGACGTACAGCGACTGATCGCCGCCCGTGCGATCATACCAGTCGATCAGCGCGCGGACAGTGGCCTCTACCGTGATCGCGCCCGCCTCCAGGTAAGCGCGCGCCAGCGAAAAGGCCTGCTCGCTATCGTCGGTGATGCGACCCGCGGGCAGCCCGGCATGGACTTCATGATCGTCCGGGGCGGGTAGGAACGTCTCGACCCAGCCGAAGCGCTCCCAGGTCTGCTGCGGGTCGAAGTAGGCGGGCATGCCCCAGGCGTCACCCAGTGCCTGGCCGTACAGCCCGCCGAGGATAGTATTCAGTTCCATGCTCGCGCCTTCGTATCTCAGAGTCTGCACTCGGTTCAGGTGCAGATCCGGTTCATTTAAGCGCGAGAGTATACCATGCATACTGCGAGGATGCAGCGTCCCCGCGCGGGGGGAATGGCGAAATCGCTACGCTGGCCCTCTCCCTCACCCTGCGACCGCATCGCGGAGTGAGGGCTGCAGGCCAGGCAGGATGAGGGCTAGCAGCGCAGGCGTCCGTAGATCGGAGATCAGAGCGTCACCCGCTCGATTGACCGGGCGCGCGCGCCGTGGGTTTGCACCAGTACCGCCCCCAGCTCGATCGGGCCATCGGCGAAGACGAAGGGGGCCAGTGGAGGCAGGCGCGTGCCGATCGCTTCGACGAAGAACGCCGGGGCGTACCCCTGAATACCGCCGCCGGGGCCGGTCATGCCGACATCGGTGATATACGCTGTGCCGCCGGGCAGCACGCGGGCATCGAGTGTCGGGACGTGGGTATGCGTGCCCAAGACCGCGGCAACCGGCCAGTCTGGCGTGCCATCGACCAGAAAGGCGAACGCCAGCTTCTCCGACACCATTTCACCATGATAATCAACTAGCACCAGATCGACCGCATCCCCCCAGGCGGCCATCTGCGCCGTGAAGGCCTCCAGCGTGAGATCGGCGTACTCCATGGCGGTACGGCTCATCAAGTTGATCACACCCAGACGGACGCCGCCGCGCTCGACGATGACCGCGCCGCGTCCCGGCGCATAGCTGCCGTAGTTGAGCGGGCGCAGAATGCGCGCGTCCGTATCGTGAATGGTACGCCCATACGGGCCATCCCAGGAGTGGTTGCCGCCCGTCAGCGCATCGATCCCCAGCGTGAACAGCCGGGCCGTCAGTTCAGGCGTCATGCCGCACAGGCCCGGCGATCCGGGCGCATAGCCGAGGGCCAGATTCTCAGCATTGGCGATGATGAAATCAGGGGTGTAACGCTGGCGCAGCGCGGGCAGATGCATCTCGAGAAATTCGACCGCTCGCTCTGAGACCAGGTCGCCGATGAAGAGGATGGATGTCATCCCTTGACAGCTCCTTCAGTGAATGTGCGCAGGATGCCCCGACGCATCAGCAGATAGACGATGAAAGTCGGCAGCGCCGTCAACACGGACGCCGCCATGACCGATCCCCAGCGGTTACCGCCTTCAGGATTGGTGAAATACATCTGCACGCCCACGGTCAGGGTGTACGCTTCCTCGCGTCCCCCGCCGATCAGCAGCGGCCAGATGAATTGATTCCAGGTGTTGATGAAGATATAGATCAGCAGGGCTGTGATCGCCGAGCGATTGGCCGGCGCGACGACGTAAAGCAGCACCTGCAGGCTATTCGCCCCGTCGATCAGGGCAGCTTCCATCACTTCCTTCTGGAAGCTTAAAAAGTGCTGGCGCAGCAGGAAGATGCCGAACCCCAGCGACACGCCCAGCATCGGCAGGATCAGGCCGGGCAGCGTGTTGATCAGCTTGAACTGCGCCAGGAACAGGTAGTTGGGCACATACGTGACCACGAACGGCACGATCAGACTGAGGATGACCAGCCCGAGCAGCAGACCGCGCAGCGGGAAGCGGAAAAAGCTGAAGGCGAACGCCGCAGGCACGGCCAGGATGATCTGGCCGATCGAGACGCCAGCCGCGAACGCGATGCTATTGCCCAGGTAGCTCAGCATCGGCACGGTGTTGAGCACCGCGGCGTAGTTATCCAGCGTCGGCTGGAGCGGGAACGGGGTGAGCACGTTTTCGAAGATCTGCGCCGGCGGCTTGAAGCTGATGCCGACCTGGTAGATCAGCGGCAGCAGCACCAGCAGCGATGCGCCCGCCAGCACCGCCCGCGCCAGCCAGATCCCCGGCGAACGGTTACCGGTCATAGTGGATCCTCCGATCCAGCGAACGATACTGGAGGTAGATCAGGCCGCCGAAGAGCGCGATCAGCACGACCGAGAGCGTGGACGCCTCCCCCAGGCGGAAGAAGCGGAACCCCTCGGAATAGATGGCGTACATCAGGTTGTTGGTGGCGTTGTTCGGGCCGCCCTCGGTCAGCACGCGGATCGGCGTGAAGACGACATCGAGCGCGCTGATCAGCGTGATCACGATCAGGAACAGGCCGGTCGGCGCGAACAGCGGCAGCACGATGTGGCGCATCAACGGCCAGCCGGAGGCCCCATCGACGTAAGCGGCTTCCAGGTAATCGCGCGGGATGGCCTTCAGCCCGGCGATGGCGAACAGGAAGTGGAAGCCCATCAGCTTCCAGTTGGCGATCAGGGCGATGGCGGGCAGCGCCAGATTGGTATCGCGCAGCCAGCTTGCCGGGGGCACGCCGAAGCGGGCCAGGATCTGGTTGAACAGGCCGCCCGGCGTGGGCAGGAAGAAGAACGCCCAGATGATGACGACGACGTTGAAGGCGATCACCGTGGGCACGAACAGCGCCGACTGATAGAAATCGACCTCGCGATCGGCAAGCTGAAGCGTGAGCAGCGCCAGCGAGACCGGCACGACCACCGATCCGATCAGCGCGAAGATCATGTACACCGCGCTGTGCCACAGGATCTCGCCGAACAGCGGGCTGCCCAGCAGATCGAGGTAATTTTCCAGACCGACGTACTGGCGCATCGGGTTGAGCAGGTTGCCCCGGTAGAAGCTCAACTGCACGGTGCGCACCAGCGGCACGTAAACGAACAGCCCGATCGCGATCAGCGCGGGGGCCAGGTAGAGGTACGGCAGGATCGCGCGCAGCACGCGCCCCCGCCGCTCCGCCGCGGCCAGCCGCCGGGCCTCAGACCGCGCGCCGGACGGCGCGCCCGCCTCCGCCATCAATCCGATCGGTGCTTCCAGTTCTCGTTCTCTCGACATTACGCCGTCACCCCGCAGCTCACCCGCTTCGATCTCATGTGCAGTGACAAGGCAGAGCGGCAGGCGGAGCCGAATGTCCGCCTGCCGCTGTGGGACGAATAGGGGCAGTATACCGCGCTTACTCGCTGGCGGTGCAGGCCTGGCCGGCGATCAGCTCGTTGATCTCAGCGGCGGCCTGGGCCAGCGCCTCGGCGGCGGTCAGCTCACCGCTCAGCGCGGCCTGGGTAGCGCGGAAGGCCGCTTCGCCCGCCGCCAGACCGTTCGGGCCGGGGAACGACGTCCAGCGCACCATGCGATCGAGCTGGCTGTTGGCCACCTGCTGAATCGGGTTGCTGGCCAGGAACTCGACGTAGGCCGGATCCTGGGTGACCGCCTCATACAGCGGCACATAGCCCAGGCCGCGCGTCCACTGCGACAGCCCTTCGACCGAGGTCAGGAACTGGATCCAGCGCCAGGCGGCTTCCTGCTGCGCGGCGTCGGTGGCGAACACGGTCAGCAGGTTGCCGCCGGTCGGGATGCGCACCGGGTTATCGCCGAACTGCGGGAAGGTCGCGGCGCGCAGGTCGAAATTGACGTTCGGCTGGATGCCGCCGCGCCCGGCGATGCTGTAGGTGTAGGTCACCGTCTCACCGGCGATGAAGGCCGGGGTGGCTTCGCTGTACCCGGCGTTGATCGACTGGCCGGAGAGCACCAGGTCAGCCCACGCCTGCAGACCGGCGGCGGCTTCCGCGCTGTCCAGGCCGGTGCGGTATTCGCCATCGACGCACACCAGCATGCGCCCGCCGTTGCTTTCGACGAACGCCTGCAGGATCCAGTTGTCCGCGCCGTAGCCGAAGTTGAAGACCGGCTTGCCGCTGGCTTCGGCCAGGGCCGGGGCGATTTCCAGCCAGCCCTCGAACGTCGTCGGCGCGTTGGCCGGGTCGAGGCCGGCGGCGACGAAGTAATCGGCGTTGTAGTAGACGACCGGGTTGGAGAGCGAGTAGGCCAGGCCGACGGTGGTATCGCCGAAGCGGGTCAGTTCGAGCACGTTGTCCGGGATCTGGGCCAGGTGCTCCTCACCGCCGAACGATTCGACCAGCGTCTCGACGCTGACGAACGGCAGGTTGTTGTACACATAGTTCAGGTACGGCCAGCCGATCTGGACGACGGCGGGCGGGTTGCCCGCGGCGATCTGCGTCTCCAGATTCTGCACCAGCGCGGGGTAGCTTTCCTGAACGCGCGTCTGCACGTCGATGCCGGGGTTGGCCGCTTCGAACGCCTCGATCAGCGCATCGACGGTGGGGCCGCCGAAATTCTGATTATTGATATTCCAGTATTCGATCACGACCGTGTTCTGCTGCGCATTCACCGCGCCCAGCGCGACCACGCCGATCAGGAACAGAACGACCAGAAACTTCTGCATAACCTCGCTCCTTTGCATCCTGTCAAACCGGGCTGGTAAAACCATTTACCAGACCTGCGTCGGTTGTACCCGGCTGATTTGAAAACAACTTTAAGTTTCCGATAAGACACTTCGGAAGCTGACTGCCTGTCCTGTTAAAATCCGGATGCACGATATCAGGGTTCATTGGTGGGTGAGCGGGAGGGGAGCTTGGCCGTCCACATCAGCGATATCGCGCGGGCCGCCGGGGTATCGATCGCCACCGTGTCGCGCGTCCTCAACGGGGATACCAGCCTGCGCATCCAGCCGGAAACGCGCGAGCGCGTGCTCGATGCGGCGCAGGCGCTCGGCTACGAGTCGAATCTGTTCGCGGCGGCGCTGCGCACGCGGCGCACCGGCATCCTGGGCGCGCTGACGCCGAACCTGGCCGGGACGTTCCTGCCCCTGCTGACGATGGCGCTGGAGCGCGAGGCGCGGGCGCGCGGGGTCGAACTGCTGGTCGGCACGCCGCAGCTCGACGGCGCGGCCATGGCGGCGCAGCTCAACAAATTCCAGCGGCTGCTCTTCGATGGGCTGCTGCTGTTGGGCGATGTGCTCGATTACCAGGCCACCATCCGCAAGCTGAACCTGCTGCGCAAACCCTACGTCTCGGTGTGCGCCAGCGACGACGTCGCGCCGCCGCTGGTCAAGGTGGATGAGCGCCGGTCGATGCATCTGGCGATCACGTATCTACGGGAATTGGGGCACACGCGCATCGGCTATCTGGGGAGCGTGCACTGGCAGCAGGAGCGCTTCCGACTGGCCTACTTCAAAGAGGAACTGGCGCGCCAGGGGCTGCCATTCAACCCGGCGCATCTCGCAGTCATGGAACATGTCGTCTACCAGCCGACCGCGCCCGATTTTCAGAGCATGTGGACGCGCGCGCCGATGCTGGCGGCGCAGGCGCTGCTGCGCGCCGCCGACCCGCCGACGGCCATCGTGTGCGCCAACGACGGCTTCGCGCTGGCGGCCATCAAGGGCGCGCAGATCAGCGGCCTGCGCGTGCCGGACGACGTCTCGATCATCGGCCACAACGACGAGATCCCGGCGGCCCTGTTCTACCCGGAGCTGACCACCATCCGTCAGCCGGTCGAGGCGATCGCCGCCACCGCGCTCGATCTGCTCATCCGCCGGATCGAGACGGGAGCAGACGGGGAATCAGCCCCCCATCTGCTCCCGCCCACGCTGGTGATTCGAGGGACGTGCGCCCCGCCGCGTCAGGCCACCTGAGGCAGCGGCGCATGCGGGCGGCGCAGCAGGCGCAGCCCGCCCAGCAGCACCCAGACGACCAGCCCCAGCGCCGCGCCGCCCGCGAACGCGCTGACCGGCGGGAAGAACAGCGTCAGGAACAGCCCCAGGTACACCGCCAGCGAGATCACGGTCACGATCAGGCTGTACAGTGCCTGCTGGCCGATGCGTTCGACGCGCAGGACGAACGGCAGGCCGATGGCGATCAGCCCGATCGACACCAGCCCGATGACCAGCGCGATCGGGTTGGCGGCATCTGGCCCGCCGAAGCCGTTCGGGGCCGATATCATCGCGACCGCCACGATCACGCCGATGATGGCGATCATCGCCATGAGCACGTGCAGCAGGCTCAGCCGCTGGATGACGCGCCAGAAGGCCGCATCGAAGTTCTCGCCCTCCGCGGCCCGCAGCGCGCGGATGCGCTGCGTCTGCTGCGTTTGCAGCGCGTAGATGACCAGCGCCATGACGGTGGCGATGTACGGCACCATCTGCGGCAGCATCGACGGGATCTGCAGCGTGCCGATGCGGATCGCCAGCGCGTCGAAGAAGCCGAAGATCATCGACGCGCCCATCGTCCCGACCGGGTTGTTCCCCCCCAGCAGCGGCGTCGCCAGGGCGATGAACCCGCGCCCGGCGGTCATATCGCGCTGGAACAGGTTCAGGTAGCCCATGCTCATGTGAATGCCGCCCAGCCCGGCCAGCAGCCCGCTGAGGATGAACGCATAGAAGCGGATGCGGATCACGTTGATGCCGACCGACTCCGCCGCTGACGGATTTTCGCCCGCCGCGCGCAGGTGCATGCCGAACGGCGTCCGGTAGAGCATGTACCAGACCAGCGGCACGGCCAGGAAGGCGACCCAGGTCATGATCGACTGGTTGTTGAACACGCCGTAGATGAACGGGCCGATCACCGGGATGCTGTTGAGGGCCGACGGCAGTTGGATGAACGGCATCGACAGGCTGGCCAGCGTGCTGGTGTTGCCGCGATCGCCCGTCAGCTCGAACATGATGGCGACGGTGGCCGACGAGCCGAGCACGTTGATGGCGATGCCGGAGAGCACGACATTGGTCTTCAGGCGCAGGTGGAAGAACGCCAGCAGCAGCGCCATGGTGATGGCGACGAAGACGCCCGCGATCAGCCCCAGCCACGGGCCGACGGCGCGGCCCGTCTCCACCCCGAACCACTGCTGACTGTAGGCGCTGACCACCACGCCGGTGAAGGCCGCGCCCAGCATCATCCCTTCCAGCCCGATGTTGATCGCCCCGGCGCGATCCGAGATCAGCGCGCCCAGCGACGGCAGCAGGATCGGCGTCGTCACGCGCAGGATCGACGCCAGAAAGGCCGCGCTGAAAATACCCTGAATGACGGGATCCATGCCTCTACTCTCCCGATGTCAACTGCGATGCCGGTTTCCCGCCGCCCACCGCCGCGGCGTCCGCCGGAGCCGGGGCCGCGCTCGCGGACTGCGCGCGTTCCTGCGCGGCGCGGCGGCGGTTCTGCAGGAACGCCAGCAGCCCCTCCGCCGTGATCAGCAGGATGATCGCCGCCTGGATGATACGCACCACTTCAAAGCTGACGTTGGCATCGCGCTCCATGAACTGCGCGCCCGCGCGCAGATAAGCGTAGAGCAGGCCGGTGAACGGGATCACCAGCGGGTTGTTGCGCGCCAACAGCGAGACGACCACCCCTTCGAACGCCAGCCCGACCGAGATATTGAGGATGAGCTGGCGGTAGATGCCCATGCTCAGATGCGCCCCGGCCAGCCCGGCGATCAGCCCGCTGACGGCCATCGCCAGCATGATCGTGCGCCGCGTGTTGATGCCGCCGTAAGCGGCGAATTTCTGATTCGCCCCCACCATGCGGATCTCGTAGCCCAGCGGTGTGCGGCTGACCAGGAACCACACCAGCACCACCGCCGCGATGACGAGGTAGACCGCGATCGTCACCTGCGTGCCGCCGATGATGACCGGGAGCTGGCCGCTGGCGCTGAAGTTGGCCGAGGCGACGTAGCCCTCCGTCGGCGGCTTGAGCTGATGATTGAGCACCAGTTCGTAGAAGCGCGTGGCCACCACGTTGAGCATCAGCGTGGCCACCAGCTCGTTGGCCCCCAGGTATGCCTTGAGCACGCCGGGGATCAGCCCCCACAGGAAGCCCGCCGTCATCGCCCCGGCCAGCGCGACCGGCAGCAGCAGCCAGATCGGCCAGTGGCCGGACGACAGCGCGATCGCGCCGCTGATGAGCGCGCCCATGTACAACTGCCCTTCCGCGCCCAGGCTGAACTGCTGCGCCCGGAAGACGAGCGCGATCGCCAGACCGATGATGATCAGCGTCAGCGCATCCTGGATCCACACCGCCCACCGGTTGACGCGCCCCAGCGCCCCGAACAGGAAGGCCTCGTAGGCTTTGGTGGTGGCGCCGATCGCCTCGCCCAGCACGAGATCGGGGGTCAGCGGTTCGGGCAGCGCGCGGATGGTGTACACCCCGTCCGCCGGCAGCACCACCCCCTGCAGCACGGCGTCACTGGGGGTGCGCACGTCGTTATCGCTGAACTGTTCCACCTGCTCCGGCGTCGCCCCGGTGGCCGCGCCGATCGACGCCCCTGACGGATCGAGCAGTTCGACCTGAAGATTGACGGTGGAGCGGCGGTTGGCGACGGTGGCGATCACGGTGACGACATCGCCCGCCCGCCCCTCAAACGTGTAGACAGCCTCGGTCAGCGGATTGCGCGCGTTCGGCTGGTTGAACTGGCCGCCGCGGCTGTCCCCGTAGGCCAGATCGACATCGGCGTTTTCGACCGACGGCGCATCGCTGAGCAGGTGCACGCGGAATTCGCCGCGCGTGTACTTGCTCGCGGTATCGAGGTTGAACAGCAGGGTGACGATGTAGCCCAGCAGCAGCGCCGCGATCACGGTGATGAACACGCGCACCGCCCCGGCTTTGAGCTGGACGATGAACAGGGTCACGCTGAGGGCGATCAGCGCGTTGACGAACAGGATCGCGCCGTAATCGGTCGTGCTCGTCAGGTTGGCGATGAATTCGTCCCAGGTTCCCCCGCCGAACAGCCGGCTGTTGATGAAGGCGAACAGCCCGATCCCGGCGGCCAATCCGAGGATGATGGGCAGCAGGCGCGCCCGCAGACGCGCGCCGCCCGTGACAGGAGCTTGTGCGGTCACAGGCTGGCCTCCAGTTCCTGGGCGGTCTGCCGCTGCGCGCCCAGCATATACAGACCGAGGGTCTGTTCAGTCAGATCCGGGGTGTTGGGCAGCATGGCGACGATCTCCCCGTTGTACATGACCATGATCCGGTCAGCCAGTTTCATCACTTCCTGTAGATCGGCGGAGACCAGCAGGATGGCCAGGCCCTCCGTCCGCTTGTTGACGAGCTGCTGATGGATGAACTCGATCGCGCCGATATCGACGCCGCGCGTCGGCTGGGCGGCGATCAGCAGGCGCGGATTGGAGGAAAACTCCCGCGCGACGATCACTTTTTGCATGTTGCCGCCGGACAGCGATCCGACCGGCGCATCCGGCGAACTGGCCAGGATGCCGAACTCGCGGATCAGGCGTTCACCGTTGGCGCGGATGGCGTTCAGATCCAGGCCGAGCGGGGTCATGAACGGCTTGCGGTAGTAGCGATCGACGATCAGGTTGTCGGCGATCGAGCCGTCGCGGGCCACGCCGTTGGTCAGCCGGTCTTCCGGGATATGCGTGACGCGCAGCTCGCGCACGCGGCGCGGCCCCTGGTTGAGCAGCGGCTGGCCGTCGATGGTGGCGTGGCCGGCGGTGGCATTGCGCAGCCCGGCCAGCACTTCGACCAGTTCGGTCTGGCCGTTGCCTTCCACCCCGGCGATACCGAGGATTTCGGACTCGTAGACGTTGAATGACACATGGTTGACCAGCGCGCGCCCGGCCTCATTGGCGTAGGTCAGATCGCGGACTTCCAGGACGGGCTTACCGCGCGTCACCGGCGGTTTATCGACCACCATGAACACCTCGCGCCCGACCATCATGCGGGCCAGGTCGGGGATGCTGGTCTCGCGCGTGTTGACCGTGCCGACCTTGCGCGCGTCGCGCATCACGGTGACGCGGTCGCTGATCTCCATGACTTCGCGCAGTTTGTGGGTGATGAAGATGACCGTTTTGCCGCCGTTGACGAGCTGGCGGATGGCGGCGAACAGGTCATCGGTCTCTTTCGGGGTCAGCACGGCGGTCGGCTCATCCAGGATCAGGATCTCCGCCCCGCGGTACAGCGCCTTGAGGATCTCGACGCGCTGGCGCATCCCCACTGGAACCAGGCCGACTTTGGCCGTCGGATCGACGTTCAGGCCGTAGGTGCGGCTCAGCGCTTCCGTGTCCTTGATCGCCTGCTGACGATCGCGCGTCGGGCCTTTGCGCGGCTCGCGCCCCAGCGCGATATTCTCCGCAATGGTGAAGCTGTCGACGAGCATGAAGTTCTGGTGCACCATGCCGATGCCCAGGTCGATGGCTGTGTGCGGGTTGGGAATCGTCACCGTCTCCCCGCGCAGGCGGATCGTGCCGGAGGTCGGCTGTTCCAGCCCGTACAGGATCTTCATCAGCGTCGATTTGCCCGCGCCGTTCTCGCCGACGATGGCATGGATCTCGCCCTGCTGGACGCTCAGGGATATGTGATTGTTCGCCAGCACCCCGTTGGGGTAGATCTTGACGATATCGATCGCTTCCAGCAGCGGCGTCGGGTTGGTTGAAGCTGTCATCGGGAAAAATCCAGGTCGCAAAAAAGGGACAGGGAACAGGCTGAGCGCTGTTCCCTGCCCGCAGAGATCTCTAAACGACTACCGGCTGCTCAGGAACGCCGAGACGTCAAAGGTGACTTCCGGCATGTTGGCGCAGCCCATGCCCACGGTCGCGGCTTCGCCTTCCGGCGCGAACACGGTGTTGACGGTGATCTCACCGGCGATCACGGCCTCTTCGACCGCCGCGATCAGATCCTGCACCGACTGCGGGGTGGCCTCGCGGTAGATGTCGTTGACGGCCAGGCCGACGCCCATTTCGGCGATGCCGAGACCCTCAACCGTGCCGACCGGCAGTTCGCCATCCAGATACAGCGTGATCGCGCGGAAGAGCGACAGATCGACGTTCTTCATCATGCTGGTCAGGATGCGCGCCGCCTGCTCCGGATCGGTGTCGAGGATGATGGTTGCCTGATCGCTGTCCACGCCGATGGCGTAACGGCTCTGCTCTGCGGCGGCCTCGAAGACGCCGACGCCCGTGCCGCCGGCGATCTGGAAGACGATGCTCGCGCCCTGCTGGTACATCGCCAGCGCGATCTCTTTGCCGCGGGCCGGGTCATTCCAGCCGCCGGCGTACTGCACCAGCACCGTGGACTCCGGATCGACCAGGCACGCGCCCTGCTCGTAGCCGACGATGAAGTCGTTGATGACCGGGATATCCTGGCCGCCGACCGCGCCGAGCACCGGCGCAGCACCGGCGAATTCCTCGCCCAGCGCGCCGACGCGCGACATCGCCGCGGCGTAGATCCCCGCCAGGAACGAGCCTTCGTTCTGCTTGTAGGTGATCGAGTAGACGTTGGTGCAGCCCTCGACGCAGATCTCCGGGTTGTCATACGGCATCGGCGCATCGAAGAAGATGAACGTCTTGTCCGGGTATTCGTGCGCGTGCGCCGCCAGATAATCGATCATCTGGAACGTGCCGGTGATCAGGATGTCATACGAATCGACGTCGGACATGGCATCCAGCAGACCGGTCTCCCAGTTGGCCGGGTCGATGCCCAGTTCGATCGTGTTGACTTCGGCATCATATTCGTCCATGACCATGTCCATGCCGCGCTGACCGCTGTCGAAGAACGACTTGTCGCCCAGCACGCCGTTCACAACGTAGGTGATGCGCAGCGGCTCGTCCTGCGCCAGCAAAGTCGAAGACGTGACCACAGCCATCAGCGCCAGTACCAGAGCGATCAACAAAACTTTCTTCATGTCTCTACCTCGGTGGATACAACCCAGTACACAGGACGGTCGGCGAACAGGGTCAAATATTTCGATCCCGCTCACCTGCCCTTAAGGTTATATCCGTCTCTCAGGGTTGTCAAAGATCTGATGCTGAATTCGCCGGGATTGATTCAGTCACTTTACACAAAAGCGGCAGCCGGCGGATCAGGCGCGGATTCCATAACGCCCGCTCAGATCGGCATCGACCCCGGCGCAGGCCAGCGCGAACGCCGCCAGCCAGACGCCGGCGCGCGGCACGTCGATCAGGTGCGCGGTCTCCTCCGCCGTGTGAGCGTGCTGCATCGGCGGGCCGATCATGGCCAGCACGCGCGTCCAGCGGGCCAGCGCCACATCGTCCGAGCGCGACTGATACCCGTGGTTGATCTGCACCGTGTTCGGGTAGGGATGGTTGAGCGCCGCCGCCAGATCGACCGCCAGCCGGTGATAATTGGGCGGGACGTAAGCGCCGCGCCCCCAGGCCGACGCCGTGCCGTGGCTGACGCCGCCCCCCATGTCGTTGATGCCGGGGTTGGCCGACTGCGCGTCGCACACGATCGCGCCGATGCGCGGCTGCGGCAGCGCCCACGCCAGCCGGGCCGCGCCGTGGCCGAAGAAGACCGTCGGCACGCCCTCTTCCAGGTCGGTGAAGGCGATGACGATGCGCCGCCCCGCCGCCGCCAGCGCCCCTTCCGCGCTTTTGAGGATGCGCGCCGCATACAGGGCCGCGAGGACGCCCAGGCTGTTATCCAGCCCCGTCCCGGTGATGACGCCGTCGGTCACCTGCGGCGGGACGGCCAGTGTGACGAGGTCGTGCTCGGCGATCTGCCCTTCCCGGTTGAGGAACCGGTAGCGCTTCTCTTCCCCATCGGTTTCCGCGATCAGATCGCCGTGCGCGCCGGCGATCAGCCCCTGGCCCGGCTCCCAGCGCAGCGCGATCGCCCCGGCCCGGTAGACGCCGTCCGGGAAGCGATCGGCGCACACCGGGTAGAGCAGGCCGCCGTCCGGGACGATCTCGCGCACGCGGAAGCTGGGCCGATCGCTGTGCGCCGCGATGACGAGATCGACGGCCTCGATCGGCGCGCCCAGGGCGAGGCCGACGTTACCGCTGTGCCCGATCTCCGGCAGCAGATGCGCGCTCAGGCCCAGCTCCGCGGCCAGATCGGCGATCGCGCTGCCGATCGCGCCGGGCAGCAGGCAGCCGCCGGACGGCGCATACGCCGTGAGCAAACGGGCGAGCCGCGCCCATTCGCGTTCGAGGAAACGTGTTGTATCGGCCTGCAGGGCATCCAGATCGGCGGTCAGCAGCGGCGCATGGCGCAGCAGCCGTTCCAGCAGATCATCCAGCATGAGATCCCTCCATCGCTCATCCGCGCGCTCACCCGCGCGCCAGATCGGGCAGCGGTGACGTCGCCAGCAGCGTCAGCAGTTCCAGCGCGGCAGCGAAATCGCGCAGATCGAGCATCTCCAGCGGGGCATGTTTGGAGCGCATCGGCAGGCCGATCACGGCGGATGGAATGCCGAGATCGGCGGCGGCCAGCACATCGGACATCAGCCCGTGGATGACGTCGATCTGACGTTTGATGTGCTGCTGCGCGGCCAGATCGTAGGCGTGCTGCCACAGCCGGGGGTGCGCGTGCCAGGCCGCCAGCCCGCGGATGTACAGGAAGCGGGTCAGCACCGGGCCGGAACCGAGATAGACCTCCCCGAAGCGGTTGGTCTCCGGCGTATCGTAGCTCACTGTGCCGTCGATGAAAAAGGCCGCGTCCGGCGCGACGGCGCGCAGCGCGAGCCGCGCCCCCTGCGCCGTGGTCTCTTCCTGCGTCGTGCCGATCAGGTACACGGTGAACGGCAGCTCGCGCCCGTGCAGGCGTTCCGCCAGCGCGATCAGCAGCGCCACCCCGGCGCGATCATCCAGATAGGGCGAGACGACCGTCTGGCCGATGGTGCGGAACTGCGGCGTATACGTCACCATGCTGCCGATCGGGATCGGCGTCTGCCCCGGCACATGGATGAACAGATCCTCCATGGCCGGCGTGGCATCGCCCACCAGCGCGGACTGATGCTGCGAGCGGACGCCGATCATGCCCGGCACTTTGCCGCCCGTGGTGTGGATATCGACCAGCGCGCCGGGCACGGCCTTCAGGTTGACCCCGCCCACGCTGACGACGCGCAGGGCCGCATCGCCCAGCCCGCCCACCTGCCGCTTGACCAGAAAGCCGATCGTGTCCAGGTGGGCGCAGAAGGCCACGCGGATGCCGTCCCCCGTGCCGATGCGGGCGATGACATTGGCCAGCGCGTCGATCCAGACGGCATCGACGACGGGATGCAGATGTTCGGCGGTCGCGCGCGCGATCGCGTCCTCGTGCCCGCTGATGCCGGGGATGGCGGTCAGGGTTTTCAGGCGCTCGATCGTCTCCATCAGCCGGTCACCTTTCCACGGCCCGGCGGTACAGTCTGGCGACCCCGGCCATGTCGATCTGAGTGACGACGCGCACATTGTCCGGTCGGCCCCAGCGGCGCAGATGATCGATCACCGTCTGGCCGCGCGTGTGCGTCCCGCCGGTTTCGACGGTCATCGGGTACGTCCCCGCCCGGCGGATCAACCCCGGATCGAGCGCGACCGCCATCGTCAGCGGATCGGGGATCGGGTAGCCGTTCAGACCGGGGATCTTTTCGGCGAACGATTTGGTCTTGTCGGTGATGCCTTTGAAGAAGCGGGCGCGCGGGGTCGGCAGGGCGCACAGCCCGTGGTAATCCGGCCACGGAAGCGGGTTGTCGATGGTCGTCTCCCAGGTGACGAGCGTGATGGCGGGGAAGGCATCGAAGACGATCTTGCCCGCCTCCGGGTCGCAGAACAGATTCCACTCCGCGGCGGCGTTCACGGTGTTGCCGGTGGCGGCATACGCCCCGCCCATGATGTAGAGCGCCCCCAGTTTGGCGGGCAGGTGCGGATCGAGCATCAGCGCCACCGCCAGATTGGTCAGCGGCCCCAGGGTGACCAGCGTGTATGCGCCGGGCGCGCTGTTGACCAGCCGCAGCAGGGCCTGCACGGCGTGTTCGGCCTCCGCGCTGCGGAAGGTGGGCGGGCGCTCGTCCCAGTCGCCCATGCCGTCTGTGCCGTGCACGTGGTCTTCTTCGGGCCGCCACGATGCGATCAGCGGCCGGTCGCAGCCGCGGTAGATCGGGACGGGGCTGCCCATGACATCGGCCACCACGCTGACATTGGCCACCACCTGATCGACGTGGACGTTGCCAGTCACGCAGGTGATCGCGGCCACTTCAACCTGAGGATGCGCCAGCGCCAGCATCAACGCCTGCGCGTCATCGACGCCGGCATCCGTATCGACAATTAATTTCAGAGTCACGTTCGCAGTCCTTGCAGCATACAGGCACAATCAGTCCATGATTCAACGGATGATAACACAGTATTTCAGATGCAGGGCATGATCATCCGCCGGGGCGCGGCGCCCGGGCTTTGCCATGACGAATCTGCTCCCAAAAGTGGAAAGTGCGGGCGGCGGTTTCGATTCGGGCGCAGATCGGGTATGCTATAGGCTGTTTCCGTGCCGCGCTGCCGCACCGGCCCGCGCCGGGAGCGACTCGATCCGGCCTGCACCCGTCCACCTGACGGACGACGAGCGACAGACCATGGCCTTTGACGCACAACAAACCAAACTGACCAAAATCCTGATCGCCAACCGGGGCGAGATCGCCGTGCGCGTGATCCGCGCCTGCCGCGATCTCGGCATCAGCACCGTGGCGGTGTATTCCGATGCCGACCGCACCAGCCTGCACGTGCGCTACGCCGATGAGGCGGTGCACATCGGCCCGCCGCCGCCGCGCGACAGCTACCTGCGCATCGACAAGATCCTCGAAGCGGCGAAAAAGACCGGGGCCGATGCCATTCATCCCGGCTACGGCTTCCTGAGCGAGCGCGAGGAATTCGCCCAGGCGGTCATCGATGAAGGGCTGATCTTCATCGGCCCGCCGCCCAGCGCGATCGCCACGATGGGCGACAAACAGGCCGCCCGCGAGACGGTCAAACGGGCGGGCGTGCCCGTCATCCCCGGCACTGAACCCGGCCTGACCGACGACGAGCTGATCTACGCCGCCGATCAGATCGGCTTCCCGATCATGGTCAAGGCGGCGGCGGGCGGCGGCGGCAAGGGGATGCGCGCCGTGCGCCGCCGCGAAGATCTGCCGGAAGCGCTGGCGACCGCCCGGCGCGAGGCCGAGGCCGCCTTCGGCGATGGCACGGTCTACCTGGAGAAGCTGATCGAGGGCGCGCGGCACATCGAGTTCCAGATCCTGGCTGACATGCACGGCAACACGATCCACCTGGGCGAGCGCGAATGTTCGATCCAGCGCCGGCATCAGAAACTGGTGGAGGAAGCCCCCAGCACCTTCGTCGATGAAGACCTGCGCCGCCGCATGGGCGAGATGGCCATCCGCGCCGCGCAGGCAGTCGGCTACGTCAACGCCGGCACGATCGAGTGCCTGGTGGACAAGGACAGAAATTTCTACTTCATGGAGATGAACACCCGCCTCCAGGTCGAGCATCCGGTGACCGAGCTGATCAGCGGGGTTGACCTGGTCAAAGAGCAGATCCGCATCGCCCGCGGGCGGCGCATGGGGCCGACGGAGAGCCTGATCCACCCCAAAGGCTGGGCGATCGAGTGCCGCATCAACGCCGAAGACCCGTACCAGAACTTCATCCCCTCCGTCGGCACGATCACGACCATGATCATCCCGACCGGGCCGGGCGTGCGGGTGGACAGCGGCGTCTACCCCGGCTTCACGATCTCGCCCTACTACGACAGCATGATCGCCAAGCTGATCACCTGGGGCGATGACCGCCCGGAGGCGATGCTGCGCATGCGCCGGGCGCTGGAGGAATTCACGATCATGGGGCTGAAGCACAACGTGCCCTTCCACCAGAACCTGCTCAACAGCTTCAGCTTCATCGCCGGCAAGATCGATACCAAATTCGTCGAAGAGCGCTTCAGCATGACGACCTACGAGACGGCCCCGCAGGATGCGGAGATCGAAGCGGCTGCGATCGCGGCCACGCTGTACGCGCACCGGCAGCGGCAGCTCGCCGGTCAGGTGGTCACGCGCAACGAGCGCGATACCAGCAACTGGAAATGGCTGAGCCGCTGGGAGCGCATTCACCGATGAAATACGTCACCTTCATCCACGACCGCAAGTTCGAGATCGAGATCCGGCCCGATGGCAGCCTGCTGGTGAACGGCGAACCGCGCACCGTCGATTTTCTGCCGCTGGGCGACACGCTGTATTCCGTCATCATGGACAACCAGTCGTATGAGGCGGTGATCGATCAGGCCGGGCCGGGGCGCAAGAACGAAGTCGAAGTGCTGCTGCGCGGCCACCTGTACACCGGTGAAGTGCTCGACGAGCGCGCCCTGCTGATGGCGATGCGCACCGGCGGCATGGAGGCCGACTCGGGCGAGATCGCCATCAAAGCGCCGATGCCCGGGCTGATCGTGGCCGTCCCGGTCGCAGAAGGCCAGGCTGTTGAGGCCGGCCAGACCGTGGTCATCCTCGAATCGATGAAGATGCAGAACGAATTGAAAGCGCCGCGCGCGGGAACCGTGCAGCGCATCCACGTGACCGCCGGCCAGAGCGTCGAGCAGCACAAGCCGCTGGTGGTGCTGATCTGAAAGCGGACTGCGGGGGCGAACCCGGCGGCCCGCCCCCGCTGCGACCTCACAGCCATTCCTGCATCGCCGTCAGCGTGCAGACGGCGGAAGCGCGCAGATCGCGCGATGACGCGCCGACCAGGATGAGGTACTGACCGGCCTCCGCCACCCAGCGGTGGATCGAATCGTCGAAAAAGGCGAACGCCCGGCGATCCAGCGTCAGGCGCACCGTCCGCCGTTCGCCCGGCTCCAGGTGGATCTTGGCGAAGGCCTTCAGCTCTTTCTCCGGGCGCAGCAGACGCGCCTGCGGATCGCGCACGTAGACCTGCACGACTTCCTGACCGGCGCGCGCCCCGGTGTTGGTGATGTCGATGGCCACCTCCAGCGGCTGATCCGGCGTCAGCGTTTCCGCACTCAGGCGCAGGTGATCGTAGGCGAAAGTGGTGTACGACAGCCCGTAGCCGAACGGGAAAAGCGGCTCGATCTGGCGCGCATCGTACCAGCGGTAGCCGACGAAGATCCGCTCCCCGTACAGGACATGGCCGTTTTCGCCGGGGAAGTTCAGGTAGGCGGGCGTGTCCTCGATGCGCCGGGGGTATGTTTGCGTCAGCTTGCCGGACGGGTTGGCATCCCCGAAGAGCAGATCGGCGATGGCATTGCCCGCTTCCTGACCGGGATAACCGGCCTGGAGCACCGCCGCCACCCGATCCAGCCACGGCATCGTCACCGCCGAGCCGGTGTTGAGCACGACGATCGTCTTCGGGTTGACCGCCGCCACCCGCTCGATCAGGTCGTTCTGTTCGGCGGGCAGATCGAGCGTCGTCCGGTCGAAGCCTTCCGAGTCCCATTCGCCGCTCAGCCCGGCGAAGATCAGCGCGACATCGGCCTCGGCGGCCAGCCGCACCGCCCGATCGCGTTTGTCCGCCGGCTGGGGATCGAGCAGGCCGAGGCGCACGCCGCAGAAATCCTGCCCGCGCGGCTGCTGAAATTCGACGACCAGGGTGTAAGCGCGCCCGGCGGTCAGTTCGACCGGGTAGAGCTGTTCATCCGACCCCATGCCGAAGTAGTTGCCCTGCGTCCCCGGCGTCCAGCCGCTCCAGTTGTCGATGGCCAGCGCGCCGTCGATGAACAGCCGGCTCCTGCCCGCGCTGGTCAGGCTGAAGGTCGTCACCCCGCTCTGCTGCGGCACGAAGCGCCCGCTCAGGCGGACGCAGAACTGCTCGCGGTCAACGCCGGCGGGCACTTTGCCGAACCAGAGCAGCTCCACCGGGTCGGTCACGCTGGCGGTGGCGGCGATCGGCCCGGTCGGGCTGTCGCCGTTGAAATATTCGAGCAGCATCCCCGGCGCATCGCCCTGCGCCCCGGCCCGCAGCCGCTCGCCCGGCGCGACGGGCAGCAGCCGGTGATTGGAGCAGCCCTCCTCGAAGCCGACCGTCACCGACGGCGGCAGTTTGGCGACCACGCCGTCGTAGGGGGCGATCCGGTAGTGGGCGTTGACCTCGGAACTCCCGCCGCCCATGATCTGGGCGACGCGCGCGTTCGGCCCGATGATCGCCACCGAGCGCAGCGCGTTCCGGTCAAGCGGCAGCGCGCCGCCGTCGTTTTTGAGCAGCACCATCCCCTCGCACCCGGCCTGGCGGATCAGGGCGCGGTGCTCCGGCAGATCGACCGCGCGCTCCGGCGCTTCGTCGGGCTGCTCGAACTTGCCGACGCGCTCCAGCAGCGTCAGCAGGCGGCGGATGCTGGCGTCCAGCGTCGCCTCGGCCACGTCGCCGCGCCGGACGGCGTCCAGCAGCGCCGCCCCGCGCCAGATGCCGGGGCCGGGCATCTCCAGATCCAGCCCGGCATTGACCGAGGGCGCGGTGCTCTTGACGGAGAACACCCAGTCGGAGACGGTATAGCCATCCCAGCCCCATTCGCCGCGCAGGATATCCGTCAGCAGGTAGGGATGTTCGCTGGCGGCGATCCCGTTGACGCGGTTGTACGACGCCATGATCGCCCACACCCCCGCCTCGCGCACGGCGGCCTCGAACGGCGGCAGGTAGATCTCGCGCAGCGTGCGCTCGTCCATATCCGAGCTGCTGTGGTGCCGATCGGTCTCCTGCTCGTTGCCGAGGTAGTGCTTGGCCATCGCACCGATGCCCTCGCCCTGCACCCCGCGGATGTAGGCGACCGCCATGCGCGCCGTCAGATATGGATCTTCCGAATAGCTCTCGAAGTTGCGCCCGCCCAGCGGCGATCGGTGGATGTTGACCGTCGGCGCGAGCAGCACCTGCGCGCTCTTGGTTCTGGCTTCCTGGGCGATGGCCGCGCCGACGCGCTCCACCAGCGCGGGATTCCACGTCTGCGCCAGCACGATGCCGACCGGGAAGACGGCGGCCTTGAGGCCGGTCTTGAACGTATCGCCGCGCGCGCCGTTCGGGCCATCGGTCATCTTCAGCGCCGGGATGCCCAGGCGGGGCACGGCGGCGGTATGCCAGGCGTCCGCGCCGGCCATGAGCGCGACTTTTTCCTCCAGCGTGAGCTGGGCGATCAGCGCGTCGAAGCGGGATGCGGTGGAGTGGTCTTCCGTCAGGGTCATGGTCTGATCACACCTCGTTCGTCAGATCTCGTTTGCAGTTTCTGTCAGGGAGTGCGGGCGCGCAGGATCGCCGTCAGCGCGTCCAGCGGCAGCGCGTGGATGATCCGGCCTTTGAAGCCCTGCATCGTCTCGGCGGCGGTCAGCGCGTTGAGGATCGCCTCCTCAGTCGCCTCCGCCACGGCGTCGAACAGCGGGTTGATCCGCTCATGCGGGACGCTGCGCAGCGTCGGGAGCGCCTGCGGCTGCACCGGGATATCGTTCCCGGTGGAGAACGCCAGAAACAGATCGCCGCTGCTGTCGTAGCCGACGCCGCCGACGCGCGCCAGCCCGACCGTCGCCCGGCGCGCCAGCCGCCGGCACTGATCGGGCAGCAGCGGCGCATCGGTGGCGATGACGACGATGATCGAACTGCCGGACGGTTCGCCGGCCGGGCTGGCATCCGCCTCGACCAGGCCGGGCGTGTGCGTCTCGTCGATCAGACGGCCCACCGGCACGCCGTCGATGCGCAGGCCGTCCCGGCGTCCGTAGTTGGCCTGCACCAGCGCGCCGACGGTGTACGGCTCATCGTAGATCGAGACGACGCGCGATGCCGTGCCGATCCCGCCCTTGAAGCCGTGGCAGATCATGCCCGTGCCGCCGCCGACGTTCCCTTCCGCCACCGGGCCGCCGCTGGCGTCGGCCAGCGCAGCGAAGACGTGCGCCTCCGTCAGGTGAAATGCGTTGATGTCGTTGAGCCAGCCGTCCCAGGTTTCGGCGACGACCGGCAGCACCCAGCCCGTTCCCGTACCATGCGCGATCTCGTAGCGGATCAGCGCATCGCGCACCAGGCCGACCTGATGCGTGTTGGTCAGGCCGATGGGCGAGGTGAGCAGGCCGCTCTCATCGATCCAGGGCAGGCCGGTCATCTCCCCGTTGCCATTGAACGAGAAGTACCCGGCGAAACACGGGTTGGCCCACGGGTCGGACGGGCGCGGCTGGATGACGGTGACGCCGGTGCGGGCGATGCGCGGCTGGTCGGCGATCAGCGTGGCATGGCCGACGCGCACGCCCGGCACGTCGGTGATGGCGTTGTGCGGCCCGGTGGGCAGCGTTCCGATGACGATCCCCAGATCGCGCAGACGGGCACGCCCCATGATCAGCGCGCCCCGTTGAGCGCCGTGCTGATCGTCGTCAGCAGCGCGGCGGCGTCGTCATCGGCGCTCAACTCCCAGAACATCATCCCGCCGAAGCCGCGATCGCGCACATACTCCGCCTTGCGGGCCAGCGATTCGGGATCGTCATAGGTGATCCAGATGCCCGTCTCCGGGTTGAACAGCCACGGAACCTGCGCGGCATCCGACCAGTGCCGGACGCAGCCGGGCTGGCCGATGTAATGCGCGACCAGATCGCCGTAGTCGAACGCGCCCGGCTCCCATGTGCCCGGCGGGACGCCGTCGAACGGCTGATGCAGGCCGTCATGGGCCGGGCCGACCCCGGCGAAGCCCCGTCCGTAGAACGGGACGCCGACCACGAGCTGATCGGCGGGGACGCCCGCATCGAGAAAGCGGCGCAGGGCGGTATCCGTGCTCGTCCCCTCCGGCGGTGGCTGGGCTGATGGGTAGAGCGGGGCATGAAAGCCGGTCACGCGGCTCCAGCCGCCGGCCATGTCGTAGGTCATGACGTTGATCCAGTCCACCAGTGGGGCGACGCGCGCCCAGTCCACCGCCGCGATGGCCTGATCGCCCGCCCCGGCGGCGATGGTGAGCAGATACTGACGGCCATCCTGCGCGCCCTGCGCCGCCAATCGCTCGCGCAGCGCGGCCAGCAGCAGGATGAAATTTTCCGGATCGTCCGGGCTGCGCCGGTTGAGCGGGTGGCCCGGCGCGCCGGGGTATTCCCAGTCGATATCGACGCCGTCGAAGCCGTGCCGGCGCATGAATTCGACCGCGCTGGCGGCGAAACGCTGACGGCGCTCCGGGTCAGCGGCCACGGGGGAGAAGAACTGCGACCACGTCCAGCCGCCGATCGAGATCAGCGTGCGCAGATGCGGGTGGCGCGCTTTGAGCAGACGCAGTTGGTTGAAATTGCCGCGCTCATCGCCCTGTTCGGTCTCACCGGGATAGGGCATCTGCATGTCAGCCCAGGGGTCGCCCGCGATCACCTCGCCATCGGGCGTGTAGTTGGCGAAAGCGTAATTGATATGCGTCAGGTGTTCCGCCGGGATATCGGTGACGAAGTAGGCGCGGTCATACACCGACCAGCCGGCAAAGTAGCCGATCACCCGGTAAGGCCGCTCGTCCGGCTGAGCGGCGTTCGGCAGCGCCGCCGCGCTCAGCAGGGCGGCCAGCCCGCCGGCGCAGATGAGACGGAACAGAATTCGCTGAAAACTGATCATAGCCCGCTCTTTATATAAATAGAAGAGATAGGCCGGGATTGTGCCGCATTCTGCTCATCTGCGCCAGTCGGGCCGCTGCGATCGCGCTTACTGGCCGACCGAACCGTTGGCCCAGCGGATGATCCCCGGCTGGAAGGGCGATGCCAGCAGCGGATGTTTGGGCAGCACGCGCACCGAGACGCCGCGATCGCCGCTGGTGTGGTATTTGAGGCTGGCCTCAAAGCGCTGCGTGTCATCCGGCCCCGGCCCGCTGGCCAGCATCGGAACCGACTCGCCGGATTTGAATTCGCCGCGCGTATCCAGCCTGCCGTAGAACACCTCGACGCTGACATCGTCGGGCGTCAGTTGATCGAGTTTGACCAGCGCCGTCACCTGCATGTTCTCGCCCACTTTGACCGTCTGGCTGCTGATCGACACATCGCGGATTTCCACCTTGCCCCAGGCGGATTCGACCTTGCTGCGCCACGCCGCATACTTCAGGCCGTTGGCGTATCGGTCTTCCGCCAGCTTCATGGCGGCCACCGCGTTGGGCATGTACATCCGATCGGTGTACTCGATCAGCATGCGGTGGGTGTTGAAGTACGGGGCCAGCTCGCGCAGGGCCGCCTTGATCTTCATGATCCAGTTGTGCGGGATGCCGTCGCGCCCGCGGTCGTAGAACAGCGGGATCAGATCCTTCTCCAGGATGTTGTACAGCGCTTCGCTCTCGATCTTGTCCTGCAGATCGGCATCGTGTTCGCTGTATTCCTCGCCATTGCCGATCGCCCAGCCGACGATCGGGGAGTAAGCTTCATCCCACCAGCCGTCCAGGATCGAGCAGTTCAGCCCGCCGTTGTAGATCACCTTCATGCCGCTGGTTCCGCTGGCTTCCTTCGGGCGGCGCGGCGTGTTCAACCAGACGTCAACGCCCTGCACCAGGTAGCGCGCGATGTGCATGTCGTAGTCTTCCAGGAAGACGACGTGATCGCGAAATTCCGGCTGGCGCGACAGGTTGGCGATCTGGCGGATCAGATCTTTGCCCGGCTGATCGTGCGGATGCGCCTTGCCCGCGAAGATGATCTGCACCGGGCGTTCCGGGTTGTTGAGGATGCGCGCCAGCCGCTCTGGATCGCGGAAGAGCAGCGTCGCGCGCTTGTACGTGGCGAAGCGCCGGGCGAAGCCGATCGTCAGCGCGTCCGGGTTGAGGATCTCGGCGGCGTGCTGGATCTCGTTCTGCGGCGCGCCGCGATGGCGGAGCTGTCTTTCCACCCGGCGGCGGGCGAAGGTCACCAGCCGCTCGCGCCGGCGCTCGTGGACGCGCCACAGCTCCGGATCGGGGATCAGATCGACATTCGACCAGATATCCTTGCGCCATTCCTCGCGCCGCCAGCCCGGATCGAGATAGCGGTCGAAGATCTGGCTCATCTCGTTGCTGATCCACGTCTGCACGTGGATGCCGTTGGTGATCGACGTGACCGGGATTTCGGCCTGCGGGATCTGCGGGAACATCCACTGCCACATCTGCCGGGACACCCGCCCGTGCAGCCTGGCCACGCCGTTGGTCATGGCGGATAGTTTGAGCGCCAGCACCGGCATCGAGAACAGCTCGTAATCGCCCATGTTCTCGCGCCCCAGGTCGATGAAGTCGGCCTCGCTCAGGCCGAGCTGGGTGTGGTAGCCCGTCTCGAAGAAGTGCTCGCGGATCAGATCGTAGCCGAAGCGCTCCAGCCCCGCCGGGACGGGCGTGTGGGTGGTGAACAGGTTGGATGCCGAGGTGATGATGCGCGCCTGCTGGAACGTCGCTTTGTGCTGCTGCATGAAGTAGCGGATGCGCTCCAGCGCCAGGAACGCCGAATGCCCTTCATTCATATGGCAGATCGTCGGATGCAGGCCCAGCGCATCCAGCGCGCGGATGCCGCCGATCCCCATCAGGATCTCCTGGCGGATGCGCGTGCGCCGATCGCCGCCGTACAGCCGGTCGGTCAGGTTGCGATCTTCCTCGCGCAGATTGTCCGGGATGTTCGAGTCGAGCAGGTACAGCGGCACGCGCCCCACCTGCACGCGCCAGATGCGCGCGTACAGCTCGCGCCCCGGCAGGCTGACGCTGATCGTCAGCGGTTTGCCGTTCGTGTCGTGCACCAGACGCAGCGGCAGGGTGGCGAAGTCGTTGAGCGGGTAGGTTTCCTGCTGGTAGCCGTCATTGTTGAGATACTGGTGGAAATAGCCCTCCTGGTACAGCAGGCCGACGCCGACCAGCGGGATGCCCAGATCGCTGGCGCTCTTCAGGTGATCGCCGCTGAGCACCCCCAGACCGCCGGAGTAGTTCTGCAGGCATTCCGTCAGGCCGAACTCGGTCGAAAAATAGGCGATCAGCGGCGGCTCCGGCAGATTGCCATACGTCTCGCTGAACCAGGTGCTGGTCGGGTTCATGTAGGCGTCGAACTCGTCGCACACCCGCCGGTAATGCGCCATGAACGCCGGATCGTCGCACAGTGCCTCCAGCCGGCTCTGGCTGATCTGGCCGAGCATGGCGACCGGGTTGTGCGTGGTCTCTTCCCACAGTTCGCGATCCATGCGGCGGAACAGGGCGATGGTTTCCTGATCCCACGACCAGCGCAGGTTGTAGGCCAGCTCTTCCAGCCGTTTCAGCGCTTCTGGCAGGTTCGGTACGACGCTGATCGTCGCAATCGGTTTGACCATGATTGACAGCGTGCTCCTTCATCTTGTCATGCGTTTGCAGCGCGATGCCCCCCTCATCGGACAGTCCACGCCGAGGTTAGCATAGCGCACTCATCCGGCATCAACAACCCTGGGTCACCTCGAACGCCGCGCAGCGGCCCGCTTCACAGGTGATTCGGAGGCTGCGGTTTCAACATTTTTGTCACTTTGTCAAAACGATCCTCAGGCAAACGCTGTCAATCTTTGACATTTGAACAATTTGTCAAAACTGATACTGTACGATCCAACAGCTTACGGGTATGATGACGATCGACGTTTCTAGATGATGGAAGGAATGGCTGTACGGATGTTGACGAAGCAGTTTCTCAAGTCCAGGCCGGAATGCAAAGTCACCTTCAAAGTGCCCGATTACATTCAGGCGGAGACCGTCCACCTGGTGGGGGATTTCAACAACTGGGATCGCACCAGCCACCCGATGAAGAAAGCCAAAGATGGCTCGTTCTCGCTGGTGCTCAACCTGCCGGTGGGCAACCGCTACCAGTTCCGCTATCTGGTCAACGGGGATGAGTGGCACAACGATCCGGAAGCCGATGCCCACGTGCCCAATCCGCACGGCAGCGATAACAGCGTGGTGAGCACGGAGATCGTTCCGCAGTAACGCCGACGGGGCCGGCGCGTCCGTTGAAGCGGGCGTTCGGATCGCCGGGCCGATTTGGGATACCGGATGGGGCGCAGGGCGGCTGCGCCCCCTTGTTTTGCGCCAGCGCCCGCTCAGCCGAGCGCGGCGATCGCCTTTTCGACGCTGTCCTTCGGGCTGACGCCGATCTCGATGGCGGCGAAGCGTCCTTCCTCATCGATCAGCCAGTGCGAGCGGACGACGCCCATGTACTTCTTGCCGTACATCGACTTTTCGCCCCACGCGCCCCAAGCCTCCAGCACCGTGTGATCGGGATCGCACAGCAGGTCGTAGGGCAGGTTCTCTTTCTGCTTCCATTTGAGCTGATCTTTGGGCGCGTCCGGGCTGATGCCGAGCACGACGGCGTTGGCCCCCGTCACTTTGGGGAATTCGTCGCGGAAGCCGCAGGCCTGCGTCGTGCAGCCGCTCGTGCCCGCCTTCGGATAAGCGAACAGGATCACCTTTTTGCCGCGGAAGTCGCTCAGGCGGACGGGTTTGCCATCCTGGTTGGGCAGTTCGAAATCCGGGGCCAGATCGCCCACTTTGAATCCGGTCATCGATCGACGCTCTTTCTGGTACGCAAACAGTCCTGTCCTGGCTTGTAGCACCGCGGGATGAGCGCGGGCTTAAAGCCCACAGCCGATCCTGTGGTATGCTCATCATCTGTTAACGCATGCAGTCGGGATCGAGTTCATGAAAGGCTTTCCCACGCGCAGCGTCTGGCGCACGCGCAGCGCCTGGCTGATCGGGCTGATCGTCCCGCTGGGGGCGGCGGCGCTGACGCTGCAAACCGTCATCAACGGATCGGATCACCCGGCCATGATCGACGTCGGCGAGACGCAGATCGTCCTCAATGTGTGGGGCACGCTGCACGCCACCGGCTACCCCCATTACGTGATCGCTGCCTCGGCCCTCACCGCCCTGCTGCGCGCGCTCGGCATCGACGCGGTGACGGCCCCGGCCCTGACGTCGTGGCTCTTCGGCGCGCTGACGCTGCTGCTGCTGCTGCATCTGCTGACGCGCCTGACCGGATCGGCCTGGATCGCCGCCGCGACGACCGCCATCTACGGCCTGACGCGCACGCTGTGGCTGCACCACAGCATCGCCGAGATCTACGCCTTCACCCTGCTGATCGTCGTCGGGCTGTACGCACTCGCGCTGCCCGCCGCGCCGATCCGCTGGCGCGTCGGCTGGCTGGCGCTGCTCGGCGGGATCGGCGTCGCCCATCACCGGGCGATCGTCACCCTCATCCCGGCGCTGCTGATCGCCGCCTGGCCGGACGTGCGCCCGGCCCTGCGCCGCCCGCTCCTGTTGATCGGGACGCTGGCGCTGGGCCTGATCGGCTTCGCCGCCTATATCTATCTGCCGCTGCGCGCGCAGGCCGGGGCCGCCTGGGTCTACGGGGAACCGGGGACGTGGCCCGGCCTGTGGGATCAGATCATCGGGCGCGAGGCGGCGCGCTTCATCGGCGCGGTGACCGATTTCCACGGCCTGCTGGTCAACCTGCGCCTGGTCACCGGGACGCTGATCGACGATCTCGGCGGCGGGATGGTGGGCATCGGCCTGATCGCCGCCGGCCTGATCGGGCTGATCGCGGCGGTGCGCGCGCCGGGGTCGCGCCGCGCCGGGCTGGCCGTGCTGGTCGGCGGGCTGAGCGCGTATCTGTTTCACGTGTTCGTCTACACCGACGTGCTGGCCGCGCTGATCCAGATCGTCACGCTCAGCCTGGCGCTGGGCTGGGCCTGGCTGATGCAGGCGATCGCCCGCGCGGCGCCGCGCCTGCGCCCGGTGATCGCGATCGCCGCGCTGGCCGCCGGGATCGCGCTGATCGCCGTGCACGGGCCGGCCATCCACGCCCTGACGCACGATGCCAGCGCCGAAGCGACGATCGCGCTGGCGGCGGATGCGCCGCCCGGCTCGACCCTGATGATCGCCTGGGGGACGCGCCATTTCGCCGTCGGCTTCGCCCGCGACGTGCAGGGCCGCCTGCCGGGGATCGCGCTGGTCGATCACAAGGCCGATTTCGCCGCGCTGATCGACGCCGGGCCGCTGGTCACGCCCGATTACACCTTCTACGACCGGCCCGCCGCCTGGTGGGCCGCGCAGATCGGCGCGCCGGTGACGCTGAGCGCCGCCGCGCCCCATCTGATCGCCATCCGGCGGGAGCCGGAGCTGGCCGCTGACCTGCCGTTCGCCGGCATCGGCGTGCTGGAGGCCGCGCTGACCTGCGAGCCGACCCGTCTGCGCCTCGATCTCGTCTGGGCCGCCGCGGACGTCCCGCAGCGCGATCAGGCCGTCTTCGTCCATCTGCTCGACGCGACCGGGGCGCTCCTGGCGCAGGCCGATCAATCCGCGCCGGTCTACGGGCTGCGCCCCTTGACGGGCTGGCGCGCCCGCGAGATCATCCGGGACAGCTACGCGCTGCCCCGGCTGGATGCCGCCGCGCGCATCCGCTACGGTCTGTACGCCCAGCGCGCCGACGGCAGTTTCGATAACACGCTCGAACGCAGCATCCCGGTGGAGTGCCCTCGATGACCGGTCGGATCTGGATCGCGACGCTCGTCCTGCTGCTGACCGCCTGCGCGGGCGGCCCGGCGCCGACGCCCACAGCGGATCTCGCCGCGCTGCCGCGCCAGATCGCCACGGTCGATGAGACGGCGGTGGCGCGATCGACGCCGCCGCGGGCGCTGCTGCCGACGTACACGCCGATCCCGACGGCCACGCGCGTCGTCATCCCGACGGCCACGCCCTACATCGGCGTGTTCCTGGGCGATGCGGGCGGCCCGGACGGCGGCGGGGTCGATCTCAACCCGACGCGCTACGCGGGCACGCGGGTGGTGCTCCAGCCGACGCCGGCGCAGACGCCGTGCGCGATCGCCCCCGACTCGATCTACGGTACGGCCTGGCAGCGCGAGGCGTCCGCCGTGCGACAGCTCGGCTGCCCGGGCGAACCAGCCACGCTCTATCCGTCAGGGGCGGTGCAGGTGTTCGAGCGCGGCGTCATGTACTGGCTGCCGACGGGCGAGTATTTCGCCATCGCCACAACCGCCCCCTTCGGGACGTACTGGTATTACAACGCGCAGCCGGCGTTCGCGCCGCTGCCCCCGGATGCCCAGGCGCCGCCCGGTCTGCGCCTGCCGGAGAACGGGTTCGGCGTCATCTGGCGCGCCTATGCCGAGGTGCGGCGCGGGCTGGGCTACGCTCAGGTCGAGGAAGTCAACGCCCGGCTGGTCTACCAGCGCTTCACCGGCGGCGCGCTGCTCTACGACGGCTCGGTCGGCAAGACCTTCCTGCTGCTGCGCGATGGCACAGCCTACGGCCCGTACTGAAAAACCGGATCCGGAGGGTGCGATGCCCGTCCCCTGCCGGGGATTACAATTTTTTCATGAACTCGAACGTTACAATCCGTTACTGACGTGGTACAGTCGAAGCGGGTTTTATACGACGGCTGGACACAGGATCGATCACTCATGCGTCTGCAAGATCTGAACTGGATGGATGTCGAGCGCTACCTGCAAACCGACAACCGCATCATCCTGATCACCGGGGCGACGGAGCAGCACGGCTATCTGAGCCTGTTCACCGATATCCTCATCCCCTCGCGGCTGGCGCTGGCCGCCTCAGAACGGACGGGCGTGCTCGTCGCGCCGCCGCTCAACTTCGGCGTCAGCGAGTATTTCAACGAATTCCCCGGCACGCTCAGCATCAGCCAGTCCACCTTCGAACTGGTGCTGACCGATCTGGTCGAGGGGCTGTATCATCAGGGCTTCGCCCATTTCTTCATCCTCAACGGGCACGGCGGCAACCAGTTCCCGCAGCGGCTGCGCGACATGGAGATCGAGGGCCTGGCCCGCTTCGACTGGTACTCGTGGTGGGAAGGGGACGCCGCTCAGACGTTCGCCCGCGAGCACGGGCTGCACATCGATCACGCCAACTGGGGCGAGAACTTCCCCTTCTGCCGCGTCGCTGAGATGCCGGCGGGGGACAAGCCGCTGGTCAACCTGGAACTTCAGGCCGAGGGCCGGACGATGCGCGAGATCCTGGGCGATGGCAGCTTCGGCGGCCCGTACCAGATCGACGACGACCACATGATGCAGCTCTTCGACCGCGTGGTCGATGAGATCTGCGCCCGTCTCGGTTGACGGAGCGGCGGCTAAATTTGCAGGGTGCGCAGCGTGATCCGGTACAGCGGGAAGCGCTCCGCCCCGAACCCGCGCAGCGAGGTCAGGAACGCCTCGCTGCCCAGCAGCAGGTTGCGCCCGTCGAGCAGGTCGCGCACCTCCGGGTCGTCGTAGACGGCCTCCGAGATCACGATATCGCCCCCGTGCGAGAGATCGGCCAGCCGCGCCGCCAGGTTGACGTTCGTGCCGAAATAGTCCAGCCGCTCGTTGAGCGTCACCGCGATGCTCGGCCCGCTGTGCACCCCGGCCTTGAGCACCAGCGGCGTCGGCGCAGCGGCAAGCTGTTCCTGCGCCCAGACGATGGCGCGCAGCGCGTTGACCGGGCGGCGGAACACCGCCATGACCGCATCGCCCAGCGTCTTGACGATCGCGCCGTTCTCCGCCGCGATGGCGGTGCGCAGCACGTCGAAATGATTCATCACCACCCCGAAGGCCAGGGCATCGCCGATCTCGCGGTACAGGCGCGATGAGCCTTTCAGATCGGTGAAGACGATCGTCAGCGCGCCCACGCTGATGCGCGCGTCCGGGCGCAGCGCTTCGCTGCTGAACAGATCGCGGAACACCTGCAGCGTGGTGACCTCGGCGGCGGTCACGGCCTGATCGCTCCAGCGCATCCGCTCCAGAATGGCCAGGCGCTCCACGTCATCGTCGTTGATCAGACGCAGGTGCACCTGCGGATCGACGATCGTCTCTTCGGTCGGCCAGCCCTGCGCCGCCCGCACCTCCAGGAGCGGCGCGCCGCCGGGTTCCGCGCGCAGATACTGGCCGCCGGGCACGTCGATCATGCGCAGGCGGTAGCGCCCGGCCTCCAGCGCGAGATCGCCTTCCCAGATCCGACCCGGTTCGAGGAGCTGCTGAGTGACGATGTGCGGCGTCATCTGCGGCCCGCCGACGCAGTACGGCAGCCGCTCCAGCGGGCGGATGGACGGGGCCGGGTAGAACGTGACCTCGACCGCCTGATCGAAGTTGACCTCGAAATCGACGTGGCAGACCTCGCAGTGGCCGGTTTCATGCAGATCGTACAGGTGATCGGCCTGATCTTTCGTCCCGCGGCACAGCGGGCACAGCACTTCCCAGCGAAAGCTGAGCAGGCCAGCGCGCACCGCGTGCAGGCACGTCTCGAGCAGCGCCCGCCGCGGGAAGCCCCAGGCATCAGCCAGGGCATACGGGCGGATCTGGCTCAACGTCAGCTCATCCCCCCGGCGGATCAGATCGAGCAGCCGATCGACGATCGGCGTGTAGGCCGGGTCGCGCAGCCGCCGCAGCAGATCGGCGCGCAGCGTCAGCAGCCGCGCTTCGCCGCCGGGGGCCAGGCGGGCGCGCCCCGGCTCCAGCGCCAGATCGGCGCGCATCTGGACGATGGCATCGTAACGCCGGAAGGTGCGGTCGAAGGCGAACCGGCTGAGGATGCTCAGTTGGAGCTGCGCCGCCAGCCAGCCGATGGGGCCGCGCGGGCGGATCCACGTGTCATAGGTCAGGATCGTGCCGCCGTCGTCCGCGGGCCGCAGTTCGGCATAGACGCGCATCGACTCCAGCGGCCCGCTGAGGTAGCGGCGCATCACGCCGAACGAACGCGGCTCGACCCACTGGAACGGCTCTTCGTACCAGGTGATCGGGACGAGCTTGAGCGGCCCCAGGCTCAGCCGGTGCATTTTCAGCGTCCGCCGGCCATTGATGATCGTCTGCCCGCGCGTCAGATCCTGGATCGGCGGCACAGCGGCATCGCGGTTGAAACGCTCGGTATGGCTCACCAGCGGCCACAACTGCGCCGGCGCCGATTGCAGACGCCACTGCCAGTGCCAGTGCAGTTCACCGGGCGCGCGCCGGCGTTCCGGGCCGGGTGCAGTCGACGCCGCCGCCGACGGGGAGTCAGGCATCATCGTTCACGTCCCACGTAACTCAGCGATCGTGGAGCAGGCCGGGCACGTCCCGTCCGGGCGGATGATGGCGTAGCCGCCCTGCGGATCGCCATCGACGAAGCGGGTGAAATTGACGTTGAAGACGATGATCAGGTCGATGCGTGGGCTGGTCAACTGCCCGGCCTGGCGGATGGCGTCGCGCAGCCAGGCGGCCTGTTCGGCGACGCTGGTATTCTGCCCCCAGGCGAACCCGCCGGGGAGCTGGCCGTAGCCATCGGGCGAGAGGTAGCCCAGCTCGCTGAAGCAGAAGCGCGTCTCCGGGAAGCCGGCCTGACGGAACGGGAAGAAGGCGCGCTGGATCATCGAGCCGAAATAGTACGTCGGGTATTCGCCGCGCGGATCGCCCCCCAGGCTGGACGGCGGCAGGATGCCCTCATTGTAATGGATGCCGATGCAGTCGGAGACCTGCGCCGCGCCCGCGTTGGCCATGCCCAGGTAGTAGCGGTCGTCGTTCCAGACGCGATCCAGCCCGAACGCGCCCTCCGCTCCGGTCGGCGCGGGCGCGCCGGTGATCACGCGGATGGTCGGATCGACGGCTTTGATGGCGGTGTAGGCCTGGCGCAGCATCTCGACGTACATTCGCGGATCGATCTGCCCCTGCGGCCACTCCCGATCGAGGTTCTGCTCGTTCCACACCTGGATGGCGTCCGGCCCGAAGGCGGCGAACTGCGCCAGCCGGTCAGCGAAAGCCGGGAAGTACTCCGCGCCCAGCGCGCCCAGCTCATCGCGGCTGCCTTTAACCGAGAGCAGCACGCGGAAACCGTGCGCGTGCGACCAGTTGACGCGGTCGCGCACCACGTCCAGGATCGAGTTGTCGCCCAGCGTGTACGGGATCTGCCACTTGATCCAGGTCATGCCGGCCTGGCGCATGAATTCGATGGCGCGCTCGTCGAAATCGGCGAGCTGGCCGCCGACTTCGACCGGCAGTTCGTTGACCGGGTTCGGGCGCGGGACGAGCGTCGGCGTCGGGACGGGGGTGGACGTCGGCGGGATCGCCGGCGTCGGGGTGATGCGCCCGGCGTTCTGGATCGTGATCGGGGCGACGCGCTCGATGATCTGGCCGCCGCCCGTCAGCAGGACGCGGACGCGCAGCACATACGCGTCGTCGGGCAGCACCGTGGTGTTGAACGACCCCAGCGTCCCGTTGGTGATCGCCGTCCCGCCGGGCAGGGTCACCGGCGTCCAGATCGCCGCCGGATCGCCGGCCTGCGCCGCGGGCGCGACCTCGAAGAAGTAGGCCTGCAAGCCGGGTGGATTGATCGTGCCGCGCAGCTCGACCGTGCCGGCCAACGCCACCAGCGGGACGAGCACGGTGATATTCGGATCATCGACTTCCTGCGCGCGGCTGACAGGGGCGGCGATCAGCAGTAGAGTCAGAGAGATGAGCAGCAAACGGCGCATAACAGCTCCCGCATCGGTGGACAGCCTGACAGACACAGTGTGTGCCTTCTCATGATACCCGAAATCGGTCGTTTTGCCGTACCCGCCCACCCTGCGGATGTCGATCTGACGCTGTTCCCGGCCCGGGCGGGCACATACAGCCTGATCCTGCGGCTGGATCGGGCGGCGCGCAGCGCGATCGGCGCGCTGGGGACGGTCGATCTTCCCGCCGGGCGGTATGCCTATGTCGGCAGCGCGTTCGGGCCGGGCGGCCTGCGCGGACGGCTGGCGCATCACATCCGCGCGGCGGCGCGCCCGCCCGCGCGCCCGCACTGGCACATCGATTACCTGTGGCCCGCCGCGCACCTGATCCAGATCGTGTACGCGGTCGGCCCGCAGCGGCTGGAACACACCTGGGCAGGGCGGCTGATCGCAGCGCCGGGCGCGTTCATCCCCGCGCCGCGTTTCGGCGCGTCCGACTGCCGCTGCCCGGCGCACCTGATCGGCCTGCCCCCCGCGCTGGATCCCGGCGCGTGGCTGGCCGGCGCGGCGCTCCAGCCCGATTGAACTGCGCCCCGCTGTCCGCGGATATCCGGCGCATCTCCGGCCTCGTTAAAATCGCATTCCGCCCGTATAATCCCGGCGATAGCGACCTGCACCCTGTTGATGAGGTCTATCTATGGCCCAACCGCTGCCCAATCCCTCGGTCGATTTTTCCGAGTGGTACAACGATATCGTCTACCGCGCCGATCTGGCCGATCATTCCCCGGTGCGCGGCTGCATCATCATCAAGCCCTACGGCTATGAACTGTGGGAGGGGATCAAAGGCGCGCTGGATACCCGCTTCAAAGCGACCGGGCATCAGAACGCCTACTTCCCCCTGTTCATCCCGCAGAGCTACCTGCGCCGCGAGGCCGAGCACGTCGAGGGCTTCAGCCCGGAACTGGCGGTGGTCACCATCGGCGGGGGCGAGACGCTGGCCGAGCCGTATGTCGTCCGCCCGACCAGCGAGACGATCATCGGCGAGGCGTTCAGCAACTGGATCCAGTCGTACCGCGATCTGCCGCTGCTGATCAACCAGTGGGCCAACGTGGTGCGCTGGGAGATGCGCACACGCCCCTTCCTGCGCACGGCGGAATTCCTGTGGCAGGAAGGGCACACCGCCCACGCCACCGAGGCGGAAGCGGAGGCCGAAACGCTGCAGATGCTCGACGTCTACGCCGATGTCGCCATCAACGAGGCGGCCATCCCGGTCATCAAGGGGCTGAAGACCGACAGCGAGAAATTCGCCGGGGCGCTGCGCACTTACACGATCGAGGCGATGATGGGCGACAAGAAAGCGCTCCAGTGCGGCACCAGCCACAACCTGGGCCAGAACTTCGCCCGGGCGTTCAACATCCAGTACCTCGACGTCAACAACCAGCAGCAGTACTGCTGGACGACGAGCTGGGGCATGAGCACGCGCATGGTCGGCGCGGTCGTGATGGCACACGGGGATGAAAAAGGGCTGCGCCTGCCGCCCCGGCTGGCCCCGATCCAGGTCGTCATCGTGCCGATCTTCAAAACCGACGACGAAAAGAGCCGGGTGCTCGATCGCGCGCATGAGCTGCTGCGCGCCCTGCGCGAGGGCGGCGTGCGCGCTCACCTGGACGTGCGCGAAGGCCAGACGCCCGGCTTCAAGTTCAATGACTGGGAGATGCGCGGCGTCCCGGTGCGCCTCGAACTCGGCCCGCGCGACGTCCAGAATGATACGGTGGTGGCGGCGCGGCGCGATCTGCCCGGCAAAGAGGGCAAGCAGGTGTTCAACCGGGCGGGGATCGTCGACCAGGTCAAAGCGCTGCTCGACGCGGTGCAGGCCAATCTGCTGGCGCAGGCGACCGCCTTCCGCGACGCCAACACCCATGACGTCCGAACGTATGATGAGCTGAAGGCCGTCATCGAGGCGGGCGGCTTTGCGCGCGGCTGGTGGGCCGATGACCGCGCCAGCGATGCCCGCGTCAAACAGGAAACCGGGGCGACGCACCGCTGTTACCCGCTGGAGCACCCGTACAACGATGAACGCGAAGGGGTGTGCCTGCTGACCGGGCGGAAGACGAACCAAGTCGCCATCTTCGCGAAAGCCTACTGAACGCCAGCCTGGAACCGTTGCACTAGCGAGCGAGGGCTGCGGCGGGCAGCCCTCGATTGTTTTATGGGAAGTTTGACCTACCACGCGAGGGAACAGCGCCGATCTTCCGTCAATCGTTAAACGATTGATCTTTTCCGATCAACAAAACTATTCGACAGTGTGGTAGAATGAATTTTGGTGCGAATGTTCACAATTTGTGCCACAAGCTGCCGGGCGTATGTAACGCCAACCGGGGATGATGGGTTTCTGTAATAGATGAACGGTTTCCGGGGCGGCGTTGTGCATCTTTTTGAGGGGTTTACCGTAACATCGCACGGCAGAGTACGTGACTGTTCGATTAAGAACACCTGCCGATCTCGAAGAGCCAGGGGGTGCACCATAAGGGTGATCCATGGCGGCTGAATATTATGGATAGGTTATGACCTCTTTCTTGATCGTCGATGTGGATGACTTGCTGGACTACTTCCGTCGGCGTTCGATCACCATTGAACCTCGCGAAGTTGCCGTCGGGCTGCGCGCCAATGCCGCGTTCGCAGCCGGCCTCAAGCCCGATCAGCTTCGCTCGATCGCGGTGGGCAACTGGTCGGCATCTTCGCCGTATTCCCAGCCCGGGCTGGCCGCGCGCTTCCCGATCGACCTGCCGCTGGCGTTTCGCGTTGCCGGGTATGAACTGGTCGAGATCGCCAACCGGGCGGAGCTGATCGACCGGCTGGCGCAGCAGTATCTGGCGGATGAGCCGGTCGATGAGCTGATCCTGGCCACGACCGATATCCGCCTGGTCGGGGTGATCGATCGCGTGCAGGTGCGCCCGCTGACGCGCTTCCGCGTCTGGGGGCCGGAGAACATCCTGCGCACCTCGCCCTATGCAGAGCGCGTCATCGTCCAGCCGCTGGAAGGGCTGCTGGGCATCAAGCAGTCGATGAACGTCGCCATCTACATCGATTTCGAGAACATCGCCATCAGCCTGAACGAGCAGGGGTACACGGTCAACCTGGACGCGCTGATCGATGCCTTCATCCGCCAGGGCAAGGCCCACGGGCAGGTGATCAAGATCGCGGCCTACGCGCCGTGGGGCCAGCGCGGCAGCCTGCCGCCGATGGTCGATAACAGCGGGCGCGAGGTGACCGACGAGGCCCAGAGCCGTCTGGCGATGGCCAGCATCGACCCGGTGTTCAACCTGCCGGGCAAGAACTCGGCGGATATGCGCATCGTCCGCGATGCCATCACCGATGCCGCCCACGATACCGCCGACATCATCATCGTCGCCAGCGGCGACCGCGATTTCTTCCAGCTCATCAATGACCTGCGCGCGCGCAACAAACAGGTCATCGTCTGGGCGGTGCGCGGCGCGGTCAGCCGCCAGTTGGAGACGACCGCCGGCGTGATGATCGAATACGTCGAGGACTTCACCAGCCTGCAAACGCACCAGATGCTCAGCCAGTCGCGCCAGGAAGCGGATGAAGGCGAAGTCACGGCGTTCACCCCGTCCCAGTGGTCGAGCGTGATCCTGCAGATGGATCGGCTCAGCCTGCTGCTGGGGACGGAGACGATCTCGCGCACGCGCCTGATCGACCAGCTCGTGCACGTCAACGCGGTCGTGAGCAAGGCGCGCGGCGAAGATCTGGTGCAGCAGGCGATGGCGGCGGGCATCCTGCGCCCGATGGGCAGCAGCACGCGCGTCGCGCTCGACCCGACCCACCCGGTGGTGGAGAAGACGCGCCTGATCCGCGATCGGATCGTGCTGCGCGTCAACAACACGCTGCAAGTACGCCAGTGGGAGTACGTCAACTACGGCTTCCTGCTCAAGGGGCTGGCGATGGATCGCGAGCTGGATCGCCCCGGCCTCAACTACAGCGATCAGTGGCGCTCGGACTGGATCGACTGCCTGGTGCGCGAGCATATCCTGCTGCGCGAACTCGTGCCGCACCGCCACAACCCTGATGACCTCGTCCCGGTGATCAAGCTGCGCCCGGACTACGCCGCCACGGCGGAACTGCCCGCCGTCCACGACACGACCCCGATGGTCGAGAACTGGAAAGGCATCAGCCTGGAAGAGCTGGAGCGCATGGAGCCGGAAACGGCGGACATGATCCGGCGCGTCATCGTCAGCGTCGAGCAGTTCACCTCATTCCGGGGCTTCACCTGGTGTCCGCTGGGCAGCCTGCACCGCCGGCTGCGCAGTTTCGACCGGGGGATGTCGTTCCAGCGCAGCGTCGAGTTTCTGGTCGAAAACGACGCGGCTGCGGTCAGGGAATACCCCAACCCGCAGAGCGAATTCATGACCAAAGGCATCTCGCTCAACCTGGAGTCGCCGATCTGCCACGAGATCCTGATGACGCGCGATCGCTTCGTCCGGCTGCTGCTGACGCTGTACGAGCGCAACATGGTGATCAGCGAGAACAGCATGCGCATGATCGACGGCGGCGAACCGTGGGATTACCCGCTGTGGTTCTCGATCATGCAGACGGAGAACGTCCTCAACGAGATCCCGGGCCGCCCCGGTCAGTACAACCTGTTCCGCACGCACCACACGGTGTCGCTGGTGGCGGAAGCCGCTGACCTCACCAGAGGGCACAGCACGCCCCCGGCGCAACCCCCGTCCGATCCCACGCCGCCGCCAGAGCGCCCGGTCGATCGCTCGCGCACGACCACGACCACGGCCCGCGTCGTGACGGAGACGGCGGCCCCCCCTGTGCCGGAGGCGGCCTCGACCAATGGCAATGGCGATGCCGTTGCCAGCCCGCCCGCCGATCCCCCTGAAGATGGCGATCCAAAACCGCCGAAAACCCGACGCCGGCGCACGGTGCGCCCCAAAAGCGACGAGACGTCGTAAGCGAGCGCGGTCAGCCGCTGGCTGGAACGAAAACGATCGAGGGGCAAGCGGTTCGCCTGCCCCCCGGTGGGTGAAGCCTGCGCCCGGATGACCGTCCGGGGATCAGTGGATATCGCGGCGCTGCGGCGAACTCCACAGGCTGCTGAGCAGCAGTTCGCGCACGGCGATCAGCTCTTTGGGCAGTCGGTCATACAGCCGGATGAACAGCTCCTCGTGGCTGAGGATCTCCTGCTTCCACAGTTCGGGGTCGATCTCCATCACCCGGTTGAACTGTTCTTCGGTGAACTGCTCCAGCCCGCGCCATTCCAGATCGTGGTAAACCGGGACGCGGCCCAGGTGCACCTCTTTGCCGGCGGCGCGGGTGCGCGTGCGCTCGACGATCCACTTGAGCACGCGCATATTTTCGCCGAAGCCCGGCCACATGAACCGGCCCTGCTCATCTTTGCGGAACCAGTTGACGAAGAACATGCGCGGCGGATCGGCGATCGTGCGCCCGAATTTGAGCCAGTGATTGAAGTAGCTGCCCATGTGGTAACCGCAGAACGGCAGCATGGCGAACGGATCGCGCCGCACCTCGCCGATCTTGCCCGCCGCCGCCGCCGTGGTCTCCGATCCCAGTGTGGCGGCGAAGTACACGCCGTACACCCAGTTGAAGGCCTGGAAGACCAGCGGGCTGACGGCGGAACGCCGCCCGCCGAAGACGAAGGCGCGGATGGGCACGCCCTGCGGGTCTTCCCACTTCTCGTCGATCGACGGGCACTGGCTGGCGGGCGCGGTGAAGCGGGAATTGGGATGCGCGGCCTTGCGCCCGCAGTCCGGCGTCCAGTCCTGCCCCTGCCAGTCGATCAGGTGCGCGGGCGGCTCATCGGTCATGCCCTCCCACCACACGTCGCCATCGTCGGTCAGCGCGACATTGGTGAAGATGGTGTTGCGCGCGATCGTCGCCATGGCGTTCGGGTTGGTGCGCACATTGGTTCCCGGCGCGACGCCGAAGAAGCCCGCCTCCGGGTTGATGGCGTACAACTGGCCGTCCTTGCCCGGCTTGATCCAGGCGATGTCGTCGCCGACCGTCGTCACCTTCCAGCCCTCGAACGTTGGCGGCGGCACGAGCATGGCGAAGTTGGTCTTGCCGCAGGCCGACGGGAAGGCCGCCGCCAGATACGTCTTTTCGCCATCGGGCGACTCCACGCCCATGATCAGCATGTGCTCGGCCAGCCAGCCCTCATCGCGGGCGATGGTGCTGGCGATGCGCAGGGCGAAAGCCTTCTTGCCGAGCAGCGCATTGCCGCCGTAGCCGCTGCCATATGACCAGATCGAGCGCTCCTCCGGGAAGTGGACGATGTATTTGGTCTCTTTGTTGCACGGCCACGGGACATCGACCGCGCCTTCTTCCAGCGGCATGCCGACGCTGTGCACGCACGGCACGAACGGCGCATCGTCGCCCAGCACATCCCAGACCGCGCGGCCCATGCGTGTCATGATGCGCATATTGACCGCCACATACGCTGAGTCGGACAGCTCGATGCCGCAGTAGCTGATCTCAGAGCCGAGCGGCCCCATGCTGAAGGGGATGATGTACATCGTCCGCCCCTTCATGCAGCCGTCGAACAGCCGGTCGAGCGTCTTGTGCATCTCGCGCGGGTTGACCCAGTTGTTGGTCGGGCCGGCCTCATCCGGGCTGAAGCTGCACACGAATGTGCGGTCTTCCACCCGCGCCACGTCGGACGGGTCAGACCGGCACAGGTAGCTGTTGGGGCGCAGCTCCGGGTTCAGGCGGATGAAGGTTCCGCTGTCCACCAGCGTCTGACACAACTGATCGTATTCCTCCTGCGAGCCGTCGCACCAGTGGATGCGGTCGGGCTTGCACAGGGCGACCATCTCAGCGATCCAGACCAGCGCTTTCTTGTGCTTGATGTAGGACGGGAATTCCATGCGCTTCTGCTCCTCTGACCTCTCAACGGGGGAGAGTGCCTGCTTCGGTCAAAAAGACGACCCAGCCGAAACCAGTCTCTTCAGAGGAATGCTACCGGATCGCGGCGATTCTGGCGACGGTTCAGCCGCGATCGCGGCGCTGCGAGGGATTTATTTGTGAATTTTTTCTCAATTTCGTCTGTAGCATACCTGACCGGGCGGCCCGCGGTGAGTGAGGAATGTCACGCCGCGGGTGGACGGGTGTCATGCCCCGGCCCGCGCCGTCAGCCTTTCATCGGTTTGACCTCGCGGAAGCCGCGCCCGTAGGCGGTGTGCCCCTGGCCGATGACGACGAACGCTTTCGGATCGATGCTGAAGACCAGCCGGCGCAGTTCGCCCACCTGCGCCCGCCCGACAGTGATGTAGAGCATCGTGTGCGGCTGATCGGTGAACATGCCGCGCGCTTCCCAGGCCGTGACGCCGCGCCCCATCTCCGCCATGACGACATCGGCCACCTCGCGCGCTTTATCGGTGATGACGACGGCGGTGCGGATGACGCTGGGGCCTTCCAGGACGTAATCGGTGGTGGCCGCGCCCACGTAGAGCATGACCATGGCGTACAGGGCGCTCTCCCAGCCGAAGACCAGGCCTGCCAGCAGGATGACGATGCCATCGGTGTAGAGCGACGACGCGCTCAGCGGGATGCCGAAGCGCATCTGGAGGATGCGGCCCAGCGTCGAGGTGCCGCCCAGCGTGCCGCCGGCGCGCAGCACCAGCGCCCCGCCGATGCCGCCGACGATGCCGCCGAACAGGGCATTGAGCAGCACATTGTCGCTGACGCCCTGCGGCGGGAAGTACGGCGTCAGCAGATCGATCAGGAATGAATACAGGACGACGGACAGGATCGTGCCGAGCACGACCGACCAGCCGCCCAGCATCCGGAAGGCCAGAAGCTGGATCGGGATATTGCCGAGCAGGATGAGCAGACCGATGGGGATATCGACGTAATGGTTGACGATGATCGCCAGGCCGCTGATGCCGCCGGGCGCGATGTTGAACGGGGCGGCGAACACGATCACGGAAATGGCCGAGATCAGCGCGCCGAGGACGAACATCAGCATGCGCAGGACAAAAGACAGCAAGCGTTCATGACGCGGCATGATGGCGCGACTCCTTGTCAGCCAGCGCCTGAAATCAGGCGGCTGCACGCTTCACAGCGCCGCTGATGATACCAGCAAATCCGGGCGCTGCGACAGCGCGATCATGCCGCGAGCGTGTCGAAATCGCTGGCGCAGGACACAGAGACACAGCGTCCCTTTCCCCTGGGAGAGGGACAGGCTGGCCGCAGGCCAGGCAGGGTGAGGGCTGAAGCGGGTGCTTCACCACACCGTGAGACACTCTCGATGCCGCCCATCCGGGCGCGGGATGCGAAGAAGGCGGAGCGGGCGCAGTGCCGTGCGCCTCGACGTTAGAACGGGATGTCCTTCAGGTTGGTGCTGCCCGGATCGGGCGCGTAACTCCCCTCAGCGGAACTGTCCGCCCGGCTGCCCAGAAGCTGCATCTGATCCGCTTCGATATCGAGCGAGACCTGCGGCTGGCCGGACTGATCGAGGTAGGCGCGCGCCTTCAGCCGCCCGACGATCATCACCTGCGTGCCCTTGCGGACGTACTGATTGGCGATCTCGGCGAGCTGACGCCAGCAGTTCACGCGGAACCAGGTCGTCTCTTCTTTGCGTTCCTGCGTCGTGCGATCGGTGGAACGGCGGGTCACAGCGACGCTGAAATTACACACGCTGTTGCCGTCCGGGAAGAATTTCATCTCCGGATCGCGGCCCACGTTGCCGACGATGATGATCTGTTGAAAACCGGCCATGACCTGCACTCCTGCGCAATTTCGGTTCGAACAAACATTCTAGCACAGATTGATCCGAAATTGTAGCCGGAATCGGCGGCAGGCGCATCGGCCCATCCGCCATGCCTCAGCGCAGGCGTGGATCGAACAGATCGCGCAGGCTGTCGCCGATGAAATTGGACGCCACCACCAGCGTGGCCATCGCCATGCCGGGGAAGAGCCACGTCCACCACTGATCGAAATAATCGATGCCGACGGCCACCATGCGCCCCCACTCCGGGGAGGTGGGATCCGCGCCCAGCCCCAGAAAGCTCAGGCCGGCGAACGTCAGGATGGCGTTGCCGATGTCGAGCGTGGTCAGCACGACGGTGGGGGCCAGGCAGTTGGGCAGCACCGTGCGCGTCAGGATGTACAGATCGGATGCGCCCAGGCAGCGGGCCGCCTCGACGTATTCGTTGCCTTTGACCTTGAGCACGATGCCGCGCACCAGCCGGGCATACGACGGCCACCACACGATCACCAGCGCGATGATGGCGTTGCGGATATCCGCGCCCAGCGCCGCCGTGATCGCCATCGCCAGGATGATCGTCGGGAAGGCCATGAACAGCTCGGTGATGCGCATCAGGATCTCATCCCAGATCCCGCCGACGTAGCCGGCGATCGCGCCGACGATCGTGCCGATGATGCTGCCGATCACGATCACCAGCACCCCCGCCGGGATGGTGATGCGCCCGCCGTAGAGCACGCGGCTGTAGATATCGCGCCCCAGCTCGTCCGTGCCCCAGACGTATTCGCCCGGCGGCTGCAGGCGCGCCCGGACGTTCTGCGTCAGCGGCTGGTGCGGCGCGATCTGCGGGGCCAGCAGCGCCATGCCGATCCAGAACAGCGCGACGATCGTGCCGACGAGCAGCAGCGGGTTGCGGCGGATGATGCGCCCGATCCGGGGCCGCCGTTTACGCGGTGCGGATACGGGGGTCAAGGAAGTAATAGAGGATGTCGACAACGAGATTCACCATGACGTACATGAAGCCGATCAACAGGCTGACGCCCATGATGGCGGGAAAATCCTGTGAGGTCGAAGCGCGGAACATGTAGCGCCCGATGCCCGGCCAGGCGAAGATCGACTCGGTCAGCACCGCGCCGGCCAGCAGCGAACCGTACGACAGCCCGATGACGGTCACGATCGGGATGAGCGCGTTGGACAGGCCGTGGCGGATGATGATGACCCGTTCGCGCAGCCCTTTGGAGCGCGCCGTGCGCATGTAATCGGCGCTGAGCACGTCCAGCATCGACGAGCGCGTCACCCGGCTGATCAGCCCGGTGATGTACAGCGCCAGCACCATGCTCGGCAGGATGATGCGCGACAGCGCATCGCGGAAGGTGTCCCACTGGCCGGTCAGCGCGCTGTCGAGCAGATACAGGCCCGTGATCGTCGGTGGGGCGGCGGTGCGCGCGCCCAGCCGTCCCGGCCCGGCCACCCAGCCCAACTGCGCGTGGAAGATGCTCAACCCGAGCAGCGCCAGCACGAACACCGGCACGCTGACGCCGATCAGGCCGAGCACGCGCACGACGTAATCGACCGGGTGATTGCGCCACACTGCCGAGACGACGCCGAAGCCGACGCCCATCGCGATGCCGAGCACGACCGAAACCGTTGCCAGTTCGATCGTGGCGGGCAGAAAGCGGGCGATATCCTCCGCGATCGGCTGGCGCGTCTTGATCGAGCGGCCCAGGTTGCCGCGCAGCAGATTGCTCAGGTAGGTCAGGTACTGCTCGACCGGCGGCTTGTCCAGCCCCCATTCGGCGCGGAAGGCCGCCACCAGCGCCTCGTTATTGAGCTGATTGGGCGGCAGATTGGCGTTGATCGGATCCGCCGGGATGGCATTGGCGATCAGGAACGACACCAACGTGATCCCCAGCAGCAGCGGGATCGTCACCAGGATGCGCCGCAGGATGTACAGATATAACGGCATACGCTTGCTTTCGTCATCCGGCCTGTGGGGGCGCAGCGCCCTGCGCCCCCGGCACAGCCGTCGCTATTCCGCCCGGCTGAGCAGCGCCAGGTCGATCAGCCACTGCGGATGCCAGACGTACCCCTGAATGTCCGACCGGAACGCGGTCTGCACGTTCGGCTGGAGGAACGGCGCCCACGGCCCGGACTGCTGCAGATATTCCTGGATCTGGGCGAACAGCGCGACGCGCGCCGCCGGATCGGTCTCGATACGGGCCTGATCGCGCAGCGCCAGGATCTCCGGATCGGCGTTCTCGTCCGTCCAGTTGGCGCGTTCGCCGCCGACCTTGCCGCCGGGCAGGAACGCCAGCACGTCGATCGGATCGAGGAAGTCCGGCCCCCAGAACCAGTAGCCGAAGCCCTGCTGGCCGCTGCGATACTCCTGCAGGCTGACCTGAAGCTCGCCGGGGTTGAGCGTCACGTTGATGCCGACTTCAGCCAGGTCGGCCTGGATCTTCTGGGCGTTGGTATCGAGGTTGACGCCCTGGAAGGTGAAGATCGGGTAGCTCAGCGTGATGTCGAAGCCATCGGGGTAGCCCGCCTCGGCCAGCAGCTCGCGCGCCCGATCGAGGTCGCGCTGGAACGCCCGATCCTGCCCGAACGCGCCGAGCTGGCCGATCGCCATCGGCGAGGCCGGCGTCAGGCCGCCCCACAGCTCCCGGTAGCCTTCATAATCGAGCGCGTAGCGAATGGCGAGCTGCACCAGCGGGTTCGAGACCGGCCCGCCGATCGCCGGATCCTGATTCATGAGCAGGAAGTGGACGATGTTGCCCGGCACGGTCGCCACGGTGATATCCGGGTTGTTCCCCATCGTCGCCAGTTGATCCGACGTCAGGTCGAGCGCGATGTCGATCTCGCCGGATTCCAGCGCGACTTTCTGGGTGGCGGCCTCCGGGATGTTGACGATGATGATCCGGTCGAAGTACGGCGCTTCGCCCCAGTAGTTCGGGTTGCGCACCATCACCGTCTGCACCTGCGGTTCCCAGCTTTCCAGCACATACGGGCCGGAACCCGCCGACGCGCTGTTCAGGTAGGCCTCGGCGGTATCGGTCTGCTGGGCATCCTCGGCCATCGTGCCGCCGTGGGCGATCACCTCGCTGTCATTGGTGATCGAGAACGGATTGGCGGCCAGGTTGGCCAGGAACGCCGGGTTGATCTCGGCCAGCGTGATGCTGACGGTATCCGCATCATCGGCGACCACGCTGACGATGTTCTGCGCCAGGAACGACGGCGTCCCCTGACGGTTCTTCAGGCGCATGAACGAGAAGACGACGTCATCGGCGGTGACCGGATCGCCGTTGGCGAACACGGCATCCGGGTTCAGGTTGAAGGTGTACGTCAGGCTGTCCTCGCTGATCGTCCAGTCGCTGGCCAGCAGCGGGACGATCTCGCTGGCATCGGCATCCGGGAAGGTGACCAGCGTCTGGTAGATGAGCTTGTGAACGATCCCCGTGGTCTGGGTGTAGCCGTTGGCCGGGTCAAGCGAGTCGGTGCTTTCGGCATGGCCGACGACCAGGACGCGCTCTTCCTGAGCGGCCAGCGCCCCGACGCTCAGCAGCGCCACCAGGAAAAGAGAAAAAAGAAAAAACAGGGAACGACGCATACGGCCTCCTCGAAATGGATATACTCTTGTCCAGACAATCGGACTAAAACGTATTTTAACAATCGCACCAGCCTACGCAAGGAAAAAACCCACCTATGGATCAGACCAATCGTTACGCACAGCGCATCGCCCGGTTTCAGGAACTGCTGGCCGGGCGGGCCGATGCCGCCTTCCTGCCCGTCCACACCGATCTCGACTACCTGATGGGCGTCCCGCGCGATATCCCCAATTTCGGTGTCACGCTGCACCCCGGCGCGTGGATCGAAGGCGCGTGGATCGCGCCGGGCCGCGATCCGGTGCTGCTGCTGCCGCGCATGACGGCGGAATTCGGCGGGCTGGGCGGCCTGACCGGCGTGCAAATCCGCGTGCTGGGCGACTGGGACGACCCGGCGGCGCTGGTCACGGCGGTGCTGGCGGGCTTCGACCTGCCCGCGCAGCCGCGCATCGCCGTCAGCGATCGCGCCCACGCCGAGACGCTCATCCACCTGCAGGCGCTGCTGCCGGAGGCGCGCTTCACCTCCGCCACGGACATCCTGCGGCAGCAGCGCGTCATCAAAAGCGAGGATGAGATCGCCGTCATGCGCCGCGCCGGAGAGATCACCGAGGCCGCCTTCGCCGATGTGCTGCGCCAGCTCAAACACGGCATGACCGAACTCGATGTCGTCACCGAGGTCGATTACCAGCTCCGCCGCCACGGATCGCTGGGGCCGTCGTTCACCACGTCGCTGTACAATTCCGGCCCCAATCACCCGCTCCAATTCGGCGATCGGCTGGGCACCTGGCCGCGCGTCCTGACGCCGCCGGTGGCCATCCTGTTCGATTTCGGCGCGGTGCACGAGGGGATGTGCTACGATTTCGGGCGCACCGTCTCTTTTGGCGAGCCGGACGCCCAGTTCCGCGAGGTCTACGATCAGGTCATGCGCGCGCAGGCGGCGGGGATCGCCGCGCTCAAAGCGGGCGCGGCCACCTGCGAGCAGGTCGATGCCGCCGCCCGCCGCGTGATCGAGGAGGCCGGGTACGGCGAAGCCTTCCGCCACCGCCTGGGCCACGGCATCGGCATGGATGTCCACGAGCCGCCGTTCCTGACGCGCGGCGATACCACGGTCGTGCAGGAGGGGATGCTCTTCACCGTCGAGCCGAGCATCACGCTGTTCGACGGACGCTTCTCCGCCCGCGTGGAGGATGTCGTCGTCGTCCGGCCCGGCGGCGGCGAACCGCTGACGCGCGGCTTCCAGACGCTGTACGTGGTCGATTGAGGCGGGCATGGGGACGTTTGCGCTGTACGATCTGCGCGTGACCGTGGTCGCCATCGAGGGGCGCTCGGTGTGCGGTCTGCAGGTCGGCGATTACTTCGAACTGACCGAGAGCAGCCGGCTGCGCCTGCCGCCGGGCCGGCATTTCTGCATCTACGCGCTCAGCGCGGTGCTGCCGCTGCTGGCCGCCAGACAGCGCGCGCTCGACCCGGAGGACTGGCTGGCGCGCGACTCGCTGGTGGCCTGCCCCGACCCGGATGAACGGCTGATCATGCGCATCGAACGCATCGGCCCGCGCGAGTTGGAAAGCGACGATCTGACGTGAGACAGGTGAGCATCGCCCTGCAAACCGACAAACACGCCCGCGAATACATCGCGCTGGCGCAGGTGATCGACCGGTACGCCTTCGACGTCGTCAGCGTGTACTGCGACGCGCCGTTTCATCCCAGCTACGCCGCGCTGCTGCTGATGGCCCCGCATCTGCGCCGGGCGCGCGTCGGGCCGGCGGCGATCCCGCCGGGGCGCATCCACCCGATCGATATCGCCGCGCAGACGGCGCTGCTGGCGCAGCTCGCAGCGGGCGGGGTCTACATCGGCCTGTCGCGCGGGGCGTGGCTGGCCGATCACGGCATCCCGGAGACCTCGATCGCGATGGTGCGCGAGGCCGCCGACGTGGTGCGCTATCTGCTCTCCGGCGGGACGGGCGGCTACGACGGGGCGATCTACCGGATCGCGCCGCACGTGCGCGCCCCGTACCCCCTGCCGGACGGCCCGATCCCGCTGCTGATCGGCACGTGGGGGCGCAAACTGGCCGCGCTGGCCGGGCGCATCGCCGATGAGGTCAAAATCGGCGGCTCGGCCAACCCGGCGATCGTGCCGGTGATGCGCAGTTACATCGACGAAGGCAACCGGCTGGCGGATGGAACGTGCCGGGACGTCGGCATCGTCATGGGGGCGGTGACGGTGTGCGCGGTCGATCGGGCGCGGGCGCGGGCGGCGGCGCGCCGGTCGGTCGCGCTGTACCTGCCCGTGGTCGCCCCGCTCGATCCGACCGTGTCGATCGAGCCGGAGCTGATCGCCCGGCTGCAGGGGCGGGTCGAAGCGGGCGATCTGGACGGGGCGGCGGCCCTGATCTCGGACGATCTGCTCGATCGTTTCGCTTTCGCGGGCGACCCCGATGATCTGATCGCCCAGGCGGAGGCGCTGTACGCGGCGGGCGCGGCGCGCATCGAGTTCGGCACGCCGCACGGCCTGACGTCAGTCGAAGGCATCCAGTTGATCGGCGAACGGGTGCTGCCCGCCCTGCGCGCCGGCTCCGGGGATGCATGATCCAGCCGGC
>DAOUBU010000069.1:0-8819 GCA_034432395.1 Anaerolineae bacterium
GGTGAGGGCAGGGGGTGAGGGCCTGCCCCCTCGCCTCAGGGAGAGGGGGAAGCGACGCCGTCGCAGGGGGTGAGGGCAGGGGGTGAGGGCCTGCCCCCTCGCCTCAGGGAGAGGGGGAAGCGACGCCGGTCGCAGGGGGTGAGGGCAGGGGACGAGGGCCTGCCCCCCTCGCCTCAGGGAGAGGGGGAAGCGACGCCGGTCGCAGGGGACGAGGGCCTGCGCCCCCCTCGCCGCATTGGCGCGTTTTGGCAATTCAACATATGATGACCTGCGTGCATCGACCATCATCACACAATCGATTGAGGGGTTCTGAACGATGTTTCGCAGCCGCGTCGTCCACTTCAGCGTCATCCTGTTCTGTATCGTCCTCCTCGGAGCTTTCGGCTTCGGCGCTGCCCCGGCCCACGCGGGCGGCGGGTACTGGGAAGCCTGGCTGTACGATCGCACCTTCGGGCGCATTGTGCGCGTCGCCCATGACGGGTTCAACACGTCCACGCTCGTCGATACGGTGCTGCCCGGCACGGCCTTCAACCGCTATATCTCGCCCTCGCGCGATGGCCGCTACCTCGCCTACGTCGCCGATAACACGCTGAGCATCTACGACTCGGCCATCGGCAGCGTCATCGTCAACGTCCCGCTCGGCTTCGGATCGGTCAGCGCGCTCGATTTTTCCGGTTCGACCTACATGTGGGATTCGACCAACACCCGGTTCGCCATCGGCTACGGGACGAACCTGTACGAAGGCCCGGCCTCGTGGACGATCGCCGTCGTCGATGTGACGGTGGGCGATATCACCATGATGCTGACGCGGGAAGACCCGGCGTCGTTCGCCGTCCCGGCGGATTTCGTCTACATCATCCCGGTGGTGCAGCAGTTCAACGACTTCACGATCATCTTCAGCACCGTCCCGTATGCCAGCGAGGGCCTGCCTCAGTACCCGACGTTCGGCTGGGACTTCACCGGCGGCACGACCTTCGCGGAAGACTCGTATATCAGCCTGGCGCTGGATCAGAACGTGCTGGGCGAGGCCGTCATGCTGGTGAGCAACAGCGCCTACCCGAACGCGACGTACCCTGAAACCGGCATGGCGATCCCGAACATCGCCAGCGCCTACAACGCCTTCACCGGCATGCGCCAGGATTATCTGTTCGCGCCCAACGCCTTCCGGATCAACTTCAGCCAGGCCAGTGAGCTGGTGACGGTCAGCTACGTTGACGCGGTGCTGGGCGAGCCGAACGCGATCCTCACCTACACGCGCGGCGGCATGCTCGTCGGCGAGATGAACGACGGTTCGCTGCCCGTGTTCAACGTCACCAGCATCGACGGCATCGTGGGCGGGTTCATCGCCACGGCCAGCGGCGGCGAAGGCCGCGCCGGCGGGACGACGCTCTACCGCGTCTACACCCAGCCGGGCAGCGATCCCGCGCCGTTCACCGCCGTCCCGGTGTGGAATTCGACGCTGGGGGCCAACTACGAGATCGCCTGGGTGAGCGATGAGCAGTACCAGCCGGGGTCGGTCGAGCCGTGGGGCTTCGCCAACCCGAACACGGTGTTCGTCCCCGCCGGCCCGATCATCGCGCAGCCCGTCGAGCCGCAGCTCCCGGTCGCCATCCCGATCCAGCCGACGCTGCCGGTGGCCATTCCGATCGCGCCGACGCTGCCCGTGGTCGTGCCGTCGGGGCCGATCGCCGTCCCGGTCGTGCCGACGCTGCCCGTGGTCGTGCCGTCGGGGCCGATCGCCGTCCCGGTCGTGCCGTCAGGGCCGGTGGCTGTCCCGGTTGTGCCGTCGGGGCCGATCGCTTCCCCGGTGCAGCTCCGCATCGGCGGGCAGGCGCGGGTGCAGACGACGGCGGGAGACCTGCTCAACGTGCGCACGGGCGCGGGCCGCAGCTATGAAGTCATCGCGCAGGTGAACGCGGGTCAGATCGTGAGCATCGTCCAGGGGCCGATCGCGGCGGACGGCCTGAACTGGTGGCAGATCATGCTGCCCACCGGCGTGGTCGGCTGGTCGGTGGAATCGGTGGAGGGCATCCAGACGCTGGTGCCGCTGAATTGAGGGATCGGCAGCGCGCCGCCTGTGATCGCAGCGCCGGGCGTTGAACCCGGCGCTGCCCGTCTCACAGCGCCGCGATCAGATCCAGCGTGCGCAGGCTGATGGCGATCACGCGCCCGATCAGGTTGACGATGTACTCCGGATCGTCCGGGCGGTTGGGATCGCTGACGATCTGCCCCGCCCCGTCCCGCCGGACGCGGTACTGCTCGATCACCCAGTCCAGCGCGGAACGACTGCCCAGCCGGTACTCGAACGCCCGCGCCGGGATGCCGCGCAGCGTCAGCGACTCGTTGACGACCAGCGCCGTCTTCAGTCAATCGAATGCGTTCCAACATCAATTCGAGATGATATATCAGGTAAATAGCTGAATGTACTGGGGAAGTCTGATATCTGCATGAGCGTCCAGACTCAGCGTTTGATACAACTCCGTAACAGTGGATGGGTCGAGATCACCAATAAAGCGAAAAGCGGACTCAGCCACATATCGGTGCTCTTTTTCAAAGGAAAGCCAGCGGCGACCGAGACGCTCTGCTGCTGCTCCTGTCGTGTTTGAACCCGCGAAGATATCCAGAACGACATCTTGTTCTTCGGTCAAAAATTTGATGAAAAACTCCGGTAATCTAATTGGGTATCGTGCAGGATGTCCGGCTGTCCCGACCAGTTTACACCAGCGAAGATAGGCTGAATTACTTTCTGTATTTGGGATCTGTAGCAAATTGGCAGGAATAGCACCGCCGTTGTCGCGTCCGAAATGATTGCTGATGTCATGACCGGAAGGGCGTTTCTTGGGCGTGTAGAAACTTTCTTGATCCTCAAGCAGTTTCTTCATACGCTCTGAATATGGCGCGAGCACCTGGCGAACATCCGCTTTCGGGAAATCGGATTTTGACAGCCACCAGACAGTATTCACCGCATCTTTCACGCGGATCTTGCGTTTGTTTACCCACTCAATCGGACTTGGCAGCTTTGCTGGATTGAACCAGAAAAATTCTTCCGCCAGTTTCCAGCCATATTCATCACACAGTCGAATGAGCACACGATAATTGTATAAAGAGCGAACTGGGCGCCCCTGCCGATATGCGCCGCCTAAATCGATGACGAGACTTCCCGTCTCTTTAATGACACGGCGCAGTTCAACCGAAAACTGAAGCAGCCAATCAACATAACTTTCTTCGGCTTCATTTCCATACGCCTTCTTCCGCTGAAGCGCAAAAGGTGGCGAAGTCATTACCAGATCAACAGATGAGTCTTCCAGGCCGCTTAGCAGGTCGAGCGCATCACCCACGTAAGCGCGTCCCATCTGTGTCCGGTAGAGCGGTGGTGGCAGGGCCTTCATCCATACATCTCCAGGTTGTATATCCAACTGTTCATGATCTGCCACAACACCGTTACAGCGAAATAAATTTCAGGGTCAATCTGCTGAAGACGTTCTATCTGATCAATGTAAAGTTCAGGGCGCTGGCTTCCAAGAATAAAAGATACCCAGCGTCGCGTGTCGTCGTCTCGCAAAATACCGAGCAGTTGATCGACCGAAATCCGTCCGATCTGGCTCAGTGCCCATGCAATACCGGGGCGCTCTACCGTCTGACCGGTAGGCAAGAGCGAAATGATCTCTTCAAGGTGAGTCTCGGCAATCTTGGCTAACGCACGAGCTGCTTCGATACGAATGATTTCCGTGGTCTCATTAAAACTACGCACCAGGGTTTGAAGCGCGATGGGACTGCGTATTTCACCCAGCGCCCATGCCGCTCCAGCACGGACTTCTGGATGATAATCGGATCGCTGAAGCACATCCTGCAGCATCTCAATCGCGACAGAACCGGCAATTTCAGCAAGCACAATCACAGCTTCCAATTGACTCTCGACATACGGTTGATGAAGACACTCTTCGATGAAGTTATAGCCGACCTTATCATGGTGACGAGCAAGGCTGGCAGCAGCGTCCAGTCTGACGTAGATGTGATCTTTATCGTCCTGAACTTTCTCAATAAGAGCGGAGCGTACTCCCGGGCTGTCAAAGTAAAAGAGTGCTTTGGCGGCCGTATATCTCTCACTCTGTGAAGAACTGTGGAGTTGGGAAACATAAACATCAGCGGATACAGGTTGCTGTGCGGGAATAGACTGAATAACAGGAACAACTGCGGCCAGAATTTGATTTTCAGTGATCGCATCACCCACTTTAACCTGCGGTATGAGGCTGATACCCGATTTCAAAAGCCGGAGGCTGACTACCCGACTATCAACTGACCGCTGATACTGTAACCGATCCTCCGACATCCAATGAACAGTGCCATCAGCACTCGCTATTGTGCAGGGCCAGGTCACACGTTCCTCAAAACCTTCCTGAGCACCTTTTGGCTTTTCGCGCACAATTGAACCGCTCAAGTATGCTGTCCGCAAATCACGTACCGCGATATATTGGACAAGCGTGTCGGCCTGCCAATCGACGGGCCGCTCACCACTTCGGTGAACACCAACCAGCGCAACATAATCCTCATCAGCAAGACCACTATCCCAGGCTCGTTCCCGATTTGAAAAAGAATGTGACATTGTGATTTCAAGTTTGGTCTTGGCGCGCGACTCGATTCGGCGGTTCGCATTGAGCAGAAGAATGTCGGGAACGCGAATACGCTTGATCTTGATGTTTTTCCAGATTTTGTAGCTCATCGAACCGCGTTCCAGTTCGATAGGGCTGTGTCCCTGCTGCTGAAGATGTTCAAATACGCGGCGAGTTCCTATAGCCCCAATTGCAATTTTTTCAAGAAAGCTTTCATCTGTTTTGAAAGAACGTCGATTGAACATCAAACATGAATCCGTTCTGCAACAGGACAGTCTGATTATAAACCGCGATCGGGCGGATGAACACCTGTTCGTGCGCGGGGATGTTTCGCAGGGGGTGACGCGGCGGCGGGGACAGGATATACTGCGGAAAACAAGTTTACCCGTCCGAATGCAGCAAATTTTTTCAGGAAAAAGCACAGATGTTAGCGGTCAACAATATCGAGGTGATTTACAACTCCGTCATCCTGGTGCTGCGCGGCGTCTCGTTCGAGGTCAAGCCGGGCCAGGTCGTGGCGCTGCTGGGGGCCAACGGCGCGGGCAAATCGACCACGCTCAAGGCGATCAGCGGGCTGCTGTCCAGCGAGCTGGGCGAGGTGACGCGCGGCTCGATCGTGTTCAACGACGAACGCATCGACAGGCTCAACACCGAGGACATCGTCCGGCGCGGCATCGTCCAGGTGATCGAAGGCCGCCCGATGTTCCAGCACCTCACCGTGGAGGAGAATCTGCGCGTCGGGGCGATGGCGTATCACGGCGGGCGCTACGCCCGGCAGGATCTGGAGCGCGTCTACCATTACTTCCCGCGCCTCAAGGATCTGCGCCACCGCGTCAGCGGCTACCTGAGCGGCGGCGAAGGGCAGATGATGGTCATCGGGCGGGCGCTGATGGCGCATCCGAAGCTGATCATGCTCGATGAGCCGTCGCTGGGGCTGGCCCCGATGCTGGTGCAGGAGATCTTCCGCATCGTCGGCGAGATCAACAAGGCCGAGGGCACGTCAGTGCTGCTGGTGGAGCAGAACGCGCGCGCGGCGCTGTCGCTGGTCGATTACGGCTACGTCATGGAGAACGGGCGCATCGTGCTGGACGGGCCGGCGGCGCAGCTCGCCGAAAACGAGGATATCAAGGAATTTTATCTCGGCCTTAACCAGCTCGGCGAACGCAAGAGTTATAAAGAAGTCAAACATTACAAGCGGCGCAAACGCTGGCTGGGCTGATGGCCCGCTGTTTGTGCGGTGGAACGGAGGATGAGCTGAAGCCATGTCTCGCGATGCACAGATCCGCGACCTCGTCGCCCATGCCTATGAACACGCCCCGACCATCCGACGCATCATGCAGGATGCGGGCGTCAGCCCGGCGGACATCCAGTCCGCCGCCGATCTGGTCAAAATCCCGGTGACGCCCAAGGATCGCCTGGTCGAATTTCAGCAGGCCGATCCGCCGTTCGGCGGCTTCCTGACCGTCGATCCGGCGTCGCTGCCGCGGATTTACATCTCGCCCGGGCCGATCTACGATCCGCAGCCGCCCTCAGAAAATCCGGCGGCGGCGCTGGCCCCGTTCCGCGCCGCGGGCTTCGGCCCCGGCGATCGGGCGCTCAACACCTTCATGTACCACCTGACGCCCGCCGGCCTGCTGCTGGATGAAGCGCTGCGCGCGCTGGGCGTCACGGTCATCCCGTCCGGGCCGGGCAACACCGAACTCCAGATCATGATGATGACCGCGCTGGGCGTCACCGGCTACGTTGGCACGCCCAGCTTCCTGGCCATCATCCTCGACAAAGCCGCCGAGATGGGCATCCCGAAAGCGGCGGTGACGATCAAGAAGGCGATCTTCAGCGCCGAACCGTACACGCCGTCGCAGCGCGCCCGCTTCGAGGGCGAGTACGGCATGACGACGGTCAGCGCCTACGGGACGGCCGATCTCGGCTTCCTCGCCTACACCCGGCCCGGCTCGGACGGCTTCCACCTGATGGAGAGCGTATACGTCGAGCTGGTGGACAGGGACAGCGGCCAGCCGGTCGAACCGGGGACGCCGGGCGAAGTGGTCGTCACCAAACTGGAGAAGGCGTACCCGCTCATCCGCTTCGGCACGGGCGATCTGGGCGTCTTCATGCCGGACGGGGACGAGACCGTGCTGCGCCTGGTCGGGCGCGTCGGCGATGCGATCAAGGTGCGCGGCATGTTCCTGCATCCCAACCAACTGGTGGCCGCCATGGGGCGGATCGAGGCGGTCAAGCACGGGCGGGCGATCATCACGCGCGCGGACAACCGCGACGTCGTCACCGTGCAGGTCGAACTGAAGCCGGAACACGCCGGGGCCGATGTGCGCGAGGCCGTCGCCAGTTTCGTGCAGGCCTTCTGCCGGCTGCGCGTGGATGCGGTCGAAGTGGTCGAGCCGGGGGTGATCGATCCGGCGCTGCGCCTGATCAAAGATGAGCGCAAGTGGGATTGATGCGCGCTGAAAACGCGATCGGCCCGCTCAGAGCGCGCATCACCCGGTGGACGGGTTGACAGACCGGGCGGGGCGCAGTAGGCTGATCGGGATGGACTGAGGCACGAGTCGGGGCCGGCCCCGGCTCGTTTTTTGTGGCGGGCAGCACAGCCGCGGGGTGGAAATCGTGCGCAAATGGGCAGCGTTCTGGCTGGTCGGCCTGATCTGGGGATCGTCGTTTTTGCTCATCCGCGTCGGGGTGGAGGAACTCAGCCCGTTTCAGGTCGTCTTCATCCGCACGACGATCGCCGCGATCGGGCTGAACGCCGTCCTGCTGCTGCGCGGCGGGCGTCTGCCGCGCTCCCTCGCCGACCTGCGCGCTTTTCTGGTCATGGGCTTGGTCAACCTGACGCTGCCTTTCGCCCTGATCGCCTGGGCGGAGATCGCGGTGGACAGCGGCGTGGCGAGCGTGCTCAACTCGACCGCGGCGTTCGGCACGCTGATCATCGCGCACTTCAGCTTCGCCGATGAACGGATCACGGCGCAGAAACTGTTCGGCGTGATCGTCGGCTTCGTCGGCGTGGTCGTGCTCTTCAGCCGCAGCCTGTCGGCTGAAGGCCTGGCCGCCAGCAGCCTGCTCGGCCAGCTCGCGGTCGTCGCCGGGGCGATGTGCTACGCCGTCGGCGGCGTCATGACGCGCAAAGCCATCCAGCGGCTGCACGATCCGCTGATGGTCTCCGCCGGGACGATGATCGTCGGCGCGGTCACGTCGGGCATCGGCATGGTGATCGCGCCGCTGTTCGGCGGCGAACCCGCCGCGCCGCTGACCGCTGTCCCGCCCGGGACGCTGCTGGCCGTGGCGACGCTGGGGCTGGTCAACACGTTTGTGGCCTATCTGCTGTTCTATCAGGTGATCCAGAAGCTGGGGGCGGCGCGCGCCAGCATGGTGACCTACGTCGTGCCCGTGGTGGGCGTCACGATCGGCGTGCTGCTGGGCGATACGACTCTGTCGCTGACGCTGGTGATCGGATCGCTGCTGATCCTGCTCGGTATCGCGATCGTCAACTTACGTCTGCGTCAGTTCAAGGTGCGTTCCGCCGCCGCACCCGCCGGGGACTGACGCGGAACGTCGGGGCAGGGGAATCAAAAACGGATACGTTGGCAGCGACCTACTCTCCCATGCAGTCACCCGCAGAGTACCATCGGCGCTGGTGAGCTTAACTTCCGGGTTCGGGATGGGACCGGGTGGACCCTCACCGCTTCAGCCACCAACATATCCGTCTTTGTCACGACGCTTGCGTTCATCAACCCGATTGCAGCGGGGCATCCCAGCCTGCGCGGCGCCCTTCACGGCGTCCCACGCGCGTTCTCCCCTGGCGTGTCTGCCTTGCGCGGCAGAAGTCTCGCTTCCCCGTATCACACGGCAAAGCCCTCGACCATTAGTACGGGTCAGCTCCACGCATTACTGCGCGTCCACTCCCCGCCTATCCAGCAAGTCGTCTCCTTGCGGTCTTACCCTTTCGGTAGGGGGTCTCATCTTGGGGTCAGTTTCCCACTTAGATGCTTTCAGCGGTTATCTGCTCCGGAGATTGCTACTCGGCTGTGCCGCTGGCGCGACAACCGACACACAAGCGCTCCGTCCATCCCGGTCCTCTCGTACTAGGGACAGCGCCCCTCAAACCCCCAACGCCCACAGCGGATAGAGACCGACCTGTCTCACGACGGTCTGAACCCAGCTCACGTACCGCTTTAATGGGCGAACAGCCCAACCCTTGGG
>DAOUBU010000070.1:0-30968 GCA_034432395.1 Anaerolineae bacterium
CTCAAGGTCAGCTTGCGATTCCCGATGGCGGCGACCTTGAGATTGTCACCCCGCCGCTTCCATCAAATATCGTGCTCACTCCGACGCCGACGCACACACCGACTTCCCCCCCCACCCGAACGCCGACGCCACCCTGATGACCGATCCGGACAGCACGATACTGCGCTGAACCAATGGCCTTATATGGACATACAGGGCGGGCTTCCGGTAAACTACCCTGACCGTACCAGACTGTCCAATTCAACCGAGGCAAGAGCAACCCATGAGCGTAAACGGGCTTCCCATTAACGAGACCCCCGGCAGCAATGGCACCCATGACCCGCAGAAGGGCACGGTCGCAGTCAAACGCGGCCTAGCGCAGATGCTGAAAGGCGGCGTGATCATGGATGTGGTGACGCCGGAGCAGGCCAAGATCGCTGAAGACGCGGGCGCGTGCGCTGTCATGGCGCTGGAGCGCATCCCGGCGGACATCCGCGCCCACGGCGGTGTCGCCCGCATGAGCGATCCGGACATGATCGAAAGCATCATGAAGGCGGTCACCATCCCGGTCATGGCGAAGGCGCGCATTGGCCATTTCGTCGAAGCGCAGATCCTGCAGGCGATCGGCATCGACTTCATCGACGAGAGCGAGGTGCTGACGCCCGCCGATGAGGAGAATCATATCAACAAGCACGCTTTCACTGTGCCGTTTGTGTGCGGGTGCCGCAACCTGGGCGAAGCGCTGCGCCGCATCAACGAAGGCGCGGCGATGATCCGCACCAAAGGTGAAGCCGGCACGGGCGACGTGGTCGAAGCAGTGCGCCATGCGCGCGCCGTCATGCGCGAGATCCGCGCCCTGACCTCGATGGACAAGAACGAACTGTTCACCTACGCCAAAAATATCGGCGCGCCGTATGATCTGGTCGTTGAGACGGCCCAGCTCGGTCGTCTGCCAGTGGTCAATTTCGCGGCGGGCGGCGTCGCTACGCCCGCGGATGCCGCGCTGATGATGCAGCTCGGCATGGATGGCGTGTTCGTCGGCTCCGGCATCTTCAAGAGCGGCGATCCGGCCAAACGCGCCAAAGCCATCGTCGAGGCTGTGACGCACTACAACGATCCGGATGTGCTCGCGCGCGTCAGCCGCGGCCTGGGCGAGGCCATGGTCGGCATCAATGTGACCACGATGCCCGAAAGCGAAAAGATCGCTCACCGGGGCTGGTGATGGCCAGCCTGTCACTGCGGCGCTGGCGTCCGGTCAGCGCCGCGGTGACGGTCAGCTTCCCGGCAGCTCCTCCATTTCGATATCGATCGCATCAAGGCGAAATTCCTCCCCGGCGATGACCTGCACCTGAGCGCTGGTGCAGGCCGGGCAGGCCAGCGTCCCTTTTTCCGGCTCGTACTCCGTCCCACAGGCGCGGCAGCGCATGCGCGTGCGCACCCGGTTGAAGTGCAGCACCGCCCCCTCAGCGATCGTCCCGCGGCTGATGATATCCCAGTAGAACTGAACCGAGTCATCGACGATCGACGACAGATCGCCGATCACCAGATACAGATGCGTCACCCGGGCGGCTCGATGCTGTTCGGCATGGCGCAGCGCCAGTTCGAGCAGGCTCTGGGTCACAGCAAGTTCATGCATGAGCGCGCGTTCCTATCTTTTTCAGGCAGCCCGATCATCCCGTCAGTCGGCTGACTGTAACACAGAAAAAAAGAAAGGGGACAGCCGCAGCGGCCGCCCCCCATGCTTGTGTTGCATTTCCGCTAAAGCGGAACCTACATGCTGTCGGCCAGCGCCTGATCCGCCCCGGCCTGAAGCGTGGCGACCGCATCGGCGACGCTCATGCCGTTGCTGGTCACGTTGGCGATCGCCTCGGAGATCAGGCCGCGCACGCGCCCATAAGCGGTGATGTTCGGGCTGTTGTACAGCACCGTATCCGGGCTGTTGACCAGGGCGTTGGCCGCCGCGAAATACGGGAACAGACCGGGCACGAACGCCGCCTCATTGAACGTCACCGTGGTCACCGGGTTGAAGTAACCCGTGCCCTCGCTCCACGTCGCCGCCGACTCCGGCGTGACCAGGAACTTCAGGAACAGCCACGACGCGAGCTGCGCTTCCGGCGTGCCGGGAACCATGATGATGCTGGGGACGAACACCTGCACTACCGGCTGTTCCGTCGTGCGCGGGAACGGCGCGACGACCAGTTCCGCTTCCAGGCCGCTGCTGGCGAATGCGCTGAGCACGAAGGTGAAACCGGCGGTGCTGGTGACGATGAACGGATTGAGGCCCAGGCTGAAATCCGCCTGTTCAGCGAAGCGCTCAGCGGGGATATAGGCGCAGCCCGCGTTGTACAGATCCTGATAGAGCTGGAAGGTATCGATCACAACCGGGTTATCGGCGAACGTGAAGGCCTCGCCATCATAGATCCGCCCGCCCTGAACCGCCACGAACGACTCGAACATGCTCGCATCGGTCGTGATCGGGAAGCCCTGACGATCTTCACCGTTCGGGCCGGTCGACTCGGCGGCGGCGCAGGCGACGGCGCGGAACTCATCCAGCGTGGCCGGCGGAGCGTCGAAGCCCAGTTCATTGAGCAGGGTCTGGTTGACCATCATGACCTGAGCGGACATCTGATGCGGCCAGGCCACGAGCTGCCCGTTGATCGTGTTGAAATCGAGCAGCGCGGTGTTGAACGCCGCCAGTTCCTCTTCCGTCATGCCGTAAGTCGGATCATTGAGGTACGGGGTCAGATCGACCGCCGCGCCGTCGCGCGCATAGCTGCCGCCGTCGTTGGCGAAACCCGCGACGAGGTTCGGCAGTTCACCGGACACGATACCGGCATTCATCAGCTCGCGAATATCGTTGTAATTGCCCTGCGGAATGCCCGTCACCGTGATGCCGAATTCATTGGTTTCATTGAACCGCGCGATCAGCGCATCGATCGTCGTCGCCTGCGCACCGCTGAACTGATGCCAGTACACCACCGTCTGGCCGCTCGGATCCACCGACGACAGATCTTCCTGAGCAAAAGCCACCGTCGCTGTCAGCGCCAGCACGACCAGAACCACCAACCAGACCAGTTTACGCATGCTCATCTCCTCAACATGAAACATTCGCTCCGGGCACAACCATGCCCAGTGTGAGATTAACTGGTTGAAGTTAAGTGTATTTTAAGCGACGTTGATCTCGCAGTCGTTCGATGCCGTTCCCAGTCGGGATGCAAGCAGCGCCGCCTCTACCCCTTCAAGCCGGTGCTGGCGATCCCTTCGGTGAACTGCTTCTGCGTGAAGAAATACAGGATCAGGATCGGGATGATCATCATCACCGAGGCCGCCATCTGCAGATGCAGATCATTGGGCGCATCGGCGCTGACGAACTTGGTCAACCCCACAGCGACCGGGCGCCACTCGTCCGTCTGCGTCACCAGCAGCGGCCACAGCAGCGCGTTCCAACTGCCGATGAAACCGAAGGTGACCACCGTCATGATCGGCGCTTTGGATAGCGGAATGACGACGGACAGCAGGAAGCGCAGATGCCCCGCCCCGTCGATGCGCGCCGCATCCCACAGATCCTCCGGTATCTGAGCGAAAAACTGGCGCAGCAGGAAGATCGTGAACGCCGACGCCATGAACGGGATCGTCAGCGCCGGCCAGTTATTCAACCAGGGCAAACCGAACAGACTCTCGCTCAACCGTCCCAACCAGATGGTGGTCAGGTAATTCGGGATGAAGGTCGCCACTTCCGGGATCATCAGCGTGGTCAGCATGATGGCGAACAGCGTGTTACGCCCGAAGAAGCGGATGCGCGCAAACGCATACGCAGCCGGGATACAGATGACCAGTTCACCGATCAGGGTGATGGCCGTGATGCGCACGCTGTTCCACAGGAACAGGCCGAAATTCGCCCGTTCCCACGCCTCAGGATAGTTGCTGAAACGCAGTTGGCCGGGGATGAGTGCGCCAAAAGTGACCTCGCTCAGGCTCATCAGCGACGCGCTGAGCATCCAGAAAAAGGGAAACAGCGCCTGGATCAGCCCCAGAGTCAGCACCCCATAGACGACGATGCGCCCCCAGCGGATCCGGCGCGAGCGCCGGGCAGCGCCGGCCTCGACGTGCTGCTGCGACATGGCGAGATCAACCATAGAACACACGCCTTCCGACCACGCGATTTTGCACAACAGTGATGATCAGGATCACGCCGAACAGCACGAAGGCCATCGCCGACCCGTACCCCATATTGGGATCGGTGGTGCGCACCGTCTCGAAAATGCGTACCCCCAGGGTATCCACCGAGCTTTGCGTCGCCGGGTTGCGCATGATGTAAATCTGGGTGAAGGCGCGGAAGGTGCCGGTGATCGCGATCAACATGAGAAAAAAGGTCGTAGGCGACAGCAGCGGCAGCGTGATGTGACGGAAAATCGCCCACTCATTCGCGCCGTCGATGCGCGCGGCCTCGTACAGCTCAGCGGGGATGCCCCCCAACCCGGCCAGATAGACGACCGCATCGTAACCGATGTACGTCCAGGTGGTGTACAGCATGATGACCACCAGCGCCAGGCTGGGGCCAGCCAGCGTCTGCGGGATCGCCTCCCCGAAGATCAGGCGCAGCACCCCGGTTGACTCCATCAACCAGCGCTGATCGGGGATGCCGAACAGGTTGATGAATTGATTGGCCGGCGATTCGGGGCGGAATGAGAACAGGATGTTGAACACCGCCGCTGTAGCGACAAACGGCATGATGTACGGCAGGAAGTAAACGATCCGGAAGAAGCTTTTCCCACGGATATTCTGAAACAGCAGGTACGCCAGCAGCAGGCCGATGCTGAGTTGGAACGGCACTGTCCCCAGCGCGAACATCACCGTGATCCCCAGGCCGCGCAGCACGTTCGGATCAGCCCGGTTGAGCGACTGCGGCAGTTCTACGATCAGCAGGTAGCCGCCGATCAGCAGCGCAATCACCCCGGCGGATCCGAGCAGGAAACGCCGCTTGCCGTAAGCCCGCGTCGTGCGCTGCCACAGCCCGTACGCCCCGGCTACCAGCAGTGCACCGCCGCTGATCGAGACGATCTGCGTCCAGATCGGCAGTTCCCCGCCCCCGGCGCGCGCCGCCTCGACCGCGCGCTGAATTTCGCCAAGCGTCAGATGGAGCAGCAGCCCGCCCAGCGTGCACGCAGTCGCGAACACCGCCGCCCGATACAGGCTCTGGCCGGGTGCAGCGCCCCGGACGAAGACGAACCAGACCGCACAGGCGGCCAGGGCGGCCAGCAACACGCTCAAAAACAGATTGCCATTGAACCAGGAGTCGGGCATCTGCAGGGTTGCCACCAGTTCGGAGACGAACAGCCCCTGCACCCGTTCCTGCCCGCGCACCCGCTGCGGGATCATCAGGATCAACGGCAGCAGGGAGTTCATCCAGTTCAGAAAAGCGACGATCGCAGTCGCCAGCATCCCGCCCGGGATGACATACGACAGCGCGCGCGCCGCCCCTCGCTGACGCAGCAGCGCGCGCAGTTGGATCAAGCCAAAACCGATCGCCGCCAGCGCCAGCCAGAAGAAGATCACGTAGGCCAGCCCATCCAGCGCGCGCACGTAATTGGCCAGTCCCTCGTATTCGCCCGGAAAACGCCGCCAGCGGTGCAAACTGACGAAGAAAGCGAATGCGACCGGGAAGATGCCGAACGTGAAGATCAGGATCATGGCGGGCAGCACAAAAGCCCAGCCGGTCAGGTTTTCCCGCAGTATGCGCAGCCGCCGCGACGGGCCGCGCGTGAGAGAGCGAGTCGGATGGCCTGCGCTGACTGCTGTCACTGTGGCTCTGTCCTCCAGTTTTGCGCGATAATGTCCATTGTAACGACCTCTCAGCCGCTGCTGCGGAAATGAGGACAAGGCTTAAATATCTGTTAACAGCCGCCAGCACAAAACGGCCCGGATACGCGCATCCGGGCCGTTTCACTATCGATGTTGGCCGTGCATGCTTTACGGGCTGACGACAGGCAGACCGCTGCAATCTCCGGTCACCTGCACGCTCGCCCCGAATGTGCTGGTCTCGATCCACCAGTTGTAGGTGGTCAGCCGCCACCAACTGTTATCCGCCAGCCGCCCGTTGGGGAAATACTGGTACGCCGGCTGTGCCTGATCGCCCAGATACGAGACATTGGCGATCGGCTGGGTGTAAATGAACGTCGGCGCGGTCACCGTCAGCGTGCAGGGGCCGCTCATCGTCGGGATCGGCGTCGGCATCGGCGGCTGCGTCGGCATCGGCGGCTGCGGCTGAGGAGGCTGCGGCTGCGTTGGGGCGGGCGGCTGCGTCGGCTGCGCGACCGGCTGGAACGATGGCGGCTGCACGACCGGAATGCCAACGCAGTTCCCGCTCTCGATCACAGCGGAGCGCGCCATCCAGCCGGTGACAGCGCCGAACACCACATTCAACCAGGCATTATCCGGCGACAGGCCGAGCACGCTGGCGCTCTGGCCGCCAGCCAGCACGGTCAGGATCGGGGCGTTGGTGCTGGCCGACTGCCGAATGTTCGCCCCGCCCGCCTGCTGCGGCGTCACGGTGCAGACGCTGGATGCGCTCTGGCCGGTTTGCTGCGGCGCAGGTGCAGCCCCCCCACACGCACTGCTGGCGGCATGGAAACACAGATTGAAGCCTTCTCCCCCCGGGCGACCGCTGTGGGTGATCAACAGCTCGTAAGCCTGACCGTTGGCCGGAATGTTGTAGATCGCCCCACCCCATTCCGGGGCGATCGTCGCCACAACGGCGCGCGTCAGGGCGTTGACGATACGAACGACGGGGCCGCCATCGGGCAGAGCGCTGTCGAACGTCAACACCGCCGGTTCCGCCAGTGCACTGAAACTGTACACGCTCACAGGCGCGGCGGCGGAGACTTCGCCCATGACCGGCGCGCCGGAAGTCAACGGCTGAATGACGATCGGCGTCTCGCTCTGGATCGCAGCCAGCACCGGGCCAGCCGCGCCATTCGCCGAACGGATCTCGATCGTGTAGGCCCCCGGGCTGAGCACAGCCGTGAGCGTTGCGATCAGCCCGCCGGTCGGGTTGAGTTCCTGGGCGACGAGACCGCTCTCATCGCGGATCGCGATCGCCGCCGCCACCGTTTCGCTGACGACCTGCACACTGAGCGATACCGCCTGACCGGTTGTGTAACTGTACACCAGGACATCCTGGCCATCGGCTAACGTCCCCAGCACGGGCCGTGCAAAGGTCAGCGTGTTCTCATTCTGGGCAAGCACCCCCAGAACTGGCATGGCAGCAGCCACAACCAGTACCAACAGGATGACCCTCAACGGATTTCGCAGGTTCATGGCTGCTCCCTTCTGAATTCAGACTGCACAACTGCATGATCGTTAAGACATATCGTAACGGTTTTAGTCGCAAAACAACCATCCAAAAGCTGCAAAAAAGCTGCATAGGATCGCCGACCGGCGTCTGATACCGCCGATCATGAGTCGTCCCTCAGATCTTGCGCTGCCCGGCTGGCCGCGCTAGACTGTCGTGCAATCGATTGCATAAAACCCCTTACGGAAGAGTGTTACGATGATCGCAGCCGTCGTTGGTACTGGTTTCATCGGCCCCGTACATGCGGAAGCCTTGCAGCGGATGGGGGTCAAAGTGCGCGGCATCCTCGGCGCGACGCCGGAGCGCAGCGCCGCCGCCGCCGCCGCGCTGGGCCTGGAAGTCGCCTATTCATCTTATGAAGAACTGCTCGCCGATGATCGGGTGCAGTCCGTTCATATCACCACGCCGAACCGGCTGCACGCCAGCATGACCAAAGCCGCTTTCGCCGCCGGCAAGCACGTGGTCTGCGAGAAACCGCTGGCGATGAACTCGACCGAGACGGCTGACCTGGTCGCGGTGGCGGCGGCGCATCCGCATCTGGTCGGCGCAGTCAATTACAACATCCGCTTCTACCCGCTCATGCAGCACGCGCGCGATCTGATCGCAGCCGGCGAACTGGGGACGATCTACGCTGTGCGCGGCGGCTACATTCAGGACTGGCTGCTTTACGATACCGACTGGAACTGGCGTCTGCTCAAAGAGGAAGGCGGCGATCTGCGCGCGGTCGGCGATATCGGCACCCACTGGATGGATCTGATCGGGTTTGTCACCGGCCTCAAAGTTGAGGCGCTGCTGGCCGATCTGGCCACCTTCGTCCCCGTCCACAAGCGCCCGCGGCAGGCCGTCGCCACATTCAAAGGCAAGGAGACCGCCGGCCCGGTTGAGTACGACGAAGTCCGCATCGATACCGAAGACTGGGGGTCGGTGCTCTTCCGTTACGAAGGCGGTGCGCGCGGCTCGATGAGCGTGTCGCAGGTGAGCGCCGGGCGCAAGAACTTCCTCAATTTTGAAATTTCCGGCTCCAAAGCCTCGCTGGCCTGGAACAGCGAAAACCCGAATGAACTGTGGATCGGGCGGCGCGACAGACCGAATGAGATCGTCATCAAAGATCCGGCTCTGATGAGCGAAAATGGGCGTCGTTTCGCCAACCAGCCGGGTGGTCATGCAGAAGGCTTCCCGGATACATTCAAGCAGTTGTACCGGGCCGTGTATGATTACATCGCCGCCGGGGATTTCACCGCACCGCGGCCCTTCCCGACTTTTGAAGACGGGCATCATGAAGTCGTGCTGTGCGAGCGGATCCTGCAGAGCCACCGCGAACAGCGCTGGGTGACCGTGTGATCGGGCGCTGCCCATAACTGCCAATACAACGTAAAGGAGCAAGCTGATGCAGCTAGGATACGTCACCGCCATTCTGCCAGACTGGACGCTTGAGCAGCATTTTCAGTTCGCCGCGGAAAACGGCTTCGACACCATCGAGGTGATGTGCTGGCCGGTGGGCAAGGCGGAACGCCGCTACGCCGGTGTCACGCATATCGACGTCACGCACTTCACCCAGGCGGATGCGGAACGCATCCGCGGGCTGATGCGCCAGTACAACGTCGGCATCTCCAGCCTGGGCTACTACCCGAATCCGCTGGCCGCCGACCCGGCTGAACGTGAGACCTACATCGAGCACATCCGCAAGGTGATCGCGGCCAGCGCCATGATCGGCATCAACACGATGACCACGTTTGTCGGGCGCGATCCGGCCCGACCGATCGAGGATCAGTGGGACACCTTCGCCGAGGTCTGGAAGCCGTTGATCGCCTTCGCCGAATCCCAGGGGGTGCGCGTCGGCATCGAAAACTGCCCGATGCTGTTCTCGCTCGACGAGTGGCCGGGGGGCAAAAATCTGGCGATCTCCCCCGAAGTCTGGCGCAAGATGTTTGAGATCATCCCCAGCGATCATTTCGGCCTGAACTTCGATCCGTCGCATCTGGTGTGGCAGCACATCGACTGGGAACGCGCCATCTACGAATTCGGCAACAAGTTCATCCACGTGCACGCCAAAGACACCAAGATCGACCGGGAACTGCTCTACCAGCGCGGCATCATGGGGCTGAAATGGCACCGTCCGAAGCTGCCCGGCCTGGGCGATGTCAACTGGGGCGCGTTCTTCTCCGCACTGACCATCGTGGGCTACACCGGCCCCGTGTGCATCGAGGTCGAGGATCGCTCGTATGAAGGGTCACACGACGATATTCTGCGTTCGATCCGCCAGTCCAAACGCCATCTGGAGCAGTTCATGCGTTAGTGAGCTGACGCTCAGGCCGGTCAGCCCGAGGCGTCCCGCGTCAGCGTCGTGGTGTATTCGTACTTGTCGGCACGGTAGTAGCTGACGGAGAACTCGATGATCTCGCCCGTGTCCAGATACGCCCACGTATTGACCACCAGCAGCGCGGTGCGCGGTTCGACCTGGAGCAGATCGGCCTTTTTCCGGTCAGCATTGACCGCCGAGACCGTGTGTTTGATCTCGGAGATCGTGAGCTGGTAATCATGGGACAGCACGTGATAGAGCGACTCGCGATCGAAGCTGTGCTGTCCCAGCGTCGGGCAGTGTTCGGTGATGATGATGCTGTACTGCAAGCCGATCGGCTCGTCCCCGCCGAACCGCAGCCGATGCAGGTGCAGGCAGGGCGCGCCGATCTTGCCGCTCAGCGCGCGCGGATCGCTCGCCTGGACGGTCGCTGGAGCCTGATGCAGGGTTGTCGAACGCGGCTCCAATCCCAGGGCGATCATCTGACGGGTGAAACTGCGCGCCAGCGAAAACTGGCGGTGATCGCGCGGGCTGTTGACCACCGTGCCGTGACCGGCCTTGCGGCTGATCAGATTCTCCGCCGCCAGCCTGCCCAGCGCGGTGCGGATGGTATGCCGGCCAACACCGTAAGCCTGCGACAGTTCGATCTCAGTCGGCAGCAGATCGCCGGAAGCGATCCGACCGGACTTGAGCAAACTGCGCAGGTCGGCCTCCACCTGGAAGTAAAGCGGGATCGGACTGGACGGATCGACCGGGGAGATCGGCAGATCGCTGAGTTGTAACTGTCTTGCGCTCATAGTCGGAAGCATTTTTTGACTTGGCCGTACTGGCTCGGTAAAATGTACGAATGTACGCAACTTTGGTATTACTATACACAAATGTTGCGGAGTTCACAATAAACCGGTTTTCCCAGTAAGTAAAGGAGCAATTTTATGTTGAAGCGGGTATTCGTTGCAGCGGTTGCGCTTCTGCTGATCGGCGCGGTGGCGCTGGTTCCGGCGGTGGCGCAGGAAGAGCAGACTTTCGTCATCGGCATCAGCAACAGCTTCGTCGGCAGCGAGTGGCGCACGCAGATGATCCAGAACATGCAGGATGTCGCTGCGGAGCTGTCCGCTGATGAAGCACTGGGCATCGAGATCGAGCTGATCATCGAAAGTGAAGACACGGATGCCGCCGGTCAGGAACAGCAGATCCTGAACCTGATGAACCAGGGCGTGGATGCCATCATCGTCAACCCCGGTGATGCCGAAGCCCTGCGTCTGACGCTGGAGGACGCTGTCGCCGAAGGCATCGTCGTCATCGCCGTGGATCAGGAGATCGACGCTGAAGGCCTGTACAACGTCGTCATCGACCAGACGGAATGGGCGCGCATCTCGGCCCGCTGGCTGGCCGAAAAACTGGGCGGCGAGGGCGATATCGTCCTGATCGAAGGCTTCGTCGGCCACCCGGCCAACACCGCCCGCATGACCGGTGTCGAGGAAGTGCTGGCGGAATATCCCGGCATCAACGTCGTCGGGCGCGAGAGCGGCATGTGGGATCAGGCGACCGGCCAGCAGGTGATGAGCAACTTCCTGGCTTCGCTGCCGAACATCGACGGCGTGTGGACGCAGGACGGCATGGCCAACGGCGTGCTGACCGCGCTCCAGAACTCCAACCTCGAACGCTGGCCGCTGGCCACGGGTGAGGCGCGCGCGGATTACATCCAGCGCTGGGCCGCCATCGAAGAAGAGAACCCGGACTTCACGTCGATCGGCGTGGTCAACCCGCCCGGCGTCGGGGCCAGCGGTCTGCGCGTAGCCGTTGAGATCCTGCTCGGCGGCGTGGTCGATGAAGAACAGCTCAGCGGGCCGTTCGGCAATACGCTGTATGTCCCGATTCCGTTCGTCGTCGTCGATGAAGACTTCGAATACATGCCGCTGGGCGAAAACGCTGAAGCGATCCTCTTCCCCGCCAACCTGGCCGAGGTCTTCGCCGAGGTGGCCGATCTGCCGCCCTCCTATACGCTGGACGGCATCATCACCCAGGAAGAAGCCCGCGCCTTCATGGTCGGCGGCGGGATGTAAGCGGATACGTCCATCGGAAAAGATCGGGTTCACACTGATGAGCCGGGAGGCCTCCCGGCTCATCAGCCCGACATCAAGATACTTTGAAGCTGTTTTTTTCATCTTTTTCTGATCGGGCACTGACCGTGGCAGACATTCATCTTCAGGTTCAACATGCGGTCAAGCGCTTCGGCGGCGTGGTCGCCCTGGCGGATGGCAGCATCGATGTTCGCGCCGGGCAGGTCGTCGCGCTGCTGGGGGCCAATGGCAGCGGCAAAAGCACGCTCAGCAAGATCATCACCGGCGTGCTGACGCCGAACAGCGGGTCGATCATCGTCGATGGCGCGCCGGTTCATTTCACCTCGCCGCAGGCGGCCCGGCGGCGCGGCATCAGCGCGGTGTACCAGGAATTGAGCCTGATCCCCGATCTGTCCGTCATGGAAAATATCTTCCTGACGCATGAGCCGCTGCGCCTGGGAATGCTCAATCGGCGCGCCATGCGCGAGGAGACGCGCCGGCTGATCGACCTGTTCGCGGGGACAGTGCCCGATCGGCTGACGCCGGACGCGATCATCCACGAGCTGACGCCGGACGAGAAGCAGATCGTCGAGATCCTCAAAACGCTGAGCCAGAAACCGCGCCTGATGATCCTCGACGAGGCGACCGCCAGCCTGGACAGTCAGCAGGTCGATCGGCTGTTCGAGCTGGTGCGCACGTGGAAAGCACAGGGGATGGCGATCGTCTTCGTGTCGCACCGCATGGAAGAGATCTTCCGCATCGCGGACAGCGCCACCGTGCTGCGCAACGGGCATACCGTCGGCACGCGCCCGATCGATCAGACCGATGAGCATGAACTGGTCGAACTGATGATCGAAGGCGCGGGCGCTCTCGATCGCCACCGCATCGGAGAAGTTCCCGCCGATGCGCCCGTGCGCCTGGAAGTGCGCAACCTCTCGACAAAAGTGCTGCGCGGCGTCTCTTTCCAACTGCGCGATGGCGAACTGCTCGGCCTGGGCGGCCTTCAGGGACAGGGCCAGTCCGATCTGTTACAGGCGCTGTTCGGCGTCATCCGCTTTTCCGGGACGGTCATGCTCTCCGGGCGCAGCGTGCATTTCCGTCACCCGCGCGAGGCGATGGATCACGATGTCGCACTGGTCCCCGGTGAACGCGGCGCCGAAGGTTTGCTCCTCATTCGCTCGATCCTCGACAACCTTCAGCTCCCGTCATGGCGCAGTTATGGGATGCCGCTGCGGATGAAACGCGCCTATGCGGACGGCCAGCGCATCAGCGAGGAACTGCGCCTGGTGATGGCCTCCCTCGATGCGCCGGTCAGCTCGCTCAGCGGCGGCAACGCGCAGAAAGTCGTCATCGGCAAATGGCTGCTGCGCCAGCCGCGCCTGCTGCTGCTCAATGACCCGACCAAAGGCGTCGATGTCGGGGCCAAAACTGAGTTCTACGCCCTGCTCAACCGCCTGCGCGAGACCGGCACGGCGATCCTGTTCTACAGCAGCGATGATGACGAACTGCTCGGCCTGTGCGACCGCGTGCTCGTGATGCGCGATGGCAGTATCTGCGCCGAACTGCACGGCGACGAACTGACGCGCACCAATCTGGTCGCCGCCAGCGTCGGCGTCACCCACGCGCCTACGCCGGTGAAGGAGGTAGGCTGATGGCGGCGCTTTCGCTGAATCGGCCCCGGACTTCTGGGATTTCAGTTGGCCGGATCCTGTCCAGAAATCCGTGGCTGCTATCGCTGGTCCTGTTGATCGTGCTGGTGTTCATCAACTGGCAGTTGCAGCCCAATCTGTTCGATACCCGCCCGCTGAATGGCAATCTGCGCGTTTTCATGCCGGCGATCTTCCTGGCGATCGGTCAGACGTTCGTCATCATCGCCGGCGGGGTCGATCTGAGCGTCGGCGCAGTGCTGTCGATGTGCAACGCCATCCTCGCCACGCAGATCCCACAGGATGCCACAACAGAGCAGTTTCTGGGCGCAGTGGCGCTGGCGTTGATCGCCAGTCTGGGCGCGGGCGTGCTCAACGGCTTCGGCGTGACGGTGCTGCGCCTTCAGCCGATCGTGACCACTTACGCGACCAGTTTCATCTACGCGGGCATCGCCCTGTACGTGCTGCCGCAGCCCGGCGGACGCCTGCCGCGCGAGATCACCGATTTCTATCGATCGCCGATCGCCGATGCGATCCCCGTGCCCGGCGTGCTGATCATCATCCTGATCGTCCTCTGGCTGTTCATCAGCCGGACGCGCTTCCGCCAGTACCTGTTCGCCACCGGCGGCAAAGATGATGCCGCCTTCACTACTGGCGTCCCGGTCGGTCGTGTGCGCTTCACCACCTATGTGATCAGCGCGCTGTTCGCCTGTTTCGCCGCCATGGCGCTGACGTTCGGCAACGGCACAGGCAACCCGCGCGCTGGCGATATGCTCACACTGCCGTCGATCGTCGCCGTCGTGCTCGGCGGGACGCGCCTGTCCGGCGGCCAGGGCAGCGTGATCGGGTCGATCATCGGCGTGATCATCCTCGGCACGATGAGCAATATCATCTCGTTCGCCAATCTCGACTCGTGGATCCAGCCGCTGGTCAACGCGCTGATCATCATCATCGCGCTGGCCGTCCCGGGGTTGATCGGTCTGCTGCGGAGGCTGCGCCAATGACACCCGCCGCTTTCACACGCATCAAAAGCGATCTGACCGCTGTAAGCCGCCGCGTGCCCGCCCCGCTGATCGCGCTGCTGCTGGCGGTGGCCCTGTTCTTCCTCGGCGGGATCCTGGCCCCGGGGTTCACCAATGTCGAGCAGGCGGTCAACATCACGCGGCTGGCGGCCTTCCTGGGGATCATCGCCGCCGGGCAAACGCTGGTCATCATCAGCGGCAGCGAGGGGATCGATCTCTCAGCGGGTGCGCTGGTCACGCTGGGGGCGATCCTGACCTATCGCATCACCGATGGCAGCAATGAGATGATCCCGGTCGCGCTGGCGATCGTGCTCGGCGTCGGCGGCATCATCGGCCTGATCAACGGCCTGGGCATCGCGTTCCTGCGGATGCCGCCGCTGGTCATGACGCTGGGCATGGCGGGCGTCGTCAGCGGTCTGATCTATTTCTACACGCGCGGCCAGCTCATCGGCAGAACGCCGCCGCTGATGGGGCAGTTCCTGTCGCAGCCGCTCATCGGCCCGATCCCCGGCGTGATCATCCTCTGGCTGATCATCGGCGTGGGCATGTGGCTGCTGCTGGAACGCACGACGTATGGCAAGCATCTGTTCGCCATCGGCGTCAACCGCACGACGGCGCGCCTGTCCGGCGTGCGCGTGACGCGCATGGTCGTCACCACCTATGCCGCCGCCGGGGCGCTGTCGGCGTTCGCCGGCTTTATCCTGCTCGGCTTCACCCAGACGGTCTTCCTCAATCTGGGTGACCCGTATCTGTTCCGCTCGATCATCGCGGTCGTCGTCGGCGGGACGGTGCTGGCGGGCGGCAAAGGCAGCTACTGGGGCACGATGGCGGGCGCACTGGTACTGCAGGTCATCAACAGCCTGCTGCTCGCCCTGCGCGTCGATGAGGCGTTCCAGCTCATCATCCTGGGGATCATCCTGCTGGCCCTGCTCACGCTGTATGGACGCCAGCGCAATCTGCGGCAGTGATGTCGTGAACGGCTCAGGGTGGCGATATGACGATCATCCACCCTGAGCGGGCATCCAACGTCCCAACCGCCGAAAACCCGACCGGTCGGCAGTTAGCCCTTCTTCAAGCGCCAGCGATACTCATGACAGCGTGCACATCCGCGCATGACGTGTCATCGGAAAGAAAATCATTCATCGCCGCGCCGCCGACACCATGACGCGATCGCGATGACGTCCGATGCGAAAATCCCCACGCGCCACGGCTTGCGCGCTGATGTTTCCACGATACAATTAGTACGAACATTTAGACAAATGGACATTTAGGAGACTGCTTGATGCACAAAATAACCCTGTTAGGCACAGGATTGATCGGCATGTTCTACACGATGGCGCTGCACGGCGGGCGCAGCCGCGATCAGGTCGCGGTCGTCTACTCGCGCCGGGCCGAGCGCGCCGCCGAATTCGCGCAGCAGTGGAACATCCCCCGCCACACCACCGACATGGCCGCCGCCATCACCGATCCGGAGACGGACGTCGTCGTCGTCGGCCTGCCCAACAACCTGCACCTGGAGGCGATCCGGCTGGCGGCGGCGGCGGGCAAAGCGGTGCTGTGCACCAAACCGCTGGCGCGCACCGCCGCTGAAGCCCGAGAATGCCTGGACGTTGTCGAAAAGGCGGGGGTCTTTCACGGCTATCTGGAGGATCTGGTTTACACCCCGAAAACGCTGAAAGCGATCAAGTCGGTTCAGAACGGCGCGCTCGGACGGGTGCTGTGGGCGCGCAGCCGCGAAACCCATCCCGGCCCGCATTCCGACTGGTTCTGGGATAAAGAACAGAGCGGCGGCGGGGCGATCATCGACATGGGCTGTCACTGCATCGAGATCAGCCGCAGCTTCATCGGCAAGCGCGTGCGCCCGGTCGAAGTGATGTGCTGGGCCGATACCCAGGTGCATCCGATCGAGGCGGAGGACAGCGCCGTCGGGCTGGTGCGCTATGCCAACGGGGCCGTCGGTCAGTTCGAGGTGAGCTGGACATTCCGCGGCGGCATGGATCTGCGCGACGAGGTCAGCGGCACGGAAGGCACGATCTGGCTCAATCACTGGCTGCGCACCGGGTTCGATCTGTTCACCGCCGTCGGTGAGGGCGGTTATGTGGCCGAAAAAGCCGAGGGCGCGACCGGCTGGCTGTTCCCCGTGGGCGATGAAGTGGCCGCGCTGGGCTACACGCCGATGTTCGCCGATATGCTCGACAGTCTGGACGCCGGGCGCAGGCCGGTCGAGGATTTTTACGATGGTTACATCGTCAACGCGATCATGGATGCGGCCTACCGCAGCGTGGAATCGAAACGCTGGGAACCGGTGATCATCGACGACTGGCGCGGCGATACCGATGCCGAGTCCGCCGCGCATTACCGGGACTACGACGATCAGCATTACCTGATCAAAGAAGAGATCATGCCGGATGGCAAGCGCAAGGTCATCCTGAAAGACAAGGTCAGCGGCAGGATGAGCCAGCGGGTGGAGGGATAAACGATGAGCGGTCAAGTGCGCGTCGGGGTGATCGGCAGCGGGTTCGTCGGCAATATCCACGTCATGGGGCTGCGGCACTGCCCCAATGCAGAGGTGGTCGCGGTCGCCTCAAAAACGCCGGGCAAGGCGGCCCAGTTCGCCGCTGAGCGCGGCATCCCCCACGCTTTTGAGGACTATCGCGATCTGCTCAAGCGCGATGACATCGACGCCGTCACCGTCGGTGTCCCCAATTACCTCCACGAGGAAGTCGTGACGGCGGCCGCCGCGGCGGGCAAACACATCATGTGCGAGAAGCCGTTCGCCCGCACGATCGAAGAAGGCGAGCGCATGCTCGAAGCCGTGGAACGCGCGGGCGTCAAAATGGTCTACGGCGAGATGCTGTGTTTCGCGCCCAAGTACGTGCGCGTCAAACGGCTGATCGACGAGGGCGCGCTCGGCAAAGTCTTCCTCGTCAAGCAGAGCGAAATGCACGATGGGCCGCATTCGCCCTGGTTCTGGGATGTCGCGCTCAGCGGGGGCGGCGTCCTGCTCGACATGGGCTGTCACAGCATCGAATTCGCCCGCTGGCTGCTCGGCAAGCCGCGCGTCAAAAGCGTGCTGGCGTCGATGGGCACTTTCGTGCACACCGACCGCACGCGCGGCGAAGATCACAGCGTGTGCATCATCAAGTTCGATAACGGCGCGATGTCCGTCAGCGAAAATAGCTGGGCCAAGACCGGCGGGATCGACGACAAATGCGAGGTGATCGGGTCGCTGGGCAACACCAAAGCCGACCTGATCCAGGGCAATGCGCTGATCACGCACAGCAAAGCCGGCTACGGTTACGCTGTCGAAAAGGCGGATACCACCACCGGCTGGACATTCACCGGTTTTGAGGAAGAGTGGAATTACGGCTTCCCGCAGGAGATGCAGCATTTCGTCAATGTCGTGCAGGGGCTGGAAGAACCGTTAGAGACCGGCGCGGACGGCCTGGAGGTGCTCAAGATCATCTACGCGGCGTACCAGTCCGCCGGCGAAGGGCGCGAGATCTTCTGGCCCTACGAGCCGCCGCGCGGGCTGGCCAAACCGATCGATCTGTGGCTTAACGGCCCCAATTACGGGAAATGATGACATGACCGAGCCGACCCCGCAGCCGGGGCAGCACACGGAGCGCGAGATCCTCGCCTTTGAAACGGCATGGGCGGCGGCGCTGACGTCCCTGCCCACCGACGCGCTCGCCCGCCTGTGGTCTGCCCCGTTCCACGATCTGATCTTCACCGGCTGCGGGTCGGCTTATTTCGCCGGGATGAGCGCAGCCGCAGCGGCCCAGGCGCTGCTCGGCATGCGCGGCGTCCGGGCGCTGGCGCTGCCCGCTTCCGAGCTGCTGCTCAACCCGGAAACGTACCTGTATGCGGGAATGCGCCCGATTCTGATCGCCTGTTCGCGCTCCGGGGCGACCAGCGAGACGCTGGCCGCTGTCGCTGGTTTCCGCCAGCGCTTCCCCGGTCAGCCCGCGCTGCTCATCACCTGCACTGCGGACAGTCCGCTGGCGCAGATCGCGCGCCCGGAGGATGTCCGCATCACCCTACCGATCCATGAGCGCAGCGTGGTGCAGACGTCTTCGTTGAGCGCCATGCTGTTCGTCATGCTGGAAGCGCTCAAACTGGCCCGGCGGCCCGGCGGCACGGATCGACCAACCGATCTGGCCGCGCTGGCCACAGTCGTCCGCGCCCATTTCGGGCTGATGCAGCGGCTGGGCGAGAACGCCGCTTTCGACCGTTTCTTTTTCCTCGGCGGCGGCCTGTGGCACGGGATCGCCCATGAAGCGATGCTGAAAGTCAAGGAGATGACTTTCTGCCAGAGCGAAGCCTTTCACCCGTTGGAACTGCGCCACGGTCTGGGGGCGAACGCCGATGAGCGCACACTGATCGTCGGCCTGCTGGGTTCAGGGCCGGCGCGCGCCGCGGCTGAATTCGCCGTACTGAGCGAGTTCCGGGCGCGGGGCGCCCATACCCTGGCGTTCGCCGCCACCGCGGACGGCCTCCCCCCGGCGCAGGACGAGCGCGATCACCGCGTCATCGTCGGCGATGCGAGCGCCGATCACAGTCTGCATTCGCTGGTCATCCCTCTGCCGTTGATCCAGATGCTCGGCCTGACGCGGGCGCGGCTGGTCGGGCGCGACCCGGATCGCCCCGAACACCTGACCGCATTCATTCAGATCGATACAACCGGATTAATGTCCCCCACTTTCGGAGAGCGGAACGTATGAACGCCTACATCGGCATCGACCTGGGAGGGACCAAGATCGGCGGCGCGCTCTACAACGCAGCTACCGGTCATGTCGAAGTGACGGCGACCATCCCGACGGAAGCGCACGCCGGCCCGGATGCCGTCATCGAGCGGATCGCCGTCCATGCCCGCAGCCTGTGCGATCGCATCGGCCTGCCGATCGGTCAGGTGCGCGGCCTGGGACTGGGCGTGCCGGCCTCATTTGACCCGGAAGCGGGCGAGATCACCGTCATCCCGAACCTGCCGGGAAACTGGTATCGCAAGCCGGTCGTGCGCCTGCTGCGCGAAGCGCTGGGCATCCCGGTCAGCCTGATCAACGATGCGCGCGCCTTCACGCTGGCCGAAGCCACGCTCGGCGCGGGGCGGGGCGCTTCCAGCGTCGTCGGCGTCACCCTGGGGACGGGGATCGGCGGCGGCGTGGTCATCAATGGACGGCTGTACCTCGGCGTGGACGGATCGGCGGGCGAAGCCGGTCATCACAGCATCGACATGCACGGCCTGCCCGACGGCACTGGCAACCCGGGCGGCTGGGAGAGCCTGGCCAGCGGCCCGGCGCTGGCGAGCCTGGGCATGAAAGCCGTCGCCCAGGGGATCACGACGCGCATCGGCGAGCTGGTCAACTACGACCTCAACGCGATCACGCCGGAAGTGATCGCCCGCGCCGCTGATGAAGGCGATGAACTGGCCCGAAACATCCTGAAAACCTACGGCTTTTACCTGGGAACCGGCATGTCCAACCTGCTCATCCTGTTCGCGCCGGAGTGCCTGGTCATCGGCGGCGGGGTGGCCCGGCTCGGCCACTGGATCATGGAACCGATGCACGTGGAGATCCGCCGCCGCGTCAAGACCGTGCCGCTGGACAAAGTCCGCATCGTCAGCGCGGCGCTGGGCGGCGATGCCGGGGCGATCGGCGCGGCGGTCTGGGCCTCGCAGCAGTTCCCGTGAGTGTGACAGGAGACAGCATGAACTATCAGGTCGCCCTGCCCCTGATCGCCGAGGCCGATGTCGTCGTGGTCGGTTCCGGCTCAGCCGGTTCCACGGCGGCGATCGCTGCCGCGCGCACCGGGGCCGATACCCTGCTCATCGAGCGCTACGGCTTTCTCGGCGGTACATCGACGATGGTGCTGGATACCTTTTACGGCTTCTACACCCCGGCCTCGGACGCGGTGCGCGTCGTGGGCGGCATCCCGTGGGAGATCGTCGAGCGCCTGTACAGCTACGGCATGGTCATCGAACGCCCGTCGAGCTACGGCGCGGGCCAGGCGGTGACCTACGACCCGACCACGCTCAAAGTCGTCTGGGAACAGACCGCTGAAGCGGCGGGCGTCCGCCTGCTCCTGCATACCCTGATCGTCGATGTCATCATGGATGGCGCGCGCATCGTCGGGCTGGTGGCCGCCAGCAAACGCGGCCTCGGCCTGATCGGGGGTCGGACGTTCGTCGATGCCTCCGGCGATGCCGATCTGGTGTTCCGCGCTGGCGCGCCGTTCGAATTAGCCGGGGCCGATGGCCAGCCCGCCCAGTCGCTGACGACGACGTTTCGGCTGGGCAATGTCGATGAAGACCGGGCGCGGGCCGTCAGGCGCGACGAACTGGTGGCGCGGATGAAAGCGGCCAACCTGAGCGGTGAGTACCGCCTGCCGCGCGAGGAGGGCAGCGTCCACCGCACGCCGATCGCGGGCGTGGTCGCGACCAACATGACCCGCGTCGCCTACGTCGATGCGCTCGATCCGGCGGTGCTGACCGCCGCTGAGGTTGAGGGGCGGCGTCAGGCGCTGGAGTACACCCGCTTCCTGCGCGAGCAGATCCCCGGCTACGAACGCGCCTACCTGGTCAACTTCAGCACCCAGATCGGCATCCGCGAGACGCGCCGCATCCACGGGCGCTACCGGCTGACCCGTGAGGATGTGCTGGCCGCACGGCGCTTTGACGACGCCATCGCCCAGTGCGGCGCGCCGATCGAGGATCACGGGCCGGGCAGCGCGACGCGCTGGGAATACGTGCCCGGCGGCGGCACCTATGACATCCCCTACCGCGCGCTGCTGCCCCAGGTCGTGGACAATCTGATCGTCGCTGGTCGCTGTCTCTCCGCCGATCATGATGCCCATGCCAGCGTGCGCAGCATGGGCCAGTGCATGGCCATGGGGCAGGCAGCCGGCACGGCGGCGGCGCTGGCGGCCCGTCAGGATGTTCCGATCCCGGCGGTGCCGATCGACCTGCTTCAGCGGCGGCTGCGCCAGGATGGCGCGCTGTTTTCGGGCGAGACGACCGCTGCGTCCCGCTCACAGTCCTCAATTTGAATTTATTTGTTCAGGAAGGACATCCGGCCATGAACGCAGCCCTACGCTACCTGGATGCTGCGCAGCAGATCATGAACTGCATCCGCGAAACGCAGATGGATGCTATTGAACGCGCGGCCCAGTTGTGCGCCGCCGCCATCGCGGATGAATACCTGGTGCACCTGTTCGGGACGGGGCATTCGCGCATCCCGATCGAAGAGATCTTCCCCCGACATGGCAGCTTCCCCGGTTTCCATCCGATCGTGGAACTGTCGCTGACATTTCACACGCAGGTGGTCGGGGCGAACGGCCAGCGTCAGGCCATGCTGATCGAGAAAATGCCCGGCCTGGGCGAGGCGATCCTGCGCAATTTCGTCTTCCGTCCGCAGGATGTCTTCATCATCTTCTCGAACAGCGGCGTCAACAACGTCATCATGGAGGTGGCCGAAGGCGCGAAGCGGCGCGGTATGACCGTGATCGGCGTCGTCTCGGTCGATCACATGCTGGCGACGCCCCCCAGACACGCCAGCGGCAAACGCCTGAATGACGTCGCCGACCTGATCATCGATAACTGCACACCGAAAGGCGATGCGCTGGTGACCATCGACGGGCTGGATGACCCGGTCGGGCCGGGATCGACGGTCGGCTATGCGCTGATCGTCAACGCGCTCAAGAGCCGGGTGGCCGAGCTGCTGACCGCGGCGGGCAAACCGCCGCTGGTGCTGACCAGCAGCGTGCTCTGCGGCGCAGAGCGCTCCGCTGAACTGTTTGAGCAGACCTACGACGATTACCGTCGGCGTGTCCGGGTGGTCTACGGATGTTGAACGGCGCGGCGCGGCGATCAGCGGGCATACGTGTAGCGCGCGCCGGGACGCAGCACGGTGTAGCCGATGCCGGCTGCCCGCGCCCGGTCAGCGAAGACCAGCGGATCGGCGGTGTTGAACGTGAACATATCGTAGTGATGCGGGATCGTCAGCCGGAAATGGCAGCGCTGCGCCAGGCCGACGGCATCGGTCGCGCTCATATTGGCGGCGATCTTGAACGGTTTGAGGCGCGGGTTCGCCCCGTTGATCGGCAGGAATGCGACATCGACGTCGAAGCGCGCCAGCCGCTCGGCCAGTCCATCGTAGAGGATGGTATCGCCGCTGTGGTAGATCGTCAGGCCGTCCACCTGGACGACGAAACCGAGGAACGGATAACCGGTCTCATCGGTGAAATTCAGCTCATTGTGCGCCGAGGGGATCGCGTGGATATGCAGGCCGCCATCCAGCGCGACCGCATCATCGCCGCGCAGGGCAACGATGCGCGTCTCGTCCAGGCCGAGATCGACGGCCCGCTGCCGGATCGCCTGCGGCAGGATCAACCGGGCCTGCGGCGATGCCGCGAGCAGCGGTTTGAGCGTGTCGGGATCGAAGTGATCGGTGTGGGTGTGGCTGGCGAACACATACCGCGCGTGGCGGATCAGCCACGGCTCGACCGGCAGCTCGGTCATGCGCGTATGCGGGATGCCGCTGGAAGCGTATTTGCGCGTCAGCGAGTCGGACAGGTAAAGGTCAAAATGCAGCAGGGCGCTGCTCGTCTTGACGACGAAGCCGCTCTGCCCCAGCCACCACAGATCGATCTCCCCCGCCAGCGGCGCGGAAGCCTCGATATCATCGATCAGCGTTTGACCGGTCAGTACGGACGGAATCATGCCTCTGCTCCCCTGCGATCCAGCCGGGGGCCGGATCATCATCCATTTTCTCAAGGAGAAATCGCATCATGGCCCATGAACTCCCCCTGATCCCCACCAGCGTGATCGGCTCTTACGCCTGGCCGGGCTGGCTGCACGTCGTCCTCGATGCCGCCAGACGCGGCGAATTCGGCATCGATGATCTCAAAGAGGCGCAGGATGACGCCGTCGATCTGGCTGTGCGCGAACAGGAAGAAGCGGGCATCGACATCCTCACCGACGGCGAAATGCGCCGGGTCGGCTTCTTCACCGCCGAATTCTATCACTATCTGACCGGCATCCGCGAACTCCCGCCGCGGCGCAAGCTCGGTGTGATCGGCCACGATCAGCGCGAAAGCTACGAGATCGTCGAGGCGATCGCGGCGCCGAACGGCCTGGGCGTGGTCGCCGAATACAATTACCTGAAAACGCGGACAACGCACGCGATCAAGATGCCCATCCCCGGCCCCTACACGCTGGCCGGACGCCTCAAGCCCGGCTCGATCTACCGCGATCGGCTGGAAGTGGCCTACGCGCTGGCCGCGATCATCAATGCGGAATGCAAGGCGCTGGTGGCCGCCGGGGCCGATTTCATCCAGATCGATGAGCCGTCCTATGCCGTCCATGCCACCAGCCCGGCGGATTTCGTCGCCCTGTTCAACGCAACCGTCGAAGGTGTGGATGCCAAGATCGGCGTGCACCTCTGTTTCGGCAATTTCGTCGGACGCCCGGTCGCCAAGCGCACCTACCGCCCCCTCTTCCCCCACATCCTGGACATGAAAGCGCAGCAGTTCGCGCTCGAATTCGCCAATCGGGAACTGGCCGAACTCGATCTGTGGCGTGAATTCCCCAACGACCGCGAGCTGGCCGCCGGGCTGGTCGATGTCAAGAATTATTACATCGAGAAGCCGGCTGACGTCGCCGAACGCATCCGCAAGACGCTCCAGTTCGTCCCGGCGGAACGCCTGACGGTCACGCCGGACTGCGGCTTCAGCCAGACGGCGCGCTGGGCCGCGCGCGCCAAGATGAAAGCGATGGTGGAAGGGACGCGCATCGTCCGCCAGGAGCTGACCGGCCAGGCCTAGCCGGGCGCATCGGAGGAGAAGAGATGGCGATCATCCGCACTGTGCGCGGGGATATCCCCGCTGACGCGCTCGGCCTGACGTACCTGCACGAGCATATCCTCACCCTGCCCCCGCCCGGCGTGACCGATCGCACGCTGGAGATGAGCGATGAGGCGGCCATGACGGCGGCGGTGGCCCATTTCGCCCGCGCCGGTGGCAGCGCGATCGTCGAGATGACACCGCGCGATTACGGACGGATGCCGGGCGGGCTGGAACGGATCAGCGCCGCCACCGGCGTCCACATCATCGCCGTCACCGGCTGGATCAAGCAGGCGAGCTATACCACCTGGGCACAGGGACGGAGTGTCCACGATATCGCCGGGGAGATGATCCGCGACATCGTCGAGGGCATGCCCGATCTTGACGGGACGCCGACCCGGATTTGCGCCGGGATCATCAAGGCCGGGTCGAGCCTGAACACGATCACGCCGGATGAGCGGCTCGTCCTGCAGGCGGCGGCCATCGCTCATCGAGAGACGGGCGCGGCGGTCAGCACGCACACTGAACGCGGCACAATGGGGATCGAGCAGGCGCAGATCCTGATCGAGGGCGGCGTCCCCCCGGAGCGGATCCTGATCGGCCACTGCGATCACAATCTGAACTGGGACTATCATCTGCGGCTGGCCCATCTGGGTGTCACGCTGGGCTATGATCAGATCAGCAAGGAGAAATATGCCCCCGATGCCGAACGGATCGCCTTCATCAAGCGGATGATCGAGGCCGGGTTTGCGGATCAGATCGCCCTGTCGATGGATCTGGCGCGCACGGTCTATTTCCCGGAGTGCGTCCGCTGGGGATCGCCCGGTTTCACGTACATCCTGTGGCGTTTCGCTCCGCGCCTGATCGAAGAGGGCGTCGATCCGGCGCTGATCGAACGGATGCTGATCGCGACACCGCGCCGTCTGCTGGCGATCGAAAACTAGGCTAGAATGTCTGTATCCACCAGGCGGGATGAGGCAGGCCATGACCGCAGCTCCGCAGTATCCTCCACAGCATCCATCAGTGGATGCCGGATGAGTTCCTGGCTTTCGAACGCGCGACGCCGTACAAACACGAACTGCTCGATGGCCGGATTTTGGACAGGGTGGGAGCGTCGCGCGATCACAGCGTGATCACCGCCAGGGTGATGATGCTGCTGGGGATGCAGATGCGCGGGCGCGGCTGCGCGGTTTACGCCAGCGATCTGCGCATCGGCACGCCGCGCGGTGATTTTTTCTATCCCGCTCTCAGCATCGTGTGCGGGCCTGAAACCATTGACCGCACTCACGGGGATATCCTCTTCAACCCGACCGCGATCATCGAAGTGCTCAGGCCGTCCACGGAGGCTTATGACCGCGGGGAGAAGTTCTACGCTTACCAGACACTTCCCTCGCTGCAGCATTACGTCCTGATCGCGCAGGACAGGCCGCAGATCGAGGTCTTCACCCGCCATGAGAGCGGCTGGCTGCTGACGTGCAGCGCCGACCTTGACGGCGCCGCTGAACTGCCTGCCATCGGGTGCACGCTGCCCCTGCGCGAAGTCTATGAGCAGGTCAGCTTCGCCGGGGAGGCGGGCTAGCCGATCGTGCTGGCGCGCACGATCAGCTCGACCGGAAGCGTCTCCGCTTCCACCGGTTCCCCTCGGATCAGCGCCAGCAGTTTGCGCGCCAACAGTTGGCCGCCGCGCTGAATCGGCTGGTGTACCGTGGTCAGCGGCGGCGAGCTGACGCTCGCGCCGGGGATGTCATCGTAACCGACCACGGCGATATCATCGGGGATGCGCCTGCCGCTGGCTTTGATCACATCCATAGCCGCGATCGCCATATGGTCGGAACAGACGAACACTGCATCAAGATCCGGACAGCGTTCCAGCAGCGCCTGGATGGAGTCCCGCCCGCCCGCTGACGAAAAGTCGGTGAAGATCATCGCGTTTTCATCGACCGACAGGCCCGCCTGCTCCAGCACCTGCACGTAGCCCTGGCGGCGCGCCTCGGTCTCCACCATATGCCGAAAACCGCCGATGAAACCGATGCGCCGTCGGCCCCGATCGATCAGATGGTTGACCGCGCTGGCTGCCCCCGCACGGCTGTCCCCCCCCACGCTGACATACCCCTGCCCCGGTATCTGCGCGCCCCAGACGACGAAACGCGCTCCCAGGGCTTCCAGCCGCTTGAGGTTGGCATCCTCCACGGCGCGGTCGATCAGGATCAGTCCATCCACCCGTTTGTTGACGACGTAGCGCACCGGCCAGTCTTCCCGGTCGATCGGCACGCGCGCTATGAGCAGATCGCTGCCGACCTGGTCGAATTCATCCATGATCGCGCCGGCGATCTCCAGATAGAACGGGTCGCTGAGCTGCCGCCGGCTGATCCCCTGATAGGGGAAGAGCACGGCCACCGTCCCGGAACGACGCAGGCGGAAATTGCGCGCTCGCTCATCCAGACGGTAGTTGAGCGACGCCGCGATCGCCTGCACCCGTCTGCGCGTCACCTCCGGGATCGCCGGGCTGCCGTTCAGTGCACGGCTGACCGTTGACAGTGAGACCCCCGCCTGACGGGCGATGTCGGCCATCGTCACGCGCGATTTTACGGCCATACGCTTCACATCCCCTTGTCGAAATGCGTCAGACGTTCAGCGCCGTCCGCCGTCACCAGGATGCCGTCTTCCATGCGACAGCCGTACTCACCGGGAAAGTACACGCCCGGTTCCAGCATCAGCACCATACCGGCTTCCAGCGGGATATCGTTGTACGGCACGATGCGCGGCTCTTCATGCAGCCCGGCCCCGACGCCGTGCCCGGTATGATGCGGATAGACCGGATAGCCCCCCCGGCGGATGAATTCGCGCACCTGGGAGTCGATCGCGCTGGCCAGCACGCCCGGTTTGACCAGACTGATGGCGTAATCGAGCGCTTCGCGAATGAAGCGGTGCAGCTTACGCTGGGCTTCGGTCGGCTCGCCAGCGTAGAACGTCATGCACGAATCGCTCCAGTACCCATTATGGGCCGCGCTCAGATCGACGATCAGGTCATCGCCGGGGCGCAGCACCAGATCGCGCGGCCAGCCGCCGATGTTATTCTGTCGATAGCCGACCACGCAGTCATTGCCCAGCGGCGTGCGCCTGCCGGTCTCCGCGTTGATCGCGGTCTGGATCGCCATCCAGACGTCGATCTCGCGTTTGCCCACAGCCGTTTCGCGGCGGGCCACAGCCAGACCGAGATCGGCCAGCGCGAACGCGCGGCGCAGATCGGCGATCTCTTCCTCGGTCTTGACCATACGCAGCGGCTTGAGCCAGCCGTCGATATGGACGTAGAAATTGGCCAGCATGTACACGCTGATCATCGCCTCAGTCTGATGACCGTTGACCGATTGATATTCAATGCCGCACTTTTTCGGTTTCGGGCTTTCGCGCACCACTTTCTTGAGCAGCTCGGCCATATTTTCCGCCGAGCGGATCGGCGCATCGATGGTGTACGTTTCGTAGGTGCGGACGCTGCAATCTGGCTCATAATCGAGCTGACCGGCGTACTCGCGCAGGGTATCCTGGACGATCAGCGTGAACTGACCGTCCGCATCCATCCACACAACCGCCGCCCCGCCATTGAAGTGATGCAGCCCCATGTCCAGCGGCGGTTGATACCCCGTCAGCCAGGCGACCGTCTCCGGGTGGGCGAAGAGCGCGCTGTCGATCTTGCGCTCTTTCAAAAACGACCGGGCGCGTAAACGCTGTTCCTGATGCATGATGTTTCTTCCCGCTGGCCTGATAAGGCAAAAAATTGCTCATCTTCGCTGTTATGCAATCGATTGCATGAGCATACCACATGCGGTATAACCCGTCATCAGTAGGGGCGCAGCGCGCTGCGCCCGGTATGTCCTATCCAGCGCCCGCGCCCGATATGTCCTATCCAGCGCGCTGCGCCCGATATGTCCTATCCAGCGCCCGCGCCCGATGCACTGTCGCGGCCCGTGCACTACGACATCGGCCCTAACGTGGATAGACGCGCCGCTGACTGAGGGCATCTGCGAACAAATCGTTTTAGATGAATTAGTGAGGAACATTCTGATGAAAGCGGTGATGAAAGTGGCGCGCGGCGTCGGCCATGTCGAACTGCGCGAGATCGATGAGCCGCAGCCCGGCCCGGGGCAGGTCAAAATCGCAGTGCGCGCCGCCGGGATCTGCGGCACCGATTTACATATTTACAAAGATGAGTTCCGGTCATTTCCGCCCGTCGTGCTCGGCCATGAAGTCTCCGGCGAAATTGCGGCGATCGGCCCCGGTGTCGAGGGAATCGCGCTCGGGCAGCGCGTGACGACGGAGACGTACTTCTCCACCTGCGGCGAATGCCTGTACTGCCGCACCGGTCACGCCAACCTGTGCCTGAACCGGCGGTCGATCGGTTCAGCGGTCAACGGGGGATTCACCAATTACGTGATCGTCCCGGCGCGCAATATCCACCCCCTGCCCAACTCGGTGGATGATTATTCCGGCGCGCTGACCGAGCCGCTGGCCTGCGTCGTCCACGCGGTGCTGACGCATCACACCATCAGCCCGGGCGATATCGCGGTGATCGCCGGGCCGGGTGCGATCGGCCTGCTCACGCTGCAGGTCGTCAAAGCCGCCGGGGCGACCGCGGTCGTCCTCGGCGCGGCGGGCGATGAACAGCGGCTCGATCTGGCGCGGGCGCTGGGGGCCGATCACGTGCTCGACGTCACCAGCGATCAGCCCGATGCGCTGATCCGGGAGATCACCCCGGAAGGGTTGGGCGCGGACGTCGTCTACGAATGTTCCGGCGCCGGCCCGGCGGCACAGCAGCTTCTGACGCTGGTACGCCGCGCCGGGCGCTACGTCCAGATCGGCCTGTTCGGCAAGCCGGTGGCGTGGGATCTCGATCAGATCTGCTACCGCGAACTGACTGTCACCGGCAGCAATGCCAGCGTGCCATCGGCCTGGGTGCGCGCGCTGCAACTGCTGGAGTCCGGTCAGGTACAAACGCGCCCGCTGATCACCGCCGTCCACGAAGTCGCCGACTGGCGCGCGGCTTTCGACGGTTTTGAACGCAAGACGGCCATCAAGACTGTGCTGGTTCCGTCGCCGCTGTGAGGAGATCCGCCATGCGCTTGCAGGGAAAAACTGCGCTCGTCACCGGTGCATCCGATCCGCGCAGCATCGGCTGGGGGATCGCCCGCGCGCTGGCCGAAGAAGGGGCTGATGTCGTCGTCAATGATGTCGTGCGCCCCGACGCCCTGGCCGAGCGCATCCGCGATCTGGAGGCCCTGGGGCGCCGCGGGCTGGCTGTGCAGGCGGATGTGACCGTCCCGGAACAGGTCGGGGAGATGTTCTCCCGAGCTGAACAGGCGTTTGGCCGCATTGACGTCGTGGTCAGCAATGCCGGGATCATCCGCTGGGAACACTTTCTCGCGATCACCGCCGTGAATCTGCGCGCGATCGTGGCCGTCAATATCAAGGGCAATGTCAACGTCTGCCGGGCCGCCGCGGAACATATGCGCGCCCACGGCGGAGGCCGGATCATCATCACCTCATCGGTGCAGAGCGATATGCAGTTCCCGATCACCCCGGTCTACGGGGCGACCAAACGGGCGATGCACATTTTTGTCGGCTGTCTGGCGCTCGAACTGGCCGAATACGGCATCACGGTCAATCACATCGGCCCGGGCTGGGTGATGAGCGCGCTCAACGATCCCTCCCCGGAACTGCAAACGGAAGCCGGGCTGGAGGCGCAGCGTCAGGCTGTACCGCTCAAACGCGACGGGCGCATCGACGAAATGGGCCGCGCGGTCGTTTTCCTCGCCTCATCCGATGCCGATTACATCACCGGGGAGTATATCCGCATCGATGGCGGCCTCGGCATCGGCAAATACTCGCGCTGAAAGGGCGAAGCCATGTTCGATCTGAGACACAGACGCATCCTCATGATCGGCGCGGTGGATGCGCTGGCGCACAGCCTGGCGGATCATCTGATCGGTCACGGCGCGCGGGTGGCGCTGCATGACAGCGGCGCGCTCCCGCTGACCGACCCGGATGCGGCGTTCGCCGCGCTCACCGCTCTGGAAGATTTCGATGCGCTGGTCGTCAACCCACCCTGGCGGCGCTTTGCGGACTTTCTCGACACGACCTCAGCCGACTGGGATGAGGCGCTGACCGCCAATTTCGAGCACATGACGTATGCTCTGCAGGCCGCGGCCAGACGCTGGATCGCAGCCGATGCGCCCGGTCGCCTGATCGCGCTCACTTCCGTGATGGGGATGACGCCTTTCATCAGCGCATCCGCTTACGGCACGCCCCTGTCGATGCTGTACGCGCTCGTCCGCATGGCCGCCGTCGATCTGGGGCCACATGGGATCACGGTCAATGCGCTGGGCCTGGGCTGGGCCGAGAGCGCCGATTTCGCCGCGCTGCCCGCTTCCGTTCAGGCGCACATCCGCGCCGGGATCCCGCGCGGCAGGCCGACCACGACGCAGGAGATCGCCGCGGCGCTGGCCTTTCTGGCCGCGGATGCCTCATCGGGCGTCACCGGTGCGTGGCTGGCGGTGGACAGCGGCTACGCCCTCACCCGCAGCCCCGGACGGTCGATGTTCGCCCCCTGAGCGAGTCGGGTCAGCATCGGCTCAGCGCGGGGGACAGGTCAGCCATCCGGGGATATCCAGTTGGCGCGATCTGGCATAGACTAGGGTGTGTCCGCAAACTCGGTTAAAATGGGTGGATGACCAAACGACATGAATTAACCGACGCGCAGTGGGAGAAAATAAAACCGCT
>DAOUBU010000071.1:0-37332 GCA_034432395.1 Anaerolineae bacterium
CAGGCCCATGTTGCCCTGTTCGAGCAGATACTTGTAGCGGGCGTTGGTCTCTTCCGCCGTGCCGAACCCGGCGAACATGCGCATCGTCCACTGCTTGCCGCGGTAGCCGCTGGCGTGGACGCCGCGCGTGAACGGGTACTCCCCCGGCAGACCGAGATCGCGCAGGTAATCAAAATCAGGCAGATGGAGCGGGGTGTAGACGCGCTCGACCGGATCGCCGCTCAGCGTGGTGAAGGTCGTGCGGCGCTCCGGCAGCCGTTCCAGCGCCGGGCGCAGGGTCTGCGCCTCCCAGCGGTCGAAGGCGCGCTGGAGATCGTCGGATCGGTGATCATCATCCATACATGAACCTCTTTCACTCCCGGCGGATGCCAGTTCCCTGTCTGCGATCATACCACTTTGCGGCTACAATCAGGATATCTCCGACGAATGGCGGATAGGTTCGGGTGGGGGCCGCGCCTCCCCAGCGAATATCCGCTGATGGAACTCGATCGAGGCTTATGACGTTCAATTCCGCCCAATCGATCGCGCTGGATGCGCGCCTTCCCCGGAAGCCGATCCGTCTCTATCGAGAGGCGATCGCGATCGCCCTGCTGCTCATCGCCCTGCTGCCGATCAGCGTGCCGCTGGCGATCGGTTTCGACCAGGTCACCCTGGCGACGCTCGATCACAAGATGCATGAGCAGTTCGCCCGGCACTGGGTGACCACCGGCGAACTGCCGACGGCGCACTTCCTCTATCAGGCGTTCCTGATCGCCCTGTACGATCTGACCGGGGATAACTGGGAGTTGGCCACGGCGCTGGCCATGACGCTGCCCCACCTGATCTTCGCCCTGATCGTGTACGCGCTGGCGCGCTGGCTGATCGGCGGGGAGCGCTGGTGGCATTACGCCCTGTGCGCGCTGGTCGCTTTCACGCTGACGATCGCCGTCCCGCCGGTCGGACTGGGCTGGCTGCTGACCGGCTACGAGCCGATGTGGTACTTGCTCGGCTACATCACGCTGACGGTCTACCACAATCCGACGTATACGCTGCTGCGCCCGCTGGCGCTGCTGCTGTTCATCGCAGCGCTTCAGACACTGGCCGCGCCAGAGCGCCAGCCGATCCGGCGGGCGCTGCCGGTGACGGGCGCGCTGGCCGCCCTGACCGCGCTGAACATGCTGGCCAAGCCCAGTTTCGTCATCGTCCTGCTGCCGGCGCTCGGCCTGTGGACGCTGTGGCGGCTGCTGCGCCGCCAGCCGGTCGCCTGGCTACCGCTGAGCGCCGGGATCGGCGTGCCGGCGCTTCTCGGCCTGTACTGGCAGTACAGTTTCTTCTACAGCGAGGCGGACGGCGCGCGCGCCGACTCCGGGATCATCTTTGCGCCGCTGGAAGCCTTCTACGCGGTGACCGGCTGGGATGCGCCCGTGTTCGGGGTCTACCTGCTGGTCTCCGCGCTCATCCCGGCGGCGATCTACCTGCTCGGCGGGCGGGCCGCCCGGGCCGATGCCGCCTTCAACCTGGGCTGGCTGATGTTCGCCATCGGCGCGGCCTACACCTATCTGTTCGCCGAGACCGGCCCGCGGTTCGCGGCGTTGAATTTCGCCTGGAGCGGTTACAGCGGCGCGCTGATCCTGTACGGCATGGCGCTGTTCTTCGGGCTGCGCGTCGCTGTGGGTCAGATCCGCATCACCGGACGCCGCCGCTGGCTGTTCTTGAGCGCGGCGGGGGTCGGCCTCGTCGTCACACTGGTGTATGGCGTGCTCTACCTGGCGAAGTATCTGGAAATCCTCGATCGTTACCGGGGCATGTGAGGGCGGAGCAGGGAAAGGGACAGCCGATGGCCGAGACGCCGCCAACCAGCAAAGCGGAAGCCACTTCAACCCAGGAACGGCAGCGCATCACGCAGCAGTTCCTGCAGGCGGTCGCGCTCAGCGAGGGGCGATCGCGCTTCGACCGGCTGCTCGTCCCGGTTCTGCTCGGCATCAGCATGACTTACGCCGGCTGGCAGGGGCTGCAGGGGGCATGGCTGAAGGCCGGGGCGTTCGTCGTCCTCGCGCTGGCGCTGGCCGTGGTCGCCTCGTCCGATGCGGTGCAGCAGCGGCTGCTCGGACGGCTGTTCAACCGCCGCCACGCCGTGTACGTCGTGCTGATCTGGATCTACACCTGGGCCGGGCTGACCCTGCTGCAAACGATCGGCGGCGCGCCCACAGCGGGCAAAGACAGCGTCAGTTTTTACCAGCAGCTTCTGGGGCTGATCGCCGTGGGCGTCATGCTCGTGCGGTCGCTGTACGCGCTGACGCGCGCGGGCTACACCCGGATCGTCATCCACAAACTGCCGATGTGGGAGCAGATCCTGATCGCGATCAACGAAGCGATCGCCGCGGCGCTGCTGGCCTCGCTCGCCGGTGATGTCATCGCGCGCGCGCTCCAGCCGCGCGTGTTCACGATCGACATCAACCCGCTGTACACCCTCGGCCTGGTGAGCGGGGCGGCGCTGTACTACAGCGCCATGCAGGCCATGTGGTGGCAGCGCGCCAATGACTGGCTGAGCCGACCGGGCGTGTGGGTCAACCTGTTCCGCGTCCTCATGCCGCTGGTGATCGCGGTGACGCTGATGATCATCGCGCGGCGCTTCGTCGCGCTCAGCGATCCGCGCTCGGCGGCGCTCTCCGGCGATGAGTCGGGCCTGGCGGTGCTGGCGCTTTCCCCGCTGATCCTGCTGATCGAGGTGCTGGTGCTCTACCTGGTCTACGCCAGCGGGCGCGGCCTGCGCCAGCGCTTTCTGCCCGATATCCTGCTCGATCATCTGCCCACGCCGATCGGCCGCCGGCTGCGCACGATCAGCGACATGGACATGCTGCTCATCCTGGGGGCGCTGTCCACGCTCATCCCGGCCTATCTATTCCTGCTCGGCGATCAACTGGGGATCGTAAGCGCGCTCAGCCAGCAGATCCTGAGCGGGGGCCGCGCGCTGATCGAAACCAGCCAGCAGGCGCTGGCTGTGTTGTTCGCTGTGCCGTTTTACGCGCTGTGCGTCGTCCTGCTGGCCCTCTACGCGCTGGTGATCGTGCGCGACACGATCACCGCCGACGAACGCGAAGAATTGATGCGCGCGCTGCCGATCGGCCTGCTGATCATCGTCATCATCACGCTGTATCTGTGCGCTGTGCCATTCACCCGCGTGCTGATCGAGCGGCGGCTGCCGCGCCTGCCGCAGGATCTGGGTTACATCCTGGCGTTCAACGTGGTCATCCCGCTGCTACTGCTGTACGGCCACTACTTCATCCTGGTGCGCTTCCCCTATGGGCGGGGGCAGCAGCGCTGGCGCGAGACCCATGCGCTGCGCCTGAGCATCCAGCTCGACAGGTTGGATGCGCGCATCAACCAGGTCAACAAAGAGCTGGAGGTCATCGACCGGCAGTTCCAGATCGGACGACGCTCCACCGAAGCCGACACCGGCATCCAGATGGATGCGCTCTACCGTTACGTACAGCTCAACGGCATGCGCGACGACCTCAACATGCGCCGCCTTCAGCTCGTCACCGAACGCCAGCAGCTCGCCGAGATCAGCGAGGCGCCGCTGTCGGTGACGGTGGCGCGCCTGCCGATCCGCGTGGTCAGCCTGGCCATCCCGCTGCTGATCGCGCTTCAGTTTTACCAGTGGGCCTTTGTCGATAACGGCCTGCGCGAGATCACCAACAACCCGAACATCACCGTGCTCGATTTCTTCCGCGCCATTCTGGAGCAGTTCCAGTTCTAACCGGGCGGGTAAAGCGCGATCGGGATCGGCAGCGGCCCCAGCCAGCGCTCGACGATCGTCCGGTGTTCGTCCCATTCGTGATCGGCTCCCAGCGCGCCGATGGCCGCGCTGGTGATGCCCTCCAGTCGGTAGATCCGGGCGAACTCGCGCACGGCGGCTTCCACGTAGCGCGAGCGCGCCGCGCCGACTGGCGTCTCGCGCACGATCAGAAAGCCCAGCATCGGGTGGCCCGCCTGCCACAGCCACAGCCCCCCCGGCTGGATCTGCCCGGCGGCGGCAGCCCGGCGCAGCCCGGACAGGGCCGCTGGAAACGCATCCGCCAGCCGGGCGAAGAACGCCGTCGCTTCAATCCGCCCAGCTGCGTTCATGCCGACGAGCAGCGCGGCGGCGGGGTCGCGCAGGATGTCACCGGTCACCAGGGTCACAGGCATAGTTTAGCAGCCGAAGGGGACGGTGATGTTGAACGCCGTGCCGACATCGTACAGATCGTAGCGCAGCAGGATCGTCCCGTTCACCGGGCGCGCGCGGTCGAACAGCAGCGCGTTGCGCACGGTCAGATTGGCGTAGAAGCGGATCACCGCCCGGCGGGCCGGCGCGATCCACAGCTCGGCGCTGTCGATGGTGAGCGCGCCGCCTTCGTCCAGGCGGATGGCCGGCAGTTGGAAGGCCGCCGGTTCGAAACGGAACGCATAGACCGTTTCGCCGTTGATGACCGCCCGCCGCCCGGCGGGGACGGCCAGGCTGACCCCGCCGACCAGCTCTCCGGCGCGCAGATCGGCGGCGGCGGCGGCGTCCGCACCCGCGCCGGTCAGGCAGATGCCCTCGCGCACCAGGAACGCATCCGGCCCCAGGCGCACCGCTTCATAGGCGCTGTTCTCCGTCTGGCCGATCAGCTCACCCTGCGTCGTGAATGTGACGCGCCGGGCCGAGGCGATCTGGTTGAACGACACCTCCGCCGCCGCCAGCGCCCGCGTTGGTTCGCCGGAGTCGCTGAAGACGCCATCGAACTGGAACTGGACGACGTAACGCCAGCCGGGCAGTTCGGTCAGGCCGTTATCGATCAGCGCGAAATCATCTGCCCCGGCAGTGTAGGGCGCGGGCGGCGCATTCTCGGTCAAAGGCAGGGCGGTCGCCAGCGCGTTGAGATCGGCGGGCGTAGGCAGATCGTCCGGGCGCAGGCCGCGCCGGGAATTGCACGCGGCCAGCAGCAGCGCGATCAGCAGCAGCGCGGTCAGCCAGCGGGACGGGTGTGGCCGCCCGGAAAGCCCGTCACGCACTTCAGACAACGATGTTCACCTTCGGTTCCAGCCGGGCTGCGCCATCCTGCCGCCCGGGGATGAAGATCACCTTCTTCGGCTGGCCGCCGTTGAGGATGCGGATCGCCCCCGCGGACGCCAGCGCCGCCGCGATCGCAGCGGCCTCGTCGATGTCGACGGGCACGGTCACACGATCGATCGGCTTGCCGTTCTTCAGCACCACCAGCGTGGTTTCGTCCTCGGCGGCTTTGACCGGGTCGGCCTGCGGCCATGCCTGGGTGTGGATGCTGTACGGCCAGCCGCGCCACATCCACAGCTCCTCGGCGATGTGCGGCGTGATTGGAGCCATCAACAGCAGCAGGATACGCACGCTCTCTTCCCAGGCCCCCGCCCCCAGCGCATTCTCGCGCAGCGCCGCGCGCAGCTCGTTGCGCAGGCTCATCAGCTCGGCCACTGCCGTGTTGAAGCTGAAGTTCTCCAGGCTTTCCGTCACTTTGAGGATCGCCTGATGCGCCCGGCGCACCACCGCTCGGTCGGCGGGGCCGGTCTGCTGGGCGGGCATCTCCCCGGTGACGATGTCCCATACATCGTTGAGCCAGCGCGTCACCCCGGCGATGTTCTGGCTGTCCCACGGGCCGCCTTTGGCCCAGTCGAAGCGGAACATCAGGTAGGCGCGCACGGTATCCGCCCCGTACTGGGCCACCAGCTCATCCGGGTTGATCACGTTGCCCTTGGACTTGGACATGCGCTGAATTTCCAGATGATGCTTGAGCTGGTTGACCGTGTTCGGGCCGGGGATGTGCGGGATCTCGATCTGGGCGGCTTCCGGCACTTCGACCGGGTAGATCTGGCCGTCGATATGACGCACGTTCAGGATGTTCTCGGTGCGCTTGACGATCTCGCCCGCGATCGCATCCTCGCCGGAGACCGCCGCCAGCGCGGCGCGGGCCGGCGTCAGCGGATCGAACGAGTCGGTGTACGGCTCGGAGGGCTGGATCACCCGGACGTGCCGGGCGATCAGGCGGCTGCCCTGGCGCTGCCCGATCGCGAGGACGACGTCCCCGGTGCGCTCTTCGCCCAGGATCTGGCCCTGGTTGCGCAGTTGCAGCATCGGCTCGTTGAACGCGCCCGCCGGGTCGCGCCCGTGCTCGGCCATGATGCGGGCCGCCTCGTCGAACACGCCCAGATCGCGCAGCGCCTTGTTGAACCAGCGCGTGTACAGCAGGTGCATCGTGGCGTGTTCCGCCCCGCCGGTGTAGGTATCCACGGGCAGCCAGTAGGCCGCCTCTTCCGGGTCGAACGGGGCCTGGTCATAATGCGGGCTGAGGTAGCGCAGGTGATACCACGACGAGCACATGAAGGTGTCCATCGTGTCCGTCTCGCGCCGCGCCGGGCGTCCCTGTGAATCGACGGTGTGGACGAACGTCGGATGGTTGAGCAGCGGGTTGCCGATCGCGCCCTGCATCTGCACATCGTGCGGCAGTTCGACCGGCAGTTGATCCTCCGGCACGGTCTCGATCTGGCCGTCTTCGGTATAGATGATCGGGATCGGCGCGCCCCAGTAGCGCTGGCGGCTGATCAGCCAGTCGCGCAGGCGGTAGTTGATCGCCTCCTGCCCGCATCCCTGAGCGACGATCCAGTCGATGGCGGCGGCGATCGCCGGGTTTTTGCGCCCTTTTTCGCCATTGCTGATCAGGCCGTTGAGCGGGCCGCTGTTGATCATCACGCCCGCGCCATCGTAGGCGGCGGTCATGGTCGCGCCGTCCAGCGGTTCTGCGTCCTCCGGCTGGACGACCGGGATGACCTCCAGCCCGAACTTGCGGGCGAATTCGAAGTCGCGCTGATCGCCGGAGGGCACGCCCATGATCGCGCCCGTGCCGTAGGTGATCATGACGTAATCGGCGATCCAGACCGGGATGCGCGCCCCGGTGGCCGGGTTGATGGCGTAGCCGCCGGTGAAGACGCCGGTCTTCTCGCGGCCTTCCGCCGTGCGCTCGATCTCGGTCTGCTCGGCGGCGCGCGCCTGATAGGCCTCGACGGCGGGGCGCTGTTCCGCTGTGGTCAGTTTGTCAACCAGCGGATGTTCCGGGGCCAGCACCATGAAGGTGGCTCCCCACAGCGTATCGGGCCGGGTGGTGAAGACCTCGATCGTGTCCCCGGTTTCAGTCTGGAAGCGGACGCGCGCGCCTTCGCTGCGCCCGATCCAGTTCGTCTGCATGATCCTGACCGGTTCGGGCCAGTCCAGGCCGGCAAAGCTGAGCAGTTCTTCGGCGTAGCGGGTATAGCGGAAGAACCACTGCGTCATCAGCTTCTGGATGACCGGCTGGCCCAGGCGCTCATCGCGCCCGTTGATGACCTGCTCGTTGGCCAGCACGGTTTGCAGCGCGTCCGACCAGTTGACGAGCGCTTCGCCGCGGTAGGCCAGGTCGTGTTCGTAGAAGAGCTTGAAGAACCACTCCGTCCAGCGGTAGTACTCCGGATCGCACGAGACGATCTCGCGCTCCCAGTCGAACATCGCGCCCATCGAGCGGAGCTGGCCGCGCATGCGCTCGATGTTGGCATACGTCCATTCCGCCGGGTGGATGCCGCGCTGGATGGCGGCATTTTCCGCCGGTAGACCGAAAGCGTCAAAGCCCATCGGGAAGAGCACGTTGTACCCCTGCATGCGCTTGAAGCGCGCGCGGGCGTCGGACGGCGTCATGGCGAACCAGTGGCCGATATGCAGATCGCCGCTGGGGTAGGGCAGCATCGTCAGCGCGTAATGTTTGGGCTTGCTCCAGTCCACGCGCGAACGGTACAGGCCGTCGGCCTCCCAGCGGGCCTGCCAGGCGGATTCGATCTGCTGCGGGGAATAGCGTTCTTTTTCAGTCATAGTTCATCATCTGCTCGATCAGGTGTTGGCGTCACCCCGATAAGTTTGCCAGACAAATCCAGATTTACCAGTCGGTGCGCCCCGCCCGCGCGCGGATCCCGTCCCCGGCGTCGGCGGGCAAACAAAAAGCACAAGGCAGGCCATCCGGCTGCGCTTGTGCTGGTTCGAACGACGGGGAGCAGTGCGATCGGGCGCGAGGGTCAGCGGGTGGGCGCATCCCCACGCGGACGGCCCGGCTGACGAACCGGGACGGGCACAGGCACGCGGACGGGTCTGGGCGGCTGGGGGTTGATCAATCGATCGAGATCGCCGACGAGGTCGCGCACCCGGCGCGCAATCTCATCCCAGATACTCCGCTTCACTCTCGTCACGGCACGACCTTTCTGACCAGACACTCAAGCGATCCCGCGCCGGGGGATGACAAAAACTCCCCTGCGCGGCCAGGGAGCCGGAGGGGAGTTCAATGCCTGCGCGAAGAAGTGGACCTAAAGGGATTCGAACCCTTGACCTCTTCAATGCCATTGAAGCGCTCTCCCAACTGAGCTATAGGCCCGTGAACCTGGGATGCACTCTCGCGCCGGACAGACCGCCGGGGCTGTGCACGGTGAACAGCGCCCGCGGTCGATGTGAAGGCATTGTAGTCCGTCGACTCGCCTGTGTCAATACGAGCATACTCCGATTTTGTATTTCTGTATACCCGCCTTAACAGGTTTCTAACGTCGGGCGTGGGGCGCAGGTTGCAGAGCGCACCGGGCGGGGTTAAATTGGTCTGGCAGGATGGGCTGACGCGCGTTTTCAGGCTGCCCGAGCGGATGAGACGATCATGACCGAACCGCTGATCTCGCATATTGACCCCTCCGATCCCACCTATCAGCGCAATCGGCGTCACAACCGCGCGCTGGCCGATGAGCTGCGCGCGCGGCTGGCCGAAGCGCGGCGCGGCGGCGGCGAGAAAGCCCAGGAGCGCCAGCGCGCGCAGGGCAAGCTGCTGGCCCGTGAGCGCGTCGAGCGGCTGCTCGACCCCGGATCGCCGTTTCTGGAGCTGTCGCCGCTGGCGGCCAGCGGGCTGTACAACGATGAAGCGCCGTCCGCCGGCATTGTCACGGGGATCGGGCGCGTCAGCGGGGTGGAATGCCTCATCGTCGCCAACGACGCCACCGTCAAAGGCGGCGCGTACTTCCCGCTGACGGTCAAGAAGCATCTGCGCGCCCAGCAGATCGCCATCGACAACCGCCTGCCCTGCATCTACCTGGTGGACAGCGGCGGGGCGTTCCTGCCGCTGCAGGACGAGATCTTCCCGGATGTCGATGACTTCGGGCGCATCTTCTATCATCAGGCGATCATGAGCGCGGCGGGCATCCCGCAGATCAGCGCCGTGATGGGAAGCTGTACGGCGGGCGGGGCCTACGTCCCGGCGATGAGCGATGAGACCGTGATCGTGCGCGGCACGGGCACGATCTTCCTCGGCGGGCCGCCGCTGGTCAAAGCGGCCACGGGCGAAGAGGTCTCCGCCGAGGCGCTGGGCGGCGCGTATGTCCACACGCGGCAGTCCGGCGTGGCCGATCACCTGGCCGAGGACGACGAGCACGCGCTGGCGACGGTGCGCGCGATCGTCGCCACGCTCAACTGGCGCAAGACGATCGCGCTCGACGTGGCCGCGCCTGAACCGCCGCTGTACGATCCGGCGGAGCTGTACGGCATCATCCCGCCCAGCTACCGCGAACTGTACGACGTGCGCGAGGTCATCGCCCGGCTGGTCGATGGCAGCCGCCTGCGCGAGTTCAAGGCGGAGTACGGTCAAACGCTGGTGACCGGTTTCGCCCGCATCGAGGGCATCCCGGTCGGCATCGTCGCCAATAACGGCGTCCTGTTCAGCGAGTCGGCGTTGAAAGGGACGCACTTCATCGAATTGTGCAGCGCGCGCGGCATCCCGCTGCTGTTTTTGCAGAACATCACCGGCTTCATGGTCGGGCGGGCCTATGAAGCCGGCGGCATCGCCAAAGACGGGGCCAAGATGGTGCACGCCGTCGCCAATGCCGCCGTGCCCCGGATCACGCTGATCATCGGGGGCAGCTTCGGCGCGGGCAACTACGGGATGTGCGGGCGAGCCTACAACCCGCGCTTTCTGTTCATGTGGCCCAACGCGCGCATCAGCGTCATGGGGGGCGAGCAGGCGGCCAGCGTGCTGCTCACCATCCGGCGCGACGGGCTGCGCCGCGAGGGCAAGCCGGACATGACGCCGGAGGAACAGGCCGAGTTCGTCGCCCCGATCCTGGAGAAGTACGAGCGCGAGGGCAGCCCGTATTACTCGACGGCGCGCCTGTGGGACGACGGCGTGATCGACCCGCTGGAGACGCGCCGCGTCCTGGCGCTGGCCCTCTCCGCCGCGCTGAACGCGCCGATCGAGCCGACGCGCTACGGCGTCTTCCGCATGTGAAGGACGTGACCCGCGCCCGGCGATCGCCCCGCCGCCGGCTTTCCCCGGACTACAGGATGAATTGTGAAAAGCGGTTGTGCGCTATAATGGTTCGCAATATCAGCCGGTGATCGCGTCGGCACTCTGGGAAGTGGGGACAGCATGGGAAGTCCGGGGATGCGGTTACGCAGCGCAGCGCAGACCAATGTCGGGCGGGTGCGCGAAAATAATGAAGACAGCGTGCATCTGTGGGCATCGGAGCGCTATGCGCTGGCGGTCGTGGCTGACGGGATGGGCGGGGCCGCCGCCGGGGAAGAGGCCAGCCGCATGGCGGTGGAGGCGATCGAAGACAACCTGATCCTCCCCGCGCCGAACAACGACACCGTCCTGACCGAGCTGACCGAAAACGCGATCGTCGAGAAACTGGCCCAGGCGATCCGCGTCGGCAATGCCAATATCCTCACCCGCATCGCCGCTCAACCCGAGCTGAAAGGCATGGGGACGACGGTCACCCTGGCTTTCGTGCGCGATGGCCGCGCGGTGATCGCGCACGTCGGCGACAGCCGCGCCTATCTGATCGACCGGCGCGCCAACCAGATCCACCAGATCACCGCCGATCACAGCTACATCGACCTGCTGATCGCCGCCGGCCAGATCACCGAACAGCAGGCGGAAGATCACCCGCTGCGCAACGTCCTCTACCGCGCGCTGGGCCAGAACGACCAGATCGATATCGACGTCTACGACTCGATCAAGCTGCACCCCGGCGATCGACTGCTGCTCTGTTCCGACGGGCTGACCCGGCACGTCCGCGCGGACGAGATCGCGCGCATCGTGCTCGATCACGACGCGCCGGAGGCGGCCTGCGCCGCCCTGATCGACCGGGCCAACGAGCGCGGCGGCGAGGACAATATCAGCGTCGTCGTGATCGCCATCGACCCCGAACCCGACGAAAACGCCGCGCAGGATCGGGCGCTGGGCGACGAATCCACGCTGGATCTGAAGAAACTGCGCTTCGACGACGAAGACACGCTGCGCTTCAACGACTCGCTGTTGAAGCGCCGCCCGCAGTAGACCGCCCCGCGCCGGGGCGATATCGCGTTCGAGCGGTCGATCTCACCCGGCGGTGATGACTTTGACGACGCCGGGCATGCCCGCCACCCGTTCGGCCACCGCCTCCTCGATCGGCGCGCCGCTGAGCAGCACGACGCCGTAGCGGACGTTGACCTGCACGCCTTCCGGCACGACAGCCCCGACTTCCAGACGGATGGTCTCATCGTCGAACAGTTCGGCCACGTTGACGTCGCGCACGCCGCTGACCAGCGCGACGCGATCCTGCAGGTAGCGCCGGTGGATCGGCGTCTGGACGTGCCCGCTCAGGTAGGCGACGCCGTCCTCGACGCGCACGTGGATGTGATGGCGGTCGTTGTTGGTCGGCGGGTATTTGACGATGATCGTGTGGATATCTTCCACGATGTCACTGTCGATGCGCGCGGCGGGCGCGGAATGGTCTGCCATGGTCATCCCCCGAAGATGCTGTGCGACTGTTTGTTCATCGGTGCTAATTGTGCCGCGTCCGCCGGAGACCGACAAGACCGCAACCGGGCCGGGCGCTCAGCGCAGCCGCCGCCAGCCCGTGCCCTCGTGACCGAACTGAAAATGCCCCGGATGCAGGATCTCGGCCAGGATCTCCAGCGATTCGACCAGACGCGGGCCGGGGCGGTTGAAGTACTGGTTGCCGTCCGTGATGAAGACCTGGCCGGTCTGCACCGCGCGCAGCGCCGGCCAGTCCGGGCGGGTCGTCAGCGGGGGCATCTCCTGTTCCGTTTTATCCATATCGTAGCCGCACGGCAGGACGATGAGGACATCCGGGTCGGCGCGGCGCAGTTCATCCCAGGTCAGCCAGGGGGAGTGCGCGCCCGCCGTGCCGAACAGGTTATGGCCGCCCGCCATCTCGACCAGCTCCGGCATCCAGTTGCCGGCGGCCATCAGCGGGTCGATCCACTCGATGGTGGCCACAGTCGGGCGCGGCAGCGCCGCCGCGCGCCGGGCGATCGCCTGCATCCGCTCGCGCATCGCCCCGACCAGCGCCGCCCCCCGTTCCGGCGCGCCGAGCACGTCGGCCACGCGCTGGATATCGGCGAAGACATCGGCCAGCGCATCCGGCTGCAGGGCGACGATCTGGGCCGGGATCTCCATGTAGTCGCAGGCGAAGCGTTCGACATCGCCCAGGCTGACCGCGCAGACCTCGCACTGCGTCTGCGTGACGATCACGTCCGGGGCCAGCGCTTTGAGCGTATCGGCCTCCAGCCGGTAGACCGAGATCGCCTCCTGCAGGACGGCCTTGACCCGCTGGTCGATCTCGTAGCTGCGCCCGTCGGTGTCGAATTTCGGGGCGGTCACCGGCGGGAGCCGCCGGACGCCCGGCGGGTAATCGCACTCATGGGAACGGGCGACCAGATCGCCTTCAAAACCCAGGGCGCAGATGATTTCGGTGCTGCTGGGCAGCAGGGAAGCGATGCGCACAGCCGATCACTCCAGATCGCATAAACAGAAACGGTCAGCGCGCCAGAAGCGCGCCCCGATTGTAACCGGGATCGGCGCGCGGAACAGGGGCGCGTCGTAGACGAAGGTATGGAATTCGCCGTTTTCGCCGCACGGATCGACGCCGGCGGGCAGATCGCGCAGGCAGGCGGCGTCCAGTTCGCGCCCGGCGAACGCGGCGTCGAGCTGCGTCGTATCGACGCAGACGATGATGGCCCGGAAGCCGTCGCGGATGACGGCCTGCGCCAGTTCGGCAGTATCCTGCCCCCACAGCGGGTACAGCGCCTGCATCCCCAGCCGCGCCAGATGCGCATCGCGGTAGGCGCGGATCTCCTCCAGGAACAGATCGCCGTAGACGACGTGGCGGATGCCGGCGCGCCGGAACGGCTCCAGCCCGGCAGCGATCCGGGCCTCGTATTCGGCGTTGCTCGGCGCGTCCGGCAGCTCGATGCGATGCAGCGGCAGGCCGAGGGCCGCCGCCTGCTGCTCGATCAGGTGGCGGCGCACGCCATGCGTGGTGACGCGATCCTGCGACCCCTGCACATGGGTGAGCAGCGCCACGGGCCGATAGATCGCCGGCAGGCGGTGCAGGGCCAGCAGGCTGTCTTTGCCGCCGCTGTGGGCGATCACCACCGGGATGCGATCGTCGTTTGCGCCTGGAGAGTTCATCGAAACACCCCTTTCCTCGATCGGCGATCATAGCGGAAAATACGGGCGGCTTCCGCATTTTCCGGCGCGGGCGCTGCCTTCTCACCGTTGCGTGGGCCTGTCCGCTTCAGGTATCGTTAGTCCGAGCATGAGGCCGCGCCGGCGGCGCTGTACGCTGCTGACTGGCCCCTGACTGAACCGCTGTCACGCTTGATGGGAGACCGATGCCCACGATCCTGATCGCCACTGAACTGACCGAGGACAGCCTGAAGATCCTGCGCCTGTCCGAGGATATGACCGTGCAGGTTTCCGCGCCCACGCTGCCCGCGCTGCGCACCGCGCTGGCGGAGGCGGACGCGATCATCTGCCGCGATGATGTCGTCATCGACAAAGCTGTGCTGGACGGCGCGCCCCGGCTGCGCGTGATCGGGCGCGTCGGCGCATCGCTGAGCGGGATCGATCTCGATGCCGCCACCAACCGCGGCATCATCGTCATGAACACGCCGGGGGCCAACGCCATCGCCGCCGGCGAATACGCGCTGACGCTGCTGCTGGCCCTCAGCCGCCGGCTGATCCCGGCGCACAACAGCCTGAAGGAGGGCTGGTGGCTGCTCGATCGCAAGCGTCATGCGGGCATTCAACTGCTCAACAAGACGCTCGGCATCGTCGGGCTGGGGCGCGTCGGCCAGGTCGTGGCCCAGCGGGCGCTGGCGTTCGGCATGACGGTGCTCGCCTGCGATCCGTATCTGCCCGATGATGCCGTCTTCGACAGCCGCATCCAGCTCGTCAGCCTGAAAGAGCTGCTGGCGCGGGCGGATTTCGTCACGCTGCACGTGCCCGCCACGTCGGAGACGCGCGGCATGGTGAACGCCGCGTTCATCGCCCAGATGAAGCCGGGCGCGCGCCTGATCAACACGGCGTTCGGCGGGCTGGTCGATGAGGCGGCGCTGGCCGACGCGCTCAAGTCCGGCCATCTGGCCGGCGCGGCCCTCGATGTGTACAGCGAAGAGCCGCCTTACAACAGCCCGATCCGCGGGCTGGATCCCGTCATCCACACACCGCATATCGCCGATAACACCGTCGAGGCGGCCCAGGATCTCTCGATCCAGATCGTCCGTCAGGTGATCGACGCGCTGCGCGGCGAGGATTACCGCAACGTGGTCAACCTGCCGTTCCTGCCAGGCATGGACTTCGAGACGGCCCGCCCGTACATGCTGCTGGCCGAGCGCATGGCGGCCATCCTGCACACGCTGGCGCGCACGCCGATCGCCCGGCTGGCCGTCGAAACGCGGGGCGAGGACGTCGAGCGCCTGATCAAGCCGATCACCGTCGCGCTGCTCAAGGGGCTGCTGGCCCCGATGCTGGGGGCGGATACCGTCAATTACATCAACGCGCCGGTGCTGGCCGCCGAGCGCGGCATCCAGGTGACGCAGGCGAAAGGCCTGCGCAGCAGCGACTACGCCAGCATCGTCGTCTGCCAGGCGGTGCTCAACAGTGGGGAGACGATCACGATCAGCGGCACGCTGCTCGATCGGCGCACGCCGTACATCGTCCAGATCAATGACTACCACATGCACTTCATCCCGGCGGGCCACCTGCTGATCATGGGATCGTATGACCAGCCGGGTGTGATCGGGCGCGTGGGCACGCTGCTGGCGGAAAACGGCATCAACATCGCGAGCTGGCAGACGGGCCGCGCCGCGCCGGGCGGGCAGACGCTGACGGTGCTGACGCTGGATGAGCCGGCCCCGGAGGCCACGCTGGCGGCGCTGCGTGCGCAGGATTTCGTCCGCCATGCGCATCAGGTGGCGCTCGATTGAGAGACTGGCAGGGGCATCCGCCTGACATCGGGGAGAGGGGATGGAGATGAGCAAACTGCACCTGCCGGGCTGGCTGGACTGGCTGTGGATCGCTGCGCTGGCGGCGTATGTCCTGCTCGGCGTCCCGCTGGCGACGTTTCATGGCGATGAGGCGATGCAGATCTACACCAGCCACGACTACGTGATCGCCTTCATCGAACGCGATCCGCTGCGCCTGCAAACCGCCCCGCCGTACCCGATCGACAGCGACGCCCACCTGCGCATCCTCAACGGCACGGTTAACCGCTACCTGATCGGCCTGTCATGGCATCTGGCCGGCCTGCACAGCGGGATGCTGCCGCCGCGCCCCGGCTGGGACTGGGGCCTGAGCTACGACGACAACGTCGCCACCGGCCACCGCCCCGTCCCGGAGCTGCTCACCGCCGCGCGCCTGTCGTCGGCGCTGTTCTTCGCGGCCAGCGTCGGGCTGATCTTCGCCCTGGCGCGCCTGATCGGCGGGCGCGGCATGGCCTACATCGTCAGCGCGCTCTACGCGCTCAACCCGGCCCTGCTCCTCAACGGGCGGCGGGCGATGCAGGAAGGATCGCTGCTCTTCTTCGGCCTGCTGACGGTGCTCACCGCCGCCGCGATCGCACAGCGGCGCGCGCGCGGCCAGCGCGTCCCGCCCGCGGTGTGGCTCGGGCTGATCGCGGCGGGGGCGCTGGGCCTGGCCAGCAAGCACAACACGGCCATTTTCGTGGCCGGCGCGTTCGCCTGGATCGCGGTGGCCGAGATCGCCAATCTGCGCGCGGCGTCCGCCCGGCGGCTGCGACGGTTGATCGGGCTGAGCGCCGTCCTGCTGCTGTGCGCGGTCGGGACGCTGGCCGGGTTCATCGCCCTGTCTCCGGCGCTGTGGAACGATCCGATCGCGCGGCTGGGCGATCTGCTGGCGGTGCGCGCTGAACTGCTCGACATTCAGGTGGGCGGCGTGCCCACCGGGCCGATGCCGCTGACGCAGCGCCTGCAATTTCTGTTCTTCCAGCCGTTCGCGGCCCCGCTGATGCAGTACGAGGTCAGCGCCTGGAACGATGCGGCGCGCTTTCAGGCCGAGGCAGCGGCCTACCTGGCCTCACCGCTCAGCGGGCTGCACGTCGGGGTCACGGGCGGGGTGCTGCTGACCGCGATCGCGCTGGTCGGCGTGATCGCGCTGCTGATCCGGCTGATCCGCGGCGGCCCGGTCGAGCGGGCGCACGCCGCCGGCCTGCTGATCTGGCTGCTGGTGACGATGGCGGCGCTGCTGGCCAACCCGCTGCCGTGGCAGCGCTACTACCTGCCGCTCATGCCGATCAGCGCGCTGCTGGCCGGGATCGGGATGAGCGTGCTGGGCGCACTTGTCAGTAAACCTGTACAGAAGTCGCGGCGCACAACGACACCGGTTCAGGTATGATCGCAGCAAAGGATCCGGACAGTACCTGCCAGCGGGATGAGATCATGCGCCAGACCCTCGTGATGATCGCGGCGATCGTGCTTCTGGGGATTGCGGCCTGCACGCCCGCCCCCACGCCCGAACCGACGGCCACCCCGCCCCCGCCGACCCCGACCGATGCCCCGACCAGCGCCCCGGTCGCCGCGCCGGTGCTCAACCTGACCGTGCCGGTCATCCCGCCGGGCACGCTCGTCCCCAACCCCAGTCTCGGCACGCCGGCCAGCCGGATCACGTCGATCCCGTTCAGTTTCACGCGCCTGGCCTACAGCCGCACCGGCGGCCTGACCGGCACGCCGCTGCTCCTCATCATCAATGCGGACGGCACAGGGGAGCGCGACGGCCAGCCGATCGCAGTCAGCCAGGACGTGCTCGACGATCTGCGCAATCAACTCGATCGGATGCGCTTTTTCGACATGCGCGGCCAGTTCACCGCACCGGGCGCGCCGGCGGATGTCTTCTATTACAGTCTGTTCGTCGAAGGCCCGGCGGGATCGCGCCAGATCGACGCCCAGGACGGCTTCATCCCGCCGCCGCTGCGCGCGCTGTTCACCACCCTCGAGGCGATCGGCGCGCCCGCTTGAGGGCAAAATGCTGAGGCGCGCCGCCCCGCTCAGCGGCTCTCGTAGGCTGTGGCGATGGCGGCGATCGTCACCAGGCCGATGCCGATCGCTTCGCGCAGGCCGAGGTGTTCGCTCAGCAGCACCAGGCCGACCAGCGCCGCGGCCACCGGCTCCAGCGCCAGCAGCAGGCTGAGCGCCCGCGTCGGCAGCGTCTTCATGGCGATGAATTCGAGCGCGAATGGGATGGCGGATGAGAGCAGCGCCACGAAGAGCGCCACCGCGATCAACCGCCAGTCCGTGAACACGGTCAGCGCACCCGGCGCGCCGAAGGGCAGCGTGATCAACGCGGCCACGCCCATGGCGACCGCCAGCGCCGACATCCCCGGAAACGACCGGCTCACCCGCCCGGTCAGGATGATGTACAGCCCCCACAGGACGGCGCACAGCAGCGACAGCGCCACGCCGAGCGGGTCGAGCGCGGCGCTGGTGAGCGGCGTCAGCAGCAGGATGCCGCCGCCCGCCAGCACCACCCACAGCACATCGATCGGTTTGCGCGAATGGATGACCGCCAGCACCAGCGGCCCGGCGAAGGCGATCGCCACCGCGATGCCGAGCGGGATGCGCGCGATCGACCAGTAGAAGATCAGCATGTTGAGGGCGATGACGACCCCGTAGGCGATCAACCAGCCCCACTCACGGCGGGTGTAGCCGGTCAGGCGCGGGCGCGCCAGCGCCCACAGCATCGCCGATCCCAGCAGCGTGCGGATGAAAATGACGCCGACCGGGCCGACGCTGTCGAACAGACTTTTGGCGACCGCCGCCCCCGCCTCGACCGAGATGATCGACAGCACGACCAGCGCCCAGGCCGGGACGCGCACGCCCGACTTCTCCGCTGCTGCACCCGCAGCGACCCCTTTGACCGACATATGCGCAACTGTACCTGTATCTCTGGAGCAGAATCAACGTGATCGCCACCTATTCTAGCACAGCGCGATGAGTCCATCCCGGCCCGGCGCGCAGACCATCCCGTGGGGAGTGGGCCGCCCGCTGCGATCGCGTGGATCGCGTATACAGAAATCCTCCGCATCCCCCCGACATGCGCTATACTTGCAGCACAAATCGTTTTTTGGGAAGGATTGGCTTTCATGCTGACCCCTGTCGAACAGATGATCTTCATTCTGCTGGTGCTGTTCGCCGGCGGCGCGACGGCTGCCGGCTTTCAGGAGATGTACCGGGTGATCCACCGCGGGCGCGGCGAGCTGTACCTCGACCGGCTGCCGCAGCGGCTGTGGACGGCGCTCACCGTCTACCTGACGCAGCGCACCACCCTGAAGACGCGCCGCCTGACCAGCCTGATCCACCTGGGGATCGTGCTCGGCTTCACTTACTACTTTCTGGTCAACTTCGGCGACCTGCTGGAGGGGTTCATCCCCGGCGGCTATCGCTTCCTGGAAGGGACGGGCATCCTGTATGACGCTCACAAACTGCTGGGCGACGTGCTCAGCGTGGTCGTCATCGGCGGCGTGATCTACTTCATGCTGCGCCGCTTCGTCCTGCCGAACCGACGCGACCTGACCTACCACGACAACGTGCTGCTCCATCCCCGCGTCAGGGCCGGGGCGGTCAACGTCGACTCGCTGATCGTGGCCTCGTTCATCCTGGTGCACGTCGGCGCGCGCTTTCTGGGCACGTCAGTGCTCGTGGCCGATCACGGCCCCGACCCGCTGCGTCCGTTCGCGACGCTGATCAGCCCCCTGTGGGCCGGCCTGTCGCCCGACGGCCTGAAGGCGCTGGAGCATCTGTTCTGGTGGGTCGCGCTGGGCGGCATCCTGCTCTTCACGCCCTACTTCCCGTACACCAAGCACGCGCACCTGTTCATGGCCCCGCTCAATTACCTGACGCGCCCGCGCCGCACGTCACTGGGCGAGATGGAAAAACTCGATTTCGAGGACGAGACGATCGAGCAGTTCGGCGCGAACAAACTGGAAGATCTGACGCGCACCAACATCTTCGACGGCTTCGCCTGCATCATGTGCAACCGCTGCCAGGATGTCTGCCCGGCGTATATCACCGGCAAAGAGCTGTCGCCATCGGCCTACGAGATCAATAAGCGCTACCTGATCAAGGACGATATGAGCGGGCTGGCGGGCGGCGCGGCCTCCCCGGCCCCGCTGATCGGCACGGCCATCAGCGAATCGGCGGTGTGGGCGTGCACCTCGTGCGGCGCGTGCATCGAGGTGTGCCCGGTCGGCAATGAGCCGATGCTCGACATCCTCGACATCCGCCGCGATGCGGTGCTGATGCAGGGCGAATTCCCGGCGGAACTGCAAACCGCCTACAAAGGCATGGAGCGCCAGGGCAACCCGTGGGCCAACCCGGAGAGCCGCTTCGCCTGGGCCAAAGGGCTGACGATCCCCGTCCCGACGGTGGACGAGAACCCCGATTTTGAGATCCTGTACTGGGTCGGGTGCGCGGCCAGCTACGATCCGCGCGCCATGCTCACCGCCCGCGCGCTGGTCAAGGTGCTGCACAGCGCAGGGGTCAATTTCGCCGTGCTGGGCGAGGCCGAAACCTGCACCGGCGATGTCGCCCGGCGCACCGGCAAAGAGGATCTGTACCAGGAACTGGCGATGACCAACGTCGAAACGCTCAATCCGCTGGTGGGCGAGCGGGCGCGGCGCATCGTCGTCACCTGCCCGCACTGCCTGCACAACCTGGGCAAGGAGTACCACCAGTTCGGCGGTCACTACACCGTCATCCATCATACCGAGCTGATCGAGGAGCTGATCGCCGCGGGCCGCCTGCCCGAAGCGGCCCATCCGCAGAAGATGAGCAACGTCACCTTCCACGATCCGTGCTACCTGGGCCGGCACAACGGCGTGATCGACGCGCCGCGCCAGGCGCTGTCGATCGTGACCGACAGCCTGATCGAACTGCCGCGCAGCAAACAGAATTCGCTGTGCTGCGGCGCGGGCGGCGGCCAGTTCTGGAAAGAAGAGGAACACGGTGCGAAAGCCGTCAACGTCGAACGCTACGAAGAGGTGATCGCCTCCGGGGCGGAGACGGTCGCGGTGGGCTGCCCGTTCTGCATGCAGATGTTCGAGACGGCCCGGTCAACCCTGGGCCAGGGGCCGGCGATCAAGGACGTCGTCGAGCTGATCGCCGAGCATCTGCCGCAGCCCGCCGTCTCCGCTGGCGACTGAGCGGCGGCGCTGCGACGAAAAATCTTAAGCCTTTTCTCTCCCCGGTGGGGTTGATCTCACCGGGTTTTTGCGCTTATGCTTAAAAGACGTAAGATAGGCGTTAAACATTTTTTGAAAATGGATGCAGCGCGCAGCAGCAGGGCGCGCCGGATCAGATCGGGTGGTTAGCGATGAACACCGTTTATTCTCAGCAGGATATCAGCTACATCGATCAGCCGACCGCTACTGCGCCCGCCGCCGTCGAAGAGGTGGATTACGCGCTGGAGATCCGCCTTGACCGCCTCAAGCTGCTCTGGCGCGTCACCCTGTACGGCGGGATCGCGCTGCTCTGGATCGGCCTGACGATCGTCTACCTGCAGGGGGGCGATGTCGCGCCCGTCCTCGTCCCGTTCCTGGGGGTGGCGCTGGCCAGCGCGCTGACGCACGCCTTCATGGCGCGCGGGCATTACACCCCCGCCGCCTGGTCATACAGCCTGGGCCTGGTGCTGACGATCAGCCTGGGGTTGATGACCGTGCGCGGCGACATGCTGCGCATCCTGCCGTTCGCCTTCGTGCTCGTGGTCTTCATCGTCGGCCTGCTGCTCAAACCGGGCAACACCCTGTTCATCGCGCTGCTCAGCGCCGCCGCCATCGTCGGCGTGCCCGCCCTCACCCTGGGTACGCTGGACTTTTTCTCGGTCTACCACCTGGTGGCCATCCTCTTCACGATCATCAGCGCCCTGATCGCCGTGCAGGTCACCGGCGATCTGTACCAGATCTCCGAATGGGCCATGAGCAACTACCAGCGCGAACGGCGCGCCGCCCGCGAACTGTTCGACAGCAAAGCGGAGGTGCAGAAGCAGTTCTTGCGCGCGCAGGTGCTCTCGGAAGAGCTGCAGGCCAGCAACGAACAGCTCGCCGCGGCGCGGGCGGCGGCGGAAGAGGCCAAACACTACCGCGGCCAGTTCCTGGCCAACATGTCGCACGAGCTGCGCACCCCGCTGAACGCCATCATCGGCTTCAGCGAGACGATGCTGAAGTTCCCGGCCATGTACGACGGCGTCAAACTGCCCAGCGCCTATGAGGCCGACCTGGGGCAGATCTACACCAGCGGACGGCAGCTCCTCACGCTGATCAACGACATCCTCGACCTGGCCAAAGTCGATGCCGGCAAGCTCGATATCCGCTACGAACAGGTCGATCTCAAGGCGGTCATCAACACGGTGGTCTCGACGGCGGCGGGGCTGGTGCAGCAGAAGCCGATCAAGCTCGAACTCGATCTGCCCGACCCGGTTCCCAACCTGTGGGCCGACCGGGCGCGCTTCAGCCAGGTGCTGCTCAACCTGTACAGCAACGCGGCCAAATTCACCGATCAGGGGTCGATCCGCCTGACGGTGCGCGAAGCGGGCGACAATGTCCACCTCAGCGTGACCGATACCGGGTGCGGCATCGCCAGCCACAACCTGGAGGTGATCTTCGAAGAGTTCAAGCAGGCGGAAAGCGATCGGCGCGATCCGCGCGCCGGCGCGGGCCTCGGTCTGGCCATTTCGCGCACGCTGGTCAACCTGATGAACGGGCGCATCTGGGCGGAAAGCGAGCTGGGCGTGGGCAGCACCTTCCACGTCGTGCTGCCGCGCTACCGGGGTCAGGATCAGCCCGCGGCCACGCCGGATGACGCCCCGATCCGCGCGGCGGCTGTGGTGAACGCCTGAGCTGCGAGCGACCGACCTGCGACGATTATTTTGCTCAAGGACTGTGGAAAAATGCGCATTCTGTATGTTGAAGATAACCCGGCCAATCTCTCCCTGATGCAGCGCATCGCCCGCATGGGCGGCCATGAGGTGATCGCCTACACCGAAGGGGAGGCCGCGCTCGATCATTTTGAACAGGATAACCCGGATCTGATCCTGCTCGATGTGCAGCTCGCCGGACGGCTGAGCGGCGTCGATGTCGTTCAGCGGCTGCGCACCCGCGGCATCACCACGCCGGTGATCGCTGTGACGGCTTACGCCATGGTCGGCGATCGCGAACGCTTCCTGTCCGCGGGCTTTGACGATTACCTGTCCAAGCCGCTGCCCGTGGCGGAACTGGTCGAGATGGTGCAGAAGTACGATCTCCAGCGTCGATCCGGCCCGGATGCCCGGCCTGCGGCAGCGGCGGCCACTGAAACGACTGAGGCGACCGGCACGCCCCCCGTCGAGACGCCTCAGGTATCCGGCGGCGATCCGGAGAAGACGCAGGCCGATCGCAGCAAGGCGCTGGGCGAGGTCGATCTGACGGCGCTGGCGGCCCGGCGCGGCGTCAACGCCAACGGTTCCCGGTGAGGCCATGCGGGCGGGGCACAGCGCGCTGCGCCCCGCCGCGATGCCCCCGGCGCTACGGGGCGACTTCCTCAGCCTCGGCGCAGTCCGTGCAGGCGACGGATTCGACCGGTTCGCCCGCGGCCAGCGCCGCCACCCAGTCGACGAAGCGCATCTCACCGACGGTATAGGTGTAGAACCACGGCGCGGGGACGATGCAGTGCTCATCGCCCCCGGCGATGTACGTCACGTAGTTATCGACCGCGGCCTCGATCTCGGCGGTGTTCTCGGCCAGCGCTTCCGGGTACGGGATGCCCACGCCGCTGATCGCGATGAAGAAGTTCTGCACGCCGTCGTTGGCCGTGTTGTACTGGGCGAACATCACCTCCGGGAAAAGCTGCGCCGGGCCGATCCAGAAATCGTTGAAGCTGAGCGTCTCGGTCGTCTCGTCGGCGAACACCGGGAAATCGGGCAGGGCCTGCGCCGTGTTCCAGGCCCCGAACTGCGTGCGCAGATCGCCGCGGTAGCCGCCTGCCGAATCGCCCAGCACGGCGGCGCGCACGCCTTCGTACTGGCGCAGGATCGACGGGGCGTGGAAGGACGCCCCCAGCGATCCGGCGCTGCACCCGGTGATGAACACGCTCTCCGGCGCGTCGAACGTGGCGTAGGCCCATTCGAGCGCGGTGCGCGCGTTGACCGCGCCGTTGTGGTTGACGGTCACCGCGTCAGCGCCTTCACCGTAGGTCACCGTGGCGTCGCCCATGTGCACATCGGCGGTGCAGTAGGGGATGAAGACCATGTCGTAATCGGCGAACGGATTGTCCGGGTTGGTCAGATCGTGGATGCCGAACGGCTCATTGGCCGGGTTGTCTTCGCTGTCCTCCACCGTTTCATCGAATGTCGGCTGCTGCAAACCGCAGGTCATCGCGTTCCAGCACGCCCCGCCGCCCTGAAACTCGATCAACAGATTGTCGCTGGAGCCTTCACGGGCGTAAAACGTGTACGGCGTCCCGCGCGAGCAGATCGTCGCGCCGCCGGGGGTGATGGCCGTCCAGCCATCGCCCAGGTCGGCGCGCGTCGGCAGATCCTGCCCGCTGACCGCGCCCCCGCCGATCACTCCGATGAGACAAATCCCGATCGCAAACTGCTTCAGCTTCATTTCCCCAACTCCCCTGTATTTAAAAAAGAAATCAGTATGACGACCGCACCGATCGACAGGCGGTCGCGATTTCAGTATACAGCGGTCTGGGGAAAAATCGGCTCTCGAAATTCAGTGGTGGGAACTGGCGGGCGCGTCCCCGGACGGGCTGTCCGCCGCTCCGGGGGCATCCGGCAGTTGGGCCAGCGGGAAAGACAGCGTGAAGATCGACCCCGTCCCCACCGTGCTGCTGACGGTGAGCGCGCCGTCGTAGATCTCCGTCAGCAGCCGGGCGAGCGTCAGCCCGAAGCCCACCCCGCCCAGCCCGGGCGTCCGCGCCGCATCCACGCGGTAGAACGGATCGAACAGGAACGGCAGATGTTCCGCCGGGATGCCCGGGCCGGTATCGCGGATCTGGACGACGGCCCGGTCGTCCATGCGATCGGCGCGCAGCGCGATCGTGCCCTCAGGCGGCGTATGCGTCAGGGCGTTTTCGAGCACATGGTTGAGGGCGCGGGCGATCTCGTCCTCCCCGGCCCGGATCCAGAGCGCATCCTGAGCGATCTCGCAGGTCAGATGCACCGCTTTCGCCTCGCAGCGTGGGCGCAGATCGGCGGCGATACGGCGGGTCAGCGCGCCCAGATCGATGAGCGCGGCATCGGCGCTGCGCTCGGTCGCCACGGCGCGCATGTTATCCAACTGGCTGACCATATGGCGCACCGAGTCGCGGATGGCGTGCGCGTGCTCATCCAGCTTCGCGCGCCGATCGGGATCGAGATGCGGGCGGATGATCCGCTCGATCAGGTAGTTGTTGGTCTCGATCACGGCCAGGGCGGTGCGGAAATCATGCGAGACGGCGCGCACGAACTGATGGATCGTGTGCAGGCGCTCGCGCTCGCGCACCAGTTCGAGCATGCGCGCTTCAGCGGCCTTCTGCTCGGTGATATCGCGCCCGATGATGTACACGCGCACCAGCCCATCCGGCGTGAACGTGGGCCGCCGGATGATGCGCAGCCATTTGTAGCCGCCGGTCTTCACCGGGACGCGGTATTCCCCTTCGACGGTCTCCCCCTGGCGCACGCGCTCCCAGTCGGCCAGCACGCGCGGGTAGTCCTCCGGGTGATACCAGAAGCTGGGCGGCACTCCCTGCATCTCATCGGGATGGAAGCCGGTCACGCGCTGGAGCGAGTCGGTCACCCACTCCCACCTGAGGATGCGCGATCGATCGGCGATGACCGTGCCGACGTAGTCGGACATCGTCTCTGAGATCAGACGGTAGCGCTCTTCGCTGATGCGCAGCGCCGCTTCGGCCTCGCGCCGCCGGGTGATGTCGCGCGCGGTGAAGATCAGGCTGGCCGGCTGGCCGCGCTCATCGCGCACCAGGCTGGCCGTCACCGCGACCCAGACCGGCGGCGCGTCCGGCCGGTCATCCGGCGGTCGCAGCCGCACTTCAAAAATCGGGACGGCCGGGTCACTCAACAGGCGCTGGAACAACCCGGAAAAGGCCTCTCGATCGTCCGGATGGACGAGATCGAGGGCATCGCGCCCGATCAGGTCATCCGGAATCAGCCCGGCCAGCAGATAGAGCGGATGGTTGACGGAGCGGATCCGGCCATCCAGATCGGTGATGATGACCAGATCGCGGATCTGTTCCAGGATGCGCTGGTAGTGCAGGTCGTGTTCGCGTTCCAGGCGCAGGCGCAGTTGGTCCAGCCGCCGCTGGTAGATGCCCATCAGCAGCGTGACGATCCAGACCATGACGGTGAATGTGACCACGGTGCGCAGCAGCAGCAGCGCGTCAGCTTTCGGCATGTACAGGGGCGCGCCCAGCAGCAGGACGAGGATGTAAGCGCTGAAGACCAGCGTCGGGCGCGGGCCGAGGAACCAGCCCGCCACCAGGATGATCAGCGCGTCGTAGTACAGCAGACGCACGCCCAGCTCACCGCTGACGATCGCCGCCCCTAGCGCGAGCAGCGTCGGCATGGTCAGGCAGATGAAGCTGAAGGCGGCGATGGTATAGCCGCGTCGGCTCAACCGGCTGGCCAGCCACAGCAGCGGGGCGATGCAGGCGATCAACACCCCGGAGGTGAAACTGGCCAGATCCGCCCGGTTGAAGACGGCTGTGATCAGGCCGTAGAGCGCCACCAGCGGCGCGACCGCGGTCAGCAGCCGCGTGAGCACGCGCGCCGTCTCCCGGCGGATCGCCTCGGGCTGTTCCAGCGGGCGCGTGAACTGCATCAGCCAGTCCAGCGCAGTGCGGAACGGCACAAACGGGGCGGCGGAGGCTCTGGCAGGGGGCATGATCGGCTCCACAGGGATCGACGTGCAGTTCAGACGGGGCTGGATACGGACATCGGGACAAGCCGTGACGAGCAGACCACCCGATCAAACGGCGGACGGGGCCAGTTGAACCGTGGGCAGCGTCAGCGCGATCGTCGTGCCGCTGCCCGGGGCGCTGGCGGCCTCGATATCGCCCCCATTCATCAGCGCGATCATCCTGGCGACCGTCAGGCCCAGGCCGATGCCGCCGCTGTCGGTGCTGCGCGCCCGGTCACCGCGGAAGAAGGGATCGAAGATATACGGCAGATCGTCCGCTGCGATGCCCGCTCCGGTATCGCTGATGAGCAGCCGCACCCGGTTATCGAACGGTTCGGCCCGCAGCGAGACCGTCCCGCCCGCCGGCGTGTGCTGCACGGCATTGCGCACGATCTGGACGATGGCGCGGCGCAGATCATCGGGGTCGCCGAGCACCGGGGGCAGATCCGGGGGGATGGCATACGCCAGCCGGACGCCCCGTTCCGCGGCGGTTGCCCCGAACTCGCTGTCCACGCTGCGCAGCAGTTCGGCCAGGGGGAACGGCTGGCGCCGCGGTTCATGGGCCAGCGCGATCAGGCCCATGTGATCGAGCTGCTCGCCCAGGTAGCGCACGATCGCCTCGATCGCGCTCAGCTTGTCGATGATCTGCGGCGCAGTCTGACGGATCCCTGAGCGCTCGACCAGCCGCTGCACCAGATGGCGATTGGTTTCGATCGATGACAGCCGGGTGCGGAAATCGTGCGAAATGGCGCTGATGAAGCGCGCGATCGTCTGGTAGCGTTCCTGCTCCACCGCCAGGGCGATGCGCTGGCGCTCCATCTGCACCCGCACGGTGATATCGCGCCCGATGATGTAGAAGCGCCGGCTGCCATCCGGCTCAGCGATGACGCGCCGCCGGACGTACACCCACTGCTCGCGGCCATCGCCCCGGTTGACGCGGTACTCGCCATCGCGCTCCTCGCCCGCCAGCAGGGCGAACCAGTCATACGTCCAGCGCTGACGGTCATCGGGGTGCAGCATGGCGCTGTAATCCAGATCGGCTGAAGCATCCGGGGAGATGCCGACCACTTTGAAATACGAATCGGTCACCCACTCGCGCTCGAGCGAGCCATCGGGCCGGTGGATGAAGCACATGGCGTAGTCGATCATCATCTCGGAGAGGATGCGGTAGCGCATCTCGCTGGTGCGCAGGGCGGCTTCCATCTGGCGGCGTTCGGTCACATCCCGGCCCAGCAGGGTGATGGAGACGAGCTGCCCCCGCTCGTCGTGATTGAGCCGCGGGCTGATTTCGTAGATCTGCTGCTGACCGGTGACGGGATCGCGGGAACGGACTTCAAGGCGGGAACGGCCCTGCGCAGGGGAAAACTGGCCGCACAGCACCTTCATGACCGGGTCGATATCTTCAGCCGCCACCCGCTCCTGGATGATCGGCAGGGCGTTATCGCCCGGGCGCAGTTGATTGACCGCCCGCGCGGCCTGATTGATCTCCAGAACGAGGCCATCCGGGCGCAGGACGATCAGCGGATCGGGCAGATCTTCGACCAACTGCTGATACCGCCCGCGTTCGTACTCCACCGCTCGTTCGCGCACGCGGATCGCCCGGCGATGGAACCACGCCAGCGGCAGCGCCAGCCCCCAGAACATGGCGACCAGCCACAGCGGGCTGTACAGGCCGAAGACCTGCTCCACGCCGACCGCAGGGACATAGAATGGAGCCGTGAGGATGATCAGGATGTGGACGGCGGCCAGCAGCATCAGGGTGCGCAGCGGCAGGTAAACCACGCCGAACAGCATGATGCCGGTGAACAGTTCGGTCATGCGCAGGCCATCGAAGCCGCCGACGATCAGCGCCAGCAGGACGATCATCCCCGTGCTGCCGAGGGCGACGATCGTCAGCGGGCGGACGACATCGCCCGACCGCACCGCCTGGCTCGACCAGAGCAGAAACAGGGCGCTGCCGCTCATCGGCAGCAGCGGCAGCGGCGAACTGCCCGCAGCGGCCACGACGCCGCTGTACAGCGCTGTCCCGGCCAGGGTGAACAGGCCCGCCAGCAGCATGAGCTGCGCAGTGATGCGGATTTCGTCATACTGGCTGCTGTTCAGCGCCGCCGATCGCGGTCGGGTCAGCCATTCCCCGAACGATCGAATGCGGGAGATCGCCCCCATAGGCCGCGATTTTCTCAGACTCTGCTACCCTATGCATAAAGATACATTACTGTATCTTACAAGACAAGAGCGCATTGACTCGATCGAATGTGCCGTCAATATGCTTGAACGGGGCAGCGGCGGCATCGACGAAAACCGCGATCAGGGCTTCCGCAGCTAATAGCTGCGTTCGTCAGCTATTTATCCATGAAGCGGTAGCCGACCCCGCGCGATGTCAGGATGTACTGCGGGCGATCCGGGTTGAGTTCGACCTTCTGACGGAGGTAGTGGATGTACAGCTTGAGGCTGTCGATCGCGTCTTTGTATTCTTCCCCCCACGCCTCGGTGACCAGCTCGGTGCGGCTGACCACGCGGCCCGCATTGCGCACCAGCACCCCCAGCAGGTTGAACTCTTTCGGCGTCAGGTGTTTCAGTTCGTTGCGCACGCGCACTTCGCGGTTCATGAAGTTGATGCGGAAATCCCCCCCGTTGAACGACAGCTCCTCGCTGACATTGACGCGCGGTGCGCGGCGCAGGTGGGCGCGGATGCGGGCGATCAGCTCGTCGTTGTCGAACGGTTTGGCGATGTAATCATCCCCGCCGATCTCCAGCCCGCGGACGATGTCGCGGGTGTCGTCGCGCGCGGTGACGAAAATGATCGGCACGTCGGTCATGTCGCGCAGGCGCTTACAGACCTCATAGCCGTCCATATCCGGCATGATGACATCGAGCAGTACCAGGTCGGGCTGGTGGCGGTAGGCCTTGCGCAGACCCTCATCGGCGCTCATCGCCTTGACCACCTCGAAACCCTTCCGCTCCAGCAGCAGCGCCGTCAGGTTGACGGTATTTTCTTCATCGTCGATGATGAGGATCTTCTCGCTCATTTCACGCTCGTGTCAACGGATCGGGCAGTGCACAGCACGCTTCGGACGAAGTCTCTTTTTTGTTGCAGAAATCAAACCTAATACTACCATAAACCAATCGATCCGGCAAGCGGTTGATGGGCGCGGGCGGGCGTGGGATGCGGGCGCGGGCGCAGTGCGCTGCGCCCCGACTTGCGGTGGCGCGCCAGACAGGGCACACTTTTCGGACGCATTGTGGATTTCATTCAGGTCTCTCATGAACGATCCGATCGCCGTTGAATCGTCTGTGCCGTCGTCGGGGAAGGGCGGCGGGGCCGTCACCTTCATCGTCATCACCGCGTTTCTCAATCTGGCGGGCATCGGCATCATCGCGCCGGTGCTCAATTTCCTCACCGGGCGCTATGTGACCGATCCGGATCAGGCCACCTGGGCGGTCTCGCTGCTCTTCACGTCGTATTCGCTCTTTCAGTTCATCGCCACGCCGACGCTGGGGGCGCTCAGCGATCGCTTTGGCCGCCGGCCAATCTTACTGCTGTGCCTGCTCGGATCGGCGATCGGTTATCTGCTGCTGGGCATCGGCGGGGCGCTGTGGGTGCTGTTCCTGGGGCGCATCATCGACGGCATCACCGGCGGCAATATCGGCATCATCTACGCCTACGCCGCCGATATCACCACGCCGAACGAGCGCACGCGCTTCTTCGGCCTGCTGGGCGCGGCGGCGGGGACGGGGTTCGTCATCGGGCCGGTGTTCGGCGGCGTGATCTACAGCGCGACCGGCCTGCTGGAAGCCCCGATGTACGCCGCGGCGCTCGTGACGCTGCTCAACGTCATCTGGGGCTGGTTCGTCATGCCGGAAAGCCTGATCCCGGAGCGGCGCGCCCGCACCATCAGCGCGCGCCAGCTCAATCCGTTCGTCCAACTGCTGACCGTGTTCCGCATCCCGCAGCTCCGCGCGCTGCTGATCGCCGTGCTGGTCTGGACGATCGCCTTCGCCGTGCTCCAGTCCAACATCGCGCTGCTGGCGGAGACGCGCCTGGGCTGGACGCCGCGCGACACCAATGCGCTGTTCTTCGTCATCGGCCTGATCCAGATCATCACTCAGGGTGGGCTGCTGCGCCGGCTGGTGAACCGCTTCGGCGAGGGCCGGCTGCTGCTCGGCGGCATGCTCAGCCTGCTGATCGGGCTGCTGCTGGTGGCCCTCACCGCGCTGACGGCCAGCGCGGCGGTCATCTTCATCGCGGTGCTGTTCACCTCGCTCGGCAACGGCCTGATCATCCCGACATCCGGCGCGCTGCTCTCGAAAGCGGTCAGCGTGCGCGAGCAGGGGTTGATCCAGGGCGGCAATCAATCGGTGCAGGCGCTGGGGCGCGTGCTCGGCCCGGTTTACGCCGGCTCCACCTACACCGCTCTCGGCGCGGCGGCGACGTACAGCGGCGCGGCGGGCATGATGCTGCTGGCCATGGCCGCCGCCGGGATCGGCCTGCGGACGCTGGCCCGCCGCCAGACCGCCCCGCCGCCGGAAGTCACAGGCGCGCATCCCTGAGCGGCACAGCACGTTTTTTTCGTCCGATACCAGAGTGAGAAAGGCCCACCTGTGGAACATCTCTACATCGAAACCGGCGGCATCACGCTGCACGTCGTCCGGGAAGGCGATCCGGCCAATCCGCCCGTCATCCTGCTGCACGGCTTCCCGGAGTTCTGGTACGGCTGGCGGCATCAGATCCCGGCCCTGGCGGAAGCGGGCTTCTGCGTCTACGCGCCCGATCAGCGCGGCTACAACCTGAGCGAGAAGCCGTCGCGCCGTGCCGATTACGCCCTGCCCCGCCTGAGCGCGGATGTGATCGGCCTGATCGACTGGATCGGCGCGGAGCGCGTCCGGCTGGCCGGCCATGACTGGGGCGCGGCGGTCGCCTGGTGGACGGCGGCGAACCACCCGGAGCGCATCGCCCGGCTGGCGATCCTGAACGTGCCCCACCCCTCGGTCATGCTCAAGAACATCGCCTCGAACCCGGCGCAGATGCTCAAGAGCTGGTATATCGGCTTCTTCCAGATCCCGCTGCTGCCCGAGCTGGCCCTGACGTTCGCCGACAGCCAGTTGATGGCCACGATGCTGCTGCGCGCCAGCAACCCCGGCAGCTTCACCGATGCCGATATCGCGCAGTACACCCGCGCGTGGCAGCAGCCCGGCGCCGCGACCGCGATGCTCAACTGGTATCGCGCGCTGGTGCAGGATCGGCCCGCCCCGCTGGCGAACGACCGCATCCCCATGCCGACGCTGATCCTGTGGGGGCGCAACGATATCGCGCTCGAGCCAGTGATGGCCGAGCAGAGCCTGCACTACTGCGACGACGCCCGGCTGATCGTCTACGACGATGCCGGCCACTTCGTCCAGCATGACAAACCGGAGGCCGTCAGCGCCGAGCTGATCGCGTTCTTCCGCGAAGCTTAGCGGCCCGCGGGCCGTCCGCCCGATCCGGGTTCGACCGCTTCCTCGTCATCATCATCCCGCCGGGCGATGATGAGCATGCGCGGCGCGCCGTCGCCATACGGCGCGCCGTCGAAATCGCCCATGACGGCATCGATGCGGAAGCCGGTCATCTCCAGCAGCAGCGCGATCTCGCGCAGGAAGAAATAGTGGATCACCACGGGCACGACCGTGCGTTTGAGCGCGCCGTCCGGCCCGATCTCGTCGTAGATCCACGTCACGTACATGCGCTGCTCGGCCCGGTCGAGCCGGCTGGATGACTGCTGCATCACCGGGTGACCGGTCTCGCGGTCGATGAACGTCCGCTCCAGCGTGACCGCCTCGGTATCGGGCGCGGCGAACGCCTCGCCTGCGTTGGGCAGATCGATGACCAGCAGCCCGCCCGGGTAGAGCCAGTCATGGGCGCGGGTGAGCACCCGGCGCTGGTCGTCGAGCGTCAGGAAGTGCATCAGCGTGTTGTACGGGATGATGACCATGCCGAACGTCCGCTCCAGCGGCAGCGTCAGCGCGTCGCCCAGATGAAAGGTGACGCGGGCGCGTTCCGGGAAGGTCTCCAGCTTGCGCCGGGCGCGTTCCAGCATGGCCGGTTCGATCTCGATGCCGTGGACGGCGTGGCCGGCGGCGGCCAGGTGCAGCGCCAGCCGCCCCGTCCCGCTGCCGATGATCAGGATGGCGTCGCCCTCGGCCAGCGCGGCGGCGGCGATATTTTCGTAGAACTCGAAATCCTCATCCTTGTCGTGATGTTCCGAGTCGTAGTAGCGGGCGATAGTGGCGTAAAAACTGCTGCTCATGGTGGGTTTCTCCCTGTTCGGATCAGGATCCGCCGGCACGGCGGGCGAGGAACTGCTGCATGGCCGCCTGGTGCGCCGCGCCCGTCCACAGCGGGGGGAAGAGCGCGCGCTCCGCGTGCAGCGCGACCTCATACGGCTGCGTCAGAGCGGCCAGCGCCAGCGCCTTGACCGCGCGCACCGCCGCCGGGTCGTGCGCGGCGATCTGCCGGGCCAGGTCGAGCGCGACGGGCAGGGCCTGCCCCTGCGGGGCGGTGCCCGCCACCAGACCGAGCGCGACCAGATCGTCGAGGAACAGCCGCCGGGCCGTCAGCAGCAGCTCGAGCGCGCGGCTGTACCCGACCAGCCGGATCAGGCGCTGGCCGCCGCCCCAGCCGGGCATCAGCCCGCGCTTGACCTGGACGAACCCCATGTTGACCGCGGCATCGACCACGCGCAGGTCGCAGGCGAGCGCGATCTCGCTGCCCCCGCCCAGCGCGTAGCCGTTGATGGCGGCGATCACCGGGACGGGCAGGCGCTCCAGACTGAGCAGCGCATCGCCCATCAGCGCGGTCATGGCGCGGGCCTCGTCCGCGGACGTGCGCCCGGCCAGATCGGCCAGATCGCCCCCGCTGCAGAACGCCGCTTCGCCCGCGCCGGTGACGATGACAGCGCGCAGATCGGGCCGGGTGTGCAGTTCAGCGACCGCCCGCGCGAAAGCGTGCATCGCCTCCACCGTCAGGGCGTTGTGGACTTCAGGCCGGTTGAACGTCAGAATGGCAGTGCCATCCGGGTGCAGGTCAAGGCGGATCGGATCGGTCATCGGTGCGTCTCGCTTCCGGTGCGGCGGGTGATACACCTGCGATTATACCCGCTGGCGGCGGGTCGGCAGATCCCGTCCGTCCGGGGGCGTGACACGGGCGCAGCAGCGGGCGCAGCACGCGGCGCCCCTACCATGCGCCCCTACCATGCGCCGCGACGGCGCGCCCCGACAATGGCCGTTTGACGATGCCGGGCGGGTGTTCGCCGATCGGGCGGGCGAAACGGTATACTCATCCGCTGAATGCTTGCATCATGCTGCCATTTTTTTCACCGTATTGATCGAGGAGTGCTGTTATGACGATCCAGGTTGCCAATGCGCCCTGTTCCTGGGGGGTGATCGAAAATATCGAGGGGGAGCGCTACGATTACGCCCGCGTGATCGACGAGATCCAGGCCACGGGCTACGTCGGCACAGAGTTGGGCGACTGGGGCTTCATGCCCACCGACCCGGTCAGGCTGGCGGAGGAGCTGAACGCGCGCAAACTCAAGCTGCTCGGCTCGTGGGTCAGCGTCAAGCTGCACGATCCCGCTGAACACGCCGCCAGCGAAGCCGACTGCCTGCGCACCGCGCGGCTGCTGGCCGAGGTCGGCGGGCCGGATGCCCTGATCATCCTCGGCAACGATCCCTACGGCGACCCGATGCGCACGCGCATCGCGGGCCGGGTGCGCCCGGAAGATGGGATGAGCGCGGAGCAGTGGGCGATCTTCGCCGAGGGCGCGCAGCGCATCGCCCGCGCCGTCCGCGAGCAGACCGGGCTGCGCACCGTGTTCCACCACCACATCGGAACCTGGGTCGAGACGCCGGAGGAGACCGACCGCTTCCTCGCGCTGACCGATCCCGCGCTCGTCGGCCTGTGCTTCGATACCGGTCACTGGACGTTCGCCGGCGGCGATCCGGTCGAGGCGGTGCGCCGCTACGGCTCGCGCATCTGGCACGTGCACTTCAAGGACTGCGAGCCGACGATCGCCGCGCGGTCGCGCGCCGAGGAATGGGACGGCGTCACGTCGGTGGCGCACGGCGTCTTCTGCGAGCTGGGCAAAGGCCAGGTCGATTTCCCGGCGGTCAGGCAGGCCCTGAACGACATCGGCTACACCGGCTGGATCGTCGTCGAGCAGGACGTCATCCCCGGCATGGGCACGCCGAAAGAGAGCGCCGCCCGCAACCGCGCCTACTTGCAGTCGATCGGCCTGTGAAGCCGCCGGCGGACGCGCCCGCGCGGACAGGGGCGCAGAAAGGCCGATCCCGATGCCGCTGACCATCGCCTCGCTGCACCTTTACCCCGTCAAATCGTGCGCTGGCATCGACGTGACCGCCGCCGATCTCGATCAGACCGGGCTGCGTTACGACCGCCGCTGGGCCATCGTCCGCGTCCCGCGCGCGGAGGATCTGGCCGACCCGCTGGCGTATGAACTGGGCGATCTCGTCCACGCGGCGGCCACGCAGCGCGAACTGCCCCACATGGCGTTGATCCGCGCCGGGCTGACGGCGGACGCGCTGACGCTCGATGCGCCGGGGATGCCCCCGCTGCGCCTGCCGCTGGCCGAAACCCCCGGCCCGGCGATCCGGTTCACCCTGCACGGGGATACCTACGAGGGCCAGGCGGTCGATGCCGGGGCCGATGCCGCCCTGAGCGCCTTTCTGGGCGCGCCGGTGCGCCTGCTGCGCATGGCCGATGGCTACGAGCGCGTCGTCAACCCGGAACGATCGCCGCAGCGGGCGCTGACCGCTTTCAGCGACGGCTACCCGCTGCTGCTGATCGGGTCGGCTTCGCTGGATGCGCTGAACCAGCGGCTGATCGAGCGCGGCAAAGCGCCGGTCACCATGCGGCGCTTCCGCCCCAATGTCGTGGTGACCGGGGGCGAACCGTTCGCCGAGGACGGCTGGCTGCGCGTGCTGCTGGACGGTCTGCCATTCGATGTCGTCAAGCCGTGTGCGCGCTGCGTCATGACCACGGTCGATCCGCTGACCGGGCGCATCCCCGATCCGCATGAGCCGCTGGCCACGCTGGCGACTTTCCGGCGCGCCGCTTCCGGCAAGGTGATGTTCGGCCAGAACCTCGTCCACCGCGGGCGGGGGACGCTGCACGTCGGCGCGCCGGTCGAGGTGGTGGCGTGAGGGGCGGCCCGAACCGACCGCCCCACGGCCAGTGCGTCGATTAGGATTGCAGCGGTTCTAAGGCGTACTGGCCGCCGGTGCTTTCGACCGTGTAGCCGCGCGTCCCCAGGTAATCCACCTCCCACCAGACCAGCCGGTTAGCAGGATCGCAGATCGGGCCGCTGAGCACGTTGACGATGTCGCCAGCCGGGATCTGGCCGAGCACGGCGCCCGTCTGATCCGGCGCGGCGCGCAGGTTGTTGGCCGATCCCGGCGTGACCAGCGCCAGCGCACCCGGATACAGCCGCGACTGCGGCAGGCCGGGGCACGACAGCCCGGCCTCGATCAGCATCGCTTCGATCTCCGCCGGGCTGGGGAACGCGATCGGCGTGGGCGGCTGCAGGGGGCCCGACCCGGCCAGCGATACGCCCAGATCCGGGCCGCGCAGCACCGCTAGGTTGACCGGCTGCGCCCACTGGAAGCCCCGATCGACCGCCTCGATGCCGCCGAAGGCCGGCACATACTCCACCAGGCGGAAGTTCCGCTCATCCGGGCTGGTCAGCGCCAGCCAGCCGGACGGCGTGCCGAACAGCGGCATCATGCTGCCCTGATAATCGAAGTGCTGCGTGGAGCCGTCGCGCTGGATGACGGTGTAGCGGCGCGTGCTGCCATCGTGCGCCAGGATCGAGAAACCGTCGGCGATCCACAGCGGACGGCTGAGGTTGCGCATGGCGACGTCAAAGAAGATGATCGGCATGCCCAGATCGGGTTCGTAAGGCAGCGCGATCTGACCGGTCGCGCTGTACTGGATGACGTTCTGCGGCGGGAAGAGGCCGGGCAGGCCGGCCATCGGCAGGCCGGGATAGGCGGTCGCCAGCACCCGCTCGCCGGTGGGGGGCAGGACGTCCGAGAAGAACAGGTCAAAATACACGCCCGTCGCGCGCGTGACGCGGTCGGAGGCGGGATCCCACAGCGACCATTCCCCGCTCAGCACCCCTTCGCAGGCGTAGCAGTTCTCGTGCCACTGGATGCCCTCAGCCGTCCAGTCGCCCAGCAGCGCCCAGTCGTAGATCGGATCGGTTCCCGGCTGGCCGATCAGATCGGCGTAGGCTTTGGTGCGGATGAACGCGCCCGTGGCCGCGTCCCAGATGGCGATGCCGGAGCGCGGCTGCCCCTGGGTCGGCGCGGGATCCATGATCAGGTAGGCGGCGGCGATCTGCGCGCCGTCCGGGCTGAAGGCGGGGCTGCTTAGCGCGGCGATCTGCGGGGCGAACGCCTGCGCCAGATAGCTGCGCCCGCTCCCCAGTTCGGCGATCGTCAGCGTGTTGTTCATCGGATCTGCCGCTGGCGAGGCGAGCAGCGCTGCGCGCTGCGTCGCTGCGTGATAGGCCCCGCCGTAAACCGCCGCCGCGCCGTCGATGCCGGCCGCGTTCATCAGCGAGTACGACTGCGACTCCACGCCCGACAGGACGATCACATCGACCGAGTTGAGCTGACCGACATCCTGTGCATCGGCGTAGGTGGTGGCCAGGATGACGGCTGACCAGCGGTCATCGTACTGGGCGTGCCCGATCGACACGACCAGCAGGGAAAGAACGAAAATGAGCAGTACCGCGGCGGATCGACGACGATTCATGTGACCATCCTCTGGGTGAAAAAAAGATAGGGCGATCGGAGACCGAAAACCGGTGCCGACGATTATAGTTGCAGAACTGACGTTTTTTGGTGCGCGATCCACCGCCGCGATCGGGCGATCCCATCTGCCGGGGCGCTGCATCGGGCGCAGGGCGCTGCATCGGGCGCAGCACGCTGCGCCCCTGGACTTTGGCCATTTGAAAAAAGGATGAAACTGGGTCAAGGTTGAATCGCAACAGACAGCCGAGGCCCAGATCATCCTAT
>DAOUBU010000072.1:0-23793 GCA_034432395.1 Anaerolineae bacterium
AGGTTCTTCGTGTAGCCTCGAATTAAACCACACGCTCCGCTGCTTGTGCGGGCCCCCGTCAATTCCTTTGAGTTTTAGTCTTGCGACCGTACTCCCCAGGCGGCAGACTTATCGCGTTGGCTGCGACGCTCATCCCGGTTTCCCGGCACGAACATCTAGTCTGCATCGTTTACGGCGTGGACTACCGGGGTCTCTAATCCCGTTCGCTCCCCACGCTTTCGTGCCTCAGCGTCGATTGGAACCCAGGCCGCCGTCTTCACCTCTGGTGTTCCTCCGGATCTCTGCACATTTCACCGCTACACCCGGAATTCCACAGCCCTCTGTTCCATCCCAGCCCTGCAGTCTGACCTGTCCTCGCCCGGTTTAGCCGGGCGCTTTCACAAGCCACTTACAGAACCGCCTGCGCACGCTTTACGCCCAGTAACTCCGGATAACGCTCGCCTCCTACGTTTTACCGCGGCTGCTGGCACGTAGTTAGCCGAGGCTTATTCGCCGACTACCGTCCTTCCTCGTCATCGGCAAAAGAGTTTTACGACCCGAAGGCCTTCATCACTCACGCGGCGTCGCTGCATCAGGCTTGCGCCCATTGTGCAATATCCCTCACTGCTGCCTCCCGTAGGAGTCTGGGCCGTGTCTCAGTCCCAGTGTGGGGGGTCACCCTCTCAGGCCCCCTACCCGTCGTCGGCTTGGTGAGCCATTACCTCACCAACTACCTGATAGGCCGCAGCCCCCTCCTCAAGCGGTATCCCTTTTCTCACTTGCCTCTACTTCACGTGAGCTTATCCGGTATTAGCAGACCTTTCGATCCGTTATCCCGGTCTTGAGGGCAGGTTAGCTACGTGTTCCTCACCCGTGCGCCACTGTCTTGCGACCGTTCGACTTGCATGTGTTAGGCACGCCGCCAGCGTTCATCCTGAGCCAGGATCAAACTCTCCGTATGTTGGATCGTTTGTCACAGGGTCTTTCCCCTGTTTGTGTGTCGCTTTTTTCACCCCGCCTCCGCGCTTTGCCTCCCGGCTGCCGCGCGTCCGCGGGCTTCGACTTCACCCTGTCGGAATTTTCTGGTTCGTTCACTTCACTGTTCTGTTGTTAAGGTGCTCAGCAGCGCTGGCGTCAGTCACGCATCAGACTTGCTGGCCGCTGTCTCAGCGGGACGCAAATGCTATCATCCGCTCCTGAAAGCGATCAAGGGTGATTTTGAGAAAAAAACAGCACAACAGCGGATTCAGTTACTATGCACAATTGCTCGCAGTTCAGGGCGGTCATCAAGCCGAGATACTCGTCAAAGTGCACGAATGACGCGATCGAATGCACATGATGCGCGGCGCGGGGCCGGGATATTTAAGAAAACCGATAGATTTGTGAAAAATCCAACAAAGGGATTGCAGATCGCTTCAAATGAGACATAATATCAGACATCCATCGATCACACGATAGCTGTACTGCACCTGTAGTTAAGGAGTTGGGGGTAAATGCATTTCGGAAAGACGTTTGTCAAGATCGGGATCAGCGCACTGCTGCTGCTGATCGTCAGCGCGGGCGTCTCGGCCTATGAGGAAAGCGATATCGTCATCCGCAATATGTGGGCGCGCGCCACGATCACGCCGGAAGTGATGAGCGAGATGAGCGGCACGGGCGGCATGATGGCCACGCCGGAAGCCGAAGCGACCCAGGCGATGGGCGGCATGATGGGTCAGCACGGTGGCATGGGCCAGCCGGGCGGCATGATGAACATGGTCGATATCTCCGCCGTGTATTTCCTGCTCGAAAATCGCGGGATGCAGCCGATCCGCCTGATCGCGGCCAGCACGCCGGTGGCCACCACGGTCGAAATCCACGAGACGACCATGGAGGGTGAGGTCATGCGCATGCGCCCGCTGGAAAACGGCATCACCGTTGCGCCGGGGGAGACGGTCGAACTGCGTCAGGGCGGGCTGCACATCATGCTGATCGGCCTGATCCAGCCGCTGGTGGACGGCTCGGCCATCCCGCTGGAGCTGACGTTCGACATGCTCAATGAGGCGGGTGAAGTCGAAGGCGATCCGGTCGTCCTGATGACCGCCGCGCCGGTCTTCCTGACCCCGCCGGAACCCACGCCGTTCTACATCATCGGCGGCTGGGCGCGCCCGACCGTTTTCGGCGCTGCCATGAGTGACACTCAGGGCCAGAATGCCGAGGCTACCCCGGAAATGATGGGGCCGGGGCCGGATATTTCCGCCGGTTACTTCACGCTGGTCAACGCCGGCGACAGCGATGACACGCTGATCGCGGCCAGCACGCCCGCAGCCACGGTGACCGAGCTGCACACGATGGTCATGGAAGGCGATGTCATGCGCATGCGCCAGATCGAGGGCGGCGTGCCCGTCCCGGCGGGCGGCACGGCGGTCTTCCGGCCCCGGGCAGAACACATCATGTTCATCGGGCTGACCGAGCCGCTGGTGGAAGGCACGGCCATCCCGCTGACTCTGACCTTCGCCAGCGGTCTGCAGATGACCGTGGCGCTGCCCGTCTATGACCGCGCCATGATGGAAATGGAGATGATGAGCGGCCACAGCCACGGCGGCTGATCCGGCGGGCGGATCATCGGCATCGACAGTTCATCGATCGCGGGCCGGGACGGGGCAGCATTGCTCTGCACCCGGCCCGACGTTTTCCCCGCGCTGCGCGTCCGCTATGGCATTACGGATGAATCCGGGTATCATGGAGGTCTGTTAAACGTCGTCGTTTGCTTTACAGACCGATCCAGACCGCCAGCGCGCCCGCTTACAGACCGCGGCGGCGCGGGTCGGAGGCGTCGCAGGGGACGTGATGGACTGCGCAGGCGCCATCCCCGGCGGCGTCGATGTGAGAAAGGATAGACCGTGGCTTCGAACCTGAAGCAGCGTTTTCGTCGGCAGGTGCGCAGCTTCGTCTTTTTCTGGACGCTGCTTTCCCTCGGCCTGGTGGCCGTGACGTTCTTCGCAATCTACTCCGCGTATGGCTCCCTGGCCCCGCGCTCCACCGATCTGGCCAGCGCGGCGCTTCCGGAGGAGACGCGGACTGCCAGCGCCCAGATCGCGACCGCGACCGCCACCCCGACACCGCGCCCGACGCTGGCCCCGACCGTGGCCGCCGCGCCGACGCGCGCTGAAACCACCACGCCGACCGTCCCCCTGCCCACGCCGACCCTGCTGCCGGTGCAGGATCGCCGCTTTCACCTGGGCGTGCAGGTGCAGGTCAGCTACGATCTGATGGATATGTGGATGAACGTGGCCGCCAATCAACTGGGGGTCAACTGGGTCAAACAGCAGATCCGCTGGGAAGATTTCGAGCCGCAGGATGATCAGTTCGACTGGACGCTGACCGACATCTACCTGACCGCGGCGCAGCAGTACGGGCTGCACGTGCTGGCCAGCGTCGTCACCGCGCCGGACTGGGCGCGCGAACCCGGCGTCAATCTCGACCAGCACGGCCCGCCCGCCGACCCGAATGAATACGCTGAATTCCTGCGCGCGCTGCTGACGCGCTACCCCGGTCAGATTCACGCCATCGAGGTGTGGAACGAGCAGAACCTCGACCGCGAGTGGACGAGCGCCGCCGGCCAGTTGATCGCCGCCGATTACGTCGAGCTGCTGCGCGTCGCCTACCAGACGATCAAAGAGGTCGATCCGGGGGTGATCGTCATCAGCGGGGCGCTGTCGCCGACCGGGCTGAGCGACGGCGTGCGCGCGGTGGACGATTTCGTCTACATGGATCAGATGATCGCCGCCGGCATGCTCCAGTACACCGATTGCGTCGGGGCGCATCACAACGGCATCAACGTCTCGCCGGATTACACCTGGGACGCGATCCCGAACGATCCGACGGCCACCTTCCGCGGGCCGTTCGACAACCCGCATCACAGTTGGAGCTTCCGCAGCACCCTGGAAGCCTATGCCAGCAAGATCGAGCTGGCCGGCGGGCGCGCGCCGCTGTGCGTGACCGAGTTCGGCTGGGCCTCCGCCGAGGGCATCGGCCAGGTGCGGCCCGGTTTCGAATTCGCGCAGGATAACACGCTGGAAGAACAGCGCGATTTCACCGTCGCCGCCATCGAACGCATGCGGGCCAGCGGCGATGTCTGGATCGCCATCCTGTGGAACCTGAACTACGGGCCGCAGGCCGGCTTCGACCCGAACAACGACAACGTCTTCTACTCGATCATCGGGCCGAATGGGCAGTTCCGCCCGGTGTTCGATGCCGTGCGCGACTGGAACCGCGCCTACGAAACGCAATCCGGGGGGCAGGGATGAGGGATCCCGCCCCCTGATCCCCCGCTCCCGGATCGCGAACCCTTCATCATGCTGCGACCGCTGCTGCTCACGATCGGCATTGTCCTGCTTTTGACCGTGCCCGTCTCCGCTCAGGATCCGTTCATGGACTGGGCGGTGACGGATCCGCCGTTCACCTCGCTGACCTACGGCATTCAGACCTTTCTGTGGTGGGACGAGTACGCCGCCGGGCTGCATATCGACTGGGTGCGGCTGATGGTGTTCTCGCACGTTAAACAGACGTTCGCCTGGGAAGATCTGGAGCCGGAGCCGGACGTCTGGCATTTCAGCCGGGCCGATGCCATCGTCCAGCAGATCGAAGAGAAGGGGCTGCGCCTGATCGTCCGGCTGAGCGATGCGCCGACCTGGGCGCACCCGGCCATCGACCGCGATCAGCGCCCGGAGATCGTCGATGCACCGCCCGACGATCTGGCCGACTGGGCGGAGTACTGCGGGACGGTCGCGGCGCGCTACGCCGGTCGGATCGCCGGCTATCAGATCTGGAATGAACCGAATCTGAGCCGGGAGTGGGGCGGACGCGAACCGGATCCCGCCGGTTACGCGGCGCTGCTGGCCGCCTGTTCCACCGCGATCCGCGCCGCTGACCCGGCTGCGGTCATCATCTCGGCGGGGATGGCCCCGACCGGGACATGGGACGCGACCGCCTGGCCCGACGATCTATTCCTCCAGCGGCTGTACGATCTCGGCTTTCAGCGGCACATCGATGCGCTGGGCGTCCACGCACCGGGCTACGCCCCGCCGACGGTCGATCCGGCGGATGCGCCCGGCGGACACCGCTTCTTCAGCTTCCGCCGCGTCGAGGATATCCGCCGGCTGATGATCCGCAATGGGGACGCCGCCCGTCAGATCGCCATCCTCGAAGTCGGCTGGACGACCGATCCGCATGACCCGGCCTACAGTTGGTTCGCCGTCGATGAGGAGACGCAGGCGCGCTATCTGGTCGAGGCTTACCGTTACGCCGCCGAACACTGGTCGCCGTGGGTGGGGTTGATGAGCACGATCTACATCGCCGATACCGGTTGGACGGATGCTGACGAGGAACGCTGGTGGGCGGTCACCACGCCGGATAATTACGTGCGCCCGGCTTACATTGCGCTGGCAAATATGGCAAAATACTGCGGCGCGGAATATCGACCGGCCCGCGCGCCGGACAGCCCGGAGGCGCTAGGTCTTGTCCCAGTCACTCCTTGCCGTTAGCCTGTTCTTCCATTTTCTGGCCACCGTGGTCTGGATCGGCGGCATCATCACGCTGGCCGTGCTGGTGTGGCCGGAGGCGCGCCGCGCCCTGGAGGAACATCCGACGGTTTACACATTTCTGAGCCGGCTGCGCAAACGCTTCTTCCCGGTGAGCAACTTCGCCCTGGTCGTGCTGATCGTCACCGGCCTGTCACAGATGACCGCCGATCCCAACTACACCGGTGTGCTGGAATTCGACAACGAATGGTCGCGGGTGATGCTGCTCAAGCATCTGGCGATCGCGGGCATGGCCGCCAGCGGGCTGCTGCTGCAGTACGGGGTCATCCCGGCGCTGGAGACCGCGACGCTGCTGGCCGAACGCGGCAAAGGTGACCCGGCCGTTTACGCGCGCCTGCGCCGCCGCGAAGTCCGGCTGACGTGGATCAACGTCGCGCTGGGCATCGCCGTACTGGGCTTCTCCGCCTGGGCAGGATCGTTGTAAGTGTCCGACCGCGTCAGCTACCTGTTCGTCGTCATCTTTCTGCTGGCCGCAGCCGGGCTGCGCCTGGTCTCGCTGAATTCGCTGCCCGCCGGGCTGAGCGCCGACGAGATCACCCAGGCCCGCATCATCGAAACCGCCCGGCTGGGGCGCGTCGAACTGCTGTACGACATCGACCGCGTCGGCCATGAGGGCCTGTACGGGGCGCTGGTCTCCGCCTCGACCGCCCTGACCGGCCCCGGCCAGATCGGCTACCGGCTGCCATCCGTCTTCGCCGGGCTGCTGCTGCTGGCGCAGATCTACGCGCTGGGCAAGCGGCTGTTCGGCAGAGAGGCGGCGTTCGCCGCGCTGGCGCTGCTGGCGGTCAACATGTTCCCGATCGTGCTGTCGCGATCGGTGCTGCCCCAGATGCTGCTGCCCCTGCTGGTGACCTCGGTGCTGCTGGCGCTGGCGCGGGCGCTGCCGGTGTACAGCAGCGGGCCGCTGCGCCAGCCCGATACGCTGCCGTTCGCGGCGCTGGGCGCGCTGCTCGGCCTCAGTCTGTATATCCACCCGACCGGCCTGCTGCTCATCCTGATCGCGGTGCTGGTCATCATCGGGCTGATCGCGCTGCGCCAGCCGTTCACGCGCCGCATGTTCAGCCAGCTCTGGTTCGCGCTGGTGATCGCGATCGTGCTGGCCACGCCGTACCTGATCGCCAGCATCCAGCATCCGGAGCTGGCCGGGGCTGGCCGCGTGCTCGCGATCGCGCCGCGCCCGCTGGAAGCGCTGCTCAACCATATCGGCGCGCTGCTGTTCGTCGGCGATCCGCGCCCCGCGTACAACCTGCCCGGCAGGCCGCTGTTCGACCTGGTCAGCGGGCTGTTCATCATCCTGGGCGCGCTGGTGACGGTGCGCGGCTGGCGTCAGCCGCGCTTTCTACTCATCCTGATCGCGCTGCTGGTGCTCGCCCCCCTGCTGATCGGCAGCGCGGAAGCGGACTTCAGGCAGTTCCCGGCGCTGCTGCCGGTGCTGGCGCTGCTCTTCGGCATCGGCGTGGTGACGCTCTATCGCAGTTTGCCGCGCCAGCCGCGCACCGCCCGCCGCCTGATGCTGGCCGGGATGATCGGGCTGGTCATCTTCAACTTCCAGTGGACAGCGCGCGATCTGTTCAACACCTGGCCCAACACCCCGGAGGTGCGCGCCGCGCGCGGCTCGCGCATCAGCGCGATCGCCAACTACCTCGATCGCAGCGCCGCCGATATCCCCACCGTGGTGTGCAGCACGACGATCGCCCCGATCAGCGATGCGGTGCGCCTGAGCACCCCGCAGCGGCTGGGGCTGCTGATGCACAACCGCGATCTGCCGCTGCGCTATGCCGACTGCGGTCAGGCGCTCATCCTGCCGGACGGCGGCGGCAGCACGCAGGTCGCGCTGGCGGAAAGCGACAGCCTGTCCGGCGTGCACCCATATGTGCGCACCTGGCTGGCCCAGGGGACGATGGAGGCGCTGCCTTACACCAACCCGACCGCGCCTTCGCTGATCCGGCTCGATGTCGCCCGGCTGCTGGCCGATACCATCGGCGCCTTCACCACCACAGCCCCGGTCACGTTCGCGCCCGAATCGCCGGGCGGGGCGCAGATCACGGCGCTGCCGGTGCGCTTCGGCGGCAATCTGACGTTCCTGGGCGATGTGCGCAACTGGGAACAGCAGTACCGGCCCGGCGATTTCGTCACGCTGATCACCTACTGGCGCGTCGATGGGCCGCTGCCGCCCGATCTGACGCTGTTCGTCCACGTGCTCAGCGATCCGGCTGTGATCGCCGCCCAGTCGGACGGGATCGCCGTCGTGCCGTCCCAGCTTCAGGCGCGCGATGTCTTCATTCAGGTGATCTTCGTCCAGCTTCCTTACACGATGCCGGACGGCACATACAGCGTATCCGTCGGAGCCTACGAACGGGGCAGCGGCGCGCGGCTGGCCGTCTACGATGGCAGCGAGCCGCGCGGTTCGCGGCTCTTCCTGGGCGCGATCCGCGTGCAGCGCTGACGAGAGGCAGACATGTTCGAGGTGGTCTTCTTCGGCACATCGGCTTCCGCGCCTTCGATCCACCGCGGGCTGCCGGCGCTGGGCGTGCTGGCTGGCGAGCAGCGCTTCCTGGTCGACTGCGGCGAGGGCACGCAGCGGCAGATCCTGCGCAGCGGCATCGGCTTCAAACGGCTGAACCGCATCCTGCTGACGCACGCGCATCTCGATCACATCCTCGGCCTGGGCGGCCTGATCTCGACCTTCGCCCGCTGGGAAGAGGCGCTGGACACGATCGAGATCTACGGCAGCCGGCAGACGCTCGACCGCGTGCACACGCTGATCTTCGACATCGTGCTGCGCTACGACCGCCTGCCGGTGGAGATCAAACTGCTCGAGGTCGTGCCCGGCCCGATCTTTGAAGGCAAGGATTACACCGTCAGCGCGTTCCCGGTGACGCACCGGGGCAGCGGCTCATTCGGCTACGTGTTCAAAGAGCGCGATCGCCGTCCCTTCCTGGCCGAACGGGCGGAGGCGCTGGGCGTCCCCGCCGGGCCGGAACGCGGCCAGCTCGTGGCCGGGCGGGCGATCACGCTGACCGACGGGCGCATCATCACGCCGGAGATGGTGCTGGGCGATGTGCAGCCGGGCGTCAAGCTGACGATCGTCGGCGATACCGGGCGGACGGACAATCTGCGCGCGGCGGCGGCGGATGCCGACCTGCTGATCATCGAGGCCACTTTCCTCGAATCGGAAGCGGATGAGGCGGCGCGCTTCGGCCATATCACCGCGGCGCAGGCGGCCCGGCTGGCGCTGGATGTCGGCGCGCGTTCGCTCATCCTCAACCATGTGTCGCGCCGCTACCGGGAAGCCGCGATCATCGACGAAGCGCGCAGCATCTTCCCCGGCGCGATCGTGGCGCGCGATCTCGATCACTACCTGATCAAACGCGGCGGGCAGGTTGAAAAGCTGGAACCGGCGGAGGCGCGCCGGCGCGGCAGCGACGGGAAAGACGGCGAAGCGATCGAGGACGAGCCGGATGACGAGGCGTGATGCGCCCCCGAAAACGGCGGCTGGCGTGATCCGCCAGCCGCGCGCGCACAACCGTGAACGGGATACCCGGCCTCCCGCTTCTCCGTTGACGACCCGCCCGCCCCTTTGCTAGACTGAAGATAAAGTCGGGGCTGTGGCGGAATGGCAGACGCAGAGGTCTTAAAAACCTTCGCCCTCGCGGGCGTGTGGGTTCGAGTCCCACCAGCCCTATTCCAGCAAATTACAGATCCAGTTTCTGCTCGTACAGCGTCCGGTGCTTGACCGCTTCGCCGAAAATGGCCACGCCCGCATTGAGGACGATCAGGCCCAGCGTGCCGAGCGCGATCCAGACCAGGCTGGAGCGCCCTTTCGTGCGCAGGCCGGCGGCATGGGCGACGATGCTGACGCCCGCGCCGATCAGCAGCAGGCCGCGCGGCGCGTTTTCACTCCACTGTTGATAATGCTGATCCATCCGTGTCTCACCTTCAATCCAGCGCGCTTTTATCGTGGACTACCATGATACCGCGTTTGATCCCCGGTGACGACTGCGCCCCGCCGATCGATCAGAGCACGGCGGGCACGCTGACCGGCTGCCCCGTCCGCGCCGACTGGTAGGCCGCGGTCACGACGGCCACCGCCGCCGCGCCGTCGCCCCCGCTGGCCCCGCGCGACGGCTCGCCGCGCAGCGCCGCCGCGAAATCGGCCAGCATCGCCCGGTTCGGGTCGCTGCCCCAGAAGGCATACGTCGGCCTGCGATTCGGGTGGCTGTACACGGTCAGATTCTGGTCGAAGGCGTTGAGCGTGGCCAGCCCGCCCGATCCGATGATGTCCATCGTCAGGCCGCCCCAGGTCGGGTAGTACGGCGGCTTGCTCCACGAGCAGTCGATGCTGACGATCGTCTCGTCGGACAGGCGCAGCGAGACCAGCCCGCCGGTTTCGACGTGGGGCGCTTCGTTCCGGTACAGGATGTGGTTGGTCTCGGCGTAGACCTCGACCGGTTCGGCATTGAGCATCCAGCGCACCAGATCGGCCAGATGGACGACGTGATCGGTCAGCGCACCGCCGCCCGCCAGCGCGGGATCGACGAACCACGCCCGGTGATGATGCGGGCATTCGCCGTTGTTGGTGCTGTTGATGGCGTAGACCGTCCCCAGGCCGCCGCCCGCGATCAGCCGCTGGATCTCCAGCGCGGGCGCGCTGAAGCGCATCGGGAAGGCCGTCTTGAGCACCACGCCGGCCTCGGCGCACACGGTCACCGCGCGGCGGGCATCGTCGAGCGTGGTCGCCAGCGGCTTCTCGCACAGGATGCCGACGCGGGCCGCCGCCGCCTGCTCGATCAACGGCAGATGGCGCGCGTTCTCCGAGCAGATGACCACGCCATCGACGCCGTCGGCCAGCAGCGCCGCCTCGGACGGGTACAGGCGTGCGTTGAAGAGCCGGGCGAAATGCAGGCCGCGGTCGGGATCGGCGTCGGCAAAGCCGACGAACTCGACGCCGGGCAGCGACCGCAGCGCGCCGATATAGCCTTCGGCGTGCAGGTGAGCGAAGCTGAGGATGCCGATCCGCAGCGGACGTGTCTCTGTCATCGTTCAGGCCTCCAGTCCGTCCAGCGTCACGGGCCGCCCGGTCTGCGCGCTCTCGATGGCCGCCAGCGCGATCTGGACGGCGGCCAGCGCATCGCGCCCGGTCACGCGCGGCTCGGCCCGGCCCATGAGCACCTCGTAAAAATGCGCGATCTCGACCTGGTATGGGTCGTCATCCGGCAGCAGCGGGCTGCCCGGCACGGCGATATCCGGCCCGGCCCCGCCGGCGGTCTGATGCAGGTGCACGCCGATCGGGCCGGGGCGCAAGGCCGGGTGTTCGATCAGGCCGCCGCTGCCCGCGATCTCCAGCGCGGTGCGGAACAGCGGCTTCGGGTAGGCCCAGCCGCCCTCGACGTGCGACAGCGCCCCGCTGGCGTGCCGCAGCGTGACCAGCGCGTAATCGCCGGTGAGGCCGCTGGCGCGATCGCCGATATGCCGGGCGAAGACGCGCGTCACCTCACCGCCGACCCAGCGCGCGTAATCGAAATCGTGGATCATCAGGTCGAGCATCATGCCGCCGCTCAGGGCCGGGTTATGGAACCAGCTCTCCGGGTGATCGGCCTGCGGCTTGAAGCTGCACCGCGTCAGCCGGATGACGGCCACATCGCCGATCTCACCGCGATCGACGATCGCTTTGGCCGCCGCGTATTCCGGGAAGAAGCGCACCACATGCCCGACGAGGAGCTGCACGCCGGAACGCTCGCACAGGCGCACCAGCGCAGCGGCATCGGCGGCGGTGCGGGCCAGCGGCTTCTCGCACATCACATGTTTCCCCGCGTTGGCCGCCCGTCCGGCGTGATCGAGATGCAGATGCGTCGGTGTACAGACATCGACGACATCGCTGGCGGCGATCAGCGCATCCAGCGAGTCGTACAGCGGAAAGCCATAGCGTTCGGCCAGGGCGCGGGCGCTGTCCGCATCCTGCGAATGACAGCCGGCGATCGTCACCGGATGCCCCTGTTCGGCCAGGCGCGCCCAGGCCGCCGCATGGACGCCGCCCATGAAGCCGCTGCCCACCAATCCCACTTTGAGCGTCATCGGATCGTCCCCTCCGCTCACGCTTTGATCGCGCCGCTCGTCAGACCGCGGATGAGCTGGCGCGAGAACAGGATGTACAGGATGATGATCGGGATCATCGCCAGGCTGAGCGAGGCCAGCACCGCGCCGTAATCGTTGACGAACTGGCCCATGAAGACCTGCGCGCCCAGCGTCAGCGTTTTGACCGGCTCCGCCGGGGCGATGATCAGCGGGAACCACAGATCGTTCCATACCGGGATCATGGTGAAGACCATGACCGTGGCCAGGGCCGGGCGCACCAGCGGCAGCACCAGCCAGTAGATGCGGTATTCGCTCGCCCCATCCACGCGCGCCGCATCTTTGAGATCGCGCGGGACGTCACGCATGAACTGCGACATGACGAAGATCGTCAGCGGCAGCCCCTGCGCCGTGTAGACCAGGATCAGACCGAGCAGGTTGTTGGTCAGCCCCAGTGCGAGCATCAGCCGCAGCAGGCTGACCGTGCCCAGTCGGATCGGGATCATGATGCCGATGCTCAGGTACAGGCTGAGCAGGGCATTGCCGCGGAACGCGTATTCCGACAGCGCGAACGAGGCCATCGAACCGAGGATGAAGATGAACAGCAGCGCCCCCCCGGTGACGATCAGGCTGTTGAGGAAGTAATTCGGGAAGGCGGCGCGGTCGAACACGGTCTCGTAGCCGGCCAGGCTGAACGTCTCCGGCGTCGGCAGCGCATACGGGTTGCGGAAGATCGCCTGGCGCTTCTTGAACGAGTTGATCAGCACCAGCAGCACCGGGTAGACGGCCAGCAGCGTATAAGCCAGCAGGATGCCGTGCAGCAGCAGCGACTGCACGGTCTTATTGAGAGATGGCAGGGCGCGGCGGCGCGCGGACGGGATGGGGGATGAGGCTGCGGTCGCGGTCATCGGATCAGTACTCCACGCGCACGATGCGCCGCTGGAAGCCGAACAGGTAGAGCAGCACGCCGGTCAGGATGATCAGGAACATGACGCCGGCGATCGTCGCGCCCATCGTCGGGTTGCCCGGCTGAAGCTGGAAACCGAAGAACGTGCGGTAGAAGAATGTCCCCAGGATGTCGGTCGAGTAGTTCGGCCCGGCCAGCCCGCCCTGTACGGTGTAGATCAGGTCGAAAGCGTTGAAATTGCCGACGAACGTCAGGATGGTGACGATACCGACCGTCGGCAGGATGAGCGGGAACTTGATGCGCCAGAAGACGCCCCAGCCGGTCGCGCCATCAACGCGCGCCGCCTCGATCAGCTCATCCGGGATGCCGATCAGCGCGGCGCTGAAGAGCATCATCGGGATGCCGACGAACTGCCAGACCGAGACCAGCGACAGCGTCACCAGGGCGGTTTGCGGCTGGCCCAGCCACGGCTGGATCAGCGCCCCCAGCCCGACCAGGCGGAAGAAATCATCGGCGATGCCCCACAGCGGGCTGAGGATGATATTGCCCCAGATGAAGCCGACCAGCACGAACGACAGCATCGTCGGCATGAAGATCGCCGTGCGGAAGAAGGCGCGGAAGCGCGTCAACTGCGAGGTGAGCAGCGTCGCCAGCAGCAGCCCGACCGGGTTCTGCACCAGCATGTGCACGGTGAAGAAGATGAAGTTGTTGACCACGGCCCCCTGCAGGCGCGGCGCGTAGTTGGGATCGGTGAACAGCGTCTGATAATTTTGCAGACCGACGAACACCTCGACGCGCGGATTTTCGGGCGAGGGGGCGAACAGGCTCAGGCGCAGCGAGTCCACCAGCGGGTAGATCATGAACAGGGTGTAGACGAGCGTCGCCGGAGCCAGAAAGACGACAATGTGAATCGGAAAACGCTTCCGGGTCATGATGGCCCACCACCATCGGGGTATCCGTGCAAGCAGCAGGGGGCGACCCGGCGGGCCGCCCCCACATCGATCACGCCATGTCGTGCCTGAGTGCAGGCGCGGCCATCAGTTGCGCATCTGCGGCTCGTACCACGACTCGAGACCGGCCTGAAGCTGATCCGCGCCTTCCTGCGGCGTCAGTTCGCCGTTGAGGATCTGCGCGCTGACGCGCCACAGCTCGTTCTCCAGGTTGGGCGTGCCGCGCGACAGGATCTGGTACGACGAGCGGATCGTGCTCTCGCACTCCCCGCGCCAGCTCAGGAATTCCTGCGCCAGCGGGTCTTCCAGCGTGACCTCGGCATCCGACAGCGGGAAGAAGCCGGGCAGCGCGTTGGCGTACAGCTCGGCGAATTCCGCCGTGGTCATCCACGACAGGAAGGTCAGGGCGGCCTCGCGGCGTTCGCCGGTCAGGGCGGCGTTCATGCCCAGCGCGATATCGGTGTGATCGCTGATGTAGCACGTCTCCGCGCCATCGGGGACGTAGGGCGGGAAGATGCCCAGTTCGAAATCGGCATTGGCTTCGAAGCCGCTGATCTCCCACGAGCCGGTCGGGTAGATCGCGCCCAGGCCCAGGGTGAACGCGCTCTGCGCATCGGGGTAGCTGAGCGCCTGGTAGCCCTCGATCAGGTACGGACGCCAGCGCGCCAGCGCCTCCAGCGCGGCCAGGAAGCCGCCCTCGTTGAGCTTGGCCGTGCCTTCGATCAGCGCCAGACGGCCCGCCTCACCGCCCCAGTAGTTCGGGCCGATGTTCTGGTAACCCATCGTCGCGCTCTCCCACTGGTCAGCCGTGCCCATGACCAGCGGCGCATACGTGCCGTCCGCCTTGATCGCATCGAGCACGGCGAAGAATTCCGACTCGGTGCGCGGCTCTTCCAGCCCCAGCTCGTTGAAGGCATCGACGTTGTAGAAGAAGCCGTGGATGACCGAGGCCATCGGCACGCAGAAGACATCCGAGCCGTCGTCGGTGATCCAGGCGCTCTTGGCGACGGAGCTGAAGTTCTCCATGCCGGGCAGATCATTGAGCGAAGCCAGGTAGCCCCGCTCGAACAGCGCCAGCGAGGCATCGAACGGGCGGCAGGTGATCAGATCGCCCGCCGTGCCCGCCTCCAGACGGCTGTTGAGCAGGCCGTTGTAATCCGCCGGGGGCGAGGGCGCGAACACCACTTCGATATCCGGATACTGTGCGTTGAAGGCCGGGATGATGACATCCTGCCAGATGGCGAGGTCGTCATTGCGCCAGCTTTCGATGACCAGCGGGCCGCTGCGCTCCTGGGCGACAGCCGGGGCGAGCGCCAGCGCCATGAAGACGCCGACGACGAGAGCAAGAAGCAGCAATTTCTTCATTTGTTCTAATCCCTTTCCAAACAAAGCCCTGCGAACACCTCTCAACTATAGCGCGTCCGGGCGATTTCTCAAGTTCCTGCGGGCGCAGTGCCACGCCAGATCGCCGCTGGCGCGAACCGGGCTGTGCGAACGGGCTTAAAGATCGGTTCATCGATCATGCGCAGACATTTAACACGCTGTTGAAATCAGCCGACTATGGTTGAAAACGATTTACCAGACCCGTCATCGACGAGATCGAGGCTGTCCATGCACGAAGACACATCGCTGCCGGCAGCGCTGGCCCGCCCCGCGGAAGCCGGGGCACAGGTGCGCGTCTCCGCGCTGCGCCGCTGGCTGGCCCGCCCGTCCACCCGCGAACTGCTGCTCGCGCTGCTCTACTGCAGCCCGGCGCTGCTCATCTTCGGCCTGTTCACCTACTTCCCCTTCGTGCGCGCGATCTTCCTCAGCCTGCACGTCACCAATCAGGCCGGGCAGCCGGTCGCCTTCAACGGCCTGGGGTATTACCTGCGCATCCTCAACCTCGATGGCAGCGGGCGCACGCAGTACCTGGAAAGCATCGTCACCAGCTTCCGTTTCATGCTCATGGTCGTGCCGTTCGTGATCGTCATCAGCCTGGCGCTGGCACTGCTGGCGACGGTGCGCGTGCGCGGCATCCAGATCTTCCGCACGATCTTCACGGCCAGCATCGCCATCTCGCTGGCCAGCGCCGGGGTGATCTGGGCGCTGATCTACAACCCCGGCACGGGCGCGACGCGCTGGCTGGTCGATCTGCTCGGCATCCCCACGCCCAGCCTGCTCGGCTACGCGCCGACGGCGCTGCCCGCCGTGGCCGCGATGACGATCTGGTCGGGCATCGGCTTCAACTTCATCATCGCGCTGGCCGGCATCCAGGCCATCCCGGAAGATCTGTATGAAAGCGCCGCCATCGACGGGGCCGGGCGCTGGGCGCGCTTCCGCTTCATCACCCTGCCGCTGCTCTCGCCGACGCTGCTCTTCCTGGTCGTGATCGGCACGATCGGCGCGCTGCAGGCCTTCACCCAGTTCCACCTGCTGATCCCGGACTCGCCCAATACCGTGTTCGTCTACGAGACCTTCCGCGCCTTCTGGTACGACAACCGCTACGGGCTGGCCGCGGCCATGTCGATCATCATCTTCATCATCCTGGTCACGCTGACCGTCATCCAGTACCGCACGCTGGATCGAAGGGTGCACTATCAACTATGACCGCTGTCAGCGCCGCGCGTCCCAATCGCGTCCCGTACTTCACCCTGGTCTACATCCTGCTGATCGTCACCTCGATCATCCTGCTCTCGCCGCTGCTGTTCGCGCTGTCGCTGGCGCTGCAAGGCCCGACGCTGGCCCCGACGCTCATCCCGCGCGACCTGACCAACCTCGACTGGGGCATCTTCGTCGAGGTCTTCCGCGACGAGCCGCTGATCGCGCGCTGGATCCTGAATTCGTTCATCGTCTCGATCGGGGTCACGCTGGGCGTGCTGATCACCTCATCGCTGTTCGCCTATGCGCTGGCGTACTTCAACTTCCGCGGCAAGGCGATCCTGCTCTTCATCGCGCTCGGATCGCTGATGGTTCCCTTCGAGGCGACGCTGATCGCCAACTACCTGCTGATCGCCGAATGGCGCTGGATCAACACCTATCAGGGGCTGATCCTGCCGTTCATCGCCAGCGGCTTCGGCATCTTCCTGATGCGCCAGTACTTCCTGACGCTGCCGCGCGAGCTGTACGATGCCGCGCTGGTCGATGGCTGCGGGCGCTTCCGCTATCTGTGGAGCATCCTGCTGCCGCTCTCGCGCCCGGCGATCGCGACGCTGGCCGTCTACACCTTCCTCAACACCTGGAATCAGTTCTACTGGCCGCTGCTGGTGACCAATGCCAACGAATGGCGCACCACCCAGGTGGGGATCACCATCTTCCGCAGCTTTGAAGGCGGCCAGATCTTCAATACCCAGATGGCGGCCACGCTGATCGTGATGCTGCCCACGCTCGTGTTGTTGATCCTTGGGCAGCGCCAGCTCGTCAGCGGGCTGACGGCGGGTGCGCTCAAAGGTTGACAGGGAGCGCGCGGCACATGCTGCGCCTCCGATTTGCTGGTTGTGTGGTGCTATCGGTTTCATTCAAGGAGATAGGCATGAAGAAGGCCGCAGTTCTCGCGCTCGTCAGTCTGTTCGCTGTCGCCCTGCTGTTCAGCCTCACCCCGGTCTCGCTGTCCGCTCAGGCCCCGACGATCACCCCGGTTCCCCCGGTGGAGCGTCCGGCGGGTTCGACCGAAGTCACGTTCTGGTACGGGCTGGGCGGTAACCTGGGCAACGTCGTCCAGGAAGTCGTCAACATGTACAATCGCAGCCAGAGCACCTATTACGTCAACGCGGTGTTCCAGTCCAGCTACGACGACACGATCAACACGATCAACGCCGGTCTGGCCAGCGGCAACCTGCCGAACGTGGCCCAGATCTTCGAGGCGGGCAGCCAGCGCATGATCGACACGGGCCGCACCATCCCGGTGCAGACGTTCTTCGAGCGCGACGGCCTGCTCGACGTGATCGAGGACATGGAACCGGCGGTGCGCGCCAACTACGAGATCGACGGCGTGCTGTGGTCGGCCCCGTTCAATTCATCGACGGCCATGCTCTACATCAACCGCGCCGCCGCCGCTGAGGCCGGCATCGATGCCGACAATCCGCTCGTCACCTACGACATGGTGGCCGATTACGCCCGCCGTCTGACGGTGCGCGATGCCAACGGCAATGTCACGCGCTACGGCCTGGGCATCTACGCCGAAGGCTGGTTCCTGGAGCAGATCCACGCCATCCACGACACGTTCATCGGCCTGCCGGAGAACGGCCGCGGCGGCGAGCGCATGACCGAATACGTCTACAACGGCGAAGTCGGCGTCCAGTGGGTCGAGTGGCTGCGCAGCCTGGTCGATGAAGGCGTGGCCATCTACTACGGCGCGGCGGCGGGCGGCTCTGGCGCGTCGGCGGCGGCGTTCGCCAACGGCGAAATCGCCATGCACTTCGCCAGCATCGCCAGCCTGCGCGGCCTGATCGCGGCGGCGGAGAACGCGGGCCGCGGCGTCGAAGTCGGCGTGCTTTACATGCCGCGCAGCGAAGGCGCGACGGGCAAGACGATCGTCGGCGGTGCGTCGCTGTGGATCACCGATGTCGGCACGACCGAGCAGCAGGAAGGCGCGTGGGACTTCATCCGCTTCACGCTCCAGCCGGAAGTGCAGGCCTTCTGGGCGGTCAACACCGGCTACTACCCGGTGGTGCGCGCCGCGTATGACCTGCCGGAGATGCAGGCCGGTCTGGAACGCTTCCCGCAGTTCCAGGTCGCGATCGACCAGATCCGCATGGCGCCGATCACCAACGCCAACACCGCGCACGTGTCGGGCATTTTCGTGCCCTACCGCACGCACTATGTCGCCGCGTTCGACCAGTACTTCACCGGCCAGTTCGCCTCGGCCCAGGAAGCGCTCGACTCGGCGGTGGCCATCTCCAACGAGCAGCTCGAGGAATACAACCTGACGGTCGGTCGCTAGACGGACGCGCAGGGCAGCATCCAGCGCCCGCCCCGGTCACGGGGTGGGCGCTGGCCATTTTGACCCATCGACTCGATCAGGATCAGGTGCGCTTCATGTCCGCTGAATACACGTTTCATGTCGGCGAAAAATTTCATCCCGATGGCCGCCCGCGCAGCTACCCCGGTTCGACCGTGATCTGCCCGCTGGATCCCGCCAGCCCGATCTACCGCGCCGGGGTCGAACTGCAGGCGGAACTGGCGGCGCTGCCTTTCGGTCACAAGTTCGCGCTGCTGCCGCCCGCCAGTTTTCACATGACGGTGTTCTCGCTGATCTGCGATCAGCAGCGCGTCCGGGAGCTGTGGTCATCCCGCCTGCCGCTGGACGCGCCGCTGGAGGAGACCGATCGCTTCTTCATCGAGGCGGTGACGCCGGTCACGCCGCCGCCGGGCCTGCGCATGGCCCTGACGTTCATCGGCGGCTGGGGGATGAGCTTCCGGCTGTGCCCGGCGGACGAAACGACGTACTTCGCGCTCAAAAATTACCGGGAACTGCTCTCGCGGGCGACGGGCGTCCGCTACCCGGATCACGACAGCTACGAATTTCACATCACGCTGGCCTACAGTTTGCAGTGGCTGGACGAGGATGAGGCCGCCGCCTACCTCGACTTCCGCACCCGGCGCGGCGATCACCTGCGCCGGCAAATCGACGTCGTCGCGCTGGAAGCGCCGGCGCTGACCTTTTTCGAGGACATGTTCGCCTTCGTCCCGGCGGCGGCGCGGTTCGACCTGCCCTCACGGCGCGGGACGCGCCCCGACGCCCCGGCGGGACGGTAAGGCGGTCAAGCGCCGCTTTCAGCTATCGCCCCGAGCGCGTTGGAGCGCGGCCTGCAGGCGCTGCTGCTGCATCGTCGTCGTCAGATCGCCGCGCGTGCGCTCCAGCACGGCGCGCACGGCATCGGTGCGGCGGCGCAGATCGCCGGTGATGGCATCGGGGAAGTCGAACGTGACCAGGTGGTCGTAGATCGCATCCATCCACGTCAGCAGGCGCTCGGCCTCGGCGATCGCCTCCGGCGTATCGCCATCGTCGCGGCGCAGGATGTCGAGGATGAAGCGGCGCAGTTCAGTGGCGGCCTCGGCCAGCCCGTTGAGATAGACCGCGCCGTCCACGCGCAGTTCAGCCGGGGTCGGCAGCCGCTCCCCGCGGATGATGGCGGCCATCGCGTAGGCCTCCACCACCTCCTTGAGCGCGTCCTGCGTGTAGCCGCTGGAATAGAGATCGGCGTGTTCAGCGACGATCGCGCGCATCGCGTCCGCTCCCGCGCCCACCAGCGCGAGCCGGGCATCGGCCTCGGCCCAGTCGCGCCGGTGCAGCGCGCGGATCGCCTCGGCACAGCGGCGGATCAGCTCGCGGGAGCGGGCCAGGGCGGTATCGCGGGCGGTGTTTTTGGCGCTGAAGTCCTCGCGGATCGCATCCGCGGTGACCTGGAGCGCCTCCAGCGCCGCCGCCAGGGAAACTGGTTCAGTCATCACTCCCCCTCCGGATCGAGACCGCGCGCCTGGCGGAACAGTTGATCGGCCAGGGTGGGCGGCAGCGTGATCTCGCCGTGACGTTCCTCATAGCGGGCGATATTCTCCGCCAGCGCGCGCAGCAGCGCTTTGGCGTTGGCCGGCGTCATGACGATGCGCGCGCCGACGCGCACGCGCGGGTCGTTGGGCATGACCTGCAAAAAGTCGATCACCGTCTCGGTCAGCATCTGGCTGATCAAGGCGGCATTGGCGTAGGTGACGGTCAGCGTGGCGGGCAGTTCGATACGAAGCTGCTGCTTCGGGCTTTCGGGGTTGGGCGGCTGCATGTTCAGATCTCCTCATCGGTGGGCTATCGCCGGGCATTATAACCCGCGGCGGGGCGGTGCGCGGGCGCGGGGGGGATGAATCGAGGGCGGCACGCTGTGCCCCTGCGCAGGATGCAGCGGGGTTCCTGTGCAAATTAATCCGAATGTTCGGATATTATGAACAAATCCAATCGCTTGACACACCCCTGTCCGGGGGGTATCTTGAGACTCACGCTGCGCTCATCTTCCGTGCTGACTCCGCCGAGGCGGATCATCCTGAGCGCTGTCGATCGGTTCTTGAATAATAGATAGAGGAGTGCGTACCGTGAAGAAATTCAAGTTCTTGTTGATCCTTGTCGTCCTCCTGTTGGCTCTCACCCCGTTGGCCGCGCAAGAAGAAGGCCGCGTTTTCTACTGGATCTCGCATGGATCGCCGGCTGACCCGGTGTGGACGTTCTTCCTGGCCGGCGCTGAACAGTGGGCCGCCGATACCGGGACGGAAGTCCGCACCTCGTTCCACAGCGGCGACGTCCCCAGCCACCAGGAAGCTTTCCGCGCGGCGATCGCCGCCGGCGCAACCGGCATCGTCACCAGCACGCCGGATCCCGGCTCGCTCAATGAGGTGATCGCCGAAGCGCATGCCGCCGGCATCCCGGTCATCATCATCAACACCGAAGACAAAGACAGCGGTCGCGATGCCTACGTCGGCACGGACAATGTCGTCGTCGGCCAGCGCTGGGCGCAGTATCTGGTGGACGGTGGCTACGTCCAGCCGGGCGATTTCGTCTGGCTGCCGGTCGAAGTCCCCGGCGCGACGTACCAGGTGCTGGAGACGCAGGGTATCGCCAGCGTGTTCGACCCGCTCGGCATCACCTATGAAGTGACCGACTCGACGCTCGATCAGGCCGAGATCATCACCCGCATGAGCGATTACCTGCTGGCCAACCGCGATCGCATCGACGCCATCATCGGCCTCGGCGACCTGGTGACCGGCTCGATCGCCCGCGTGTTCGATCAGGTCGGCGTCGCCCCCGGTGAAATCCCGGTGGTCGGCTGGGGCAACTCGCCGGAGACGGCGCAGGAAATCATCGATGGCTACGTGCTGGCCGGCATGTGGCAGGATCCGCAGGCCACCAGCTACATGGGCCTGTCGCTGGCGGCGATGGCCGCCGCGGGCATCCCGCCCGGCTTCGACATCCTGGTCGGCACGCTGTATGAAGCTGACCTCGCCCCGCTGTACCTGAGCATCATGACCGGCGGCCAGTAAAAGACATCGCCCGTCATCCCGCTGACGGGCCTCCGCCGGCGGGATGCAGTGATACGTGACGATGAGGCTGTGCCGTTCGCGGCCAGCCTCATCGCCGTTCTTGAAAGGTCATTTCCCTATGGCGAGCATTTCCTCCCAGTCATCCGCCCCGGACGCCGCCCCCGCCCTGCCGCGCCCCAGCCTGATCCAGCAGATCATCGGGCGCGCGGAGTTCGGCCCGTTCGTGCTGCTGGTGGTCGAGATCGTCGTCTTCGCGGCGCTGGCCCCGGCGTTTCTCTCCAGCGGAAACATCAGCAACCTGCTCGACTTCACGCCCGAACTGGGCATGATCGCGCTGGGCATGACGATGCTCATGACTTCGGGCGAGTTCGATCTGTCGGTCGGATCGGTATTCGGCTTCGCGCCGGTTCTGATGTGGACGCTGTTCAACACCGGCGCGACGTCGCTCGAAGTCGGCTTCGTCGTCGCCATCGCGGTGGCGCTGCTGATCGGCTTCGTCAATGGCTTCTTCGTCACCCGGCTCAAGATCCCGTCGTTCCTCGTCACGCTGGGCATGCTGCTGATCGTGCGCGGCACGGCGCTGTACATCACGGACGGCTTCCCCCAGCGCACCTGGCGCGCGGAAGGCGCGCTGCGCGATATCCTGGTCGGCGATATCTTCATCGGCGATCTGCGCATGCGCATGTCGGTGGTCTGGTTCGTGCTCTTCGTCATCCTGCTGGCCTACATCCTGACGCAGACCAAATTCGGCAACTGGCTGCAGGCGGCGGGCGGCAATGCCAGCTCAGCGCGGGCGCGCGGCGTGCGCGTCAGCCGCACCAAGATCACGCTGTTCATGCTGACGGCGTTCATGGCGGCCTTTGCCGGCATCATCAGCTCGATCCGCGTCAGCGCGGCCAACCCGAACAGCGGCACGGGCTATGAGCTGGAAGTGATCGCGATGGTCGTGATCGGCGGCACCGCCCTGACCGGCGGACGCGGCACGATCATCGGGACGGTGCTGGGCGTGCTCATCCTGCGCCTGATGCGCAACGGTATCGTCATGATCGGCGTGCCGGGCCTGGCCTACAACATCTTCATCGGCGCGATCATCCTGGGCATGATGGCGCTGCATAGCTGGCTGGAACGACGACACCACGCGGGGACATGACCATGAGCGACGAACTGATCCGCATGGAGCACATCAACAAGTTCTTCGGTCGGGTGCAGGCGCTCAACGATGTCACATTCACCGTGCGCAGGAACGAGATCGTCGGCCTGCTGGGCGATAACGGCGCGGGCAAATCGACGCTGATCAAGATCCTGTCCGGGGCGCTGACGGCGGACAGCGGCGAGATCTACATCAAAGGTCAGCGCGCCATCATCCGCAACACGACCGACGCCATCCGATACGGGATCGAGACGATCTACCAGGACTCGGCGCTGGTTCCGCAGCTTTCGATCGCGCGCAACCTGTTCCTGGGGCGCGAGCCGCTGACCGGGCCGGGGATCTTCAACCGGATGGATCAGCGGATGATGAACGAGGTCGCCAGCCGCCTGCTCAAGCAGGTCGGCATCACCAAGCCGATCCCGCCGACCACGCCGGTCAGCGCGCTGAGCGGCGGCGAACGCCAGGCGGTGGCGATCGCCCGGGCGATGCACTTCGAGAGCGATGTGATCGTGCTCGACGAGCCGACCAACAATCTGGGCGTGGAGGAGACCCAGGGGGTGCTGCGCTTCGTCCGCAACGCGCGCGACAGTGGGCATTCGTGCATCTTCATCGCCCACAATATCTACCACGTCTTCCAGGTGGTCGATCGCATCGTCGTGCTGCGTCGGGGCCGGAAGATCGCCGACGACATCGACCCGAAGCAGACGACGATCGAAGAGGTCGAGCATATCATCACCGGCATGAAGCTGCAGACGCCGGCCTGAGGTCGGATGGATCCGTAGTCTGTCGGACGCGCCGTCATTTCCGCCTTGAGAACGCCTGTGGACGTGAGCCGCGGGCGTTTTTTTGCCGTGGAATGGGACGCCATTCCCGGCAATCCGAGCCTTGACAAGTTCGCGTCGGACTGCTATTTTTGAAGCATCTTCCACAGTAGCTCAACGGCAGAGCAATCGGCTGTTAACCGATGGGTTCCTGGTTCGAATCCAGGCTGTGGAGCAGAAGAGAACTTGAACGCCGCGGGAGATCTCCCCGGCGTTTTTTGCTGCCCGGCGCCCGCGCTGCACCGTGTTCTCAGTGCGCGTGTTTACGCACTGAATGTCGTCTACCAGCATCTTCAGGTAGGCGAACGGTGCTCGCAGTTCCAGTGTCACC
>DAOUBU010000073.1:0-5658 GCA_034432395.1 Anaerolineae bacterium
CGCGCACCGGGGGACGACCGTCGTCCAGCGGCGTGACGCCGAGGGCCTGCGCCAGCAGCCCGGCGACCGACAGATGATCCACCCCCGCCGCCCCGCGTCCGCCCAGCAGCCGCATGACGTCGCCCAGGACGCTCGTCACGTCCGCCGTCCCGCTCACCCGCAGGCTGCCCGTCAGCGTCCCGGCTGCGCGTTCGATCGCTTCGGCGCCGCGCTCCAGCCGCCCGGCTGCGCCTTCAATGCGTTCGCCTTCAGCTTTGCTGCCGCCTGTCGCCGCCGTGGACTGCGCGACTTCGGCGATGTGCTGTTCCAGCTCCTCTCCGCGCAGGTCGTCGGCGTAAGTCGCGCGTTCACGGGCCAGCGCTTCATCCACCGATGCCGCCTCGGTCGGGGCGGGCGCGATGGGGATGAACAGACCCATCCGCCTGCGCCGGACGGGGGTGAAGCCGGGGAAGAGGTCGCCGTCCTCATCCTCGAACCAATCGAGCGCTGCATCCGCGCCCGCCCGTCTGACCGGACGTTTGCCCAACGGGTAGGTCAGCGCCTCCAGGCCCGCGCCCACCGCCGGGACGAGCATCGGACGCCCGATCAGCCGCCCGCGCTCGTCGTAGTCGGCGCGATCGGGGGCGTAATCGGTGAGCAGTTTCGCGCCGAGCAGCGGGCCGACGGCGCCGCCGACGACGGGGATTTCTCGCGCGACACGGCGCGTGATGGCGGCTTCGGTGAACTGCTCCGCCGCCTCGCCCAGCGGCGTACCGCGCAGACCGGGGAGGCGGGTGAGGGTGCGGGCGGCATCCGCCAGCGGCCCGACGCCGCCGAACGTCAGCCCCGCCGCCTGCGCCGGGGTCGCCCCGCCCGTCAGGGCGGACAGGCCAGCCAGGGCGTTCGCTCCCAGGCTGACTGCGCCGCCCGCCAGGCTCAGCGCGCCCAATCCCCCCGCCGCGGCCAGCGAAGCCGCCGCTCCGGGGCCGATGACCGCGCCGCCGGTGGCCTGGCCGAAGGCGTTGAAGAGGCGGTTGAAGGCGTTCCAGACCGCTCTGATGCCGCTGAAGAGGACGATGAGCATGACGGTGAGGCCGATCAGCCCGACGCCGAGGACGACGATGGCGCTGCCGCTGCCCGTCCCGGCCAAAAAGAAGGTGACGACCAGGGCCTGGATGAGGGCGATGACGACGGTCTGGATGACCAGCTCGATCCACAGGTCGATGATCGAGCGGGCGATGACCTCGGTCTTCTTGAAGAAGGCGAACAGGATGGCGGCGCTGAAGGACAGGAAGGTCAGCCCCTGGGCGATGGTGAGCAGCAGGTAGACGAGCTGCTCGGTCACGCCGAACAGGATGAGGGGCCAGGCGGTGAGCAGCCGTCCCTGGGCCGCCGCCGCACTGGCCAGCGACTCGGCGCGCTGGGCGTCGGTCAGGATGGCGAAGAGCTGCGGGTCGCGGTCATTGGCGAAAAACGAGCCGGGACGCCGCCATTCCCACGGGATGGCCCCGGCAGTCCACCGGCCGGTCGTCGGGTCGGGGGTATGAGCCTGGCAGCGGGGGTCGCGCGGGGTGGAAGGGTAGCCCATCAGGTCGATGCCGTCGGCGCGCAGATAGGCCAGCGCCCCATCCAGCCCGTCGATGCTGTAGCGCCAGACGGGCAGGTATGAGCCGAAGTTGTCGCACAACGGGATCAGGCCGAGGTCGGCGCTGGTGACGCTGTTGAGGGAGTCGAAGGCGCTTCCGGTGGCGGCGGCCAGCCCGGTCAGGCTGGTGGCGTAGAAGGCCCCGGCCAGGTCGCGGCGGAAGTCGCTCAGGCCGCGGTACAGGCCCGGGCCGAGGGCGAAGAAGAGCGCGCCGGCCAGATACCAGGCGATGGCGCTTCTCGGCTCGACGATGCGCAGCCGGGCGAAGGCGGCCAGCAGATACGTCACGCCCAGCACCAGCAGCGCGACGACGAAGGCCAGGTTGACCGCGGTCTGGAGGCTGGCGTTGGTCTGGGCGATCAGCGGGGTGAAGGCGCTGTCCACCAGCCACTGGTTGAGCAGTTCGATGGTGTAGCCCATCATCAGCAGGGCGCGCTGCAGGCTCCAGCCCATGCTCGCCAGGGCGTACATCAGGTTCCACCACAGCGTATCGATCTGGATCTGCAGGCCGCGCAGGACGTCATCGACGATCGGCATGGGAACGCCTCCTAAGGCAGCGGGGTGGGTAGGGCGGGCGGCTCGGCGAGGATGCCGGTGCAGTGGGGGTTGACGGCGCTGCTCCAGACGAGCAGGTTGCTGCCGGGGATGCCCGGCGCGCTGCGGACGGTGGGGTCGAGGGCGAAAGAGAAGGTGCGCGGGGTTCCGGCGGGGATGAAGGCGGCCAGGTCGAAGGTGCGCGTCGTCCCCGGGGGGAGGGTGACGGCTTCGAGCGGCGTGGTCAGCCCGGCCAGAGCGGCGGCGGCGGCGCTGGCCCCCCATACGCCGACGACCTCGCCCGCGGGGGTGCTGACCGCGCTCACGTAAGCCTGATAGGCGGGGAAGACCTCATAAGCGGCCCGACCGAGGCTGCGGATCTCGATCTGCCAGCGGACGAGGGCGCGCGGCTGACCGTCGGGCGCGGGCGGCGCGGGCAGGGTGGTGACGCTGAGCAGGCGCAGGCGGGCGCTGACGGGGGAGATGAAGCCGCCGGTGTAGACCGGGTCGCCGATGAAGAAGGGCTGCGGCGGGCGGATGACGAACGGGGTGGAAGTCGGGTAGGGCGTGGTCGTCGGGTACGGCGAAGCGGTGGCGCCCGGGCGGATGTGACCGGGGGTGGTGTAACTGCCGCCCGGCGCGGGGGTGTTGGTGGCGCACAGACGGCCATTCCAGATGCAGCCGGGGACGGGCGTGCGCGTCGCCCAGCCGGAGGGCGGCACGGTGATGAAGACGGCGGTGCCGGTCGGGCGCGGGGTATCGGTCGGGCGCGGGGTGGCGCTGGGACAGACGAAAACCGGCGCATCGCGGATCTGCATGGCCGCCGGCGCCCCGCTGCACGCCAGTGCCGCCAGAGCGAGTATGAGCGGTGGAAACCCGATCTTCATGGGATCAATCCTGGCTGATTGCCTGGGGTGAGCAGCAGCGTGAAGGCGGGCGCGGCGGGGCCCCCGCTGCGCTGGAGCGGCCATGTCCGGCCAAAATACGGGACGACGATCTGCGTGGGGGTATCGCTGACGACCGCGAAGGAGGCGTATCCACGTTCATCGGTGAAGCCGCTGGCGATCACGCGGTTGGTGTTGGTCTCGACGAGGCGCACCGAAATCCCGGCGACGCCCTCGGCGGGATCGACCGCCCGGTTGCCGTTCTCATCGTAAGCGATGAGGATCTCCGCGGTGAGGACGCGCGGTGGGACGGGCGTGCCGGTGGGCTGCACCGTCGGCGGCGCGCTGACCCGCTCGATCTGCGCCGGGCGCGGGGTGGGCGAAGCGGTGGGGGGCGGCGTGGGGGTGACCAGCCGGGTGTGGGCAGCGCCGCGCCAGACGTGGATCGCATCCAGGCCGACGACGTGCCCGGTGCTGGCGCGGTTCCTGCGCCCGGTGGCGCGGATCTCCAGCCAGTGCGCGCCGTCCCCGACGATGTACACCGGCGTGGTCGGGGACGACAGCGCATCGGCGTAGGCGTCGATCGTATCCAGCACGACGCCATCGACGATGAGATCGAACAGGCCCATGTTGGGGGCGGCGATGTAGCGCACCCGCAGGGCGGCACCTGCGAAAGGGAAGGAGGCCGTGCTGTCGGCGGTCTCCGTCCGGTGATACTGCCCCCGGCTGGCGAACGGCGCCAGGCGCGGCGTCCACGGCGGCGCGTAGTGCACGGTCGGGTAGTCCGACTCGAAGACATGCCAGCCGATGAAGGGCGGCATGGCGCGGGTGGCCTCCGGCAGCGGCTCGACGGGCGGCGGCGGCGCGGAGATCAGCGTCAGGTCAGGCGGCGGGTCGGTCGGCGGCGGCATGACCACGCCCGGCATGATGGCGACGATGCTGAGCAGGCGCGCGCTCAACGTGGGCGAAGGCGTCGGCACAGGCGTCTCGGTTGGACGGGATGTCGCGGTCGGTGAAGGGGGCGGCGTCACCGTCGGCGGCGCGGGCGAAGGGGGAGGATGGGTCGGCGTCAGCGACGGCAGCACGAGCTGCGTCGGGATGACGGCATGCGCTGCGCCGGTTTCGGCGCGCAGCAGGAAGAAGACAGCGCTCCACACCGTCAGGCAGAGCGCCGCCAGGATGAGCAGCGTGGTTCGCCGCATCTCGTCCCTCCGGGGCCAGTTGGCGCTGGCTTCAGGGTAACAGAGCGGGATGGCGGGGCGGCTGGACGATTCCGGTGTGGCGATGAGCGTATTCCGGCTGGAGGGAGGAAGAGGTCGGATCAGTCCGGGAAGCCGGTGAAGCCCTCGGCGGCGGCGCGGTTGATCAGGTGGGCGTTAGTCGCCGCGCCGAAGCGAGCGCGCAGCTTCTCGGTCACCCAGTAGACGCGCCGCAGTCGGATGTGCAGGCGCGCGGCGATCTGGCGCGCGGTACAGCCGCCCGCCAGCAGGCGCAGCACCGCCCGCGCTTCGGGGTCGAGGCGCCAGGCGCGTTCGGCGCGCTGCAGCCGGAGCAGGTATTCGGCGTTGGCGGTCGGGGAGAGATACGGACGTCCGCGCAGCACCGTCTCGATGGCGACCGTCAGGACGGCGGCCAGATCGTCGCCGGTGGCCAGATAGCCGGAGACGCCCAGCGCCAGCAGGTCGCGGATGATCAGCCCATCGCTGGACGCGCCCATGACGAGCAGGCGCGCCGATGGCGCAGCGCGCTGCAGCGCTTCAACCAGGGCGAGCGTGTCCCACAGCGGGTCGAAGCGGTCGCCGAGCAGGATGACCGCGGGCTGGACTTGCGGCGCCAGCGCCAGCAGGTCGTCGGCGTTCTCCGCGCGCCGTGTCGTGGTGCCGGGGCGCTCCCGGAGCAGCGCTTCCGCTCCGAAGGCGGCGAGGCTGCTGCTCTCGGCGATCAGGATGTGGGTGGTCATCATCACAGTGGCCCTCCGTTCCGCCTGTATCCGTGCAGTGTAGCCGCAGGGGATCCGTCAGCGGTGAGACAGCCTGACATCCCGCGGCCAGTCCGCGGCGCTGACGTGAGAATTCGTCTCACGGCGCATGATGGGGGCGATCCGGGTCGGCTGGATCGGGGTCGAGGAGCAGGCCGGCGCGATGCGCGAGGGCGATCAGGTTGGCGTTGTTCTGCGCGCCGAAGGCGGTGCGCAGGCCGTCCAGGATGCGGTACACCGTCTTCTCGCTGACGCCGATCTGGGCGGCGATCTCGCGGACTTCGTATCCCTCAGCCAGGAGCTGCAGGACATCGACATCTCTGGGGGTGATCGGATCGGGCAGGGCGCGCCGGGCCTGGACGAGCTGATTGGCGCGGCGCGAGAGGTACAGGCCGCCCTTGCGGATGCCCTGGACGGCCTCGACCAGGGTGACCTCCATGGCATCATCCTTGTGGAGAAATCCTCGTGCGCCGCAGTCGAGGACATGACGGATCAGACTGTGGGTCGGGCGGCTGGCCAGCAGCAGCACGCCCAGGCCGGGGTGGTGCGTCAGCAGGCCGCGGATCGCCCGACCGACGTTGACGGCGCGGGGGAGCGTGTCATCGATGATGAGGATATCGACCCGGCGCGTCCTGAGA
>DAOUBU010000074.1:0-51432 GCA_034432395.1 Anaerolineae bacterium
GCTGCTGAAGGGTTGTTCATTCATCGCTACCCCCTTTCTTTAGGTAAGGTAGCGAGTATGCCTCCTACTTTATTTTGATGCGATAGCCCTGGCTGCCGATCGGTTGTGCAGCGCGTACAATCCGTTATAATGAACGCCAGCAGCGAACCGATTGGGCGGGGCGCTGTCTGGTTTATTTTTCAACAAATGAAGTGAGGGGAGATTTTTTCATGAAGCGTTTTTCGTTAGCAGTACTGATCCTGTTCGCTGCGCTGGCGCTGTCCTTCGGGCTGGCCCAGCCGCAGGCGGCTCGTGCTCAGACGGGGATGATGAGCGCGGTCGGTGAGGGGGAAGGCGCGCTCGATATCATCGCGTGGCCCGGTTACATCGAGCGCGGCGAAACCGATCCGAATTTCGACTGGGTGACCGACTTCGAGGCCGAGACCGGGTGTATGGTCAGAGTCAAGACGGCGGCCACGTCCGATGAGATGGTCGCGCTCATGAATGAGGGGCGCTTCGATCTGGTGACCGCTTCGGGAGATGCCAGCAACCGCCTGATCGCCGGTGGGCGCGTCCAGCCGGTCAATCTCGATCTGATCCCGTCGTGGGACACGGTCGATGAGCGCCTGCAAAATGCCCCGTGGCACACGGTGGATACCGACGGTGACGGCACAGCGGAGCATTACGGCGTGCCCTATCAGTGGGGGGCCAACGTGCTCATGTACAACACCGAAATCTTCGGCGATCAGCCGCCGACATCGTGGAACGTCGTCTTCGAAGAGATGACTCTGCCCGATGGTCAATCGAACGCCGGTCGGATTCAGGCCTATGACGGCGCGATCTATATCGCTGATGCCGCGCTCTACCTGATGTATCATCAGCCGGAGCTGGGGATCACCAACCCGTATGCGCTCGACCGCGATCAGTTCAATGCCGCGCTCGACCTGCTGCGCCAGCAGCGCACGCTGGTGGGCCGTTACTGGCACGATGCCTTCCTCCAGATCGAAGACTTCACCAACGAAGGTTATGCCGCCAGCAGCTCGTGGCCGTTCCAGGTCAACGTGCTCAAGGCCGCCGGCCAGCCGATCGACAGCGTCGTCCCGGTTGAAGGGGCGACCGGGTGGGCGGATACCACCATGATGCACGTCAACGCGCCGCACCCGAACTGCGCCTACATGTGGCTGGAACACTCGCTCAATCCGAAGCTGCAGGGCGATCTCGCTGCATGGTTCGGCAGCGTCCCGGCTGTCCCGGCGGCCTGCGAGGGCAACGAGCTTCTGGGCGAGGATGGCTGCGCGATCAACGGTTTCAACAATTTCGACCAGATCAGCTTCTGGCGTACACCGACCGAAACCTGCGCGGATGGACGCGGCGATATCTGCGTGCCGTATTATGAGTGGGTCAGCTCGTACGTCGGTGTGATCGGCGGGCGTTAAAACGACCTGCGGCGGGCGAACCGCTGATACGGGACGCCAAGACAACGATCGGTGGGGCATGGCACGTGGGATCGACAGCGTCGCCATGCCCCCTTCTGACTCAGACAATCGATGGCACGGCCAACACGAAAAGGGACAACCATGCAGACATACAGGCTCTGGATCGACGGCGCGTGGACGGACACACGCGATGGCACGATGATGCAGATCGAAAATCCTGCCGATGGCTCGATCATCGCTGAAGTGGTCAACGCCGGGCGGGCGGATGTCGATGCGGCGGTCGCGGCGGCGCGCACCGCGTTCTACGATGGGCGCTGGTCGCGGCTGACGCCCAAAGAGCGCTCACTGGCGATCTGGCGGCTCGGCGATCTGCTGGAGCAGCATGCCGAGCGCTTTGCGCGGGCCGAGTCGGAAAATACCGGCAAACCGTTTGAGTTCGTCAGCATGGGCGCGGATCTGCCCTTCATGATCGACAATCTGCGCTACTTTGCGGCGGCAGCGCGCGATACCCACGGCTACAGCGCCGGGGAATACGCAGCGGGGTATACGTCAATGTACCGCCGGGAGCCGGTGGGCGTGGTCGGGCAGATCACCCCGTGGAATTACCCGCTGATGATGGCCGTCTGGAAGATCGGCCCGGCGCTGGCCGCGGGCTGCACCGTGGTGCTCAAACCGGCCCCCGGCACGCCGATCACGACGCTCATGCTGGCGGAGCTGATCAAAGAAGCCGGCATCCCCGACGGCGTCGTCAACATCATCACCGGCGGGAACGAGACCGGGCAGGCGCTGGTCGAACATCCCGATGTACGTATGGTCAGCCTGACGGGATCGACGGCGACCGGCAAGAAGATCATGCGCACCGCCGCGGACACCCTCAAGCGCGTGCATCTGGAGCTGGGGGGTAAAGCGCCGTTCATCGTTTTCGACGACGTCGATGTCGATGCGCTGGCCGGCGCGGCGCGGATCGCCGCGACGTTCAACACGGGCCAGGACTGCACGGCGGCGACGCGGGTGTACGTCGAACGGGGGCAGATGAATACCGTGCTCGAAGCCATCGTCGAGGAGATGCGCTCGGTCAAGATCGGCCAGCCGTTCGAGCCGGACGTGCAGATGGGGCCGCTGATCAGCGCCGCCCAGCGCGAGCGGGTGCAGGGCTTCGTCGAGCGCGCGCGCGCCGCCGGCGCCAAGGTGATCACCGGGGGCGGTGTGCCAGCGGGCATGGATCGGGGCTATTTCTTCGAACCGACGGTGATCATCGATGTCGATCAGAAGTCCGAGATCGTGCAGAGCGAGATCTTCGGCCCGGTGCTGACGATCAGCCCATTCCAGGGGGAAGAGGAAGCGATCGCCTATGGCAATGACGTGGTTTATGGCCTGGCCGCATCCGTATGGACGCGGGATGTGGGCCGGGCGATGCGCATCGCCAGAGAACTGGAATTTGGCACGGTCTGGATCAACGATCATATCCCCCTGGCGAGCGAGACGCCGCACGGCGGTTTCAAACAGTCCGGCTTTGGCAAAGATCTCTCGATCGAGGCGGTCAACGATTACCGGGTCACCAAACATGTCATGATCAAGCATGCCTGAAGATAGGCCGGGACGAGGATCATGAGTTCGGATACACCTGCGCGGACGGTGGCTGTCCGCTTCTCCAACGTCAGCCGTCATTTCGGGGATGTGCGCGCCGTTGACGGCGTCGATCTCGAAATCTATGACGGAGAGTTTTTTTCCATGCTCGGCCCTTCGGGCAGCGGTAAGACCACCTGCCTGCGGCTGATCGCCGGTTTTGAGCAGCCGACCGGCGGCAGCATCACGTTGCACGGGCGCGAGGTGAGCGGGGTGCCGCCCTACGAGCGCGATGTCAACACGGTGTTTCAGGATTACGCGCTGTTCCCGCACATGACCGTCGGCCAGAATGTCGAGTACGGGTTGATGATCCGCAAGGTCAGCAAAGCGGAACGCCGTCGCCGGGCCAGCGACATGCTCGATCTGGTGCGCTTGAGCGGGTACGAGAACCGCAAGCCGGCGCAGCTTTCCGGGGGGCAGCGGCAGCGCGTGGCGCTGGCCCGCGCGCTGGTCAACCGGCCCAGCGTGCTGCTGCTCGATGAGCCGCTGGGGGCGCTCGATCTCAAGCTGCGTCAGGAAATGCAGATCGAACTGAAGACGATCCAGCAGCAGGTCGGCATCACGTTCATTTTCGTCACCCATGACCAGGAAGAGGCGCTGACGATGAGCGATCGGATCGCGGTCTTCAATCACGGCAAGATCGAGCAGATCGGTTCACCCGCCGAGATCTACGAGCGCCCGGAGACCCGTTTCGTCGCCGGTTTCGTCGGCGTGTCGAACATCATCACCGACCGGGTGGCCTATGCCGCAGCGGGACGGCACGGCGTTTTCACCGTTCGCCCGGAGAAGATCCATATCGCCGCCCTCGATGCGCCGGTTCCAGCCGACAGCATCAGCCTGATCGGCGTCATCCGTGAGGTCGTCTACCTGGGCATGGTGACGCGCTACGTTGTCGCCATTGAAGACGGCGAACTGACCGTCGTCGAGCAGAATCTGCAGACGACGTCGATGGATGTGCTGGCGGCGCGCGGGCGTCAGGTGCGGTTGATCTGGCAGCGCGAGATGATGCGCGAGCTGCACGATCAGCCGGCTGCATCCTGAGGGGAGGTTGGCGATGTCTGCGATCACTGCTGCCGGGCCTGCGTCGTCCGGATCGCTGCTGCGGCGTATCTCAACCTTTTTCCTCCAGCACCCGAACATCGCGCTGATCCTGATGCTGCTGCCCGCCGTGCTGTGGCTGGGGGTGCTCTATATCGGGTCGCTGGCGCAGCTTCTGCTCAACAGTTTTTTCAAGATCGACCCGATGAGCTTTCGCGTCGTCCGCGAATTCACCTGGGATAACTACATCCAGCTCACAACCGCCTCGCATTTGACGATCGTCGGGCGGACGGCGCTGATTGCGTTTATCGTGACCGTGGCTGCGGCGCTGATCGCCTTCCCGCTGGCTTATTACATGGCTCGCTACGCCAATCGCCGGGTCAAGGGCTTCCTGTACCTGGCGGTCATGATCCCGCTCTGGTCGTCGTACCTGGTGCGGGTCTACGCCTGGCGGCTGGTGCTGTCTCAGGAGGGGATCATCTCGTGGCTGCTCAATGGGCTGGGGTTGGGCGGTCTGCTTCAGGCCGTGCTGGACAGCCCGATCGGCGGGCGCACGCTGGCGCAGTCGTATGTGGGGCTGACGCTCGTATTCATCTACATCTGGTTTCCCTACATGATCCTGCCGATTGCGACGGCGCTTGAGCGGGTGCCCCGATCGGTGATCGAGGCGTCCAGCGATCTGGGGGCGAAGCCGCGCCAGACCTTCTGGACGGTGACGCTGCCTCTGGCGATGCCCGGCGTCATCGCCGGATCGATCTTCACGTTCTCGCTGACGCTGGGCGATTACATCGTGCCGACGGTGTTCGGGAACTCCGCGCCGATCATCGGCTCAGCCGTGTACTCCTACCAGGGGGCGAGCAACCTGCCGCTGGCGGCGGCGCTCACTGTGGTGCCGGTTGTGATCATGGTGATTTATCTGATGCTGGCGCGCAGAACGGGGGCTTTCGATGCACTCTAGTCTTGCCGTTTCGCAGCCGGCGCGGCGGTCATCCGCGCGCGATCCGGGCGCGCCGCGCGCTTCCTGGGGGTTGAAGGCGGCGGCTGTCGGCGCGCTGATCTTTCTGCATTTCCCCATCCTGCTGATCGTGCTCTACGCCTTCAATATTGAAGAAGCGGCATTCACCTTCCCGCCGCCGGGCCTGACCCTCCAGTGGTTTGGACGCCTGTTTGCGCGCAGTGACTTCTGGCGCGCACTGGGCCTCTCGCTTTCGGTGGCGACGGTGACGACGCTGATCGCGCTGCTCATCGGGACGATCACAGCGCTGGCGCTGTACCGCCGCCGCTTCTTCGGCAGCGATCTGATCACGTTGATCATCATCCTGCCGATCGCGCTGCCCGGCATCGTGACCGGCATCGCGCTGCGTTCAGCGATCAATAACCTGGGGCTGGACTTCAACTACTGGACGATCGTCATCGGCCATACAACGTTCTGCGTGGTCACGGTGTTCAACAACGTATCCGCCCGGCTGCGCCGCACGGCCCACTCGCAGATCGAGGCGTCGATGGATCTGGGCGCGACCAGCTTCCAGACGTTTCGCTACATCATCCTGCCCAACATCGCCACGGCGCTGCTGGCCGGCGGTCTGCTGTCGTTCGCCCTGTCGTTCGATGAGGTGATCGTGACGACATTCACGGCGGGAAACGAACAGACGCTGCCGATCTGGATCTTCTCTCAGCTTCAGCGCCCGCGCGACCGCCCCGTGACCAATGTCGCGGCGGTGTTCGTCATCGCGATCACGTTTATCCCGCTGCTGCTCGCTTACCGGGCGACGCGCAGCGGTGAAGATTGAGGACGTATCGCCGTTCCGGCCTGTGGCCGCCCGGCCAGTCAATCTCTGACCGGGCGGCCAGTCGATCCGGTCAGTGCGTCATCTCCTGACGCACCGTCTCGAGCAGGGTTTCGGCGCGCATCTGACCCAGCGTGTAGCACGGGCCGCCCAGGCGTTCCGCCAGTTTGGCGGCCAGCCCCTGATCGAAGGCCACGTGTTCCATGTTGATGGTCACGGTTTTGATGTTTTCCGCCCGGATCTGATCGGCGATCTCATGCGCCTCTTCCTGCGGAGGGCGGCTGCTGATCGAGACATTGCCCGCGCCGTCGGTCAGCAGGATCATCAATGGGATGATGTCCGGATGCAGCCGCTTCTCCCGCGTGATCACCTCGTAAGACAGCAGCAGGCCGGCGGACAGCGGCGTTTTGCCGCCGACCGGTATCGTGGTCAGGGCAGATTTCGCCAGCACGACGGAATTGGTCGGCGGCAGGATGAGCTGAGCGCGATCCTTCTGGAAGACGATCAGGCCGACGCGATCGCGCCGCTGGTAGGCATCGGTCAGCAGGGACATGATCGCCCCTTTGGTGGCCTGCATACGTTCGGAGACGGCCATCGACCATGACGCATCGACGACGAACAGGATCAGGTTGGAGGTGCGCTTGACGCGGATTTTGCGGTGCAGGTCGCTCAACCGCAGGGCGAAGGCCATCCCATTGTCGCGCCGCATCTGCTCGCGCTGTTTTTGCAGCGGCGCTGCGTAGCGGATCGTGGCGTCGAAAGCGATATCGGTGGTTTTGCCGTGCGCCAGGCGGGCCTGGATATAGCGCCCGCGCTTGCGGTCAGTGCGCGTGCGCGAGCGCCGTCCCGCCTGTTTGCGCACCATCTGGTCGAGCTGGGTTTGCAGCCGCCGCGGGGCGAATTCCTGGCCGGCCTCGACCTTCTTGCCGCCTTCCCACCAGTAGGCATCGCGGTTGTCGAAGACATTCTGGGGGGCCGCCTCAGTCTGGCCGAAGTCCGGCGTTTGCTCATCGCTCAGCGTGGCTGTTGAGGGACTTTTTTTTTCACCGCCTGCTCTTCACCGCTGTCGGGCGCGGTCGGTTCGGCTTCATCGCCCTCGCCCCAGGTCGACTCGGTCTTTTCGAGGATCTTTTCCATCTCGACCTGGCTCATCTGGGCATCGGTGAACGGGCCGCGTTTAAGACGGTGGGGGATAGCCAGCGTGGCCGCGATCAGGATGTCGTGCGCGGTGAGATGATCGCGCTGATTGAGCGCGGCATGGGCGCGCGCGGTCTTCAGGATGACCATATCGGCACGATGCCCATCGATCTTGGCAGCGCTGGTCAGCTCGGCGATCTGGCGCAGATTGAGCCGGGTGTACTGAACCTGATCGAGCATGTCGCGCGCGGCGGCGATTTGTTCACCCAAACTCTGCTCGTAAGGCATCCACTCGGCGCGGAACCGCTCCGGATCGTTTTCATAAGCGATATGCCGCTCGACGATCTCCATGCGTTCGCTGGCATCGTGCAGGCCGCGCACTTCGACGGACAGCGCGAATCGATCGAGGAGCTGCGGGCGCAGATCGCCTTCTTCCGGGTTCATCGTGCCGATCAGGATGAACCGGGCCGGGTGGGCGAAGCTGATGCCCTCGCGTTCAACCACGTTGACGCCCATCGCCGCCGAGTCGAGCAGCAGATCGACGACGTGATCATCCAGCAGGTTGACTTCATCGACGTACAGGATGCCCCGGTTGGCGCTGGCCAGCACGCCCGGGTCGAAGCTGCGCTCGCCTTTCTGGATCGCTTTTTCGATATCCAGCGTGCCGACGACGCGATCTTCGGTAGCGCTGACCGGCAGATCGACGAACGGGATGCGGCGTTTGACGATGGTCAGGGGTTCGCCGCGCTCTTTACGGGCACGCACGAAATCCGACCAGGTTTCGCTGCGATGCGGGTCGTCATTGAACGGCGACTCAGCGAAGACCTCGATCTCCGGCAGCAGCGCGGCCAGCGCGCGCGCCGCGGTCGATTTGCCCGTTCCGCGCTCTCCGCGGATGAGGACGCCGCCAATACGGGTGTCAACAGCGTTCAGGATCAGGGCCAGTTTCATCATCTCCTGGCCGACGATTGCGCTGAACGGATAAACAGGTGGACGCTTTGCCATGGGGGATCATTCACTAGAAATATGCCAGTACAGACCCGGATTATACCCCGCTTTGTCCGTTGCGTCACGAGGGGCCTGGAGTATAATCCCGTCTGGAATGCGCAGGTGATCCTGTCTCAGACGGTCTTTACAGGTCTGTTCACTTTGGAAAAACATACCGATCCAGCACCGGTTCCGGCATCGCTGTATACAGAAGAATATTTTCGCACGGCCTGTGAAGGATTCGACGAGTTCAACACCAGCGAAGGGGAGCAGCTTTCGCGCCGTCTGGCGTCGGCGTTCCGCCTGGCGCAGGTCGCTGTCGGGATGAAAGTCCTCGATGTCGGGTGCGGTCGCGGTGAGATCCTGCGCCATGCTGCCCGGTTGGGTGCAGATGCCTATGGGATCGATTACGCTCCGGTGGCGGTCTCGATGTCCCGCCGGGTGATCGAAGGGGCCGAGGCGGTCGCACCGGGCAAGACCGGGGTGGCGCTGGCCGATGCGAAAAAACTGCCGTTCCCGGCGCGTTATTTCGATCGGGTGCTGATGTTCGATGTGGTCGAGCATCTGCACCCGTGGGAGCTGGATGCGGCGCTGAGCGAAGTCCACCGGGTGTTGAAGGACGACGGCCTGTTCATTGTGCACACCGCGCCCAATATCTGGTATGACCGGTATGCTTACCCGCTGGTGCGGCGCTTCCGGATGCTGCTCGGCCAGGGGGCGAACTACCCGCCGAATCCGCGCAATTTCCTGGTGTCGATCAACGAACATGTCCACGTCAACGAGCAGTCGATGTGGAGCCTGCGGCGGACGCTGCACAGGGCCGGTTTCAGCGGGAAAGTCTGGCTGGAGAGTCCGCCGCAGAAATGGGGGCAGGGGGCCGATCCCGTCGTCATCGATCGCCTGCGGCAGTTGGTCTTCAAGACGCCGCCGCTGCGCTGGTTTTTCGAACGCGAAGTGTTCGCTGTGGTGAGCAAGAGCCGCTGACGATGTCAACTTTCAGGGATAAGCGTCCGGTTGACGAACTGAGCATTGAGGAGCTGGAGCGCATCCTGGCGATCCGCCGTCGTGAAGCGCGGCAGATGCAGGTCGAGAAGATGCGCCGCGCCGGTCGAACGATCGATCCCCTGCCGCCGGGCGCATCCCTGACGGTGCCGCCCGCCCCGAAGCCGGAAAGCACCAGTCCCGCGGTGGTCACCGACGCGAATGCGGGCCGGATCCAGCTTCATGCAGCGAAAGCGATGGAGGCGCCGCAGTTCGAAGATGCGCTCGATGCTGATGAGCGTTCCGATGCGAATCCGCCTCCGCCTGTCTATACCATTGAGGCGGTCTCGCAGGCGAGTCTGCGGCGGCGCAGGATCTACGATCGCATCCTGCTGCTGATCGAAATCGCCGCGGTCGTCGGGATCGTGCTGATCGCCATCAACCTGGTCAGCGCGATCCAGATGCTGGAGCAGGAGACGGCAGCCGCCCAGTCGCTGGCGGAAGAGCAGCGCCGCGCCGGCATCCCGACGCTGGCCCCGACGCCGACCCTGCGTCTGGAGAATTTCATCCTGCCGGGTGGGCATACGGTGCAGAACGGTCTGCCCGTGTTCAACTATGCCGAAGTGCCCGCGCACCTGCTGCCGCTGGTCGAAAGCCAGTGGATCGCGCCGAACATCAGCCGTCCCCCGCCGACCGCGGAGACCGCTCTGACGCTGACGATCCCGGCGCTCAACCTGAATCAGGCGATCGTGCAGGGGGTTGACTGGGCGGCGCTGCAGCAGGGCGTGGGGCAGCTCGTCAACGGCGTCAACCCCGGCGATCCGATCGGCAACGTGGTGCTGGCCGCCCATAACGATATCTACGGCCAGATCTTCCGGCATCTGGATCAACTGGAACCCGGCGATCAGTTCCAGATCCAGACGCAGTCGAACAGCTACACCTATACGGTGACAGAGATCCGCATCGTCGAGCCGACGGACGTCAGCGTGCTGGCCAGCCGCGGCACCGCCACGGCGACGCTGATCTCATGCTATCCGTATCAGGTCAATACGCAGCGCATCATCGTATTCGCCGATCGGGTGAATTAGGAGCAGGGTCATGCCCGAAGATGAGAAGAAATCGACGAGCGGCCGCCGTCAGTCAGCGTCGGAACGTCGTGCGGCCCGCCGTACCGGACGCCCAACGGTCAACCCCTATGCGACGCGCACAGCCGCGCAGCGCCGCGCCGAACGGGCCGTGATCAGCCGTTCGGGGCAGGTCTCCACGCTCACATCGGCAGCACCTGCACCGCGCCCCCAGCCGGCTGAACGGGATCGGGCGAAGCAGGCTCAGCTCGACGCCGAGCGCGTCGCCTATCTGCTGGAACACCCGACGAAAACGGTGACGCCTGAGGAACTGAAGGCCGAGTATGGTTACGTGATCGCCGATCTGCGGAATATGTTCCTGCTGGCCGGCGCTTTAGTGATCCTGCTGGTCGCGCTGGCGGTCGTCCTGCCGCGCTGACCCTGTCGGGACGATCAGGGCCGCCGAGGCCGCAGAGGCACGCCATTCCAGCCGGTGCGATAGGTGGTGAGAAAGTCGCGATTGAAGTATGGAAACAACCTCCCGGATCCAACCGACACGCTGGCAGCAGATCGCGCCGTTCGTCGGCGTCCCAGAAGCGGCGCTGCGCGATGTTGAAGCGCTGGCGCACCGCCGCAGTGTTGCCGCTGGCGCGCAGATCTTCGCCGAGGGGACGGCCTGCGCTGGCCTTCATATCCTGATCGCGGGGATGGTCCGGCTGCACCGCTGTAATTCCGAGGGGCGGCTGCACACCCTCAATTTGCTCTCCGCACCGGCCACGTTCAACGAGGTGGCCGCTGTCGATGGTGCCAATAACCCGTTCGATGCCACGGCGGTCACCGCGGCGGACGTGCTCGTGATCCATCATGACGCGCTGCTCGATCTGCTGGCGGCTCATCCCCGGTTGATGGCGAACACGATGCAGCAGCTCGCGCGGTTGAACCGCGAATACCTGGAGCGGCTGGAGGATATGACTTTCCGGACGATCCCGTCACGGCTGGCCAAACTCTTTCTCCACGAGACGATCTACGCCGAAACTCCCTCGCCGACGACTCTCACTCAGGAAGAAATTGCCTCGATTCTGGGCACGACGCGTGAAGTGGTGGGGCGCGCCCTGCGCAGCCTGCTCAATGCCGGTCTGCTGACCCGGCGCGGACGCCATGTGTACATCGAAGATCGGGCCGGCCTGGTTCATCTGGCCGAGACGAATACGATGCCGGACGGCATGTTGAAACCCACCTGTCCGCTGATGAACGATGCTGAGTTGGAAACGCGCTGAGAAATTTAACCGCTGTTAAAGTTATCTGAACCCTCAGCAAATTCTGATTTCCATTCCAACAAAAGTCACAGATCGGCGTGCGATCGCGATCTATGATCGCGGTTAATCGCTGGCTGATGCAGCGGCTGTGGACTGCATCGGTAGTTTCAGGAGCTGTTCGAATGACTCACATTATCACCAGCCTGTGCCTGCGCGACGGCGCGTGTATGGAAGTCTGCCCGGTGGAATGCATCGTCCCCGGTCAGCCGGCTTCGGAGTGGCCGTGGTACTACATCGATCCCGATACCTGCATCGACTGCGGCGCGTGCGTGCCGGAGTGCCCGTACGAGGCGATCTTCATCCAGGAAGAAGTCAAGTCGGACTATGTGATGGCTCCCGGTCAGAAGCGCGTGCCGTTCGATACCAAAGTCGAAGTGGTCGCGGCGGGCGGCGAGGTCGTCGATCTGACCAAGGATATCCAGCCCAACTACGATTTCTTTTCCAAAGGCCCGGGCTACGACGCGCTGGGTTAACACTGAGAGATCACCCCTCTCGGTCAGATTTCGCTATCCACGAGCGGGCGCGTCAGATCCATCCCGCACGGTAGAACCGCGCGATCCGGCCAGCGGAGGGGAGCACAAGCCGGATGCCAGTGGGCGTTGCAACGACGCTGCGCATCCGATCAACAGCCAAGTGAATGGGGAGCAGACCGGAAAGCGCCGATCTGTTCCCCGTTGGCTGTTACTCACTTTGAGTCTCACCTGAATCGCCCCGTTCAGGGCCGCACAGTCGTCATCGTTTTACCCCCAATGCATCCTGGCGGGCCGCACAATCCCCACCTCCGGTATCAGTCGGCGATCGAGCTGAAAGCTCCTGGCGCGCTGATCGCTTCTGGCAGCACCGCCGCAACCTCAGGTTAGCGATACTGCGATCCTGTATTTTTTTCACGGCTATGTATAATAGACGGTGCTCCGAAAGGGCGGACTGCCCATAAACGTGGAACAGCGAATGACCAGGAAGCGCACCTCCAAAAAAACAGATGTTCGGTCATCTGATGAACTCTCCCGTTCCCGTCTGAACAGCAGCGAAGATGTCAGCACGGATTTTGAATTTGAGGATGAACCGGTCGAAGATGATGATCTGAACGAGGAAGACATCATCGGCGAAGATGATTTTGACCACCTCGCGCTCAAGGACGACGATAGTTTCGGCCTCGCGGGCGATGATGAGGAATTTGAGGATGTTGATTACGAGCGCATGAACGAGGTAACTCCCGGTGAGCTACCGCCGGATGATCCCGTGCGCATGTACCTCAAAGAGATCGGTCTTGTCCCCCTGTTGGATACCAATCGAGAAACCTGGCTCAGCGCCCAGATCGCAGCCGAGCGCCTGATCGAGCAGCTCACCGATCGGCTGTCCACCGCCACGACCGAGGCAGGCGCAGCGCAAGGACACCCCGGTGATGCGCGCGGGCCGCGTCCCGATGAAATCGTCGTTGAAGCTTTCCGGTACATGGAAACAGCGTGGGGGAAAGTCCAGCGGCTCAGCGCCGCTTTCAAACTGGATCCGCCCGATCTGAAACGGGTCATCGATGAAGTGGAGCGCGTCGTCGGGGATTGGGATGTCACGGGGCCATCCTATGTGCGCGAGTACATGCGCCAGAGGGAGTGGGGCCGGGATGATAAGTGGACTGACCTGGGGCGCGAATTGTTCGCGGTCGTCCACGCGCTTCACCTGATCCCGTCGGTGCTCCGTCTGAAACTGCGCGATCATGTCGCCCGGCACGGTGAGCTGCCCACAGTTGAAGCCTTTGCAGGATGGTTGGCCGCCGATCCTCAGATCATCGCCGATCTGCCCGATCTGTTCGCCGATATCGAACGCCGGGCTGAAGAAGCGATTGACAGCCTGACGCGGGCCAATCTGCGCCTGGTCGTCAGTGTCGCCAAACGATACATGGGACGCGGAATCAATTTCCTCGATCTGATCCAGGAGGGGAATATCGGTCTGCTGCGCGCGGTGGCGAAATTCGACCATACGAAAGGGTTCAAATTCAGCACTTACGCGACGTGGTGGATCCGCCAGGCGATCAGCCGTGCGATCGCCGACCAGGCGCGCACGATCCGCATCCCCGTTCACATGGTCGAGACGATCAACCGCCTGATGCGGGTGCAGCGCGAGCTGACGCAGGAGCTGGGGGCCGAACCGAGCGCGGAACAGATCGCGCTGGAAATGGATTTCCTGACCCCGGAAGAGACTGAAGCCATCCGGCTGATCCGCCGCGAGGGGTCGAAAATGGATCCCGGCTTGCAGCGCAAGCTGCGCCGCGCCGCGCAGAAGGTGCGCAAGATCATGCGCCTGAGCCAGGAACCGATGAGCCTGGAGATGCCGATCGGCCAGGAAGACAACAGCCAGCTCGGTGATTTCATCGAGGATGACAAAGTCCTCGGCCCGATGGATGCCGCCAGCCGCCAGCTTCTCAAAGAGCAGATCCGCTCCGCGCTGGGCGTGCTCAGCGATCGAGAGCGCGAAGTGCTGGAGATGCGTTTCGGCCTGGCCGATGGACAGGATCACACCCTGGAGGAAGTGGGCAAGCATTTCGGGGTGACGCGCGAACGCATCCGCCAGATCGAGGCGAAAGCGCTGCGCAAGCTGCGCCATCCCACGCGCAGTCGTCAGCTTCGCGATTATCTGGAGATGTGAGCGTGGCCGCGCAGATCATCGCTATTGGCGGGGATGACTTCGCCCCACCTCTGCTGCGCTACCTGATGCAGCAGGCGCGCGGTCGGCGTGTCTGTTTTCTGGGGCAGGCGAGCGGCGAGAACGGAGATAAGCTGGCTCAGTTTGAAGCCGCGTTCGCCAGTTTCGACGCCCGGACGAGCAGCCTGTCGTTATTCCAGCCTCACACCGCGGATATCGCTGATTTTTTAGGCGCTCAGGATGTGATCTATGTTGGCGGAGGGAATACCCGCTCCATGCTGGCGCTGTGGCGCGAATGGGAGATCGATCGCATCCTGCGCGAGGCGCTTGAGGGAGGGACGGTGCTGGCCGGGATCAGCGCCGGGGCCATCTGCTGGTTCGAATACGGCACGACGGACTCCGTGCCCGGCCCACTGCGCCCGATCCGCGGCCTCGGTTTTCTCTCAGGCAGCGCATCACCTCATTACAACAGTCAACTGCAACGCCGACCGACCTTCCACCGGTTGATCGCGTCAAATGAGATCCCGCCCGGCATCGGCCTGGATGACGGCGCGGCGGCTCATTTCATCGATGGTCAACTCCACCACGCTGTCAGCGCCTATTCCTGGGCGCGCGTTTATCAGGTCGAGCGGGATGCGGACGGGCAGATTCTGGAACGTCCGCTCCCGACCGAGTGGATCGCGTAGCGAACCGTGACCGTGCGCGATTTGAGCTTCTGCCCGGTTTGCGGTTCCTCTCTGATCGACAAGGTCGAGGGGGGGCGCCCCCGCAAAGCCTGCCCGAAATGCGGCTACGTGCATTACACCAATCCCGTGCCCGCGGTCGGCATCGTCATCGAGATGGATGGCGGCGTGGTGCTCATCCGGCGCAACAATCCGCCGCATATGGGCCGCTGGGCGCTGCCGAGCGGGTATATCGAAGCCGATGAGAGCGCCGAGGATGCCGCGGTGCGCGAGGCCGCCGAGGAGACCGGCCTCAAGGTGGAGATCATCGAGCTGGCGGGGGTCAATTCCTTCCCGGAAGGCCCACCGCTGAGCGGGATCATGATCTTCTACCGCGCCCGCCCGATCGGCGGTGAGCTGCGGGCTGGCGATGACGCCGGCGAGGCGCGCGTCTTCCTGCCTCACGAAATCCCGCTGCTGCCGTTTCGCACGCATCGAGAGATGATCGCCCAGTGGCTGGCGCGCCATGCCGCGCGCACGCCGGCGGACGGCGTCGCCGATCAGCCCGGAGCCGACAGGGCGGGGGAGGTCGATGATCCGTTCGATATCCGCCCGGCTGAGGCGGGGGATGCGCACGAGATCATGGCGCTGCTCAGCCTGATACCGGCCAATCGCAATCTGACCCGCGATCAGTGGCGCGATGTCTATCTGCGCTTCCGTGAACAGGCCGGCCTGGAGGTGTTCGTCGCTGTGACCCGGCAGCAGCCGGCCATGATCATCGGCTTCATCGCGCTGTCGGTCATCCGCGCGCTCACAGAAAGCCACGGTCTGATCAATGACATGGCGGTGCTGCCCACGTATCAGCGTCGTGGGGTCGGGGCGGCGCTGCTCGAGGCGGTGTTCAAGCGGGCTGAACGGTTGAATATCAACGTCATCATCGTCAATACGGAGCGCGCCAATGATCGTGCTGCCGCGTTTTATGCTGCATCCGGTTTTGCCCGGGCCGATCTCATGGAGATCAAGCTGCGCACCCAGCGCCCCGGCCAATCATGAGCTTTTCCTCATAAAGCCGCCGCGTTCTCAACTGTCGTGTCTATAATGACGCCGTGTTGATCTGCCGCCAAGGATGTTCACATGTTCACGGATCGATCGCATCTGCTGCGCAACAACCCGATTCAATTGAATTACGGTGTTGCCGTCACAGATATCGACAATGACGGCCAGTTCGAGATCGTGATCGCAGGCTTCGGGTTTCCCAACCTGATCTACCGTTGGAATGGCAGTTCGTTTGATGATATCGCCCCTTACGTGCTGGCGGATACGCGCCGCCAGTCGATCGGCCTGGCCGCTGGCGACATCGATGGCGATGGTCTCGAAGAACTGTACGTGCTCAACACCGATACGTTTGCGGGCACGAAGCGTTTCGCCGATCGACTGTTCGACTTCGCTGACGGCGAGTGGGTCGATCTGTTCGGTCTGGCGATGAACCATGCGGTGCTCAATCTGACGGCGGGACGATCGGTCGCCGTGCTTGACCGCAATGGCATCGGGCGCTATGGCTTTTTCATCGCCAATTACGGCGGGCCGATGCGTCTGTACGAACTGGACGATGACGGACGACTGCATGACGTCGCACCGGAGGCCGGGCTGAACAAGATCACCGGGGGGCGCAGCGCGATCGCGCTGCCGCTGATCACGACGCGCATGGATGTGTTCTGCGGTAACGAAAACGGCGCGAACTATCTGTTCAACAACAACGGCGATGGCACGTTCGGCGAGGTCGGGGAAGAGGTAGGTGTCGATGATCCGCTGGAAAACGCACGCGGCGTCGCCGCACTCGATGCCAACGGCGATGGTCTGTTCGATCTGGTGATCGGCAATTGGGAGGGGACACACCGCCTGTTCGTCCAGGATGTCAACGGGCGCTTCGAGGATATGACCCCCCACCACATGTCCACGCCGTCCCGCGTGCGCACGGTGCTGGCCGCCGATTTCGACAATGACGGCTATGAAGAGATCTTTTTCAACAATATCGGCGAACCGAACCGGCTGTTCGCTTTTCGTGGCGGTGACTGGGTTCCGATCAGCGCAGGCGATGCCGTTGAGGAGCAGGGGCTGGGGACGGGGGCCGCTGTGGGTGACTTCAACCACGATGGTCGGCTGGAACTGGTGATCGCTCACGGAGAGGCCGCGCCGCAGCCGGTGAGTCTATACGCGCCGCAGCCGAACGATCATCACTACCTGCGCGTGCTGCCGCTGACGATCTACGGCGCTCCGGCGCGCGGCGCGCTGGTCGTGCTGGAGACGCCAGAGCGCACGCAGCGGCGCGTCATCGATGCCGGGAGCGGCTATCTGTGCCAGATGGAACCGGTGGCTCACTTCGGCCTGGGGCGAGAAACACAGGTTGAGCGGGTGACGATCCGCTGGGTGGACGGCGCGGAACGCACGATCCCCCGGCCCAAGATCGATCAGGTGCTGCGCATCGAGCACCCCGGTCGGTGATCGTGCACTACCGGGGTGCAGAATTTTGCTGATGATCGTCTGAGAATTATTTTGACCTAAGTTGACAGCGATTTTACGGTCAGTTATACTTATGCTTGTGAGTTTGTTCATTTTTGAACAATCGATACTGGACACCAGTCAGCGTGCGCAGATCGCGTCTGTGTCTGCGCACGCGCAATCTATAACAGGGAAACCTGCATGGCGCTGAATGAATTTGCCCCGATTGGCGTACTGCTCCTTCTTGCAATCATCATTGCTGTGATCGTCCTGGTCATTTCGCGGCTGTTCGGCCCCTACCGCCCGACCAAGCGCAAGGCTGACCCCTACGAGAGCGGTATGAAGCCGATCGGCCCGGCTAACCGCCGCTACTCGGTGCGCTTTTACCTGATCGCCGTCCTGTTCATCCTGTTCGATATCGAAGTCGTCTTCTTCCTGCCGTGGGCGGTCGTGTTCCGGGACATGGGCTGGTATGCGCTTGCGACGATGGGCGTGTTCATCACGATCCTCACTATCGGCCTGATTTATGAGTGGAAAGTGGGAGCGTTGGAATGGGAGTAATTTCATCGAAACTCGGCAACCTTGGCGTTGTCACGACGACGCTCGACGCTGCCGTTAACTGGGGACGTACCGGCGCAATGTGGCCGCTACTGTTCGGGCTGGCCTGTTGTGCGATCGAGATGATGTCCACCCAGGCGTCGGATTATGACCTGTCGCGCTTCGGCATGGAGCTGAACCGCGCTTCACCCCGGCAGAGCGATCTGATGATCGTGGCGGGCCGCGTGACGCGCAAGATGGCCCCGGTCGTGCGCCAGCTTTACGATCAGATGGCGTCGCCCAAGTATGTCATCTCGATGGGGGACTGTGCCTCGTGCGGTGGGGTCTACAACAACTACGCCATCGTGCAGGGGGTGGATGAGATCATCCCGGTCGATGTCTACGTTGCGGGCTGCCCGCCGCGTCCGGAGCAGCTCATTCACGGTATCCTGACGCTGCATGAGAAGGTGCGCGGCGAACGCCTCGCCGAGTGGGTGAAGTGACCATGCATATTCCTCAAGCGCTCGATCCTGTTGAGAGCGTCCGCACGGCATTTTCGTCGGCGCTCCAGTCGGTCAACCAGTTTCGTGGAGAAACGACGCTGATCATCGATCCGGCCCAGATCGAAGCAGTGGCGCGCTATCTGCGCGATACCACCGGGCTGGTTTACAACTTTCTATCCGATATCAGCGCGGTGGATTACTACGATGCGACGCGCGGCTACGGGGATTATGGCGACCGCCCGGAGCGCTTCGCCGTGTCGTATCACATTTATTCGATGTTGTACAACCGGCGGCTGCGCCTGAAGGTCTTCGTCAATGAGGAGGATCCGGTCGTCCCCACGGTGACGACGGTGTGGCCGGCGGCCAACTGGCTGGAGCGCGAGATCTACGACATGATGGGCATCCGCTTCGCCGGTCACCCGGATCTGCGCCGCATCCTGATGGCCCCGGACTGGGAGGGCCACCCGCACCGCCGCGATTACCCGCTCGGATACGAAACGCCGATGTTCTCGTTCAATGTCGAGGAGATCGCGCGTCACAAACCGTTCGCCAGAGAATAGGCTGGAGCGCCGCCGATGACCCTTGCAACTCGTCCTACACAATCGCGCGTCGAAATCGCCCCGGAACTGAAACAGTGGGAAGGCCAGCTTGAAGAACTGCGCGGGCTGGTCAGCGACCGTGCGCTCACCGGGGAAACCCTGCTGCTCAACATGGGGCCGCATCACCCCAGCACGCATGGCGTGCTGCGCCTGCTGCTGGAGCTGGATGGTGAGGAGATCGTTTCCTGTCTGCCGGACGTCGGCTATCTGCACACAGGCATCGAGAAGAACATCGAGTCCAAGCCATACGAAAAAGCGGTCACGCTGACCGATCGCATGGACTATCTGGCCCCGATGTCCAACAATATGGCCTTCAGCCTGGCGATCGAGAAGATGGCCGATCTCGATGTGCCGGAACGCGCGCAGGTCATCCGCGTGATCTGCCTGGAACTGACGCGCCTGAACAGCCACCTGGTCTGGCTGGGCACGCACGCGCTCGACATGGGCGCGATGAGCGTCTTCCTGTACTGCTTCCGCGAGCGCGAGCGCATCCTCGATATGTTCGAGATGCTCAGCGGTCAGCGCATGATGGGCAGCTACATCCGCCCGGGCGGCGTCTGGCGCGACCTGCCGGAAGAATTCCTGCCAACGCTGGAAAGTTTCCTCGATTACTTCCCGCGCAAGATCGATGATTACGAGAGCCTGCTGACGGACAACCCGCTGTGGCGCGATCGCACGCAGGGGATCGGCGTGGTCGAACCGGAAGAGGCGCTGGCGCTGGGTATGTCCGGCCCCAGCCTGCGGGGGAGCGGCGTCAACTGGGATATCCGCAAGGCCATGCCTTACAGCGGTTACGAGCATTACGAGTTCGATGTGCCGCTGGGCGAACATGGCGACGTGTACGACCGCTACTACGTGCGCATTCTGGAGATGCGCGAAAGCGTGCGCATCATCCGCCAGGCGATCAAGCGGCTGCCGAAAGGGCCGTTCCGCAGCCAGAACCGCAAGTTCGTGCCGCCCCCGCGCAGCGAGCTGGGGCGCAGCATGGAAGCCGTCATCCACCACTTCAAGCTGTGGACGGAAGGCTTCAGCCTGCCTGACGAAGAGGTGTTCGTGTCGATCGAAAGCCCGCGCGGCGAACTGGGCTGCTACCTGCACGGTACGGGCGGGCCGAAAGCCCGGCGCGTCCACTTCAAGACCCCGTCGTTCATGCACATCAGCGCGCTGGGGAAGATCGCCCAGGGGCACATGATCGCGGATCTGGTGGGGATCATCGGCAGCATCGACATTGTATTGGGCGACAGCGACCGTTAGGACAGGCGTCAAATGCTGGCAGAAAAGTACGCAGAGCAGATCGCAAAGCACTTCGCGAAGTACCCGGACAAGCGTTCAGCGGTGATGCCGCTGCTGTATATCGCCCAGGAAGAGTACGGCTGGATCACCCCGGAAGCGATCAAAGAAGTCGCCGATCTGTGCGAGATCGACCCCACCCAGGTGACCTCGATCGCCGGTTTTTACACGATGTACTCGGAAAAGCCGAAGGGCAAGTACTGGCTGCAGGTGTGTACCGACCTGGCGTGTGCCCTGCGCGGCGCGGATCAGTTTCATCACGATCTGCTGGAATACCTGGGCATCGAGGAAGGCGGCACGACGGAAGATGGTCTGTTCACGGTCGAACATGTGATGTGCCTGGGGGCGTGCGATCGCGCGCCCATGATGCAGTGCAACTTCCATTTTTATGAAAATCTCGACAACGAGAAAGTCCGGGCGCTGATCGCGCAGTGGCGCGCTGAAGCCGGGGCTGCGGCAGATCAGTCAGATCAGAAGTGACAGCCGCGCCAGTTCGATGGGGCGCGACCGCCGGTGCAGCACATCTGACCGTCACAGCTAGGTTGAGAGAGAAAGAGCGACAGACAGTATGAGAATCCTGCTTCGTGAATACGAGATCCCGGATATTCGCGAGTTCGATGTGTATGTGCGCAACGGCGGCTACGAAGGCCTGAAAAAAGCCCTGTCGATGCAGCCGAAAGACGTCATCGAAGAGGTGAAGGCCTCGAACCTGCGCGGGCGCGGCGGCGCGGGCTTCCCGACCGGGGTCAAGTGGAGCTTCATCCCGCAGAGCGAGCCGATCAAGTACGTCGTCGTCAACGCGGACGAGTCCGAGACGGGGACGTTCAAAGATCGCCAGATCATGGAGAACAACCCGCACCAACTGATCGAGGGCGCGCTGATCGCGGCCTGGGCGATCCAGGCGAAAGCGGTTTACATCTACCTGCGCGGTGAATACTGGGATATTGCGCATCAGCTCGACCGGCGCATCGAAGAGGCGCGCCAGGCGGGGTACGTCGGCGAGAATATCCTCGGTTCCGGCTGGTCGTGCGAGGTTTACACCCACCTGGGCGCGGGCGCTTACATCTGTGGGGAAGAGTCGGCCCTGCTGGAGAGCCTGGAAGGCAAGATGGGGCAGCCGCGCGTGCGTCCGCCGTTCCCGGCCCAGAAGGGCGGCGGTCTGTATGGCGAGCCGACCGTCGTCAACAACGTCGAGACGATCGCCAATGTGCCGTGGATCATCGTTCACGGCGCGGCGGAGTACAAGAAGATCGGCACGGAACAGAGCACTGGGACGAAGATCTTCTGCGTCAGCGGCCACGTCAACAAGCCGGGCAACTATGAGCTGCCGTTCGGCGTGACGCTGCGCGAACTGCTCTACGAACATGCGGGCGGCATCCCCGGCGGCAAGCAGATCAAGGCGGTGCTGCCCTCCGGCGGTTCCGGGCCGATCATGCGCATCAACGGTGATACCGACTCGATCCTGGATACCCGGCTCACCTACGAGGACATGGCCAAAACGGGGACGATCCTGGGTTCGGCGTCGATCATCGTCATGGATGAGACGGTCGATATCACCTGGGTGGCCTCCAAGGTGACCAAGTTCTTCAAGCACGAGAGCTGCGGGAAGTGCACGCCGTGCCGCGAAGGGACGTACTGGCTCGATAAGGTCATCGACCGGATCATGGCTGGCGGTGCACGCCTGAGCGATATCGATCTGATCGCGAATGTGGCGCGCAATATGCAGGGGGCGACTCTGTGTGCGCTCGGCGAATTCGCCGCCAATCCGATCATCCATACCGTGCGCTTGTTCCCGGAGGATTTCAAGGCGCACGTCGGCCAGACCAACGGCGCGGCGAAAGCCAGAGCGGCGGCGCCGGCTGCTGTGGGCGATTGAACGGGCTGCGAGGGTTTTGTGAACAGCATTGAGCGCGATCCGGCGGTCGCTTCGCCGCCGCCTGTTCCCAGGTCAGATACGCTCGATACCGGAATGGCGTCCAGCGCCATTCCGGTTGCTGCTGATGCAGATGCACCCGCCCAGGCGGCTGATGGACGGCGGCGGGCATCCAGCGGGTGGGCGCGTCTGCTGGCGTGGGTGGGCCTGAGCGCTGAAGCGGATACGTCGATCGCTGACCTGTCGGCGTCGATCGCTGATGAGCCGGATGCGCCGATGAATTACGTGCTGCGCGGGGAAGCGCTGCTCCACAGCGGCGCCCTCGATGCCGCCCGATCTGATTTTGAACGCGCGCTGATCCTGGCGGAGCGCGCGCTGCGCGGTGAACGCTGGGGGCTGATCGCCCAGGCCGCTCAGGATCGGGCTGCTGCGGGGTTGATCGAGGTGCTGCGCCGGTCGGGCGAGTCGGTGGACGAAGCCCGCGCCCGTCTGGATGCGCGCCCGGTTGAGCCTGCACGCTGAGCGTGGATGATGCGACGACGAAATGCGGATGTGAGGCCGTGACCGAATCACCGGGGTGGAGGAACGACTGAATGACTAACCCGACGAACCACGTCAAAGTCACGATTGATGATGTTGTTTATGAGTTTCCCGCCGGGATGAACCTGGTCGATGCAGCGAAGCTGATCGGCAACGATATCCCGGTATTCTGCTATCACCCGAAGATGAAACCGGTCGGCATGTGCCGCATGTGCCTGGTCGAGATGGGTGCTGTTGAGAAAGACCGGGCGACCGGCGCCGTCGTCCTCGATGATCAGGGCAGGCCGAAAGTCCGCTGGATGCCCAAACTGCAAACTGCCTGTACGACGACGGTCAGCGATGGGCTGGTCATCCGCACCAACACCCAGATGGTCACGGACGCGCGCCGCAACGTCGTCGAATTTCTGCTCACCAGCCATCCGCTCGACTGCCCGATCTGCGACAAGGGCGGTGAATGCCCGCTCCAGAACCTGACGATGGCGCACGGGCCGGGCACGAGCCGGATGAACTTCGAAGACAAGATGCATCTGGACAAGCACGTGCCGCTGGGCGATCTGATCTTCCTCGACGAAGAGCGCTGCATCCAGTGCGCGCGCTGCGTGCGCTTCCAGGAAGAGGTCGTTGGCGATGCCGTGCTCGGCTTCCACGAGCGCGGGCGGTCGCTGCAGATCGTCACCACCAGCGAACCCGGTTTTGACACGTATTTTTCGGGCAACACGACCGATATCTGCCCGGTCGGCGCGCTGACGACGGCGGATTTCCGTTTTGGCGCCCGTCCGTGGGAACTGACGAACATCCCGACGATCTGCCCGCACTGCCCGGTGGGCTGCAACATGGTCGCCAGCACGCGGCTGGATCGCGATTTTGGCGGGCGCGCCATGATCAAGCGCATGATGCCGCGCCAGAATGAAGAAGTGAATGAGATCTGGATCTGCGACAAAGGCCGTTTCGGCCATCACTTCTCGCGTTCGGAACAGCGCCTGCTCCAGCCGATGATCCGGGACAGCGCGGGCAAACTGGTCGCCAGTAACTGGGCAGAGGCCCTGCGTGCCGCCGCCGATAAACTGAAGGCGGCGGGGGGAAGCGTGGCCGCGATCGCCGGCCCGTCGATGAGTAATGAGGATCTTTTCGAGCTTCGCCGCGTCGTGACCGGCCTGGGCGGGACGCTGCTCGGCGCCTGGCCGCCGTCGCATGCCGGCGCGGATCGGGTGGCGCAGGTCGGCGTGGGCAAGGGCACGAACCTGGGCAAGCTCGGCAAGGGTGATGCCGTGCTCGTCATCGCCACCGACCTGGAAGAGGAAGCCCCGTTGTATCGGCTGCGCCTGAAGCAGGCCGCCGACCGGGGGGCGCATCTGATCGTCGCCAATGCCCGCCCGACGCGCATGGATGACTTCGCAACCCAGACTGTGCGTTACCAGACCGGTCAGGCCGCCGCCTTCATGGCCAGCCTGAAGCAGGAACATGAGGCGATCGCCCGAACGCTGGCGGAGGCCGCCAATCTGATCATCGTCTGCGGTGCGGAAGGCCTGACGCTGGAAGGAAGCCGCGCGCTCGCTCAGGCGGCGGCCAATTTCCTGATCGAGACCGGCCATGTCGGCAAGCCGCAGAACGGTCTGCTGCTCGTGCTGCCCGGTGCGAACGGCATGGGGCTGCACTACATGGGCTTCTCACCGGAGCAGACAGCCCAGATCGCTGCGAACCCGCCCCGCGTGCTCATCGTTGCGCAGGCGGACATCCTGGCCGACGATCCGACTGCGGCGGCCTGGCTGGATCGGGTTGAGACGGTCATCAGCCTCAGCCTGTTCCCAGATGCGCTGACGCAGCGGGCGGCGGCGGTGCTGCCGATCCAGAGCTTTGCCGAGCGCGATGGCACCTTCACCAATGGGGAGCGGCGGGTGCAGCGCTTCTACACCGCTCAGGGGCCGATGGGCGAGGCGCTGCCCGCGTGGCAGGCGCTGGCCCGCCTGGGCGAGAAGCTCGATCTGGGGCGTCCGAAGCTTTCGGCGGCGCAGGTGATGAACGAAATCAGCGCGCAGATCCCGGCGTTCGCCGGAATGCGTTACAATGAACTGGCGAAGACCCCGCCGCAGTTCCCGGAGGTCGGCGGGGCCGATCTGTACTACGGCGGCACGTCGTACAAAAACACGGGCGGCATCGGCATCCAGATCGCGACGACGGCGGATACCGGTGAGGCGGTTGCCCCAGGCGACGTGCATCTGCCGGAGCCGGTCAGCGGCGATCTGGTGATCGTGCCGACGGTGCGCCTGTACAACCGGGAGCGCACTTTCATGCCCAGCGTGACCGCGCTGCTGGCCCCGCGCACCGATGATCCGTTCGTCGAGATCAACGCCGCTGATGCAGCCCGGCTGGGCATCGCCGATGGTGACCCGGTGGCGGTGCAGGTCGATGGGGTGGCGGTCAGCGTCCGTGCGCACGTCAACGGCGCTGCGCCGCAGGGGACGGTGCTGCTGCCGCGTCATTTGTCCGAAGAGCCGACCCCGCTGACGATCGCGACGGGGATGCTGAGCAAGGCATAGGTGAAGGGTGGATTATGGCTACGATTGTCGATACTCCCGCACAGGGGACACGCCGCCGGATCCCGCGGTGGCTCATCATCGGCGGCATTGCGGTTCTGGCGCTGATCGTGGTGCTGATCCTGGCTGCGCCCGCGCTCTACAATGCCGGTGACCAGGTGCTGCGCTTCCTCTTCAACCCGGCGCGCGTCGCCCCGACGGAGATCGTGCAGTGCCGCGATGTTTCCGCGTGCAGCATCACGCATTCGATCGTCTTCTCGCTGGTGTTCATCTTCGTCGTGCTGACGGGCTTCGCCTACACCACGCTGCTCGAACGCAAGTTCATCGCCTGGTTCCAGCAGCGCGTCGGCCCGAACCGCGTCGGGCCGCTCGGTCTGCTGCAGCCGCTGGCGGATGCGATCAAGCTGATCTTCAAAGAGGACATCATCCCGCGGGATGTCGATCTGCCGGTTTACCTGGTCGCGCCGATCCTGAAAGCGGTTCCCGCGCTGATCCTGCTGGCGGTCGTTCCGCTGGGGCCGGATCTGGTCATCCCGTGGTTCGACGGGGTGTGGTATCAGGTTCCGCTCGGCCTGGTCGATGTCAACGTCGGCGTGCTGTGGCTGCTGGCCGTCACCAGCCTGGGAACATACGGCGTCGTGCTGGCGGGCTGGGCATCGAACAACAAGTACGCAATGCTGGGCGGCCTGCGCGCCTCCGCGCAGATGCTGAGTTATGAGCTGAGCCTCGGCCTGACGATGGCCGTGCCGATCCTGATCGTCGGCAGCATGAGCCTGGGCGATATCATCGCTAACCAGCAGTACCTCCACCAGTGGTTTGTGTTCCAGAACCCGCTGGCCGCCGCGATCCTGATGCTGGCGCTGCTGGCGGAAGTCAACCGCGCGCCCTTCGACCTGCCCGAAGCGGAGCAGGAGCTGACCCAGGGGTACATGACTGAATACAGCGGCATGAAATTCGCGCTGTTCATGATGGCCGAATACCTGGGCATGATCGGGATCAGCGTCGTGGTGGCCTCGCTGTTCCTCGGCGGCTATCAGGACGGGTTCGGCATCGTCAACAGCCTGCCGATCCTGGGGCCGGTGGTGCTGATCGGCAAGGTGGTGCTGCTGCTGATCGGCATGGTCTGGGTGCGCTCGACCCTGCCGCGCATCCGCTATGACCGGCTGATGGCGCTGGGCTGGAAGGTCATGCTGCCGCTGGCGCTGATCGCGGTCATGTGGTCGGCGGTGGCCGTGCTGATCGGCGATACGTTCGGCAGCCCGGTGGCGTATGTCCTGGTCAGCGGCGCTGTGTTCACCCTCGTGCTGGTCGGCGGCATCGTCATTCTGCGCCGGTCGGGTCAGCTTCAGGGGCCGCCTGTACCTCTTGAGGAGGATCCCATCATCACCGGCGAGCCGCGCGGTCTGGGGTATGCCGCGCTTCAGGTGGTCGGTGGGCTGCTCGCGCTTCCGTTCAAGCTGTGGGATCTGACGCTCAACATTCTCGACAACCTGGCGAAGCTGGCCCCCGAAGAGAAGCCCGAGGCGCGCGACGCCCAGTCTTCGACGTCGATCACGAAATCCGACACGCCGTCCGCTGCCAGCGGCGATTAGTTCTGGCATGACAGGGATGATGAGGTAGGACGGATGAACATCCTGCGCGGTTTTGCGACAACGTTCAAGCATCTGCTCGAAGAGCCGGTCACGCTGCAATACCCGGAGCAGGTGCGCCCCTTCCGCGAGCGTTACAAGGGGCGTCACCATCTGCGCCGCTACGATAACGGCCTGGAGAAATGCATCGGCTGTGCGCTGTGCGCTGCGGCGTGCCCGGCGGATGCGATCTGGGTCGAGGCGGCGGAGAACACCGATGAGGCGCGCTACAGCCCCGGTGAGCGCTACGCCAAGACCTACGAGATCAATATGCTGCGCTGCATCTTCTGCGGCTACTGCGAGGATGCCTGCCCGACACAAGCGATCGAACTGGGCCATGAGCATCAGCTCGCTTTCACCGATCGGCGCGATGCGATCTTCACCAAAGAGATGCTGATCGACCCGGTTCCGGAGGGCGGCAAACCCACGCCGCAGGTGGTCGAACCGGGGGTGTACACCCGGCCGATCCCGGATATGCCCGATCCGAAATAACCGCCGCACCCGCTCGGCGAGTATCGTCTCCGCGCCTGTCCGCTCGACAGGCGCGTTTTCTTTTTCCGCATACAATCATCGTGGCATTGTGCTGCATCGCGCCTGTATCCGTGAAACGACTGAAAGAGGGGGGAGTTGTCGTGCGCAGATATCGAAACATGGGTGTTGCCAGTCCGTTCGGTCTGATCCTGGGACTGATCGTGGGCGTTTTCCTGTCCGTGGCTGTCGGTCTGGTCAGCTTTGCGTTTGCCACGTTTGTCGTTTACCTCGTGCCGATCCACCCACTCGCCGTCGCTTTGATCGCCGCCGGGGTCAGCGCAGTCGTGATGCGGATCGGCAAGGTGCGCAGCCTGCTGCTGGGCATGCTTCTGGGGGCGCTGATCGGCGCGCTGATATACGGCGTCTCGCGCGCCGCGGAGTACGGTTATGCGGTCTATCAGGAGGCGCAGACATACGCAGGCAAGGAGAGCGACCTGCTCGCCAACTGGGGAGTCGCTCAGCGCGATATCGATCGGCTGCTCGAACGGCAGACCGGGCAGGGGGGGGTGATCGGCTACGTGCTGTTCAGCGCCGAACAGGGCATGACGATCTCGCGTTTTTCCGCGACCAGCACGTCCAGCGGCGGGATCGTCCTCGATCGCAACCTGACGCTGGTCTACTTCGGGTTGGAGCTGCTCGTCACTGTGCTCGGCGGCGTGCTGGGGGCCGCCGCTGTCGCCAGGCAGCCGTTTCATCCGACGGAAAAACGCTGGGTACGCGATCAGGATTTTCGCCTGTTCGGGACAGTCGATCTGCGAGCGCGCCATGATTTCACGACCGCTCTGGAACAGAGCGATTTTGCGCGAGCCGGGACGTACCTGATGCCGGGGCCGGGGCCGGGGATCGTTCAGGTGTCGGCCATGCGCCTGGGTGAGCAGACCACCGATGACGTGCTGCTGCGCCTGAGCCAGCCAGAGGGGCGCCGCACCAAACAGACTTACGGTGTGCTCAGCGCGGCTGAATTTCAACAATTCCTGAGCGGCGCACGGCGATCGGGTTAGCGGACACCGCGATCGGTGTTCCTGAGAAGTACAGGAAAAATCAGCGAAGCAAATTTTGAAGTCGTGCTTCGTTTGTGTTAGACTGCACAATATCCGCGCGGGGGTGTACAATACCCCCGCGCCTATGATGTCCATTGCGTGTCGCACGCTCGATAGGAACTCGATAATGACCGAGCTTGTCTTCTTCATCATCGTCGGTGCAGTTGCGGTGGCTGCTGCCGTCATGATGCTGTTGAGCGATAATGCCGTTCACAGCGCGCTGTTCCTCATCATCACGATGGGCAGTCTGGCCTTCCTGTTCCTGCTTCTGAATGCGCCCTTCCTGGCCATGATCCAGATCACCGTTTACGCGGGGGCGATCATGGTTCTGTTCCTGTTCGTCATCATGCTGCTGGGCGCAGAGAAGATCCGTCCGCCAGAGCCGACCGCCGCCAGCCGTAGATATCCGTGGTTCACCCCGGTTGCGCTGATGCTGGGCCTGTCGCTGCTGATCGCTGTCGGCCTGGTCATCACGCAGAGTCAGGTTGACCTGCTGGAAGAGCCGGCTGCACCGCCGCAAATCCGCGTCGTCAATGCGACCCTCGACATTCCCTCGCTCAGCCTGTATGCCAATGACGTGCTGATCGCCGCGGAACTTCCATTCGGGGCGGCCTCGGAGTTCGTCACCGTTCCCGCGGGGGACGTCGCGCTCAAGCTGACATCGGATGGTCAGCCGCTTAACGAATACCCGATCGAGCCGAATACCGTTCAGACGATCATCGCTTTCGGCCCGGGGGATGTGCCGGTGCTGGCCCCGATCCCGACCGACCTCTCGCAGACCTCAAGCGATCGTGCGGCACGCCTGACGGTGTTCAACGCCTACCCGGCGGCGCCAAGCGCCAGCCTGTGGGATCTGGGGTCGGATTTCTCGGATGAGGACAATTACACGATCGTGCCGCCGCTGGCTTTCGGGGCGCTGTCCCCGTCCTTCTCCCAGCGCGAGGGCCAGGTGACGTGGACGTTTGTCCCGGATGAGCGGGTCGATCAGGTGCTGTACCGGATGCTGAACTACCGCATCGAACGTGGTGAAGATACGCTGCTCATCCTGGCGGAGCAGCGTCTGGCGGATGGCACGACGCGCCCGGATCTGATCGGCGTGCGCACCCCGGCGGCCCCGGCCTTCGGCAGTCCGCGGGCGATCGGTGAGCGGTTGTTCGTCGAGTATCTGCTGCCGTTCCAGCTCCTGGCCGTGCTGCTGCTGGCCGCGATGGTGGGCGCGATTTTGCTGACGCATCGCGAGCTAGGCAAAGCGGCAGACCGGGTCACTGGCCGCCGCCGGGTCAGCCGTCCGCTGACGAATGTGATCGCCGCCCAGGTGGGGCATGATGTCACCGATGCACCGACGTCGGGCGGTGCGCCCGCCGCGCCGGCCTCCGATCCGGCTGGCGACTGATCGAGCCTTACGCGCAGGAGCATAGAAGATGCAGGTTCAAACCGAAGCCTACCTGATACTCAGCATGGTGCTGTTCGTCCTGGGGACGATGGGCGTCCTGCTGCGGCGGAATGCGATCCTGGTTTTTATGTCCGTCGAATTGATGCTGAATGCCACCAATCTGGCCCTGGCGGCGTCGGCGCGGCACTGGGGATCGGAGAGCGGTCATCTGTTCGCTTTCTTCATCATCACGGTTGCAGCGGCTGAAGTCGCGGTCGGGCTGGCCCTGATCGTGGCGATTTTCCGCAGCAAGAAAAGCATCAATATCGACGAACTGCGTCAAATGGAAGGGTAAGCTGACGGATCATGGAGAACTACCCACTGTTAGTCACGCTCATCATTTTGATACCGTCCATCGGCGCGTTCATCAACCTGTTCTGGGGCGCGCGCATGGGCGAAAAAATGGTGGGCAGCGTGGCGACTATCGCCTCGGCGCTCTCGTTTGTCATCGCCGTGCTGCTGTACATCTATCTGGTGAACAGCAACTATGAGGCGGTTGTGGTCAACCCGCCGCTGCTGGATGGCTGGATCCGGCTGGGCGAGGGTTCGGTCAACATCCCGTGGCAGCAGCGCGTGGATACGCTCAGCGTCACGATGATGCTGATCGTCACCGGCGTCGGCTCGCTCATTCACCTGTACTGCATCGGCTACATGCACGGCGATGAGAAAGTCCACCGCTTCTTCGCCTACATGAACATGTTCCTGGCCTTCATGCTGGTGCTGGTGACGGGCAACAACCTGCTGATGCTGTTCGTTGGCTGGGAGGGCGTCGGTCTGTGCTCATACCTGCTGATCGGCTTCTGGTTCGACAAGGCGAAGGGCATCGGCTGGCGCAACAGCAACGCCGCGCGCAAGGCCATGATCGTCAACCGTATCGGCGATTTCGGCCTGCTGATGGCGATCTTCCTGACTTTCTGGACGTTCGGCACGCTGGATTTCTACACGCCGCAGGAAGTCGTCAATCCCGCGTTCGCCGCTGGCGAGACCCTCGGTCACGGTCATGAGGCGGATGCAGCTCACAGCACCGGTGAAACGCACGACAGCGGCACAGTGACCGGCCATAAGCTGGCCGACGTGGTCATCGGTCAGGAGGGGGGCCACGGCGAGACTGACACCCACGCCGCGACCGCTGAGACAGCGGCACACGGCGAAAGCGACATGCATGGCGAACCGACGGTCGTCTATGTCAATAACGACCATATCCCGACCGAGCAGCTCGGCATCTTCGGGCAGGCGGAACGCTTCCTGGCCGAGGGACGCGAGGTCGATCTCGGGCCGTTCTCCCTGCCGATCGGCACGGTGATCACGCTGATCACGCTGTTCATGCTCATCGGCGCGACTGGCAAATCGGCGCAGATCCCGCTGTTCGTCTGGCTGCCTGATGCGATGGCCGGCCCGACGCCTGCATCCGCCCTCATCCACGCCGCGACGATGGTCACCGCTGGCGTCTACATGATGGTGCGGGCCAATGTCTTCTTCTACGAGGCGGAACTGACGTCGTTCATCGTCGCGCTGGTCGGCGTTGGGACGGCGCTGGTCGGCGGTTTCATCGCGCTGGGCCAGTGGGATATCAAGCGCGTGCTCGCCTACTCGACGGTGAGCCAGCTCGGCTTCATGGTTGCCGCTGTCGGGATCGGGGCTTACGGCGCGGCGATCTTCCACCTGGTGACGCATGCGTTCTTCAAAGCGCTGCTCTTCCTCGCCAGCGGTTCGGTCATCCACGGGATGGAGCACGGCCACCACTCCGCGCTGCACCGCAAACACGCCGCTCATGGCCACGGCGATCACCACGGCCACGATGAGGATCACGACTTTGACCCCCAGGATATGCGCAACATGGGCGGTCTGGCGCGCAAGATGCCGATCACGTACATCACGTATCTGGCCGGGACGCTGGCGCTGGCCGGTATCTTCCCGTTCGCGGGCTTCTGGTCGAAGGATGAGATCCTGCTCGACGCCTGGATCCTCGGCTTTGAGGACGGCAAAATCATCGGCTTCATCGCTCTCGGCGGCCTGCTGGTCGCGGCGGCGTTCACGGCGTTCTATATGTGGCGGCAGGTGGTCATGGTGTTCCACGGCAGCCCGCGCACCGAGGCAGCCGACCACGCCAGCGAAAGCGTGCCGACGATGACCATCCCGCTCGTCGTGCTCGGCATCATGAGCCTGCTGGCTGGCTTCATGAACACGCCGACCGGCGTTCTGGGGCTTGACGGTGTGTTCGGCGCGCACATGTTCTCGAGCTGGCTCTATCCCAGCGTCGTCCATGTGCACGTGGCCGATTTCAACGTCCTGATCGCGCTGGGGGCGACCGTTCTGGCAGTCGCTGCGATCATCGCGGCCAACAGCATCTACGCGCGCGCCGGACGCACGCTGGAAGCGCGGCGCGATCCGCTGCAGGATATCCCGTCCACCGCGCCGATTTTCAGCATCGCCAATGCGCGGATGTACTGGGACGATATCTACAATCGTGTCATCGAGCAACCGTTCAACCGGACAGGGAAATTCCTGGCCGATACCGTGGACTGGGCGTTCCTGCACGATTACTTCCACGAGACGGTTATTTACAAAGGCTTCAATACGATCGGGCGGCTGCTGGCCAACCCGGTCGATCTGGGCATCATCGACGGCATTGTCAACGGGGTAGGGCGCGTGGCCCGGTTCTTCAGCAGCCGCCTGCGCACCGTGCAGACGGGTTACGTCCGCACGTATGCGATCTCGCTGCTGCTGGGCGTGGTACTGGTGATCCTGATCCTGCTGCTGCCGCTTATCAACAACGGCTAACGAAGGGGCGTATCAACCAATGGAAGCGACCGGACTTTCGCTCATCACTGTGGTGCTCTTCCTGCCGCTGGTGGGCATGACCATCCTGCTGTTCCTCAATGAGGAGAAGCACGACAACATCAAGTGGACGGCGTTCGGCTTCAGCGTGGCGACGTTCATCCTGTCGCTGCTGCTGTGGATCGGCTTCGATCAGAGCAACCCCGGTCTACAGTTCGTCCAGCGCTGGGACTGGCTGCCCACCTACGGGATCAGCTACTACGTCGGCATCGACGGGTTGAGCCTGCTGCTGGTGCTGCTGACGACCTTCATCATGCCGCTGGCGATCCTGGCCTCGTTCCGCAGCCACATCTTCGAGGAGCGCGGGCGCATCAAGCTGTATTACATCTTCATGATGCTGCTCGAATGGGCGATGATCGGCGTGTTCGTGGTGCAGGATCTGATCATCTTCTACATCTTCTGGGAAGTGACCCTGGTTCCGATGTACTTCCTGATCGGCATCTGGGGCGGTGAAAAGCGCGTTTATGCCGCGGTCAAGTTCTTCCTCTACACGATGGCCGGTTCGATCCTGATGCTGCTGGCCATCCTGTACGTTGGCCTGCAGGCCGGGACGTTCGTGCTGCCGGAGATCCTGGCGCAGATGCAGTCCGGTCAACTGAGGTTCCCCTTCGACGGCCTGTTCAGCCCGCAGTCGTTCCTCTTCCTCGGCTTCCTGATCGCCTTCGCGATCAAAGTTCCGGTCTGGCCGCTGCACTCGTGGCTGCCCGATGCGCACGTGCAGGCTCCGACGGCGGGTTCCGTCATCCTGGCCGGCGTGCTGCTCAAGATGGGCACTTACGGCATCGTCCGTTTCAACCTGCCGATGTTCCCGGAGGCCAGCGTCGCCTGGGCGCCTATCATCGGCGTGCTGGCGGTGATCGGCATCCTGTATGGCGCGTGGGTGAGCTACGCGCAGACGGACGTCAAGAAGCTGGTCGCGTACTCCTCCGTCAGCCACCTCGGCTTCGTCGTGCTGGGCATCTTCGCGCTGAACGCGCAGGGCCTGCAGGGCGGTATCTTGCAGATGGTCAATCACGGCATCAGCACCGGCGGGTTGTTCTTGCTCGTCGGCATGCTGTACGAGCGCCGTCACACCAAAGCGCTGGACGCTTTCGGCGGCATCTGGAAGGCCCTGCCGCTGTTCGGGGCGATCAGCCTGGTCGTCACCCTGTCGAGCATGGGCCTGCCCGGCTTGAACGGGTTCGTCGGTGAGTTCACGATCCTGATGGGCGCGTTCGGCAGCGAAGTGCTCGGCTTCTTCTTCGCGCTGTTCGCCACGCTGGGCGTCATCCTGGCGGCGGTGTACATGCTGTACATGTTCCAGAAGGTCTACATGGGCGAGCTGGACAAGGAAGAGAACAAGCACCTTGAACCGCTGCACTGGCAGGAGATCGCGGTCATGGTTCCCATCCTGGTGCTGATCTTCTGGATCGGCCTGCAGCCAGCGCCGTTCTTTGCCACGATGGATGCCAGCGTCGGTCAGCTCGTCAGCAACCTCGGTCAATACGTGCCGACCGTTGCGCAGCTCATCCGTTGAGTGCTCAGGCAGGCGGATGTCATGAACCTTCCACCGATCGAAAGCTTCAACCTGGACGCGGCGCTGCCCGGCATTGTCGTCGCGACCTGGGCCTGCATCCTGCTCATCATCGACCTGTGGGTCCCGCGCAGCCGCAAAGAGACGACTGCGTGGCTGGCGGCGGGCGGGCTGGTGTTCGCGTTCGTCGTCAACCTGTTCACCTTCTCCGCCGATCGGGACTCGTTTCTGGGGATGTTCCGCGCTGATGCGATGACCGGGGTGCTCAACCTGGCGGCGCTGGGGACGGCGCTCATCAGCATCGTGATGAGCATCGATTACCTCAAGCGGACAGGGATGGAAAAGGGCGAGTATTATGTCCTGATCCTGTTCACCACCGCCGGGGCGATGTTCATGGCCAGCGCCAACGACCTGATCATCGTCTTCGTCGCGCTGGAAGTGCTGTCGATCCCGCTGTACGTCATGGCCGCGTTCCGCGCCCCGGATCTCAAATCGGAAGAGAGCGGGTTGAAATACTTCATCCTCGGCGCGTTCGCCAGCGCGTTCTTCGTCTACGGCGCCGCGCTGGTCTATGCCGCGACCGGGACGACGAACCTGCCCGCCCTGTTCAGCGCTGTTGCCGGCCTGACCGCCGCGGACAGCACGGCTGTCCTGCTGCTGCTGGTCGGTTCCGGCTTGATGCTGGTCGGCCTCGGTTTCAAAGTCGCCGTCGTCCCCTTTCACATGTGGACGCCGGATGTCTACGAGGGCGCGCCGACGCCGGTGACGGCCTTCATGAGCGTGGCGGCCAAGCTCGGCGGCTTCGGCGCGCTGCTGCGCATCATGGTCATCGGCCTGCCGATGTTCGTGCTGCGCGACAGCGACAGCGCTGCTGCCTGGCAGACGGTGACCTGGCTGATCGCCGCGGCGACGCTCATCCTGGGCAATTTCGTCGCCATCTCTCAGACCAACATCAAGCGCATGCTCGCCTATTCTTCGATCGCGCATGCCGGTTACGTGCTCATGGCGGTGGCCGCAGCGGCGACTCACGGCGTTGCAGAGCGGGCGACCCAGGCGGCGCTGGTCTACCTGATCACGTATGGTTTCACCAATCTGGGCGCGTTTGCGATCGCCATGGCCGTCGAGCGCGATGATGGCACGGGGACGTCGCTGGATGATTTCATCGGGCTGGGCAGAACCCGTCCGGTGCTGGCGCTGGCGATGGCCATCTTCATGCTCAGCCTGACCGGCGTGCCCGGAACAGCCGGGTTCATCGGTAAAGCGCTGGTGTTCGGCGCGACGCTGGAAGCCGGGCTGATCCCGCTGGCGATCATCGGCGTGCTGACCAGCGTGGCCAGCGCATTCTACTACATCCGCGTCGTCGTCAATATGTACCTGCGCGAACCGGATGAGAGCCAGGCGGCGGCAGATCCGACGCCAGGCGCCTCGCCCCGTCTGCTGTGGGCGACGTATATCAATCTCGGCGGTGTGCTGCTGCTGGGGATCATCCCGTTCCTCGTCACCGGGCTGACCGATCGGGTCGTGCTGGCCATGGTAGCCCCGTGAACGAAGCGTTGATGTAAAGGCCGATCGTGAGTGCAGTGCAAGACTCCGCTCAGGGGCGCTCTGGCGCCCCTGTTGCTTCTGACCGGGGGCAGACGTTCAAGCCCAGCGCGCTGGTCGGGTTCGGCTACATCGCGCTTTCGGTGTTCGGCTTCTCGATGCTGCCGGTGTGGACGAATCTCCTGCTCGATGCCGGCATGCCGCCGTTCAGCATCGCGGTGTGGCGTTTCGTCATCGTGGCGCCGGTTTTCTGGATCGCTGCGCTGGTGATGAACAGCGCCCGCGCGCGCGTTCAGGCACAGCCGATCCGCCGGTTGCCGCGCCGCGGCCTGATGCTGCTCGGATCGCTGTACGCGCTTTCGGCAGTGACGGCGTTTTTCGGCCTGTCCTACATCCCGGCGGGGACGTTTTCCGTCATCTTTTACACCTACCCGATGATCGTGGCGCTGATCGGGCTGGTGCTGGGAGAACGGCTGTCGCTCTGGGGGTGGATCGCCGTCATCCTGACGCTGATCGGCGTCGCTCTGACTGCGCCGGGCTTTGCCGATGGGCTGCGCGGCGAAAACCTGGCCGGTGTCATTCTAGCGCTGATCAACGCCGCCGTCGTGGCGCTCTACTTTGTGATCAGCAGCAGACTGCTGCGCGGGCGCGTCGCAACGCTGGGCGGGGTGATGCAGGCCGTCGCCTGGACGATGACAGGGACGCTGATCTTCATCCTGGCAGTAGGCGCGATCGTAGGCATTCAAACGCCGCAGTCGTGGCCGGAGGTGCTGTACCTGCTCGCGCTGGCCTTGTTCAGCACGGTGATGTCCCTGTTCGCCGTCAACATGGGCATTCAGTTCGCCGGCCCGACGCGCGCCGCCGTCTTCGGAACCTTCGAGCCGCTGCTGACCGCATTGATGGCGTTCCTCTTTCTGCGCCAGGAGATGCAGGCGATCCAGTGGCTGGGCGGCGTGATCGTCGTCATCAGCGTGGTGCTGCTGCAAACCCGCGGTATGCAGATCCACAGTGCACAGGATCATGACGGCACGGAAGACGTTCAGCGGTGACGTGCGGTCGAGCGGCTATCTGCTGCTGGCGCTGCTCATTCTGCTCGCAGCGGCCTTCCTGCGCCTGTTTCAACTGCCGCACTATCCGCCGGGGCCCCATTACGATGAGGGGGCGTATCTGCTGATCACGCGCGCGATCGCCTTTGGCGGGGCGCGTTTCTTCCCGATCGTGGAGGCCTATCAGGGGCGCGAGGTGCTGTATATGTACCTGAGCGCGCCGTTTCTGCACCTGATCAAGGATGATATTTTCACCCTGCGGCTGGTCAGCGCATCGGCGAACCTGATCACGGTCGCTGCGACCATCGCGCTGGGGCGGTCGATGTTTCGCGGTCAGCGTGGGCTGATCGTCGGCCTGACCGCGGGGATACTGATCGCGCTGTCCTTCCCGCAGTTCTGGCTGGCGCGTCAGGCGTTCCGCGCGGTGACGCTGCCGCTGATGCAGGCGCTGGCGCTGCTGCTGCTGTGGCACGGCCTGCGCGCTCGAAACGGCTGGGGCTGGTTGATCGCCGCGGGCCTCTTCGCCGGCGGGGCGATCTACACCTACATGGCTTCACGGCTGTTCCCGCTGTGGCTGGGGCTGGCGGGACTGGTCTTGCTGCTGGGCGACCGGCGGCGCTGGGCGCACTGGCTGCCGCGCGCGGTCGTCTTTTTCGGGGTCACGGCGGCTGTCCTGATGCCGATGGTCAGCTATGCGCTGCACAAACCGGAGATTTTCTTCGGCAGGCTGTACGAGGTCACGCAGACCGGCGAAGCGGTGACTTTATGGGAGAGCATCCTGCTGCACCTGCAGATGTTCTTCATCCGGGGCGACAGCTATTTTCGTTACAACATCCCGGAGCGCCCTTATCTGACGCCGCCGGAGGGCGTGCTGATGCTGGTGGGCCTGGCGGTGGCGCTGGTGGGGGTGTTCCGCCGGCGTACAGAGGCGCTGGAACGGCCCGCCTACCTGCTGGCGCTGCTCTCTCCGCTGATGGTCATCCCCAGCGTGATCTCCGTCGGCGGGCTGCCGCCCAGCCATATGCGCTCACTGGGGATGATCCCGCTGTTGTTCATCCTGTGCGGCATCGGCGCGGCCTGGCTGTGGGAGCGGCTGGGCGCGCCGCACCTCAGGCTGCGCTGGCTGATGTTGGGCGGCGCAGTCGTGCTCCTGATCGGCATCCCGCTGGACTGGGCGCTGTACCAGGGATGGGCGAGCAGCGCGCCGGTTTTCTACGAGACCGACGCTGACCTCGATGCCGCCGGGCGTTGGCTGATCGCGCAGCAGCAGGCCGGATCGCTGGTCGATACGGATGTCTATCTGGCCGCGCGCGATCGCGGACATCCCACCGTCGATATCCTGCCCGTGCCGCCGCTGACCTATCTGGGCACGGACAGTCTGTTCCTGCCGCCAGCGGGGCGCGACGGATTGTATGTGTTCCCGCGCAGCGCGCCCCCGCTTGAAATTTTCCAGCGCATCCTCGAACCCGGGCGCATCACCGACGGTCTCCCGTTCGGCCCGGATGGGCGCACCGCCTTTGAAGCGTTCCGTCTCCGGGGCGGGGTGGGACTCCCCGCAGATTTTCACGGGCATGCCGGGGAGCCGGCGCGCAACGCTTATCTGAACCTGCTCGGTTTCAGCGCGCCAACTGCGTCCCCCGGTGAGCAAGCGCGTGTCATCACGGCCTGGCGCATCGACCAGCCGCCGCCGCAGTCCGATTTCATGCCGCTGCTCGAACTGATCGATCCGTCGGGGATCGTGCTCGCCCGGACGGACGCATACATCACCGGAGCCGATCGCTGGTCGCCCGGTTCGATCCTGCTGCAGGCCCAGACGCTCGCGATCCCGCCGCTGCTGCCGCCGGGTCAATATGCGCTGCGGGCGACATGGGTCAGCCGGGGGACGGACATTTACGCGCCCGCATTGTATGCGGACGGATCGCAGGCCGGTCTGTGGCTGGACGTCGGGGTGCTGGAGGTGGGGCGCGCCGCTGGCCCGATCGATCGGGCCGCCGCCGGCCTGATGGATCAGCGCGCGGTTGATGCCGCGCCTGGGATCCGCCTGCTCGACTGGCAGGCCGCGTCTGTTCGAGTTCGGCCCGGCGAGAGTCTGCGTTACGCGCTGTACTGGCAGGCGGTCGATGCCGGGCAGCCGCGCGCTCTGACGGCTGCGATCCGGCTCGTCGGGGCGGACGGGCAAACAATCCAGTCCGAGCGCCGGGAACCGCTGGGCGGTCGCTATCCGCTGGAGCGCTGGCAGACCGGCGATATCTTCGTTGACTACGGGGTGTTTACAGTCCCACGCGATGCGCCAGCCGGATCAGCCGTCCTGCAGCTCGATCTGGGTGGACAGGTGATCGCGCTCACCGATCTGGAGATCGCCGGGATCCCGCGTGGATTCGATCCGCCGACGCCGCAGCACCCGCTTCAGGTCGTGTTCGGGGGGCAGATCGCCCTGATCGGCTATGATCGGATGCGCGATGACAGCGGTGAGCGGCTGGTGCTCCACTGGCGCGCCCTGCGTGAGATGACGGTGGATTACACGCTGTTCGTCCACCGGCTCGATGCCGCCGGGAGCATCCTCGATCAGGTGGATACGATGCCCCTGGGCGGGACTTATCCCACCACGCTGTGGGCCGCCGGGGAATTCGTCACCGAGGCGATCGCATTTCCGGAGGATGCCCGCGTGCGCGCCTACCGAGTCGGTTGGTACAATGCCGAGACGGGACAGCGCATCCCGACAGCGGCTGACTCAGGAACTGACGGCGCCGACTCAGTACTGATCCCGGTCGAAAGTCAGAGTCATGACTGAACGCTATTCAGAGAAGTATTCATAAAGCTGATGCAAATGGATCTCGATAGAGTCACCGTTTGGCACGGTTGATCGACAATGAGTTCCCTATGAGAAATGATTTCATAACTTAGTTCTTACTATGTGTCAATGTTATACTGATCCAATAAATGCAGATCGACAGATCACGAACGATGAAGAACGATCACCAACTTCGCTTTAACGGTTCAATCTGGTGCAATCTCGATGTCGCGCTGCGGCATCTCGACCGTGTGATCGCCAGTGCAGTGCGCCCTGAAGGGATCACGGTCATCGAGTGGTACATCCTGCGGGCGCTGTACGAGCGCGATGGTCAGCATGCGTCGGAACTGGCGCGGGCGGTTGGCCGGGCGGCGACCAGTTTCACCCCCAACCTCGACCGTCTCCAGCAGCGCCAGTTGGTCGAGCGGAGACCCGATCCGAACGACCGCCGGGCGGTGCGTATTTTTCTCACGCCTCAGGGCCAGCAGCTCCGCGAGGACGTGCTCGACAGCGCCGAGCAAATTGACCGAGCGCTGCTCTCCCTGTTCAATCGTGAAGAATGGGACGGCTTCACCGCGGTGATCCACCGGCTGCAAACGCTTGACCGAGAGGCTGTGCTGCGCTGACCGTCCGGCCTCCGGCGCTGGAGGCTGTGAGGGGGGCGCGCGCAGCCGCAACTCGGGACTGATCGACAAACAGGAGCATGACTCATGGAAGCGCTCAATGCTGAGCATGTGCGCGCAGCCCTGCGTGCGCTGGGGCTGGACAGCGACATCATCCACTTTGAAACGTCTACGGCGACATCGCAGCAGGCGGCGGACAATATCGGCTGCCTGCTCGGCCAGATCGTCAAGAGCCTGTGCTTCATGGTGGAGACGGAAAACGGGTTCCGTCCGATCCTGGCGCTGACGAGCGGCGATCAGCGCGTCGATGAGCGCAAGCTCGCGGCGCTTTACAACGTCAGCCGCAAGCGCGTGCGCGCCGCAACGGCGGATGAGTGCGTGGCGATCTGGGGGTATGCGCCAGGAAGTGTGCCGCCGGTCGGCCATCGCACCGCCGAGATGGATCGCTATATCGATCGCTCGCTGGGGCGCTTTGAGCAGTTGTACGCGGCGGGCGGCGCGCACAATGCGATCTTCCCGATCACGCTGGAACAGTTGCAGAGGGTTACGGGGGCGCCGCTCATCGATTTCGTCCGCGAGAGCCAACCCAACGGCTGATGCGACCATAATCGAATCAACGTTTGATTATTTGGCCTTCAGCGGATACAATGAGTGCCAGGCGGTTATCTGCACTTAAAGGGTGATTTCAGGAGGAAAAGACCTTGTCTGTTCTGGTATTTACACGAAGCACGCCCGACACTACGGCGAAGGTGGAAGTGAACGCCGCCGGTGAAGTGACCTGGGGCGATGCGGCCACTGTCGTCAATCCGTGGGATGAGTACGCGCTTGAAGAGGCGATCCTGCAGGCGAAAGATCGCGGGGCGGGGAAAAGCATCGTCGTCGCGATCGGCCCGGAGATGCACAACGAGGCGCTCAAACACAGCCTGGCGATGGGGCTGGATGAGGCCTACCGGGTATGGGATGCGGCGCTGGAAGGCGCTGACGCGCTGGCATATGCTCAGGTAGCGGCGGCGGTGGTCAACAAGATCGGCGGCGTCGATCTGGTGATCTTCGGCAAAGAGAGCGTCGATATCGGCACCGATCAGCATACTTACGCGACCGCGCGCAAGCTCGGCTGGACGATGCTGTCCTACGTCTCGAAGATCGTCGCGGTCGATTACGCGGCCAAAACGATCACGGTCGAGCGTCTGCTCGAAGAGGGAAAGCAGACGGTCACCAGTGCGCTGCCCGCGGTGATCAGCGTCATGAAAGACATCAACGAACCGCGCTACCCGTCGTTCATCGGCATCCGCAAGGCGCAGAAAGCGGTCATCCCGGTGTGGTCGCTGGCCGATCTGGGGGTGACGCTCCCGCCGGCGCGCACCCGCGTCGTCCGCTATAAGAACCTGCCCCCGCGTGAGACGAAGACGGAGATGATCACCGGCACGCCGGAAGAGATGGCGAAGACACTGGTTGACAGGCTGATCGAGGAGAAGGTGCTGTGAGCGCGGTATTCGTCTGGATTGAAACTTTCGGCGGCCAGCCGAATCTGACCAGTTGGGAGGCGGTCGCCGCGGCGCGCAAGCTGGCCGAGCACGACGGCGTGCCGGTCACTGCGCTGGTGATGGGTGAAAATGCCGCGGCGGTGGGGCGCGAAGCGGGTCAGTATGGCGCCGACCGCGCGCTGGTGTGTGAAGATGCCACGCTCAAGGATTTCCGGCTGGAGCCGTATGCCGCGCTGCTCTCTAAACTGGTGGCGGAGCATCAGCCGAAAGCGGTGATCGCCGTGGCGACCAGCCGTGGACGTGAGCTGCTGGGCGCGGCGGCGGCGGACAGCGACAGCCCGATGCTGGCCGACGTCATCAGCCTCGATGTCGGGTCGGATGGCCGGCTGACAGCCGAGCGCGCTGTGTATTCGGGCAAGGTGCTCAGCGACGTTGCGGTTGCCGCTGATGGGACGCAGTTCGTCACGATCCGGTCGCGCGCGTTCAAAGCGCTCGCACCCAATCCGGCGGCCAGCATCGAGGTCACAGCGGTCGAGCCAGCCTTGAGCGAAGATCAGATCGCCACCAAATCGGTCGCGTTTGAGGCTGAGGTCGGCACAGTCAACCTGACGGATGCCGCCATCATCGTCAGCGGCGGGCGGGCCATGGCCAACAATCCGGCGGAGCCGCCGCCGGGCACAGAGAAACCCGATGTCTGGAAAGCGCAGGATGGCTTCAAGAATGTCCTGCAGCCGCTGGCGGATGCGCTGGGAGCCGCGCTGGGGGCCAGCCGCGCCGCGGTGGACGCCGGATACATCCCGTATGCGCACCAGGTCGGGCAGACGGGCAAGACGGTCGCCCCGGATCTGTACATCGCTGTCGGCATCAGCGGCGCGATCCAGCATCAGGCCGGCATGCGCAACAGCAAGCTGATCGTGGCGATCAACAAGGATCCTGAAGCCCCGATCTTCAAGCTGGCGCGTTACGGCCTGGTCGGCGATCTGTACCAGATCGTCCCGGCGCTGACGGCGGAGGTCAAGCGCCGGCTCGGTAAGTGAGTGCGCGCAGCGGTATCCCTTGCAGAGCAGCCGATACGGCTGCTCTTTTTGTATATCTGTACCCGTTCATGGTGCTGGATCGTCAGATCGACATATAATCCAGAGTGTGATCCTGGCGATACGGCGCGCTGTCATATCGACAACAGAGGGGATAAAGCATGAACCGGATCCAGAACGCTGTTGAACTGACCCGGCAAAGCTGGAACGCGCTGATGCGCAACAAGCACCTGCTCGTCTTTCCGCTGATCTCGACGATTGCGATGATCATTGTGACGATCCTGTTCTTCATCCCGATCGGTGCGACCGGGATCGTGAGCGCGTTCACGGAAGAGAACACCCCCATCAGCAATACCGCCTACATCATCAGCGGCATCACCCTGTTCCTGTATTACATTGTCGCGAATTTTGTCGCCATTTTCAGCAATACGGCCCTGGTCGGCGCGACACTGAAACTGGTGCGCGGTGAACAGGCGACCGTTCAGGATGGGATCACTATCGCGATGGATCGGCTGGGCACGATCTTCGTCTACGCCGTCATCTCGGCGACAGTGGGGGCGATAGCGCGCTCGATCCGCGACGCGGGCAGCCGTTCCGATAACCTGATCGCCGCCATCCTCTCCGCCATTCTGGGCAGTCTGCTGCAGGGGGCCTGGAATGTGATCGTCTTCTTCGTCATTCCCGTGATCGCCTACGAGAAGATCGGCCCGATCGAGGCGATGAAACGCAGCTTCGAACTGTTCAAACGCACCTGGGGCGAGGGCTTCGTCGGCACGACCGTGATCGGCGGCGTTTCGTGCCTGGTCTATGTGGCGGTGGCGGCGATCGGCGTTCTGTTGATCGTCGGCGGCATCGCATTGGACTCCGTGCTGCTGGTGATCGCCGCTGTCGTGCTGACGGTGCTGGCCCTCTTCATCCTGGGGTTGATCAGCGGGGCGATCAACGGCATCTTCCAGGCATCGCTGTTCAATTACGCGCTGACCGGGGACGCGGGAGCCTTCATCGATACCCAGCTCGCGGCGAATGCTTTTGCTGGCCGTCGTTAATTCGGGCGCGGGGTCATAAACCCCGCTGCTGAGCCGCCTGCGCCAGCGCCTGGCTGGCGCTCACATTGACGCTGAGCTGGCGCAGGACTTCGAGCACTCTGGGCATCCACGGGCCGCTGGCTTTCCGGCGGCCCGATCGATCCCCGGTCGCGATCGCGACCGCTGTGCGCGTGACTTCGACGTCGGCGCCCAGCTCGCGCGCGATGCGCTCCCGGTTGATCTCAACCAGATACGGCAGTCGGATCTCGATGCGATCGCCCTGAGCGACGACCGCCGTCGCAGCACAGGCCTGCGCCAGCAGTTTGACTTCGATCTGATACAACAGGCCTTCCACCGCGGCGGGCAGCGGGCCGAAGCGGTCGATCAATTCCTCGCGCATGGCGCGCAGGTCGGCTTCGCTGGCCAGATTGCCGATGCGCCGGTAGATCTGCAAGCGCAGGCCCATTTCCGGGATCCAGTCCGCCGGGAGGTAAGCGGGCAGCGGCAGATCGATCAGGATCGTGCTCTGGCCCACCGGCGTCGCCTGAGGCAGATCGCCCCCCAGTCCGCGCTCGCGCTTGAGGTCACGCACCGCCTGAGCCAGCATCTGCGTGTACAGATGCAGGCCGATGGCGGCCACGTGCCCGGTCTGGCGCGTGGAGAGGATGTCGCCCGCGCCGCGCAGCTCGAGGTCGCGCATGGCGATCTGCATCCCCGAACCGAGATCGGTGTATTCGGCCAGCGTTTCCAGACGGGCGCGCGTCTCCTCGTTCATCCGGTTGGCAGGGGGGTGGAAGAAATAGGCGTAAGCCTGCTGGGCGGAGCGCCCAACGCGCCCCCGCAGTTGATAAAGCTGCGCCAGCCCGAACAGATCGGCGCGATCGACGATCAGCGTGTTGGCATTGGGGATGTCGAGGCCGCTTTCGATGATCGAGGTCGAGATCAGCATATCGTACTCACCGTTGCCGAACTGCTCCATGACCGCTTCCAGCAGGCGATCATCCATCTGACCGTGCGCGACGACGCTGCGCGCTTCCGGCACGATCTCGGCCAGCTTTTCCCGGATCGACTCGATGGTCTGCACGCGGTTGTGGACGACGAAGACCTGCCCGCCGCGCTCCAGTTCGCGCAGCACAGCCGTCCGCACCAGTCGATCGTCGAACGGGCCGACATGGGTGATGACGGGGAGGCGGTCTTCCGGCGGCGTCTGGATCATCGAGATATCGCGGACGCCGCCCAGGCTCAGGTACAGGGTGCGCGGGATCGGCGTGGCCGTCAGCGTCAGGATATCGACATGGGCGCGCAGACGCTTGAAATGATCTTTGTGCTTGACGCCGAAACGCTGTTCTTCATCGATGATGATCAGCCCCAGGTTCTTGATCTGGATATCGGCGGAGAGCAGCCGGTGTGTCCCGATGATGATATCGATCTCGCCCGCCGCAAGCTGACGCAGGATGTGCGCTTCCTGTTCGCGGCTGCGGAAACGCGACAGCATTTCAACTTTCAACGGGAAGGGGGCCAGTCGGCGGCTGAACGTCTCGTAATGCTGCTGGGCCAGAATGGTCGTGGGCACGAGCACGGCCACCTGTTTGCCATCCATCACGGCTTTGAAGGCGGCGCGCAGTGCGACCTCGGTTTTGCCGTAGCCGACATCCCCGCAGATCAGCCGATCCATCGGATGCGGGCTTTCCATGTCGGCCTTGACGGCCTGCACGGCCCTGAGCTGATCGTCCGTTTCCACATACGGGAAAGAAGCTTCCAGCTCGGCCTGCCAGTGGGTATCCGGGGAGAACGGCGTCTTGCTCGCGGCGGCACGGCGCGCGTAGATCTCCAGAAGTTCGCGCGCTTCTTCCTCGGCGGCTTTCTGCGCGCGCGTCCGGATGCGGATCCAGTCCGCCTGGCCGAGACGATTGAGCGTCGGCGGGCGATCGTCCGGCCCGACGTAGCGCGTCAGCCGATCGGCCTGATGGATGGGCACGAACAGGGTGTCGTTGCCGCCGTATTCAACCTCCAGATATTCGCGCTCGGTGCCGTCCAGCGTGCGCCGACGCAGCCCGACGAAGCGCCCCAGGCCGTAATCGACATGGACGACGTAATCGCCCTCGCGGATATCGGCGACCGCATTTTCCGGCGTGCGCGCTTTGCGTCCCGATTTGCGCCGCCGCGGCTCCGGGCGGCTCCAGCCGAAGATCTCGGCGTCGGTGAACAAATGCGTCTCCCCGTCCGCCGTGCGCAGCCGCCAGCCTTCATGGAGCACGCCATCGATGAACTGCACCGAGCCTCGTGCTGGCGCTTCGGCGATCCCATCGGAGCGGGCGAAGCAGCCGCTGTCCTGTTCACGCCACAGATCGTCGAGCCGGGCGGCCTGCGCCGTCACCGCGATGACGCGATCGCCCTGCGCGCCGAGCGCGCGCAGTTCCGAGAGCAGCGGCTTCAACTGACCGCCGAAACGCTTTTCCGGGGCGAGCAGCCCGCGCAGCGCGCCCGCTGTCGGGTTGGTTCCGTCAACCGGATCGAGGTCGCTCATGCAGACGATGCGGCGTTCGCGCAGCGCATCCTCGATCTGGCTCCAGGTCAGGTATGGGACGGGGTGATCGGGAGCGAGCAGACCCGCAGCCCGCTTTTCCGCCCGCGTCTGCTCAGCAGTTTCTTCGAGTCCGCGCACGGTATCGCGCAGCTCGGCGAGGTCTTCGACGACCACCAGCGCATCGAGCGGCGCATAATCGAGCAGGCTGACGGCGTGCGGATAGAGATAGGGCAGGTAATGTTCAGCATACGGGAAAGCTGTTCCGGCGGAGAGCGGCCCGACATCCGCCTGCGGGCCGGTCATGTCATCGCCCGCCGCAGCGTGCGCGGCGAACCACGACTCCAGATGCCGGGCCAGCGGCGGCATCATTTCCGGCAGACTTTCGCGCGCCGGCGTGATGACCGCCCGCTCCAGACGAGCGGTCGTCCGCTGGGTAGCCGGGTCGAATGCGCGGATGCTGTCGATCTCATCGTCGAAAAACTCGATCCGCACCGGGTGCGTCAGTGCGGGCGGGTAGATATCGAGCAGACCGCCGCGCCGCGTGAACGTGCCGCTTTCGACGACGAGCGATGCCTGTTCGTAGCCGATGCCGAGCCACTGCGCTAGCAAACGATCGATCTTCCAGCGCTGGCCCGGTCTGAGCGTCAGCGTGTTGATGCGGAACTGCTGCACTGGCAGGGTGCGCTGCATCAGGGCGCGCGCCGACGTGATGACGACCGGATGGGAGGAGCGGGGGGCGTCTTCCGGGGGCAGCAGGGCGGCCAGGGTCTCGATCCGATTGCGGATGACCGCCTCGCCCCAGCTTGAGCGTTCGTAAAAATGCGGGGCCGGTTCCGAAAAACGGAGGATCGGGGCATTATCGGGCAGCCAGACGGGAAGCTGCTCGCTGACGTTGTAAGCGCGATCGACGCGCGCCGTGATGTAGAGGAGCGGCGCGTTCCAGTCTCGCGCCAGCGCCGCCAGCACATACGGACGGGCCGCGCGCAGCACGCCCAGGGCGTGGACAGCGCCGGGCTGAGCCGCGCGCAGTTCGCGCACGAGCGCGCGATACGCCTCCGTCGTCTGAAGCAGATCGAGCAGACCGCGAAGGATCACGGGAGTTCCACCTTGTCTCTGGGTATATCGTCAGGGCCGGGATGAGGGAGGCTCATCGGCTGGCCGATCGCTTTCGACTGAGGGCTGCGGTCTGGCTCTGGCCGGGGTGTTGTGACGGCTCATCGCCAGATCGATGCCCCCCGTCAGCCAGGTCTCGACGGCGAGACCGGCCTTGTCCGCCATTTCCACCGCGAGGATCTCCTCGTCGCCCTGGAACGGCGTCAGGACGTAGGCGGCCGGATCCATGCGTCCGGGAGGGCGTCCGATGCCGATGCGGACGCGCGGGATGTCCTGCGTCCCGAAGCGTTCCAGGATGTGCTTGAGGCCGTTCTGGCCGCCGCTGCTCCCCGCTTTGCGGATGCGCAGCGTCCCCAGTGGGAGATCGAGATCGTCGTGCAGGACGAGCACGCGCTCCGGCGGGATCTTGTAAAAGCGGGCCAGCGGGACGACTGAGTCGCCGCTCAGGTTCATGAACGTCTGCGGTTTGGCCAGGATGACGCGCTGCTGCTGGATCGTGCCGGACGCCGTCAGCGCGCGGTGTTCGTGTTTGCTGAAGGTCAGCCCATGACGCTGCGCCAGCCGGTCAACGGCCCAGAAACCGATATTGTGGCGCGTGCGTTCGTAACGCGCGCCGGGGTTGCCCAGCCCGACGATCAGGAAGAGATCCGCCATACGTTGGCCCCTGTTGATGAACCGATGCCAGTCATTATAGTTGAGCGAGTGCCCGGACTGGTAGCGCCGGCTGATGGGTACAGGCCGGTCAACAGCCGGGGATGCCTGCTTGCTGAAGGCGGAACTGCGTCTCGTACAGGCCTGCGTACAGACCGCCCGCCGCCAGCAGCTCATCATGGCGACCGCGCTCGACGATGCGACCGCGATCCATCACCAGGATCAGATCGGCTGCCAGGATCGTGCTCAGGCGGTGCGCGATCACGATGCTCGTCCGTCCGGTCATGATGCGCTGCAGCGCCTCCTGGATCAGCGCCTCGCTCTGACTGTCGAGGTGGCTGGTGGCTTCATCCAGCACCAGGATGCGCGGATCCTTCAGGATGACGCGGGCGATCGCCAGCCGCTGTTTCTCTCCGCCGCTCAAGCGATAGCCGCGCTCGCCGACGATCGTATCGTAGCCATCGGGCAGACCGGCGATGAAGTCGTGGATGTTGGCCGCGCGGGCCGCTGCAATCATTTCAGCTTCGGTCGCGTGGGGGCGTGCATACAGCAGATTGGTGCGGATCGTGTCGTGGAACAGGTAGGTCTCCTGCGTCACCATGCCGATAGCGGCTGACAGCGTATCCAGGCTGAGGTCGCGCAGGTCGTGGCCGTCGAGCAGGATGCGGCCCGCGGTCGGGTCATACAGCCGGGGGATCAGGTAAGTCAGCGTCGTTTTCCCCGCGCCGCTGGGGCCGACCAGCGCCACAAGCTGACCGGCTTCGATCCGGAATGAGATCTCATCCACCGCGATCGCGCGCGCCTGCGATGCGGCTGCCCCCGCTTCCGGTGATACCGCCTGCTGACGACCGGCCCCTCCATCGCTCAGGGAGAGCACAGCGCGCACCCCGTCCATGCGACCGTGCCGTTCGACCTCGCTCAACAGACCGTTACCCCCCGGCGGATACTGAAACGAGACCCGATCGAACTCGATGACGCCCTTGATTCGGTCGAGATGCTGTGCATCCGGTTTTTCGGCGATCTCGATCGGCAGATCGAGGATCTCAAAGACCCGTTCGAAACTGACCAGGGAAGTCGCCAACTGGGTCGGGGTGCTCGCCAGTTCTTGCAGCGGGCCGTACAGCCGGGTCAGGTAGGCGGAAAAGGCGACGATCGTCCCCACGGTGAACACACCTTCAAGCACCAGATGGCCGCCCACCCAGTAAACGAGCGCGGTGCCGATCACGCTGACCAGACCGATGGCGGCGAACAGTTGATTGCCGAGCACGGCCCGCCGAACGCCGATATCGCGGACGCGGGCAGCGCGCTGTTCAAACCGCTCGACCTCGTCCCGCCAGCGCCCGAACAATTTGACCAGCAGCGCGCCGCTGATGTTGAGCGTTTCGTTCATCATGGCGTTCATCTGAGCGTTGTAATTCATCGCTTCTCGGGCGATGACGCGCAGCCGTCTGCCGATGCGGCGGGCGACGAACGCGAAGACGGGCAGCACCAGCAGCCCCAACAGGGTGAGCCGCCACTCCAGCGTCAGCATGACCGCCAGCGTGAAGATCACGGTCAGCAGGTCGGTGATCACCTCCACCAGCGAGCTGCTGATCACGTTCTGGGCATCGATGACGTCGTTGTTCAACCGGCTCATCAGCTCCCCGGTTCGGGTGCTGGTGAAGAAACGCAGCGACATGCGCTGCATGTGGGCGTACAGCGCGGAGCGCAGACGGTAGATCACGCCTTCGCCGATGGTAGCGTTGATCCAGCGGTTGAGCACGCCCAGCGCGCTGGTGCCGATCGGGATCGCGATCAGGCCCAGCGCCAGCAGATTCAGTCGGGCGACATCGCCCGAAGGCAGCACATGGTCGATCAGATCGCGAAAGATCAACGGCTGAAGCAGATTGAGGCCGGTTTGCAGCAGCACGATCCCCAGCGAAATGCTGATGTGCAGCCAGTAGGGGCGGGCGTAGGCCAGCACGCGCCGGATCAACGACCAGGACAGGTTGGTTGGGCGGGCGCTCTCGCTGAAGATGCCGCGGAATCGGCTGCCATGCATCATCGTTCTGTTCCTCGTTCAGTGGGCAACAGTGTCCAGACCTCGGTAAGTCTGCACTAATCGCTTTGATCAAACCAGCCGGATGAAAGACCAGGTCGGCCCGCCCGGCCTTGCGCGGCGATCAGGCGCCGTCCCCCACGATCTCAAAGCTGACCGTGCCGGCTGGCTGACCGTTTAGCTCCAGCGCGACTGACCACGATCCGGGCGTCAGCGCGACGTCGGACGCGGGCATGCGGAACCAGATGCAGCCGCGCGCGATCGCAAAACCGGGCGACCAGTCATAGCGGATCTGTTCGCTGTTTTCGCGCAGGAAGCGCGCTGTGATCGGGGTTCCGCTGGCGATGTTGACCGCTGTCGCTGCGACATAAATCTGCGCGATCGTGCTCGGAAAACTCGTCTGCGGGTTCAGGGCGCAGTTGTCCGCGCCGACGCGCTCGGCGACGACGATATTTGTCAGCGCGGAGCTGTTGGGATCAGCGGCGGGCTGGGTCGCCGCCGGGTTGATCTGGATCGGCGGCGGGGTTGGCGTCGGCGGTTGAAGCGGAATATTCCCCTGCGCCCCCCCCTGAGCGGGGAGCACGGCCACGCCTTCTACATTCACCGGATTGATCCCGGCGGCGGATATGCCCGCGCCGGCCTCCGGCGTGATGAAGCGGGTATCGACGATATCCATTCCCCGGGCGATCAAGGTGGCGGCGATGCGCGTGCTCTGAATTTCGGCGCTCGTGACCGCGGTTTGCGCCGCTTCCAACGTGACGCGCAACCGTTCGCTGGCCGCTGTCGCAGTCGCGCGCTGAACTGCGACCTGGGTGGACTGCACATCGCGCTGAGCCGCCAGCGTCTGCAGACCCGGCTCTGGCGCGAACATGTTGCAGCCGGACAGGAACAGCAGTGCAGCAGCGGCGGCGATCGACAGGCTAGCTCGGATCATGATCGAAGTATTTCGTCCAGATTTCCAGCGAGAGTGTAACACACATAAAGAAAAACTCACCCTTAAGGTGAGTTTTTCCGTCTCGATGGAGGTGTGGGGAGTTGCACCCCAGTCCGCAAGACTCGACGCCGCGCATCTACAGGCTTAGTCGGCTTGTCGATCTCGGCGTCCACATCCCAACCCGACGCAGATCGTGGATGCCCAGCCGATGAACTCTTTGACCCTATTTATCGGCGTGATAGGGCCGCACTCTACCATTGGTTTCGCCCGCACTCCCTCCGGGTAGAGCCGAAGGGGACGGACGGTAAGGCCCGCAGGCCTTACGACTCACCTACGTGGGATTAGGCCGCGTAAGCGAGCGCCGGACGATTGTCCTTGGCATTTATGGTTTTGCTCATTGATAAGTGGTTGAGCGCCACTGCCTGCCACACGGAATCAGCCTCTTACGTCGAAGCTAGTTTCACCCCCGTGTTCCCTTTCATTGTAGCACGCTTTTCTGACCTGTAAAGACCGGTTGTGGCAGGTCACAGGGCTATCGCATCAAATTGGGCAGAGCAACTCCAACAAGAAAGTATCATCGAGTGCGGCACGGAAACGTTTCCGTTTCAGGCTCTGTT
>DAOUBU010000075.1:0-10963 GCA_034432395.1 Anaerolineae bacterium
GCCGCCAGCCAGGGGGAAGTATCAGCGCTCATCTTCGGCATCGCCACTCTGATCCTGATCATCATCGTGCTCGATCAGCTCGTGTGGCAGCCGCTGCTGGCCTGGGCCGAGCACTTCAAGATCTCGCAGGTGGAAAACGATAACCCGCCCACGTCGTGGTTTCTCAACAGCCTGCGCCGCTCCGGGCTGGCGCGGCTGGCCGATCGCGCGCTGCTCGCGCCGCTGAGCCGCTGGCTGAACCGCATGCTGAACCGTCCGCCGCGCTTTGTCCCCAACCTGGAGCGTGAGGAAAACGGCCGGCGCACCCTGCTGGGCTGGATCGTCCTGCTGCTGGGCGGGCTGGCGCTGGCTTACGGGGTGTTCAAAGCGGTCGAGCTGCTGCTGACGCTGCCGTTGAGCGCCTGGGTCGATATCGCTGTCGGCGCGCTGGGCACGCTGCTGCGCGTGACCGCCGCTGTCGCGATCGCCCTGGCCTGGACGATCCCGGTCGGGGTGTTGATCGGCATAAACGCGCGGGCGGCGGCCATTCTGCAGCCGGTCGTCCAGATCGCGGCCTCCGTCCCTGCGACTGCCCTGTTCCCGGTGCTACTGCTGGGGCTGCTTAACCTGCCGGGCGGAGCGAACATCGCCGCTGTCGTGCTGATGCTGCTGGGGACGCAGTGGTATCTGCTCTTCAACGTCATTGCCGGGGCGTCTGCCATCCCGCAGGATCTTCAGTTCACCAGCGACCTGCTGCGGCTAAAGCGCTGGAAACGCTGGCGGATCCTCATCCTGCCCGCCCTGTTCCCGTATATCATCACCGGCCTGATCACGGCCAGCGGCGGGGCCTGGAACGCCAGCATCGTCGCCGAATTCACCGAGTTCGGCGGGCGGATCAACCGCGTGACCGGTCTGGGCGGGGAGATCACCGCGGCGACCGCCGCCGGCGATTACGCCATGCTGCTGGCCTCGACCCTGACCATGATCGTGCTGGTGGTGACGATCAACCGGCTGGTCTGGCGGCGGCTGTACCGTCTGGCCGAATACCGCTTCCGGATGGATCAGTGATCGTGTTCGATTGAGTGCGCGAGGAGGATTGCGATGAAAAACGGCGAGGTGCTGCTCCAGGTTGACCATGTCACCAAAATCTACGGGCGGGGTGAACGGCGCTTCACGGCGGTGCAGGATATCAACCTGACGATCCGCGCCGGGGAATTCGTCGCGCTGCTCGGCCCGTCCGGCTGCGGCAAAAGCACGCTGCTGCGTATGATCACCGGGCTGATCCCGACCACGCAGGGGCAGGTGTACTATCGCGGCCAGCCGATCAGGGGGATCAACCCGTATGCGACGATGGTCTTTCAGACGTTCGCGCTCTACCCGTGGTTGAGCGTGCTCGACAATGTCGCGCTGGCGCTGGAGGCGCGCGGCGATCTCTCGGAAGGGCGCTTCGACCAGGCCAGCAAACTGGTCGAGCTGGTCGGCCTGGCCGGGTTCGAGCGCGCGTATCCGCGCGAGCTGTCCGGCGGGATGCGCCAGAAGGTCGGGTTCGCGCGGGCGCTGGCCGTCGAGCCGGAACTGCTGTGCCTGGACGAGCCGTTCAGCGCGCTGGACGTGCTCAGCGCCGAATCGCTGCGCAACGAGCTGATGGAGCTGTGGACGGGCGGTCAGCTTCCGACCAAAGCCATTCTGATGGTCAGCCACAACATCGAGGAGGCGATCGCCATGGCCGATCGCGTCATCGTGATGGGCAAGGAACCGGGCCACATCGTCTCGGAATTCACCGTCGAACTGTCCCACCCGCGGGCGCGCAAAGCGCCGGGCTTCGAGGTGCTGATCGACCGCATCTACGGGGCGATCGCCGGGCGCACCGAGATCGAGATCCGGGAGGTGGGCACGGCCCCCGGCACGCCGGGGCAGACGCGCATCCTGCCGCAGTCGTCGGTCAACGCGCTGGCCGGCCTGCTCGAACATATCGCCGACTTCAAGACGCCCTACGACATCTACAAACTGGAGGGCGAACTGGGGGTGGATATGGCCGAACTGGTGCAGACGATCGAAATGGCGGAGATGTTCGGCTTTGCGACGGTCAACGCGGGCGATATCCAGATCACGCCGCTGGGCCACGCCTTCGCCGAGGCGTCGATCCGCACGCGCAAAGAGCTGTTCGCCCAGCGCGCCCGCCGGCTGCCGATGATCCGCTGGATGATGCAGATGCTGCAGGCCTCCCCGGATCGCGCGCTGCCGTGGAAGGTCTTCTATACCGCCCTGCAGCCCGAATTTCCCGACGAGATGGCCGAACGACAGCTCGATGTCGCCATCGACTGGGGCCGCTACGCCGAACTGCTCATCTACGACGATCGCGATGAGATGCTCCGCCTGGAAGAGCCGGAAGAGCAGACTGCGCAGCCGGTGATGGGATGATGAGGACGCCGCCGCCCCCCACCCGTACCCTGTGGCAGCGCATCCGCTTCGTGCTGGTCGGCACGCTGCTCGCGCTGGCCCTGCTGCTGATCGCCGCGCCCGTCCTCTCCGGGGCGTTCTTCATCGCCACGGCGACGGCGGGCCGCTGCTACCCTGGAACCGATCCGGCGTCCGACGGGCTGCACTACGAGGCGGTGACCTTCCCGTCATTTCTCGGCGGCGAAACGCCCGCGTATCTGATCCACGGCGCTGAACCGCGCACCGGCGGCACGATCATCATGGCCCCGACGCTCGATTCGAGCCGCGGCTATCACCAGCATGAGTACATCCACTACGTGCGCGCGGGCTACGATGTGCTGTCGTTCGACTCGGTCAACTGCCTGGGGGCGGCGGTCAATTCGCTGGGCGCGATCGAGACGGCGCAGATCGGCGATGCGCTGGCGTTCCTGCAGGCGCGCGGGGCGGTGATGACGCGCATCGCCGTGCACGGCTTCTCCGCCGGCGGCGCGACAGCCATCATGGCGGCGGCGCGCTACCCGCAGATCGGTGCGGTGATCGCCGAGGGGGGATATCACGATTTCTTCGAGCACATGCGCGACAACACCGGTCGCACGCTGCCGGTGTACGGCGCGCTGTTCGACCTGGGCGCGCGGGCGGCCTACCGCCTCATCGTCGGTCAGCCGATCGAGATCCTCAGCCCGATCCGGGTCATCGGCCAGATCGCGCCGCGCCCGGTGCTGCTCGTCTACGGCTCCACCGAACCGGCGCTCTACGGAGCCTATTTACAGCAGCAGGCGGGCGGCCCGACGGTGACGGTATGGGAAGTGCCGGGGGCCGGGCATGGCGATTACGCCTTCGTCGCCCCGGACGAGTATCCCCGCCGCGTGGTCGGTTTCGTCGATCAGGCGTTCGGCATCGCGCGTTGAACGGCGCTGAATTCAGCGTCGATCACAACGGCTCGCGCATCGGGCGCATCGCCAGCAGGAAGACGCGGCTCTTGGGCGGCTGCGACGCGGCGAAGACGACGGCATCGGCGACGTCTTCGTTATCCAGGTACTCGCGCAGTTTCGGATCGCCGGGGGTGCGCCCTGTGCCGAAGGCGAAGTAGCTGTTCACGCCGCCGGGCGCGATGTAGCTCACTTTGATGCCGTGCTCGCGGCATTCATGATCGAGCGACATCGCAAAGCCGTACTGGGCGTGCTTGGTCGCGCAGTACACGGTCTCGTTCGGCAGGCCCTTGAGGCCGGCGACCGACCCGATGAAGATGATATCCCCATCGCCGCGCGCTTGCATGCCGGGCAGGAAGGCGCGCGTGCACAGGAACGTGGCGCGCATGTTGGTATCCATCATCCAGTCGTAGTCGTCCACCGTCATCGACGACAGCGGGCCGAATTTGCCGACCCCGGCGTTGTTGACCAGGATATCGACCCGACCGAAGTGCGACAGCGTATCCTGCGCCGCGCGCTCGACGTCGCTCTCTTTGCTCAGATCGGCATGGCAGGCGATCGCGTCACGCCCCAGCGCCTTGACCGCGGCGACCAGCGAATTCAGTTCCTCGGCGTTCCGGGCCGCCCCGGCGATATGACAGCCGGCCCGCGCCAGCGCCAGACAGATCGCCCGGCCAATCCCCCGGCTGGCTCCGGTGACAAAGGCGATTTTTCCTTCCAGACTTTCGGGCATCTCAGCCACCTTTCGCTGATCCAGACAGGCCCTCGGTACTCGTCTGAAACCGATTGTACTGTCGTTGGCGGCGGCGCTTGCAGCGCAGGATGTCATGTGAAAAGGGCGAAAACGACACATTCCCCGGCCTGCACCGGGGATCGATCGGCTGGACGTCAACCCTGAAAAGCGGGGGAATTCGGCTGGATCGGGCGCGCTTATTCGACGCTGGCGGGCGGCTGGGCTGTCAGGGCGATCAGGCGAGTGCGCAGCTCATCCAGCGAGGCGAACGGCCCCTGGCTGGCATCGAGCACGCCGACGCGCAGCGTCATGAAGCTGTCCTGTTCCGCCGGGGCGTCATCGTCTTTGGGGCGGTAGAACGTCTCCAGCGAGTAGCGGATGCGCGTTTCGGCGCGCTGGCGGATCGGGCCGACGCGGCTGGCATGGGTGAAGATGATGAGCTGTTCCGGCCCCAGGTGGCCGATGAAATCGCTTTCGCTGCCATGTTCGCGCACGCTGTTGCGCGCGATCATGGTGATGGCGCGCAGCATATCATCCGCAGCGACGAAACCGTACATCTCGCGCAGTCTGTCCATGCCGTGCACCTGAAGCACGATCAGCGCCCACGGATGCGGATCGCCGATCAGCGCGCTGAGCTTCTCATCGACCAGGTGGATATCCGGCAGTTCGGTGATCGGGTTGATCAGGTTCTTCTGGCTGGCGCGCTGGATGGCATTGCGCACGCGGAGCTGAAGTTCGAGGATGTCGAACGGTTTGGTGATGTAATCGACCACGCCCAGTTCCAGCCCCTGTAATTTATCGACGCGGTCGCGTTTTTCCGTCAGGAACAGGATCGGCACGTCCTGCGTGCGCCGCTGGGTGCGAAGCTGGCGGCAGACCTCGTAGCCGCTGATATCGGGCAGTCGGATATCGAGCAGGATCAGGCTGAACAGATGCTCGCGGGCGATCTTCAGCGCGTCCGCCCCCCAGGCCGCATGGTGAACGGTGTAATCGTAACTGCTGAAAAACGTGGACAGCAGTTCAGCGACATCGGGATCATCTTCAACGATCAGAATCGCATGTTTATCCATCGCTGCTGACACCTGGTTGATCTGCGAGTGCTCTCTGCGAGTGCCCTTTACGAGTGCTCACGGTAAGGGCTGCCGGCGGATCGCGATGCGGCAGGCATCATGGCCGACCGCCTGACAGTGCGTTTCGCGGACGCTGTATTCGCGCCCATTGCTGAACCAGCGCACCCCTTCCTGCACCAGACCGACCAGCGGGTGGCAGATCGGGTGCGCCGTGCGCAGTCCCCAGGCCATCGGGCTGGGGGCGATCTCCAGCGTGTATGCCTGACTGCCGATCGCCAGTGACGACGCCTGATCGCTGAAGTGGGTGAACACGTCCGCCAGAGCCGCCAGACCGAGACCGACCCGCTGATCGACGCCGAGCGCCCGGAATGCCGGATCGGCCATCGCGTTGAAGACGCCGAACGTTCTCATCCCGCTGGAAAACCAGGCCCGGCCTGCGCGCAGCGCCATGCCCCGTCCACCCCGCTCCCCATACAGCGCGTCCAGCGCTGCGTTGATCGCCGCCAGCGCTGCAAAATCTAACCCCGGCTCCAGGTCATCCGGAGGAAGCTGACTGCGAAAGGCGCGGATGTCAGCCTGAACCAGGGCGGTGGCGCGCCCGGCTTCCCCCAGCACTTCGGCCAGCGCCTGCCACCAGTGCCGCACGAACCGGTTCGGGTAGCGCGGCGTGCCGCCCGGCACAGTCATCCCGCACAACGACGTTCAACCGCCGTCAGCGGCCATCCGCCCGGTACAAAAGCTGGCTGAGATCGTTGGTGGCGCGGGCGATTTCGAGCAGGATCAGGCCGAGCCGGGCTTCCTTGCGCGCCAGCACCGTGAGCACCGCTTCCTTGCCGACCGCGGTCAGGATGACATAGCCGTTGACGCCCTTGACGAAAACCTGCTGCAGCGTCCCCCGGCCCAGTTCGAACGAGATCCGCTCACCCAGCGACAGCATCGCCGCCGACATGGCACTGACGCGATCTTCTTCCATGCCCATCGGCAGCGACGAGGCGATGCTCAGCCCGTCCATGCTGACAATGGCAGACGCTTCGACTTCGCCAGAGCTGGCCTGCAGGTCGCGCAGACGAGCGACCAGGGTTTCAGTGCGTGACTTGCCCAACGGTCTTTCTCCTGTCGAAAGGGCGATCCAGTAACCCGTGAGAGATTCTTTTCCCCTGTCCAGTATAAATCATAGTGCAGATCGATGCCAGAATCGTAAAAAGGTCGGGGGGACGGGAAACTGCGGCGCAGGGCAGCGCCCCGCGCCCGGCCTGACGCCGCACTCCGATCTACACTGTGACTGCGATCTGGTCTACAATCCGGCCCGATCATGCCGGTATGCCAACAGGCCAGAGGATATCACGGTGACCCGATACACGATAGCGGTACTTCAGGGCGATCAGACCGGGCAGGAACTGCTGGAGGAAGCGCTCCGCGTGCTCGACCCGGCGCTGATCCGCTGCGATCTCGACTTCAAGCTGTTCGACCTCTCGCTGGAGAACCGCCGCGCGACGCGCAATCAGGTCGTGCACGATGCCGCCGCGATGATCCGCCAGACCGGGCTGGGCATCAAAGCGGCGACGATCACGCCGGGCAACCCGGACGATGTCGGCAGCCCCAACGCGCTGCTGCGCGAGCTGATCAACGGGCAGGTGATCCTGCGCACCGGGCGGCGCATCCCGGCGGTGCGCCCGCTGGCCGGCGTGTTCTCGCCGATCTCCGTGGTGCGCATGGCCGTCGAGGATGCCTACGGTGCGAAGGAATGGCGCGAGGGCAGCGGCCTGGACGAAGTCGCCTACAGCACGCGCAAACTGAGCCGGCGCATCTGCCGCGTGGTGGCGGAGTTCACCTTCCGCCATGCCCGGCGGATGAACGCCAAAGTTTTCGGCGGGCCGAAGTTCACCGTCAGCCCGCTGTACGAAGGCATCTTCAAAGAAGAACTGGACGCAGCGGCGGCGCGCTACCCCGATGTGCCTTACGATCCGCAGTTGATCGACGCCACCTACGCCCTGCTGCTGGAGACGACCGGTGAGGCGCTGGTCATCCCGGCGCTCAACCGTGACGGAGACACGCTCAGCGATCTGGTGCTCAAGATGTTCGGCAGCATCGCCGGGGCTGAGTCGACCATCCTGAGCATGGACGAAGAGACGTTCGAGGTCAAGCATGTGCTGACGGAAGCGCCGCACGGCACAGCGCCCAGCCTGCAGGGCAAGAACATCGCCAACCCGATGGCGATGATCCTGGCGGCGGCGGCGCTGCTGCGCTACATCCCGGAAGAGACCGCGGCCCGCGCCAGCCGCGCCATTTACGAGTCGGCCATGGAAGCGGTCTACGACGGCATCCGCACCCCTGACCTGGGCGGCCAGTCGAGCACGACGGAATACACGGCGGAGGTGATCCGCCGGGTGCGCGGCAAGCTCGAGGTCTGGTCGGCCCTGGGCGGGCAGCAGTAGCCGCCGCTCACAGCCGCCCGTAGCGGCGCAGCAGCGCCAGCAGGCGGTCGTGGGGGAGCGCGTACAGCGTGTGCCCGTCGCGCCCGGTCAGGGTCTCGGCGGCCACCAGCGCGTTCAGGATCGCCTCTTCCACGCTTTCGATGACCGCCGTGAACAGCGGATCGATGCCGCCTGCGCCGTCGATGAGATGCGCGCCCGTCCCGACGGGCCGCTCCGGCTGATGCGGGCGGCGCGTCGTCGTCGAGAAGGCGATGACGAAATCGCCGCTCTCGTGATAGGCCGCGGCCCCGGTGCGCGCCAGCCCGAACCCCGCGCGCACCGCCAGCCGGGTGAGCTGGCGCGCGTCGAGCGGCGCATCGGTCGCCAGCACGATCAGGATCGAGCCGCCGCCGGCAGGGGGCGCGCTGACCGGCAGCAGTTCCTCGGCCAGATCGAGGCCGATCGGCGCGCCCATGAACAGCAGCTCGGCCCGCTGTCCGTAGTTGGTCTGCACCAGCGCCCCGACCGTGAAATCCCCCGCGCGGCGCGAGGCCGTGCCGATCCCGCCCTTGAACTGAAAGCAGGCCGTCCCCGTGCCCGCGCCGACGTTCCCCTCGGCCACCGGGCCGCCCGCCGCGCTTTCGATGGCGGCGATCACGTGTTCGCTGTGGACATGCCGCCCGCGGATGTCGTTGAGGAAGCCGTCGTTGCATTCGCCGACGACATGGCTGACCGTGCCCGTGGTCAGGCCGATCTCCGGGTGAGTGCGCAGCATGTAGGTCGTCAGCGCATCGACGGCCCGGCCCACGCTCAGCGTGTTGGTGAGCACGATCGGCGTCTCGATCAGGCCGGTCTCGCGGATCTGCTCGAAGCCCGCCGCTTTGCCGAAGCCATTGATCGTGTGCACGCCCGCCGCGACTTTGCTGCGGAACAGGCTGCCCTCGTGCGGGAGGATGGCCGTCACGCCGGTGCGCACCGGCCCGCGCCCCTCGACGAGCGGGCCATCCCCCGCGATCAGCGTGACATGGCCGACGCGCACGCCGGGGACGTCGGTGATGGCATTCAGCGGGCCGGTGGGCAGCCGTCCGGGGGTCAGGCCGAGGTCGCGCAGGCGCATGGAACAACCTTTCAGGTGAGCCGGGTCAACATCCCGATGATACCGAAAATCTGTGCAGCGGGATGCCCCCGCCGGCTTTCCGGCGCGCTCATCCCGTCCGGATCCAGTTGCGCCGATCGCAAAATCGGTATATACAGCCTGAACATTCGATCAGGCAGTGCGATGATGCGAATGGGTTCGATTTCGTCAGCGTTTTTCGAGCAGCCACAAGAGGTCTTGAGTCATGATCCGGTCTCGCGTTATACCGATCATCATCGTACTCCTGCTGATCGTCATCGGCAGCGCGCATCTGCGTGCGACGCAGGCGTCGTGCATCACCATCCCCGGGACATCGGTCATCTGTAACAACGACGACGATACCGTCAATGTCGCGGCCACGACCCTGACCCAGACGGTGGACGGCGGCGGCGGCAACGACACGCTCATCGTGGTTGACAGCCTGTCGCGCGTCGGCAATAACTCCACCGACAGCAATCACGGCATAGTCGGCGGCCCCGGTCAGGATTCGATCATCAACTACGGTCAGGTGCGGGGCTTCATCGGCATCCGCGACGGCGAGGGCACGACCTTCCTGCCGGATACCAGCGAGGATTTCATCGGCAATTACGGCACGATCGTCTCTCAGGATACCGGGATCATGGGTGGCCGAGATGATATCCTGGTCAATTACAACTCGATCCAGGCCAATGTCGGCATTTCCTGCTTCTTCGCCAGCGGCAGCGGCTGCGACTTGACCAATTTCGGCGTCATCAACGACATGACTACGGGCCTTCAGGGGTCGTCGCTGAACGATGGCGCGCTCAACAGCAGCCTCGTCAACAGCGTGGTGCTGTATTCGGGCAACGACACGATGACCAACCTTGGCCCCGGCCAGATCGGGTACATCCAGACCGGCCCCGGCAACGACGTCGTGGTCAATAACGGCTCGATCGAAGGTCTCAGTGGCGTCGATCTGGGGCCGGACGACGACAACATGCTCAACCAGGGATCCACCCTGCGCAACGCCTGGATCACGCACGGGGTGCTCGGCGGCGCGGGCAACGACACGATCGTCAACGGGACCCGCGCCTACGTCGGCGGCATCGACGGCGGCAGCGGCAACGACAGCATCCTCAACTCATCGACCGTGGCCGGGGCGATCACGGGCGGCACCGGCGATGACACGATCACGGTCATGCCGGGCGGGCGCGCCAACTACCTCAGCGGCGACGATGGCGCTGACTCGGTCAGCAACCGGGGCTTCGTCAACACCACGCTGCAGGGGGGGATCAACAACGACACCGTGACCAACTTCGCCGGGGCAACTGCGAGCTGGCTGGACGGCTTCACCGGCGATGATTTCGTATTCAACGGCGGGTTCCTCAACGCCGATCTGATCGGCGGTGATGGCAACGACAGCGTCGTCAATCTGGCCGGGGCCTACGCCGCGTTCGCTTACGGCGATGCCGGGAACGACACCGTGATCAACGGCGGCTGGCTCAACGGTTCGGCTTACGGCGGGGCCGATAACGACATCGTCGTCAACCTGGGCGGGGCCAACGCGACCAATCTGTACGGCGATGCCGGCAACGACAGCGTCTTCAACGGCGGCTACCTGATCGGCACGCTGTTCGGCGGTGTGGGCAATGATACGCTGGTCAACGCGGCGTTCGCGTTCGCCCAGGGCGCCGATCTGGGCGACGGGGATGATCAGTTCACCAACGGCGGCTGGCTCAACAGCGCGCTCCAGTGCGGCGCGGGGAACGACACGATCAGCGTGGGCGGGCGCATCGAGGGCGGCATCGTCTGCGGCGATGGCAACGACCTGGTGTACATCCTCAACGGCGTGGTGGCGGGGCAGGGGGCCGCCGTCATCGGCACGATCAACGGCGGTAATGGCAGCGACGGGCTGGGCTTCGCCTTCACCGTCAACGTGCCCAGCCTGGCCGCGGCCAACGCGATCAGCGCGGCCATCGCGGCGGCCTCCCCGGCGGGCGGGACGATCACGATCGGCTCGATGACCTACACCTGGGCCAACTTCGAGGCGCTGTACAACCTGCTCAGCTTCAACATCCTTGAGGACGTGATCATCACCATCCCGGTGACGCGCCGGGTCAACCAGCACGACGCTGCGGCCCCGGTGGCGATCTACTGCGCGGCGGGCGGCGTCGAGCTGTGGGCGGTCGGCGCGGACGGGGCCGGTTCGTTCGCGGCCAGCATCCCCTACGCGGATGTGAACGCGGGCACCAGCCTGACCGTCAGCGGGGTGACGTTCACCTCGTCCGTCGGCGGGACGTTCACCG